>NZ_JBMNUS010000004.1:0-302333 GCF_050946405.1 Pseudochelatococcus sp.
CATGTTCTGCCGCCTCAAGGATTTCAGGCGCATCGCAACCAGATACGACAAGCTGGCCAGAAACTATCTCGCTTCTCTATGCCTCGCGGCGCTCGTCACATGCTGGTTGCGTTGAGTCTCGACCCTAACATATCGGAACCGTTATGACGTTGGCGGAATCAGACTGACTTGATGCCGGAGCGGAATGAACTTTCAACCGGGAGGAAGCGTCTTACATCGCGCCCCGATAATCCCGCGCCACCACGGCGCGTTCGACGCTGGCGATCATGGTGTTGAAGTCGAAGACGGGAAGCCCGGTGACGCGCTGCACCGCCTGCGCATAGGGCGGCAGATCGGAGCATTCCAGCAGGATCGCGCCGATGTCGGGATGGCGCTCGACCAGGGCGGAGGCCACCGCGCAAGCTTCCTGCTCGATCAGCGCGGAATCGAGCGTGCCCTTTTCTTCGAGGATCGCGCTGCGGAACTCCGGCTGTTGCTCCATGCCCGCGATATGGACAGGGGTTTCGGCGGCGATGCCGCAGGCGCGAAAATGAGCCGTCGTCAGCCTTTCGGCATTGGCGGTGATCACGCCGGCGGGACGGCCGGTAATCTGCACCATGAAGGGTATTTGCAGAAGCGACGACAGAAAGACCGGGATCTCCAGCGCCGACGCCACCTCCTGCTGGAAGATTGCCATGAACCCGCAGGCGCCGGTCACCGCCTTGACGCCGCGGGCCTGTAAGGCCAGCGCGCCCTTGATGAAAGGCGTGACCAGCGACGGATCGGACTGGTTGAGCAGCCTGTCGATCGAGGCGCCCTCCACCTCATGATAACGCACCGGGAAGGGATAGCTCGTCGCGTTGCCGACATTCCCCGGAATGCAGGGATAGGCTGCATCGAGGATCAGGATGCCGATGCTCTCACCATACCAGGACTGCGTCTTGCGGCCGGTCTTGTACATGAAAAACCTCGATGTCAGATTGCGAACCGCCGGAGAATGCGCTTCTCGAGCCACGTCACCACGCGCGTCAGGGGAAAGGCGACGATGAAATAGATCAGCGCGACCATCGTGAAGACCTCGACCGGGCGTCCCGTGCGGTTCGAGATCGTGGTGCCGACGAACATCAGTTCCGCCATGCCGATGGCCGAGACGAGCGAACTTTCCTTGAAAATGCCGACCCCGTTCGACAGCAGCACGGGAATCGAACGCAGGGCGGCCTGTGGCAAGACGACATGGATCGTGCGCGTCCAGGGGCTGAGGCCGAGGGCGTGGCAAGCCTGGTACTGGTCGCGACTGACGGATTTCATGCCGGCGCGGAACGTCTCGGACATGATCGCGCCGCCATAAAGCGCGAGACACGCCACGGCCGCGGTGAAGTTCGATAGATCCGTGCCAAGAAAGATCGGCATGCAGTAGAAGATCCAGAAAATCTGGATCAGCAGCGGCGTGCCGCGGAAGAATTCGACGTAAACCGCCGCCAGCCAGCGGACGGGCGCGAAGGGCGCGCCCCGCAACAGCGCCAGCACGAAGCCCCACACGACCCCGAAGGCGAAGGCGATCAGCGTCAGTTCCAGCGTCACGCCGAGGCCCAGCAGAAAAGCTTCCCAGTAGCGGGCAAGGAACGAGAAATTGATGTTCATGGCGCAGTTCCTCAGGCCCGCGCGGTATCGAGACGGTGCTCGATCCAGGCTGCGATGCGCGAAACGGGGAAAGCGATGGCAAAATAGATCAGCGCGACGACCGTGTAGGTTTCGATCGGCCGGTAAGTCTGGGTTGCCACCTGCTTGCCGACATACATCAGGTCGGTGAGCGCCACGAGCGCGACCAGCGCCGATTGCTGGAACAGCGTGATCCCGTTGGTGATCAGGACTGGCAACGCGGCGCGGAAGGCATGCGGAAAGACCACATAACGGATGCGCTGCATCGGCGAGAAACCGAGCGCGACACCGGCATCGACCTGCTCGCGCGGCACGGACTGGATGGCGGCGCGATAGGCTTCGGCATTGAAGCAGGCAAGATTCAGCCCCAGCGCCAGAATGCCCATCGGCAACGGCTCGATGTAGATGCCGAAAAGGATCGGCACGCAGTAAAAAAACCACAGGATCTGCACCAGAACCGGCGTGCAGCGGAAGAACTCGATCAGCAGCATGAAGGGCACCCGCACGAGCCGGTACTTCGACAGAACCAGCAGCGCGATCCCGAAACCCAGCGTCAGGGCGATGACATTGGCGATCGCCGTCAACTGGACTGTGACTTGCAGCCCTTCCAGCAACTGCGGCCATGCCTGTTGCACATAGTGAAACTGGAATTGATAATTCATGACGCGCCTCAGGTCTTGATATGGAAGACGCGCTCGATGAACTCCCGCGTGCGGGGATTCACCGGATCGCCGAGAACCTGCTCGGGCGGGCCGTCCTCCACCACCACGCCGCCGGCGCAGAAAATGACGCGGCTGGCGATGTTCCTGGCGAACCACATGTCATGAGTCACCAGCATCATCGGCATCCGCTGCTCGGCAAGCTCCAGCATCAGTTGCTCCACCTCGGCCACCAGTTCCGGGTCGAGGGCCGATGTCACCTCGTCGAACAGCATGAGCTTGGGGTCGAGCATCAGCGCGCGGGCAATCGCCACGCGCTGTTTCTGGCCGCCCGAGAGCTGGCTGGGATAGTTCTGCGCCTTCTGGTCGAGGCCCAGCCGCTTGAGGAACTGCATCGCCTTGTCGCGCGCATCCGATGTCGCCATGCCGCGCGTCTTGATCGCCGCCAGCGTCAGGTTGCCCAGGATCGTCAGATGCGGGAACAGCGTATAGTGCTGGAACACCATGCCGACCTGCTTGCGCAGCGCAACGTCGATCTTCGTGCATCCGGGACGAGGATCGCCCGTGATGTAGCGCCTGCCGAGCAGGTCGATCTCGCCCCGGGCAATGTCCTCGAGCCCCATCATGATCCGCAGGAGCGTGGATTTGCCGCCTCCCGAAGGCCCGATGACCACCAGCCGATCGCCCGGCCGCATGTCGAAATCGATGCCCGACAGCACCTTGAGGGTACCGTAGTTCTTGTGAACGTCTCTCATCTGCACGAGAGGCTGGACTGCGTTCATCGCTTGCTCCGGCGTGCGCGCTCCGGCTCCCCGTCCGTTCAGGGACGGGGGCAGGCGCTCAAGATCGCATTCTGGGAATGGAGTGGGAGAACTTACTTGTTCTCTTCGAGAATCTTCTGCACGGCTGTCTTGAGCAATTCGTCGATCTTGCCGGTCGCGCGAAGCTCTTCCAGGAAGATGTTCAGCGATTGCATGTCCTGGAAGGACATCGAGCGATGGACACCGAAGCCCATGCCCTGGCGCGAGACGGCGGGCTCGGGAACGATGTGGGTAGCCCAATCCTTGTTCGATGCGACATAAACGAGGTTGGAATCGATCGGATCGGCCAGCACGTCGCCGCGCCCGGACATCAGCGCAAGGCGCGATTCGTCGCCGGAAGGCAGGCGCAGGATCTTCGCCTTCTTCGCGAGGGCGGTGACGGCGCGGTCCATGTAGGTGCCGGAGGTCACGATGACGGTGGCGCCGTCAACGTCGAAATCCGCGAAACCGGTGGGTTTGGCGGGAAATTTGTTGTTGCCGACGCGGAAGGCGAGAGAAATCTGGTCGGCGATCGCGGCCTCGGAAAATCCGACCGCCAACGCCCGCTGCGGCGTATGGTTGAGCGCCAGCGCCAGATCCCAGCGGCCGGCTTGCAGGCCCGCCACGATATTGTCCCACGTCGTGTCCACGAACTGGGCGCGGACACCCAGCACGTTCTCCGCATAGAGGCGGCACAGGTCTGCGAAAAGGCCCGAATATTCCTTGGTCAGCGGATCGAAGCTGACGAACGGCGGATAAACGGCGGCGCCGCAGCGCAGGACGCCGGACTTCTGCACCCGCTCCCAACTCGCGGCGTCCTGCGCGGCGGCTGGCATGGCGAAACCTGTCGCAAGACCTGCGGCGACCAGAATGCCGGCACAAAACTTCCCGATGCCAAATTTCCCGATAATCGACATGTCTCACCCTCTGCGTTATGCGGCCCCGTGCGCGGAATATCCGGCGGCGCCCGTCTTGATTGGCCCGGCCCGATGGATCGACAACGGGGCGATGCGTGCGCTCGAAAGTGGAGGATGATGCCTATGCTTGAGTATCAAGGAATGCGTCTGACTTGATGACCGCAGGGAATGAACGCGCCGGAACGATCACCTGTAGGCGGCGGTTTCCGCGAGCAGCCAGTCGCGGAACAGGAGCAGCGGCCCGTGGGAGGCGCGCTCTTCCGGCCAGCACAAATAATACGCCTCACCGCTTTGAAACGGCAGCGGCAGCGCCTCGACCATCCCGCCGCTCTCAAGTTCGCTCTCGCACAGAAAATCGGGGACGAGAGCGATGCCGAGCCCGGCGACGGCGGCGGCCAGCAGGTTGCTGAACTGGTCGAACAACATGCCATGCACCGCCCGGTCGTCGACGCCGTTGGCGCTCAGCCACCGCTCCCATGCGTCCGGGCGCGTGGTCAGGTGCAACAGGGGCGCGCGACGCAGGTCCGCCGCCCTGCGGAAGCCGTAGCGCGCCGCGAGCCCGGGCGAGCATACGGGGATCATGGTTTCCGTGCGCAGAAGAACCATCTCGATTCCCGGCCAATAGGGCGTGCCGAAGTAAATGGCCGCGTCGATGACATCCTGCTTGAAATCGAATTGGCTCAGGCGGCTGAGCATGTTCAGCATGACATCGGGGTAGCGACTCACGAACGCCGGCAGCCGGGGTGTCAGCCAGCGGGCGCCGAAGGTCGGCGGCACGGCAAGCGTCAGCGCTCCGCCGCCGGGATGGGCCCGCAGATTGAGCGATGCGTTCGAGATCTTCTGCAACGCATCGCGGATTTCCCGCGCGTAGGTCTGCCCGCCCAGGGTCAGCCGGATTTTCTGCTTCTCCCGAATGAAAAGCTCGACCCCCAATTGCCCCTCAAGCGCCTTGATCTGCCGCGACACGGCGGATTGCGTCAGGGAAAGCTCTATCGCGGCCTGCGTGATGGAACCGGTTCGCGCGGCGGCCTCGAATGCCGCCAACAGCGGCAGCGAAGGCAGAAAACGGCGGGGGGCGCGGATGGGCATTCCGGTTCGGTATGAGATCGTGAATAACGCTCGTTATCCTAGCGTGCCGATCTGCCGGAAGAAAGCTGCATAATCATTGCGCCCTCCCGAAAGTGGCGCCCTTGCCAGAGGTGACCATGCTGAACGATCCCCGCTCTCACGGCCTGTGGGAAAAGAGCGCTCCGGCCGCGCCGGCAACGACCACACTCGAAGCCGACATTTCAACTGATGTGGCCGTGATCGGTGCCGGCTACACGGGCCTGTCGACCGCGCTGCATCTGGGTGAGCGCGGAACAGGCTCCATCGTGCTGGAGGCTGTCGAGATCGGATTCGGCGGCGCGGGACGCAATGTCGGGCTGGTCAATGCCGGAATGTGGGTGATGCCCGAGGAACTCATCACCACCCTCGGCGACGATTACGGCAACCGCCTGATCGACTTGCTGGGCGATGGCCCAAGCATCGTCTGGGAGATCGTGCGGCGTTACGACATTGCCTGCGAGGCCAACCCGGTCGGCACGCTGCATGCCGGGGTCGGGCACAAGGGCTTCGCCGAACTCGCCGAGCGCGCGCGGCAATGGCAGACGCGCGGCGCCTCGGTGGAGTTGCTCGGCAAGGCCGACGCGGCCGCCATGCTGGGCACGAGCTTCTACGAAGGCGCGCTGCTCGACCGCCGGGCCGGCACCATCCAGCCGCTCGCCTATGCCCGGGGGTTGGCCCGCGCCGCGCAACTGCGGGGCGCGCGGATATTCACCCAATCCCCGGCAATCGGGCTCGAACGCGATGGCAGTGGCTGGCGCATCCGCACCCCGCGCGGCTCCGTCCTCGCGCGTCAGGTGGTTTTCGCCACCGATGCCTATACGCGGCATCTGATGGAGGATATCGCACACGAGCAGGTCATGCTGCCCTATTTCAATCTGGCGACGCCGCCGCTGTCCGACAACGTCGCCCGCTCCATCCTGCCCGGCCGCCAAGGGGTTTGGGACACCAAGGAAGTGCTGCTGTCCTTCCGCTTCGATGCCGCGAACCGGCTGGTTTTCGGCTCCGTGGGGGCGCTGCGCAACACCGGTGTGAGCATCCACCGCGACTGGGCGAAGAGGACGATGCGAATGCTCTTTCCGCAGATCGGCGACGTCCATTTCGAGCATGAGTGGTATGGCCAGATCGGCATGACCTCGGACAACCTGCCGCGCTTCCATCGGCTCGATGAGGGCGTCTACACGGTCTGCGGTTACAACGGACGCGGGATTGCGCCGGGCACCGTCTTCGGCCGCATCCTCGCCTCCCTGCTTATGGGAGAGATTGACGAGCGCGCGTTGCCGCTGCCGGTCGTCGCGCCCTCGCCCGTTACCGGGCGCGGCCTCCGCTCGGCGTTCTATGAGGCGGGCGCCCAGCTCGTGCATCTTGCGGAAGCGCGTATCTGATCCCGGCGTCCTTCTTACCCGATGCATTGATAGAAACGGAAACCCGGAGCCCGTCGCCATCGGGCGGGTCATGGGCAGCCGTAGCGAAAGCCGAACCGTGCCCGTGAGATTCCGAATGTCAATCGGTAGAAGCGAGGCTTTATGCCCGTGCCTGGCGGTCCGCGTGGCCAAGGCTAAAGCATTTCGACATTTCGTTGAAACGTCGAAATGCTTCAGGATTTTGATTTTACGCGTTTTCTTCACGCAAACCGGTATCCGCTTTGCTTGAAAACGCTTTATCCCACGGGTGTGACCTCGCCCGCCATTGACCGGAAACCATATGGTCTATATACGATTCATATGGTCGCTCCAGGTGGAGACGTTGGATGGGCATTGTGAAGATTGATGACAAGCTGCACGAGGAAGCTCGTCGGGCCAGTGCGGTTATGTGCCGGTCCATCAACGCGCAGGCTGAGTTCTGGATGAAGATCGGGATGCTCGCGGAAGCTAATCCCACGATGGCTTTTAACGATATCGTCAAGGCGCAGCTTGTCGAAGCAAACGTCCGCCTCGCAGAGATCGCTGCGGCCTGAATAAGCAAACTCGATTATGAGCCAGGACGAACATGACCTTTCATGAGGAAATCGCGGAGTTCTTTGCCGGATATGTCAATGCGTTCGCCCGCAGCGATGCCGATGCGGTCAGCGAATTATGGGATACGGTTGGGCTGTTCCCGTCGCCGGCCGGCAACTTCGCTATGGAGAGGCGGGCGTTTCGCGGCCATTGCGTGACGCTGATGGATTTCTACCGACAGCAAGGCGTCGTCCGGCCCGAGGGAGAACTGCTTTCCGCGACCGAACTATTTCCGAACGTCGCGCAGGCTCGCGTGGCATATCGGATGTGCGGCGAAGGCGGCGGACTCGTTGCCGAGTGGGAGCATGTCTACATTCTGCGCCGCAGCGACCATTGGCGGGTGTCACTGACGATCGCTGATGGCGAGATGGCGGCATGGACGGCAAAAGGCGCGCAACTCTGACCTGCGGGGAACGTCCCTTCGTCGCGGGCTGGCGGGCAAGATGCCGCGCCAACCGCAACGCCCCGGCCAATCCCATCGGGATACGGGCTGCGCAACGTGACCGCTGTTCTTGCCCCATTCGGCGGCAGGCCATACCTTCGGCCAAAACTGCGGCGGCACGTCGGCAGCCACCGCCTCGCCCGTCAGCACCTGCCGATTATCAGGGACCGGCCTTTCGAGCACGAATGGAAGCAGGTTTCTAGATTCATTCTAATTCATTGCAGTTGCAAGTCAATTTCCATCTGCTACTGAATGATCGACCGCCTGCGAGGTGGGTGACGCGAGAGCGTTTTTCTAATCGGGCGGTATCGGCTGATCGATCGGAATTCGCCGCAAATTGAATAGTCGCAGAGGTTTTTTCCGATTCCGCGAACTCGGAAAAACCTCCCGTGTGGATGTGCGCCGACCTTGGGAACCGAACGAGCAAAAAGTGCCGCATGGGCCGTGACCGTCCGTTTTTCCTCCGGCCGGACGCCTGCATGCGCCTTTCTGCGCTCGCACCCTGGAACAGCGCTGGAGGGGTAGCCGATTGGACGTGGCCCTGACCGACATCTTCCTGAAAACCCGCAAATCCCTGATGTGGAGCGTGATGCGGATCGTCCGCGATCCGCAGGCGGCGGAGGATGTCACGCAGGAGACTTACATGCGGGCGCAGAAGGTGATCGAAGCCCGGCCGATCGAGCATATCGAAGGTCTGCTCTATCAGACGGCGCGCAACCTCGCGCTTGATCACCAGCGCCGCAAAAAGGTCCGGGACAAGTACGAAGCCGGAGATATCGCAAAAGAAGATATTGAGAAAATCGCTCTGGATGCGCCCTCCGCCGAGGATGGCCTGATGGAGCGCCAGCGCCAGGCCCTGTATGAGGAGGCGCTGCGGGACCTGCCGATCCGTGCCCGAACGGCCTGGGCTCTGTCGCAGCTCGAGGGCTGGACATATGCCCGGATCGCCGGGCATCTAGGCGTGTCCCGTAATACAGTTTATAACGACATCAAACTTGTGATGGGGCACTGCCGGGATGCGCTTGCCCGCATCGAACAGGGTTGATGTTCGCCAAGGGTTCGAATCGGGCTGCTGTCAGAAACCGGGACGAGGGGAATTTTGTGATAACGGGATTCGTCAAACGTCTCATGAGTAAGAGCGTCCGAGCGAGCGAATGGCGGATGGCCTGAGTGGGACAGAAGCGGGCAGATGATTCCCGGTCTGATGGAGACTACAGACATCCAGACCCGGTAACGGACGAGGCGCTCGACTGGTTTCTGCGCCTTCGGGAAGATCACGATCCCGAAACGGCGACCGCGTTCGAGCGCTGGCGTCAGGCGGATCCGGCGCGGGCGGAGGCGTTCGGCAAGCTGTCGCGCATGCACGCGATGCCTTCCCTGCACAAGGCGACGCTTCGCGATGCGAAGCTTATTGGCCTTGGCGAGCGGGCTCCTGTCGCTTCCGTTCCCGCGCAACAAGGATCCGGCCGATGGATCTCGGGAATCGCCGCTGTCGCCGCCATGCTGCTGATTGCCGTAGGGTGGCAGCAGGCGCCTGCCCTCCTGCTGCAATGGCGCTCGGATTATCGGACGACGGCCGGCGAACGCGACACCGTTAGCCTGCCCGACGGTTCAACCGTTACGTTGAACACCGCTACCGCGCTCGCCATCGATTTCGTGGACGGCCGCCGCCGCATCTCGCTTCTGGCGGGCGAAGCCTTTTTTGAGGTCCGACACGATCCTTCACACCCTTTCGTCGTGGCCGGGCGCTTCTCCGAGGTCGAGGTGAAGGGAACCGCCTTCGCCGTCAGCACCGACAGCGAGGGAGATGTCGTCGTGCTTGAACGTGGCAGCGTCGAAGTGAGCGGCGAAGGCGACAGGACGAAGCATGCAATGCTGAAGCCGGGCGAGATGATTGTCGCGACCGCCTCCGGCCTCTCGCCCGTCCGCAATGCCGACCTCGACCGGACGCTCGCGTGGCGCGAGGGGCGGATCGTCTTCTATGACAGACCGTTCCGTCAGGCTCTCGGTGATCTTGAGCGCTACTATGACGGATCGGTCGTCGTGATGACGGATCGCGTGTCCGGCCGCACGGTGAGCGGCAACTATCGCATCGACGATGCGGAGGCCGCCATCCATACGCTCGCACGCTCGGCGGGGGCTTCCGTCACCCGCCTTCCGGGCGGCATTCTGATCTTGCGCTGAACGCCCGACTTTTTTTGTGACGCCGCCCTTCCCTCCGCGTCCTTGTTCATGAGGGCGGAATTTTCGCGCTGTGCGCCGGTAGCCCTCGAAGGTGGATTTTGAGGGTCAGGCGACATGATTGAACAGGGGATGGCGGGCGACAACGGCGGTTCGGTTGCCCTGAAGAACGCAACAATGAAGCGCCGCCTGGCGGTCCTGCTTCTTGGCTCGACGATACTCTGTTGCGGCGCTCTGCTGTCTTCCCCGCAAGCATATGCCCAGACGCAGCAAGCCGGTCAGGCGATGCCGTTCTCCATCCCGGCGCAGGCGCTTTCCGCCGCCGTCGATGCCTTCAGCCGCGCGACGGGCTGGCAGGTCGGGTATTCATCGCAGCTTGCACGCTCAATCAGGACGCGCCCCGTTTCCGGCACGATGACACCCGCGCAGGCGCTGGAGACGATGCTCGCCGGCACCGGCGTTCATATCAGCACCACCGGCCCCACAAGCGCGGCTTTGGTGAGCCGGGCGCAGGTTTCAGACGGAGCCGTCGGCGAAGACGGGTCGCTGGTGCTGGATCCGATCACCGTGCAGGGACAACAGGAAGGGCCGTTCGGGCTGGAAAACGGCTTCATCGCCGAACGCGCCCGCACGACAAGCAAGATCGATTTGCCGATTGTGGAGACGCCATTCGATGTTTCCGTTGTGACACGCAAGCAACTCGATACGTTGAAGCCGCAGACAACGAAACAGATCTTCAATTACTCACCCGGCGTTATCGTGGGCGCGAGTTCCATTGACCGCCGTGATGAAACCGGTGGAATTCTGGTTCGAGGATTTACGGCGCGACCTCTATTCGATGGATTGAGGATTGGATCCAGCGGTTTCATGTCGAAGTCGGTCATCGACCCCTATCTGCTGGAGCGCGCTGAAATATTCAGCGGTCCGGCATCCTTTGTGGCAGGAGACACTCCTCCGGGCGGAACAGTCGGATTCATCTCGAAACGTCCGACAAAAGACCCTGTTCGTGAGGTCAGCATCGGCACCGGCAGTTACGGACGCCTGCACGGCGCGTTCGACTTTGGAGGCAGCATCGACGATGACGGCCATTTTCTCTATCGTCTGACGGCTGTTGGGCTCAACAGCGGCACCCAGGTCGACGACGTCAAGGACCGGCGCATCGCCGTCGCGCCCGCCTTTACGTGGAATCCTACCGAAGACACCCGTTTGACCCTCCTGGGATCTTACCATTACGATCCGGCAAAATCCTCCCAGACCAACCTGCCGTTGATCGGCACCCTGCTGCCTTCGGTAAGGGGCTACATTCCCACTGATTTCTACGGCGGGGAGACCTATGTCGACACCTTCAGCAAGGAGCAGGTGCTCCTTGGATATGAGCTGGAGCACCGTTTCAATGAAACATTTTCATTCAGACAAAACTTGAAATACAACAACATAAAGGGTGAGAATTATTATATTTATACATGGCAATGGACGGATGGCGCGCAGGAAAAATTGAGCAGGGATTTCTATGCGACAAAAGAAAAGCTATGGTCAATTTCCATAGATAACCAGCTCAAGATGAAATTCAATACATGGTCAGCGGAACATTCCGTCATCGTTGGCCTTGATCATGTTCATTCAGACTCTTTCCGCAAATGGGCCACGGGTACGGGAAACCCGATAAGTCCCTGGAATCCGCAGTATGGGGCATATAACTTCTACGGTGTAAGCTACAAGACAAGCGCGGACTCAAATTTCGAGCGCACCGGTATTTACTTGCAGGACGTAGTGAGTGTCGACAAGTGGAGATTGATCGGAGGTGTTCGAAAGGATTGGGCCGATACTTATTCTGTGAGGCACACGACTGGCGTGGTGAGTGAGCAAAAAGACGATGCGGTTACCTGGCGCGCGGGCGCTGCCTATGTATTTGACAGCGGGATTACACCTTACGCCAACTATGCCACCTCGTTTGAGCCGCTTGCCGGAACCAATATTTACGGTGAAACTTTTACCCCTATGACCGGGGAGCAGTTCGAGGTTGGCGTCAAGTACCAGCCTCCGGGCATGGAGAGTTTCGTCCAGCTTTCCGCTTTCGATGTCGCTTATCAGAACTATCCGGTCTCCGATCCCGGCATGCCGGGCAACACGGTTCAGATCGGCGAGGTTCGCTTGCGTGGAGTCACGCCGAGTATAACGGTAAGCCTGCCCAACAAGCTGAATTTTACGGCTAACTATACGTACCAGGCCGCGGAGCTGGACGAGGACAAGGGAATGACGTGGGAAGTTCCCGAGCATAGCGCTTCCGCATGGCTCGACTATACGTTCTCCGAAGGCCAGATACTGACGGGTCTTACGATTGGTGCAGGTATCAGGTATATCGGGCAGAAAGAATTATACAGCAAGTTCGCATCCAGAATACCATCGACGACGCTCGTAGACCTGGCTCTGAAGTATGATTTTGGAATGGCCAGACGAGAACTGTCGGGATTGGAAGCGAGCCTGAACGTCAGCAATCTCTTCGACAAGGTATTCGTCGATAGCTGTAACTCGACCAGCAATGTCTGCTGGTATGGAGACCGGCGGGCCATCAACGCTCAACTGACATATCGTTGGTAGAAAAGACCGGTCCGCAACGAACAATGTCCGAGCTGAACGAAATCCTGAATCGTCGCATGGCGTTCAAGCGGGCAGTCGGCGCCTGCACCTTGTCACTGCACGCCCTCTTTTCAACCCGGAACGGCTTGGCAAAAATTGTTCCGGGGGAGCGGATAGCCGTTTTCGATACCGAGACGGTATCGATGCTGCTGTCAATCGGGATAACGCCCATGGCAATGCTCGGCAAAGAGAAATATCGCCAGAGATCCGAGTTCCCCGCACTCCCGGAAAGCATCATCAGCCTGGGCACCAAAGACGTCAATTTCGAACTGCTGGACCAGTTGCGGCCGACATTGATCATTCTGAACGAAGGTCAGGCCGGATACCCGTTCGGTCATGTCGGGGCGAGTTTCAGGGGAATCGCGCCATTCTATGTCTCCCGTTCCTATCGCATGGATTCCCGCACGCTCGTGGGCATGCGCGCCGAGTTCCTGCAACTCGCCGATCTGGTCGACCGGCGGGAAACGGCGGAGCGTCTGCTCGCCGGTTTCGACGCGGCTATCCGGGCGACCCGGAACAAGCTCTCCCGGCATGAAAACCGCCCGGTTTTTCTGTTCAGCTTCATCGATCACTGGACCATCCAGATTTTCTGCGAAAGCGGGACCCAGCATGAAATTCTGGAACTGATCGGTCTTGAAAACGCTTACAAGCGGCGCGGGCGTTATGGATACGTGCATACCGGCATCGACGCATTGGCGGCGGTTCCCGAAGCGCAACTCGTCGTTATCGGCCCCATCCCGTCCGCCGCCCGCAAGGTCATGACGTCGAATCCGCTCTGGAAGGCGCTGCCGGCGGTCAAGGAGAAGCGGTTGGTCGAGCTTCCGCCGCTGTCAAGGTTCGGCTCCGTGCCGGTCGTGACAAGGCTCGTCGCGCTGCTCGGCGAGCGCCTGCCGGCCGGGCGGGAAGCGGGCTGATATGAGGAGTCCCAAAGCTGTCGCGCCGCCGATTCCGGCATCTGCGCCCTTCATCCTCATCGGCGTTCTCCTGACGGCGGCGGCGGTGCTGGCGGTGCTTCGCTTCTCCGCACAGATGCCCCTGCGTGTGTGGCTCAACGCAATCGCGCATCCCGAAGCGCTGGACATGCGGCAGGTCGTTTTTCACTATGCGGCGCTCCCTCGCCTTGTGGTCGCCGTGCTGGCCGGCGCTGCGCTGGCTTTCGCCGGCGTCATCTTCCAGCAGGTTCTGCGCAACCCGCTGGCCGAACCCACGACGCTTGGCGTGTCGGCAGGCGCTTCACTGGCGCTGACGGTGGCGACACTGTGGTTTCCGGCGTTTCTCGATTACGGGCGGGACGTGCTGGCGCTCACCGGCGCGGCCGTTGCGACGGCCATCGTGTTCGCGCTGGCTTATCGACGCGGCTTTTCCGCCCTGTCGCTCATTCTGGGCGGCATGATCGTCGGGATGGCGACGGGATCGATCAACGCCGTCGTCACGCTGTTCCATTTCGAGTCGCTGCACAGCGTCTTTCTCTGGAACACCGGCGTCGTTCGCCAGAACGACTGGGCAGGCGTTCTCTATCTCCTGCCGCGCGTCGCGGCGGCCATGGCCGTTGCCGCCTTTCTGTATCGCCCCCTGAATATTCTGGCCCTGGAGGAGGAAAGCAGCAAAAGCCTCGGGCTGTCGCTCATTCGGGCGAAAGCGGGTGCGCTCGCCGTTGCCGTTTCCCTTTCGGCCTTCGTCGTCGCCACCGTCGGCATGATCGGCTTCATCGGTCTCGCCGCGCCGGCGCTCGTTCGGCTGGCGGGAGCGAGAACGCTAAAGGAGCGGCTTGTCATGGCCCCGCTTCTCGGCGGCGGATTGCTCTGGCTGGCAGACGAACTCGTCCAACTGGCGCCGCTCGCGCAGGAGATCCCGACGGGGATTGCGACCGCCGTTCTGGGCGCTCCGCTGCTCATGTGGATGCTGCCGCGCCTGAGAAATGTTTCGGCAGCCATGTGGCGGTCGGACATTTCCATAGCGCATCGCACCACGCGCCCGTGGCGGTTGGTGGCTGTCGTCGTCCTTCTCCTCGCGCTGATCGCCTGGCCTGCATTCGATCTCGGACGCGGCCCGGACGGTTGGCGGTGGTGGAGCATCGAAGAGATCGCGCGCTATGGCCACTGGCGATTGCCCAGACTGGGAGTGGCGACGGCCGCCGGCATCATGCTGGCGATCGCGGGCACGCTCGTTCAGCGGCTGTTCGGCAACCCGATGGCCTCGCCGGAAATACTCGGCATATCGTCAGGAGCCGTGCTGGGTGTTCTGCTTCTGCTTTTCATCGTCCCGTTTCCCTATCTCACCATGCAGATCGTGGCTGCGACAGCCGGCGCCTTTCTGACGCTGACGGGCATGCTGGCCATCGGAAAGCGCTCGGCCTTTTCTCCCGAACACATGCTGCTGCTGGGCATTGCGATTTCCTCGACCGTCGGCGCGCTGGGCGGGATCATGATGGCCAGCAACGATCCCCGTTTCGACGACCTGTTCTGGTGGATGTCGGGATCGACGAACCGTTCCACCGGATCATCGGCCATGCTCGCGCTTTCCGTTTCGGGCATTGCGCTGCTTGTGCTCCCGCTGTTCTCGCGATGGCTTGAAATCCTGCCGCTGGGTGAAACGTCGAGCCGCGCGCTGGGTGTCAGCCTGCGGGCGAGCCGCTTCAGGATTCTTCTGTTCGTTGCGGCATTGACGGCGGGTACGACGTTGATCCTCGGCCCGATCAGCTTCATCGGCCTGATGGCGCCGCATCTGGCGAAGCTCATGGGCCTGCAACGTCCGCTGCCACAGATTTACGGCGCGGCGGCCATGGGCGCGCTCCTCATGGTGCTGGCGGATTGGTTGGGCCGCATCGTCCTGTACCCGGATCAGATACCTGCCGGTCTCGTGGCCTCTTTCGTCGGCAGCTCCTACTTCGTCTGGCTGACGTGGCGGAGGGCGGGATGATTGCCGACCTCGCACCGGCCTTTCCCGCCAATACGGAACGACTGGCGGCGGCTCTGTCCCTTCACAAGGGCCAGAATGCCGCCGCCATACGATGCGCCGATCTGCTGGAACCGGACGTGCTCGTCGGGATGGTCGATCGTTTGATATCGCGTTTCCCCGAAGCCGGCCGCCCCGACCTGGCGGTGGTCTGGGCAAGGCGTTATTGCATCCGGCTGCTCGGGGGAGCCGTGTTCCCCACGTTTCTGCTGGATCGCCGGCTGCCGGTCACGCTTGCCGACACGGCCCTGATCGTCGAGGCCGACACCGGCTTTCCGGCGGTTTTCCTGTTGCCTCATGCCGGTATCTCCTTCGACACCGCGGATCCATTCGAGCGCCTTGCGCCGCTGGTCCGCGATCACTTTGATCCGTTCCTGACGTCGATTGCCCGCCACTGCAAGGCGCCGATCAAGGTTTTGTGGGGCAATGCGGCGGTCGCCGCCGACAACCTCTTCAAACATGCGCGGATGATCGCAACGGAAGCGGGCCGTGTACTGGCATCCGATCCCATGCTTCTTGCCGAAGCCACCCACTGGCCCGATGGCTGGCGTAACCCGCTGCATGAGCCGTTTCTACCGCCGACGGACGGCGATGCGCGGCAGGTGCGCAAGACCTGCTGCCTTCACTACCGTCTGGAGCCGAAAAGCAAGCTCTGCGCGTCATGCCCGATCCTTGCGAAACAGAACAGGAGGGCGACATGCGTGACCGACGCGGCCTGATTTCCGAAAGCCTGCGGCTGATACGGCCGTTTCTTCCGCTCGCGGCCTTCGCCACAGCCATGGGAACGATGAGCGGCCTCGCGACCGCATGGCTTCTCGCCAATATCAACGAAGCGCTCTATTCCGAAGGCGGAATGACGCAAGCCGCCTTGTGGGCGTTTGCCGGTCTCGTGGGGCTGACGCTCTCCGGCGAAATCGTTTCCGATCTCGGCAACAGTTTCATCGGACAACAGGTTATCGCCCAACTGCGGAAGGATCTCGTCGCCCGCATTATCGCGGCGCCCATCGACCAGATCGAGCGCTACAAAAGCCACAAACTGTTGTCGGTTCTCGGGCAGGATGTCGATACGATCTCCGGCTTTTCGTATGCGTTTTCGTCCTACGCGATTGCCTTCGCCGTGATCGCCGGCTGTGCCGTTTATCTGCTTTACCTGTCGCCGGTGCTTTTCCTGCTGACAGCGCTCGTGATCCTTGTCTGCGTCTATGCCAACCGGCTTGCGCGGCGGCGTGGCCGCGCGCTTCATAATGAAGCGCGATCCGCGCAGGATCTGCTCCACAAGCAATATCGGGCAATCTCGGAAGGCGCGAAGGAACTCAGGATCAACCGTGAGCGCCGCCGTCGTGTGCATTCACAAGAATTGGTTGCGACAATCGACAGGGTGCGCGACGTTCGTATACGGGCAATGCGCATCTTCATGTCGGCCAATGCCTTCGACTCGGCGCTCTACTTCGCCCTGATAGGCTGCATCATCGCCGGGCAGGCCTGGTTCGGGGTCGAAAGAACGGTCATGTCCGGCTTCATTCTGGTATTGCTCTACATGCGCGGCCCTCTGGACCACCTGATCAATGCTTACGGCAGCTTCGTCAACGCGCAAGTCTCCTTCGAGCGGATCGCCCGGCTTTCGGCGGATTTCGACAACCCGGAACCCTTGCTCGCGGATGCGCCCGCTCCGGCGCGCACGACTGCCATCATCCCCGCCGTGGATCGCATTGAATTGAAAGCGGCGAGCTATGTTTTCCCCGTTACCGATGGCATCGAGCCGTTTGTCCTGGGTCCCGTCGATCTTACCATTCGGGGCGGGGAAATTCTGTTCATCGTCGGCGAGAACGGATGCGGAAAGACCACCTTGCTGAAACTCATTCTTGGCCTCTACACGCAGCAAAAGGGCCTGTTGCTCTTCAACGGAAAGCCGGTCGATCCTGAAACGCGCGACGACTACCGCCAGCTCTTCTCCGCAATATTCTTCGATTATTTCCTGTTCGATGACATCGTGGCGTCGGAAGGTGCGATCCGCGATGATGCCGCCAACTATCTTTCCAGGCTCGAGATCGCGCACAAGGTGAGCATCGAGGGTGACAGGTTCACCACCATCGACCTTTCGTCCGGGCAGCGCAAGCGGCTGGCGCTGATCCAGGTCTATCTGGAGGGCCGCCCCGTTATCGTGTTCGACGAGTGGGCGGCCGAACAGGACCCGACTTTCCGGCGGCTCTTTTATACCGAGATGCTTCCCGATCTGAAACGCCAGGGCAGAACCCTGATCGTGATCTCGCACGACGACCGTTACTTCGATGCGGCGGACCGGCTGATCCGGCTGGAGAAAGGCCGGATCGTTGAAGACAGTTTCATGAGCACGCGCGAGTTACAGAAGGAAAACGGCTGATGAGTCATCTTGCTTTCGGCCGTTCGCCCGCCTTGCGCCTCATCCCGAAAAGGCCCGTCGCTCAGCCGGCCGGGATCGCCGATAGCGCTTGCGAGGATCTGTTCGAGCTTGAGGAGGTGACGTTCGGCATCGCGGGGCGAACGCTGCTGGAGCCTCTGACGCTATCGCTGCCTGCTCGCAGGACGATCGCATTGATCGGACACAACGGTTCCGGCAAGTCGACGCTGTTGAAAATCCTTGCGCGCCAGCAGCCAGCGACAGGCGGCACGGTTCGTTTTCAGGGAAAGGCGCTCTCGGAATGGGCGGATCGTCCGTTCGCGCGCAAGCTGGCCTATCTGCCGCAGCATACCGCTCCGGCATCGGGAATGCTGGTCAAGGAGTTGGTGGCGCTAGGGCGTTACCCGTGGCACGGCGCCCTCGGCCGCTTCGGCAGGACCGACCGGGACAAGGTTGACGAGGCCATGGAGCTGACGGGTGTCACGGATATGCCGGATCGCCTGGTCGATACATTGTCGGGCGGCGAACGTCAGCGCGTCTGGCTGGCCATGCTCGTGGCGCAGGACGCCGAATGCCTGCTTCTGGATGAACCCATCTCGGCGCTCGATGTCGCGCACCAGATCGAGGTGCTGTCGCTCGTTCACAAGCTCAGCCGGGGAAAAGGGCTCGGAGTGGTTATCGTCCTGCATGATGTCAATATGGCCGCCCGATTCTGCGATGAAATCATCGCACTTCACAGTGGCAGATTGACAGCGCGCGGGGCACCGGAAGAAATCCTGACCACCGATCAGCTTCGCCGGATCTATGGGCTGGATATGGACGTCATCAAGCATCCATCGGGCGATTTTCCGGTCGCGATTCCGAGTTGATAGCCATGCGTCAGACGAGCGACCGTTTGATTCGTGAGACAGGCGAACATAGACGGGAATCTTACCCGATCCCGGCACCCTCTCCCCGCTTCCCTCACGTCGACAAGTCCATGACTGCCCTTTTCGATTGATGGCAAGGTAAGGCATGACAGCAAGAGAAGACGAAGAGCCAGCCGTCAGTATCTGGACGGACTCTCGGGAACGTTATGGTCTGGTCAGCCGGGCGCTGCATTGGGGCATGGCCTGCATGCTGATATGGCAGTTTGTTATCAGTCTGTCCTGGCGAATCTTCGGTCCGTCAGATCTCCTCAGGACGATCGCATCGCTCGGCCCATATCATGGAACCGTCGGCGTCCTGACCATTGCACTCGTCACAATCCGAACCGTCTGGGCATCGGTCAATCGAATGCGCCGCCCGCGACGAGAAGCAAGCCGGCAGGGCATGATTGCGCAGGCGGTCCATGTCTCGTTCTACTTTTTGATGTTCACTATTCCGTTTCTGGCGCTTCTGCGCGCCTATGGTAGCGGCAAGGGTCGGGTGCAATGGGGGGTGTGGATCGTTCCCCCGACCGGCGAGGAAATCCGTTGGATGATAGCACCCGCGGATGCGTTGCACGGCGTTCTTTCCTGGTTGCTCGGCATCCTGATCGTTGGCCACATCGCCATGGCGTTCCATCACCATCTCATCCGCCGCAATCGTATGCTTTTCCGTATGATTGGACCGCTGCGGTCATCGGAGACGGAATAGGAATCTCCGGCAAAACCTGCCTATCGCCCTGAAACATATGATTTTTGCGACATGACGACGCGTGCGCGGCATAGATCGGCGTGGCGTTCGTATCGAATGGTCAGACGGCGAAACCGGTTGCAACGACCCCGCGATGTCTGCCGGAGATTTCAATGCCGCGTCTACGATACGAGGCGTAATGCCTCCGTCGCTGCGAGCAGCTCCTTAACCAATAGCCGCGAACCCCAATGCACCAAAGCCTCTGGAACAGGTAGCCGCTTAATTCAAGCTGATAAAATCTGGATGGTGGGCGGTACAGGGTTCGAACCTGTGACCCCTGCCGTGTGAAAGCAGTGCTCTACCGCTGAGCTAACCGCCCATCCTTACTTAATGCCGCAATCCGCACCTGGCTCCGCCTATGGCCTGAGCCTCATTCATCGGCTGACCGACGATTGCGGAAACGGCGCTGCCGAGGTCATTGCCTCGCCGCACAGTCAGAGCCTTCTAGAAAGCTCCGGGCGTTCCGTCAAGCGGTCTGTTTCATGAAAACGTCGTTTTCGGTCGATTATGCACAGTCCCGACGATCTCCACCGCCGCTGTCCACAGTTCGTCAAAATGACCGATGAGCCGGTCGGGGGCAAGATCCGCGACCGGAATGTCGCTGTAACCGAACGGAACCGCCACGACCGGAACTCCGGCGGCCCGCGCGGTCTTGATGTCGGTTTGGGAATCGCCCACCATGACCGCCCGGCGCTCCGAGCCCCCCGCCCGCTCGATCGTCAGCGTCAAATGGCGCGGATCGGGCTTGAAATAGGGGAAGGTGTCGCGGCCGCAGATCGCCGTGAAGCGACCCGCGATTCCAAGCAGATCCAGCAATTGCAACGAGTGGTTCTCGTATTTGTTCGTGCAGACGGCCAATATCCAGCCTTCATCGACGAAACGGCCGAGCGCTTCCTCGACGCCGGGGAACAGCCTCGTGTGGTCATTGAGATGCGCGCCGTAATGCACCAGGAAGGCGCGAAACATCCGCTCCAGTTGCACGTCGTCGGGAGCCGGCCGGCCGGACACTTGCAGGCCGCGCTGGATCAACGCCCGCGCTCCCGCGCCGATCAGGTCGCGCGCATCCTCCACCGCGAGCGGCGGCAGATGCTCCTCCGCCAGCACGGCATTGAGCGCCGCGACAAGATCGGGCGCCGTATCGGCAAGCGTGCCGTCGAGATCGAACACGGCAATCGGACGCACATTATCGGACATGATCGGTATCATCGCTGGATCGAGAGGCGGGCACTCGCGCGACTATAGGCGCAGAACGCGACGGCGGCAACGGCGGCGCGGCTCCCGACCGAAGGAGCACACCCGGAAGGGCCGGTCGCGGAATCCGTCTCCGGCTGCTGACGCGACAGACGATGAATGCTATGAACGGGCCATCGGACTTCCGCGTCCGAGGCAACGGATGTTGGAGCGGGATGCGATCAGGCTGAATCGCCATCCGGCTCCAGGTTCCATATTTTACCGCAGCCTGCTTTCAATTCGATGGATCGACCTGAAAGCAGGCTGCTCTGAAGACGGACGAACCGGCCATGACCGATATCTGCCAGACGTATGCTCCCGTGCGGCGCTTTTCACGCCTTTCCCTGTTGCGCAGGGCCGGCGCGGCGGCGGTCGCGCTCGTTGCGCTGTCCGGCGCTGCGCCCTTTGCCTTCGCGCCCGCGCCGCAAGCGGATCTCAACCGCATTTATCGGGTCAATACCGCGACCGGCGAAATGGGGGCTTGCCAGTACGGCTTGAAAGAAGGCACCATCGGCGTCACATTCTGTTTTCCGGCCGGCGAGGGCGCGGGACCGCAGGCGCTGGGGGAATATGGCCTCGTCGGCTCCAACCATACGCGAGAAAGCGGCGTGTTCCGCGTGAACTACCGGACGGGTGAAATCAGCAGTTGCTACGTGTTCAACACGCATGTGGTCTGTACGCCTCAGTTGAGCGCGGCGGGAACGCCCGGCCCCTCCACCGGTCAGCCCGGCGGACAGCCGCAAACCGGCGTTTCCAACGGAAACAACGCTGTCCAGCCGCCGACGACCCCGGCCCAGTAATCCGTTCAGGGAGTTTGCAGACGTGAGCGAGATCTTGAAACGTGAGGCTGCGGCGCGCGCTGTCGAACTCGTGCAGCCCGGCATGCGCGTCGGGCTTGGCACGGGCTCCACGGCCCGCCACTTCGTCGAACTGCTGGGCGAGCGGGTGCGCGGCGGCCTTGATGTCGTCGGCGTGCCGACGTCGGAAGCGACCCGCGTGCAGGCGGAGGCGGAAGGCATTCCCCTGACGACACTCGATGAAACGCCGCAACTCGATCTCACCGTCGACGGCGCCGACGAGTTCGACGACCGCCTGCGCCTGATCAAGGGCGGCGGCGGCGCTCTGCTGCGTGAAAAGATCGTCGCGGCCGCCAGCACGCGCATGGTGGTGATCGCCGATGCCTCCAAGCGCGTCGCGGGGCTCGGGCGCTTTCCGCTGCCGGTCGAGGTCGTGCGCTTCGGCCTCGCCGCCTCCTGGGTCGCGGTCGAGAAGATCGCCAACCGGTTCGGCAGCCAGGGGCCGGTGACGCTGCGCCGCAAGGGAGACGAGCCCTTCGTCACCGACAGCGGGCATCATATTCTCGACATCGCTTTCGGCGCCATCGCCGAGCCGGAAACGCTCGCGGAAGCGCTCAGCACCGTGCCCGGCGTCGTCGAGCACGGGCTTTTCATCGGGTTGTGCTCGGCCGCCTTTCTCGCTACGGACGAAGGCGTGGTCGTGGTCGAACCTGCCGCCGGCTGATTCCCCTCTTGCCGGCGTCATGCCATCGGGGCTTACCGATCTGGAAAAATTCTGATAAGCCCGCACCATCTCAGGAGATCCCCGATGAATAGTTTCGTGTTCAATCGTCTTTCCGTGCGTCGCGTGATTCTGGGGGCTGCTGCGTCGAGCGCGCTCGCGGCCGGCATCCTGCTGTCGCCGATGGCGCGGGCGCAGGCCCCCGCGCCCGACCTGCCTTCCGCGCCGGCGCTTGCCCAGAGCCATGTCGAGGTGGCACGCGAGGTCGTCGTGCTGTCGGGCATCGCGCGCACTTTCGACGGCATGCTGCCGACCTTCGCCGATCAGGTGCGTCAGCTCTACATCACGCGCCCCGAAATTTCGGCGGATCTCAATGCGGTGCTGGATCAGCTCCGGCCCGAACTGGACGCCCGCAAGGAAGACATCCTCACCGCCGCGGCGCGCATCCTCGCCAGCCGCATCAATGAGGAGAACCTGACCGAAATCCGCGCCTTCTTTCGCTCCACGGCGGGGCAGCAATATGTCGCAACCCAGCCGCTGGTGCTTGACGACCTCTTCGCCGCCATGAACACTTGGGTCGGGGAAGTATCGGGCTTCCTTGTCGAGCGGGTGCGTGAGGAGATGCGCAAGAAGGGGCACGACGTCTGACAGGGTCGCGGGCCCCCTTTCCCCTCGCGCCCGGCGGGGAGCTTTGCTGATGAGTGAATTCGACTTCGACCTGTTCGTCATCGGCGGCGGTTCGGGCGGTGTGCGTGCGGCCCGCATCGCAGCGAATCACGGCGCCAGGGTCATGCTGGCGGAAGAATTCCGCTACGGCGGCACGTGTGTGATCCGCGGCTGCGTGCCCAAAAAGCTCTTCGTCTACGCGAGCCGCTTCCCGGACGCCTTTTCGGATGCGGCTGGTTTCGGCTGGCAGGTCGGCGATTCTTCCTTCCACTGGCCGACGCTGATCCGCAACAAGGATGCCGAGATCGCGCGGCTTGAAGGCATCTATGCCGGGAATCTCGAAGCGGCCGGCGTATCGCTCGTCCGCAGCCGCGCCGTCATCGAGGATGCGCATACGGTGCGCGTGCTCGCAACCGGCGCGCGCATTCGCGCGGCGACCATTCTCGTCGCGACGGGAGCCGCGCCGGTTCGCGATCGGACCTTTCCGGGCTCCGAACTGGCCATCACTTCCAACGAGATTTTCGATCTGCCGGCGCTGCCGCAACGCGCGCTCGTCATCGGCGCGGGTTATATCGCGGTGGAGTTTGCCGGGGTTCTTGCCGGGCTCGGCGCGCTGACGTCCCTCGTGTATCGCGGCGACAAGGTGCTGCGCGGGTTCGACGACGACGTGCGCACGGCGCTGGAGCAGGCTTATGGCGCGCGCGGCATCGGCCTGCTGGCGGGGCGCACGGTCTCGCGCCTTGCGCGCGCGCAGGATGGCGCGGCCATCGAGGCCACGTTGTCGGACGGCACCGTGACGACCGTCGACGTCGTGCTTTCCGCCATCGGCCGCAAACCCAACGTGGAGGGGCTCGGACTGGAAGCGGCCGGCGTGGCGCTGAAGGCGAACGGAGCCATCGCCGTCGACGGCTTTTCGCGCACCAATGTGCCGTCCATCTACGCGGTGGGCGACGTGACCGACCGGGCGAACCTGACGCCCGTCGCCATCCGCGAGGGCCACGCCTTCGCCGATACGGTTTTCGGCGGCAAGAGCTGGCAGGTCGATCATACGGTGATCCCGACCGCCGTGTTCTCCACGCCGGAGATCGGCACGGTCGGCCTCACGGAAACGCAGGCGCGCGAACGCTATGGAGATGTGGCGATTTTCCGCACCTCGTTTCGCGCCATGAAGGCCACCTTGTCCGGCGGCAGCGAACGGGTGCTGATGAAGATCGTGGTCGACCGGGCCAGCGACCGGGTGCTCGGCGTGCACATCGTCGGCGAGGCGGCGGGTGAGATGATCCAGCTTGCGGGCATCGCCGTCACGATGGGGGCAACCAAGGCCGATTTCGACCGCACCATCGCCGTTCATCCCTCCGCCGCCGAGGAGTTGGTGACGCTGCGCGCGCCCGTCGCCTGAGCCGGCTGCGACGCATGCGGATTATGGGCGAATTGGCGCTCGCAATTTGCTGCGCGATACGTATATAGGTGGCAATCATCCATTGGCGGCAATCGCCTTTCGGGGCGTCGCGGTCCGTTTCACCGCGTGCGCGCCCCGCGTCAAATCGAATAAGCATGCGTGGGAGAGCCTGTCATGACCGAGCGTTGGACACCGTCGAGCTGGAGATCGAAGCCCATCCAGCAGGTGCCGACCTATCCCGATGCCGAAGCGCTGGCGGCGGTCGAGAAGCAGCTTGCGTCGTTCCCGCCGCTCGTTTTCGCCGGTGAGGCCCGCCAGCTCAAGCGCCAGCTCGCGAAGGTGGCGGAAGGTAAGGCCTTCCTGCTGCAAGGCGGCGACTGCGCGGAGAGCTTCGCTGAACATTCGGCCGACAACATCCGCGATTTCCTGCGCCTTTTCCTGCAAAGCGCGGTGGTGCTCACCTATGCCGGCGGCCTGCCGGTGGTGAAGGTGGGCCGGGTGGCCGGCCAGTTCGCCAAGCCGCGTTCCTCGCCCGTCGAAACCGTCGACGGCGTGTCGCTGCCCAGCTACCGGGGCGATATCGTGAACGGCATCGCCTTCACCGAGGAGTCGCGCACGCCCGACCCGCATCGGCAGCTCAAGGCGTTCCGCCAGTCGGCAGCGACGTTGAACCTGCTGCGCGCCTTCACCGGCGGCGGCTACGCCAATCTCGACAACGCCCACCGCTGGATGCTCGGCTTCGTCAAGGACAGCCCGCTGTCGGACCGTTATCGCGAGATCGCGGACCGGATCACCGAAGCGCTCGATTTCATGCGCGCCTGCGGCATCGATCCCGAGTCGAACCCCGACATGCGCGCCACGCAGCTCTACACCAGCCACGAGGCGCTGCTGCTCGGCTATGAGGAGGCGCTGACCCGCGTCGATTCCACCTCCGGCGACTGGTATGCGACATCGGGTCATATGATCTGGATCGGCGACCGCACGCGCCAGCTCGACCATGCGCATGTCGAATACTTCCGCGGCATCAGGAACCCGATCGGCCTCAAGTGCGGCCCGTCGCTGAAGCCGGACGACCTGCTGCGCCTCATCGACGTGCTCAACCCGGCCAACGAGCCGGGCCGCCTGACGCTGATCGCCCGCTTCGGCTCCGACAAGGCCGAGGCGCACCTGCCGCCGCTCGTGCGCGCGGTGAAGGCCGAGGGGCGCGCGGTGGTGTGGTCGTGCGATCCGATGCACGGCAACACCATCACGGCGAACGGCTACAAGACGCGCCCCTTCGAGCGGATCGTGAGCGAGATCGGCACGTTCTTCGACGTTCATCATGCCGAAGGCACGCATGCGGGCGGCATCCATCTGGAAATGACCGGCCGCAACGTGACCGAATGCACCGGCGGCGGGCGGCCGCTGACGGAAGACCAGCTCTCGGACCGCTACCACACCCATTGCGACCCGCGCCTCAACGCCGAACAGGCGCTGGACGTCACCTTCCTCGTGGCGGAGCGGCTGAAGCAGGAGCGACTGCTGAAGGGCCGGGAAGTGCCGGAAGCGGCGGAGTAAGTACCGGAACGGGCCGGCGCGGACCGGCCCGCTTCGATTGCCGGCCTGTTTCAGTTGACGGCGTCCCTCAGGGCCGACAGATCGCCTTTCGCCGCGCCGAAATATCTCTCGATCAGCGCCTTGCGCATTTCGGGCTCAAGCGCGGCGAGCGCCCTCCCCGCCTCCACGGCCAATGCCTCGATCTCGTCGCGGGATGCGTCGCCGTTTGCGCTCAGGCCGGTGAGCGCCGTCAATATCTCGGTCGCCCGCTGCCGCTCCTGCCGCGTCGCATAGTCGGCGCGGTAGTTCGACGGTTCGGGCGCGAGCCAGTAGATGATGCCGATGCAAACCGCAAAGCGCGTCAGAAATCCCATCTTCGCCCATCCCGATGGCTTCTGCCTCGCAGCATGGGTGAGAAAAGTGAAGATGCGCCTAATGCCGACGGGCGCGACTCATCGGCCTTCGGTCAAGCCCGCGCGGTTCAGCCGCCGCCGGCCGGAACGATGTCACGCCAGCCGTGCAGCAACTCACCCGAACGCGCCTGAAAAGTGAAATAGCAGCCGCCCCCCGAAACCGGCTGGCCATGCCCGTTGGAAATAGGCTCGCCAAGCAGATCGCAGAGCAGCAGCGATCCGACGCCGCCATGGGAAAAGATCAGGACGTCGCCGTCGCCGGTTCTGTTCCCGATGCAACGTCGGACGGCCGTCTTGATTCGCGATTGGGCGTCGACGGCGCGCTCCCAGCCCAGAATACTTTCGTGCGGATTGTCGAAAAACGCAGCCACGATTTCCCAGAAACGCGGCGGCGCGACATATCCGGTCGACGAACGGTCGTTTTCACCCAGTTGGGCATCGACGTTGAAGTCAAGCCCGCGGGCGGCCCCGAAGCGCTCCGCGCAGTCGAGCGCCTTGCGTTCGTCGCTTACGAAAACATCGCTTACCTGCGCCAGTTCCGGGCGGGCGCAGAATGCATCGAGACGCGTTATCCCTTTTTCCGAAAGCGGCCATTGGGGAACGGGAACCGCCGGATCGATGACGACTTCCGGATGGGTGACGAAATAGACCGTTGCCATGTTGCTGCCCTCAGCCGCGCCAATGACGGCGGAGATACCCGTCTCTCCGCAGCGATGCAACCCGTCTTACTTTATTTCCGCGCCAGTTCTTGTCTCAAGTCCTCATTCCAAGTCCTCATTTCAAGTCCTCGCCCGTTGCACGGTTCGGCGCGGGCGGGTCGGTTGAATTTATTTTATCCGGGTTATATTGACATTGCGGCATTTTACCCGGATAAAACTCTCATAAGGAGAGATCATGATCATGGATATTTCACGCCCCTGTACGGCTTTTGCGGGCATGCGAAGGATTGCCTCAGGCCCTTTGATCGATGTGGCATTGGCGGTTAAAGCCGCCTTAGATGGCGGCGATGGCACGGCGATCCAGATCTTCGACGATGCGAGCGGTAAGGCGATCGACCTCGATCTTCGTGGAAACGCTGCCGAAATCACGGCCCGCCTGACGGGAGCACCGCTACAGCAGAACGGCCCGGAAGCGCAGAAAGGGCGCGGCAGGCCCAGAATGGGCGTTGTCGCGCGCGAAGTGACATTGCTCCCGCGTCATTGGGACTGGCTTGGGGCGCAACCCGGCGGAGCCTCGCAAGCGCTGCGGCGCCTGATCGATCAGGCGCGCCGTGCGGACGACGGGCGCACGGGAACAAGGCTCGCGCACGAGCGCGCCTATTGTTTCATGTCGGCGCTCGCTGGCGACCTGCCCGGCTTCGAGGAAGCGGCACGCGCCCTTTTCAAGGGCGACGCGGAAAAACTCGCCCTTGAGATGGCGGCATGGCCGCAGGACGTCCGCCAGCATGTGATGAAGCTGGATAGCGACACGCCTCAGGATGAGCGCGCCGCCCTCGCGTAACGGACAGCGCTCGCCGGCTGCCGAACAGAGCATTTTCGCGTCGATGGCAAAATGCTCCGTCCGCGCGCTCCTGCTGTTTTTCTTCACGCAAGGCGGCGACGCCTTGCTTAAAAACGCTTCAAGGCGTCGCCGCATGCGCGTGAGTGCGCGCGCCGCGCGCCCGCAGCCTGTTGAGCGCCGAGAGATAGGCGCGCGCCGAGGCCACCAGCGTATCCGGGTCGGCGCCGCGCCCCGTCACCTCGCCGTTGTCCGACTTCAGCCGCACGGAAACCTCGGCCTGCGCATCGGTGCCGCCGGTAACGGCGTGGACCTGATAGAGTTCGAGCGTGGCGTCATGCGGCACCAGCGCCTTGATGACATTGAACACGGCGTCGACGGGACCGTTGCCCTCGCCCTCCGCCTCGTGCTCCGCGCCGTCGATATCGAGGGTGATGGCCGCCGTCTGCGGGCCGCTCGTGCCGGCCACGACCGACAGCGACACGAGCCTGATGCGATCCTGCGCCGTCAGGATCTCGTCGCCGACGAGCGCCTCGATATCCTCGTCGTAAACGTCCTTCTTGCGGTCCGCCAGATCCTTGAAGCGCTTGAAAGTGTCTTCCAGCGCATTCTCGCCCAGGTTGAAGCCGAGATCCTTCAGCTTCTCGCGGAAGGCATGGCGGCCGGAATGCTTGCCCATGACGAGCGCGTTCTTGCTCACCCCCACCGATTCCGGCGTCATGATCTCGTAGGTCTGGGCATTCTTCAGAACGCCGTCCTGATGGATGCCGCTCTCGTGGGCGAAAGCGTTGCGGCCGACGATGGCCTTGTTGTACTGCACGGGGAAGGACGTCACGGTGGAGATGAGCTTCGAGGCGCGCATCAGATGCGTGGTGTCGACGCTCGTCTCATAGGGCAGGATGTCGCCGCGCGTGCGGATGGCCATGACCACCTCTTCCAGCGCGGCATTGCCGGCCCGCTCGCCAAGCCCGTTGATGGTGCATTCGATCTGGCGCGCCCCCGCCCGCACGCCGGCGAGCGAGTTGGCCACCGCCAACCCGAGATCGTCGTGGCAATGCGTGGAAAAGATCGCCTTGTCGGCGTTGGGCACGCGCTCGATCAGCAGGCGGATGAGCTCGTAATATTCCTCCGGCGTCGCATATCCCACCGTGTCGGGAATATTGATCGTCGTCGCGCCCGCGTCGATCGCGGCTTCCACGATGCGGCAGAGATAGTCGTGTTCGGTGCGCGTCGCATCCATGGGCGACCACTCGACATCGTCGGTGAAGTTGCGGGCGCGCTTCACCGAAGCGACGGCGCGCTCGAAAACCTGCTCCTGATCGAGCTGCAACTGGAACTGCCGATGCAGCGGCGACGTGCCGATGAAGGTGTGGATGCGCCCGCGCGCGGCCGGCCTGATCGCCTCGCCGGCCCGATCGATGTCGTTGGGATTGGCGCGCGCGAGGCCGCAGACGACGGCGCTCTTCACCGTTCTGGCAATCTCGCGCACCGATTCGAAATCGCCGTCGGAGGCGATGGGAAACCCGGCCTCGATAACGTCGACACCCATCTCGTCGAGCAGGCTCGCCACCTGCAACTTCTCCTCGAAGGTCATCGAGGCGCCGGGACATTGTTCGCCGTCGCGCAGGGTGGTGTCGAAAATGACGATATGGTCTTTATGGCTTGTCGTGTTCGTGCTGGCCGTGGTCATCAGCCGGTCTCCCTGAAGGAATGTGTCGCGCAAATCGAAATGACGTCGTGCCCGAAAAGGCGCGCGATCGCGCCGGGCGAAGCGTTCATCCCCTGAAGGCCCAGGCAAAGCCCAGCCGGCCCTCAGGGGCAGCTAAGGAGGAGACCGGAGAGAAGAAGCGGAAAGGCGCGCGCAGCGGCGGCGGACACGCCGTCCACGGCCAACCCCTCTGCGTTCATGGAGCGGGAAATGCCCACGCTCACACCCTCCCTCATGCCTGCGGCGACGCGCCCGGCGTAGCCACTTGTAACAACCGTGAAGGCGGATGGCAACCCCGCGCAACAAAATGCCGGCCCGTGCCGCCAAACACACTTCCGCGCCGCGGGACCGATGGTCCGTTCAGCGCTTCAGCGAGTCGGCGCAGCGCGGCGCGGATGAGCCGCCCCAGGGCATGATCGGCACGCCCGAAGTGGCGTTCTTGGGCGATCCCTCGATCAGCTTGTCGGAATAGACGAGGTAGACGAGAACGTTGCGCTTTTCGTCACAGCCGCGCACGATCTGCATGCGCTTGAACATCAGCGACCGGCGCTCGCTGAACACCTCGTCGCCCTGGGCGAATTTCCCGTTGAAGGAGATCGGGCCAACCTGATGGCAGGAGAGGGAAATGTCGGACACTTCCTCCGCGACGCCCAGCATGCCGCTGACGCCGCCGCGCTCCGGGGTGGTGTAGTGGCATGAAACGCCCGAGACGACCGGATCGTCGATCCCATAGACGGCGAGTTTGTCGTCCGGCGTCAGCATTTTCCATACGGTTGACTTCCTGAAGATGAGATCGGGGCCATCGGCGCGCGCCTCCGCGACGCCGAAAGCGAGAACGGCGCCGCAGAGCGCGGCGGCGACGGAACGAAAAACGGACGGCATCGGCCCCTCCACAGGTCATGTTCGACGGCGGGCAATATAGCCCATCGGGCGGGAAACGGTTGCGGAAATATCGCATGCAAAGATTGCCGTGACGCGGGGATCGCGGTATGCCAGTGGCGGCTGTCCCGTCTGAAACGATCGGACGGGATCTGTTTCCCTTTTTCACCTGCGAGACCCGGCAGCATGACGGATACACCCGCAGAGCCGCTGGCACTCAGCCGCTTTCTGCCTTACCGCCTGAACGTCCTTGCGCATGTCGTGGCCGGCGGACTCGACCGCATCTATACTGAACGTTTCGGATTCGGCATCCCGGAATGGCGTCTGATCGCGACGCTCGGCGAGTTCGGCCCCATGACCGCGCGCGATATCGGCGCGCATAGCCAGATGCACAAGACGAAGGTGTCGCGCGCGGTCGCCACGCTGGAGGAGCGGACGCTGCTCGTGCGCCGGCCCAATGAGCGCGACCGGCGCGAGGCTTTCCTTTCGCTGACGGAAAAGGGCCTGAGCACCTATGCGATGATCGTGCCCACGGCGCTGGAATATTCCCAGAAACTCACCGCCGGGCTTCCCGAGGCCGACCTCGCCGCCTTCGAGCGAATCATCGCCCATCTCATGGAGCGGGCGGGCATCGACAGCACCGATTCCCCCAACGACTGATCTTCCCGGCCGGGAGCGGGACAAATGGCCGCCTTTCGCCGTCATCCCCATGGAAAAGGCGGCTGAGCGGCGAAAGCTCTGGAAAAGCTGGCTGTGGCTTTATATCGATGTTACCAGAAGATACCGGTCGGTGGCGGTTGCCCGGCGTTCTTCGCATGCCGCCTCCCGCGCGGCCGGCATCGGCAAAGGCAGGCGGCGGACGGAGTGCGCCGGATCCGGCGCGGCGCCGGACGGGTCAAGCAGATGGTCAGGCGACGAATGAGAAAATCCATACGGGCACTCCTTGCCTTGGCCAGTTTCGGCATCATGACGGGCGCGGGCGTCACCGGCGCGGCGGCCCAGGCGATCGATTGCGGGGCCTATAGGGCCGAACTCGCAAGCCTCTCCCGCTCCGCCGATCCCCGTGCGCAGGAATATGCCCTCGCCGCTCAAAGGCAGCGGGCGGAACTTCAACGCACGCGCGCCTATTTCGACCAGATCGGCTGCACCCGCACGGATGTCTACCGCACGCCGGGCGAGTGCACGTCGTTGCGCTCCCATATGCGGCAGATGCAGGCCAATCTCGACGATATGCTCGCCATGGCCGACTCGCTCGGCGGCGGCCGGCGCAGCGATGCCCGGCGGCGGGAATTGCAGGCGGCGCTCGACCGCTATTGCGTCAACGAACCCGCGCGTCCGCGCGGCTTTCTGGAACGGCTGTTCGGCGGACCGCAGGATGTGTTCGAGGGCGCTCCGCCGCCCGAACCCGTGCCCGAGCGCGACATCGGCCCCGTCACCGACAGGCCGACGACCGAGCGCGGGCTCGGCGGCGCACAGCCCGTCTGCGTGCGCCTTGCGGACGGGTATTTCTTCCCGCTCGGCACGCGCTATCGCGGGCGGGAGCAAGCACAGCAGATCTGCCAGGCGCAATGCCCCGCCACACGCACGGAACTCTTCTTCATGGCGGAAGGTGGAAAAATCGAGCGTGCGCAGAGCGTTACCGGAACGCCTTACAGCACGCTGCCCACCGCTCTCGTCTATCAGAAGCGGCTGGTGCCGGAAGCGGCCTGCCTGCCGGCGGGGCAAAGCTGGGCTGAGGCGCTTCAGGGCGCTGAAATGCTGATCGGACGGCACGAGGACGATATCATCGTCACGGCCGAGAAGGCGGAAGAACTGTCGCGTCCCGGCGCCTCCGGCCGTCGGGCCGTCCGTCAGGCTTCCGCGTCGCGGTCTCCCGCGCCGGTGGAAGAAGGCGATGAATTTGCCGACGGGAGCGGCGTACCCACGGCCGGGGGCGAATCCGCCGGCATCGGCCCTGCCCTTTCGGCGCGCGGATTGATGCTCTCCCGCCGGGATGGACAGACGATCGTCTCAGCCGCGCCGGATGGCTCGATGCGCAACGTCCGCATCGTCGCGCCCTATCTGGTGCCCGCCCAGGAAGATTCCGGCAGAAGCGCGTCGCGCAGCCGCTGAATTCCCGGCGCTCGCCCACGAAACCGGCACATGATCCGGCATGGCGGAAAGTTTGCAGTCGCATCGAAAAAGTTTGCGGCTTCGCTCTCATTTCGGTACGTGATTAATGTATATGAACTTTTATTCATGTATACATCACCATGGCATTTATCGCATTGACAACTACTTGTTGCCATAAGATTGCGACAATTGCCGTCCACTCTGTTACCATGTCCGTTGCGCGGCATAGTGCGAAAACGCTCTGACAGGAGTGGCATCATGGTTTCAAGACGATCTTTTCTGGGTACATTGTTCGCGGCTTGCGTGGCGGCCCCGTTGGCCGGCGTGGCGGCAACAAGCGAGGCGCATGCGCAACGCGGCCCCGAGCCGTGGCGTGATCCGCGCCGTCCGCCGCCGCCGCCGCATCACCCCCGGCGGCCCCCGCCCCCGCCGCCGCGCCATGAGCGCAGGCCGCCGCCCCGGCGTGGTTACAGGTGGTCTCCGGGAGTGTGGGAGTGGAACCCGCGCCGGCGCAGCTATGTCTGGCGGTCCGGCCGCTGGGTCAGTCATCATCCCGGCCGGCGCTGATAGCCACGCACCTTGCGGGGCTATGACGTCAAGCCGAAAAGTGTGCGCATCGTTCGCTTCGCAACTTTTCGGGCTGGGAAAATTTGATACATAAACATAACAAACGGAGCGGCGGCATGACCCCAATTGAATGTCCGTCGCTTCAGAATATCTCGTGTTTAGAGCATTTCAGCATTCCGTTGAAACGCCGAAATGATCTATCTTATTAATTCGACGCATTTTTCTTCACGCAAGGCGGACACCGTTTTGCGTGAAGAAAAATGCGTTAGCTGGAAAACCTGGATCATAGCAAGTTCCTGCCACCCGGAGAGCCAGGCTCGCCGGATGGCATGTCGTACCGCATGGAAATCGTTTCAGTCGGCAGGACGTTTCGGAAGAGCGGTATTTTCAGGCGTCGTCGCGTTCGACTTCCGGCCCAGTTTCTTGCCCGGCCCCAGGCTGCGTCACCGAAGGCGCATCGCTGGCGGGAAACGTTTCCGCCAACTCCTCGTCCAGCCGGCGCTGCACTTCCGCCTTATCCCTCTCCTTTTCCGTCTCGCCGTGCGGGACGGAAGCGTCCTTTCGGCCATTCCCGGAAGCGCCGGAACCCGTTGCGGTCATGTCAACCTCCATGTGCCAAACTTGCAAAATTTCCATTACATTCTACGGCATTTTGACTGCACATTGAAGTACGGAAATGCTCCATCTTCGTACTCTAGAGCAGTTTGCGTTCAAATCGATCCATCGAATTGAATGCAAGTTGCGGTAAAATATAGAATTTAGAGCGGCGTGACGATTCCACTTGAATGCACGCCGCTCTAACACAATTGCGAGCGTAATAAGACATCCGCTTCTGACGGAATTGCTTTGGCGCGGATGCCATCATCCCTCGCCGTGGGCCCACTGCCGCGCCCCGCCATATAGCCTTAACGCCTCCGGCGGGATGTGGTTCCGGGAGATCGCGGGCTTATGCGCCAGATCGCGATAATGATGGTTTTGACATCATATATGACAGATGGTATAGGATCGTTCATGTTCAGGATCGGATATATCGCGTGATTACCGCTGCCCAGATGCGCGCAGCGCGGGCGTTGCTGGGGATCGACCAGCGACAGCTCGCGGAGCTTTCCGGCGTTTCCTTGCCCACCATCCAGCGGATGGAAGCGAGCGAGGGAAACGTGCGCGGCGTGGTGGACACGTTGACCAAGGTTATCGAGGCTTTCGATCGGGCGGGCGTGACGCTGCTGGGCGAGAATGCGTCGAGCCCCGGCGGCGGTCGCGGCGTGCGGCTGAAGGAGCGTGCATCGCCCTCGCCCACCGCTTCCGGCCCGTCCTGAAGCCTGTTTCACGGCCGCGAAGAGTTTCCGCCGGCCGGTTTCGTGTTTGACGCCGCGTAACGGCGACCGCCGCCTCCCGCCCCGCAAGCCTGCTTCGGGGGTGTTTTCCGGGCCCGACGATCCCGCCGCGCGTGCGGCAATCCGGCGTGCGGTTGCGGCGCGTGAAGGAAACGTCGACCGCGAGCGTGCCCGGCCCTGCGTCCAGCCTGCGCGGCGCCCCTTGCGGGACGACGCGCGTTGAGGTGATCACGATGTCCCGTTCGCCCGCCAGCGGCGCCGGCAAGGCGCCCACTTTTGTGGAACTCTTTACCCCCAAGCTCGTCACGGTGCTGCGCGAGGGTTACACCTTCGCCCATTTCAAGGCCGACGCGATCGCGGGCCTGACGGTGGCGATCGTCGCGCTGCCGCTGTCGATGGCCATCGCCATCGCCTCCGGCGTGGGGCCGGATCGGGGGCTTTATACGGCGATCATCGGCGGGCTTCTGGTGTCGCTGCTCGGCGGCAGCCGGTTCCAGATCGGCGGACCGGCGGGCGCGTTCATCGTGCTGGTGGCGGCCACCGTCACCACGCAGGGCGTCGAGGGGCTGATCCTGGCGACATTGCTGTCCGGCGTGCTGCTGCTGCTGATCGGCTTCCTGCAATTGGGCACGTTCATCAAATACATTCCCTATCCTGTCACCGTCGGCTTTTCGGCCGGCATCGCGGTCATCATCTTCTCCAGCCAGATCAAGGACCTGTTCGGACTCACGCTCAGCGGGCCGGAGCCGGGGCCGATCTTCGATAAGCTCGCCGCGCTCGGGGAAGCGCTGCCCACCTTCAACGCCGCCGCGTTCGCGCTGGCGGCCGCCACCATCGTGATGATCATCGGGCTGCGCGAATACCGCCCGCGTCTTCCCGGCCTGCTGATCGCGGTAGCGCTCGCGGCCCTGGCGACCTTCGCCCTCGACCTGCCGGTCGAGACCATCGGCACCAAGTTCGGCGGCATTCCCCAGTCTCTGCCTGCGCCGCGGCTGCCCGACCTGTCGCTTGACAGGATCGTCGCCGCGCTGCCGGCCGCGATCAGCTTCGCGCTGCTCGGCAGCATCGAGAGCCTGCTTTCCGCCGTGGTGGCCGACAGCATGACCGGGCGCCGCCACCGCTCCAACTGCGAGCTGGTGGCGCAGGGGGCCGCCAACATCGGTTCCGCGCTTTTCGGCGGTTTCTGCGTCACGGGCACCATCGCCCGCACGGCCACCAACGTGCGTTCCGGGGCGCAGGGGCCGGTGGCGGGTATCCTGCATGCGCTGTTCCTGCTGCTCTTCATCCTGATCGCCGCGCCGCTCGCCTCGTACATTCCGCTCGCGGCGCTCGCCGGCGTGCTGGCGACGGTGGCCTGGAACATGGTGGAAAAGCACGCCGTCGCCACGCTGCTGCGCGCCTCGCGCGGCGATGCGGTGGTGTTGGGAGCCACCTTCCTGCTCACGGTGTTCCGCGATCTCATCGAGGGCATCGTCGTCGGCTTCACCCTGAGCGCCCTGCTGTTCCTGCATCGCATGGCGCAATCGGTGGAGGTGGAGAACGCCGCCTTCGCCCCGCACATCCCGTCCGACACGGCCGACGACGACGAGCGCGATTCCCTGCTGCCCTACGACGCCTCGGAGGCGAGCGATCCCGATGTCGTCGTCTCGCGCATTTCGGGTGCGTTCTTCTTCGGCGCGGCGGCGAGCGTCGCCACGACGCTCGACCGGATCGCCCGGCAGCCGAAGGCTTATGTGATCGACTTCTCGGCGGTGCCGTTTCTCGATTCCACAGCGGCGGCGACCATCGAGGGGTTCGTGCGCAAGGCCCACGCGCGCGGCGCCATCATCTCGATCACGGGCGCACGGCCCGGCGTGCGCCGCACGCTGCTGCTGCACGGGGTGCGCCATCCGCTGGTGCATTTCAAGGCGAATGTCCGCGACGCCGTGAGCGACGCCCATGCAGCCATTCGGGCCGCGCAGGAAAAGGCCGCGGCAGCGGCCGATCCCGAACATGTGAACGGATAACCGGCGACATCCGCGCGCGACCCGCCGCCGCGCGCGCCGATATGCCATGCTTTCGCCCGGCCGGTGACGGAAATTTTACCATCCCGTGCCATGACATGAATGTCATGGCTGGATGTCATGGTTTCCTGAAAGCCGCGCGGCCGATAGCCCCTGCCGCGGGCGAGACGATAGACGCAATATGACGTCCGGCGACATCCGCCGGCTGGAAAGGGTATGATGCGACCATGATTCGACTGACTTCGGCACGCCCCCTCAAGGGCCTTCTCGCGGCTTCGATTCTCGCGTTCGCACTGGCGGGCGCAGCGGCACGGGCGCAGCAGCCGCCGGGCGCCGGGTCGAGGTTGGCCGGCACCTTCTCCGACTGGAGCGTCTACACTTCCGGGCAGGGCGGCGCCAAGGTCTGCTACGCCGTCACCCAGCCCAAGACGCGGCTGCCGGCCGGGCTCAACCGCGATCCGGCCTATCTTTTCGTCTCGACCCGCCCGGCCGAGAAGGTGCGCAACGAGATCAGCATCGTGTTCGGCTTCCCGACCCGCCCCGGCCAGGATGCCCAGGCGGTTGTCGACGGCGCGACGTATCTGCTCGTCACCAAGGGCGAGAACGGATGGGTCAAGGACCCCGCGCAGGAAAGCGCGGTTCTCGCCGCCTTCCGCGCCGGCTCCAGACTGAGCCTCAGGTCCACCTCGGCGCGCGGTTCCAGTCTGACGGACGAGTATTCGCTTGCCGGCGTCTCCGCCGCCCTGCAACAACTCGCGCGCGAGTGCCCCTGACGGCTTGCGGGCCGTCGTCGTACCGCAACGCTTGCTGCCTCTGGTTATTCGGGTCGGGGCGTGCTATAGAGCCGCTTTCCTGAACAATTCGGGGTGACGGGTGGAGTCGGTATGACCATGACGGCGGTTGCGCTGGACATCGCGAACGATATTTCCGCGGCGGGGCGACCCGCCGGGGGCGTGGTGCTTGCGCGGGAGGCCGGCCGGCCCTCGCTGACGGGCCTGACACGCGCGGGATTGCGCGATGCGCTCGCCGCCATCGGCGTGCCGGAGCGCGAACTGAAAATGCGCGTCACCCAGCTCTGGCACTGGATCTATGCGCGCGGCGTGCATGATTTCGACGCGATGACGAACATCGCCAAGGCCCTGCGCACGCAACTCGCCGCCCATTACACGCTGGCGCGTCCCGAAGTCGTGACGGAACAGGTTTCCTCCGACGGCACGCGCAAGTGGCTCATGCGCATGCCCTCTACCGGCCCGCACGATCGCGGCGCGGAAATCGAGTGCGTCTACATACCGGAGGTCGATCGCGGCACGCTGTGCGTGTCGAGCCAGGTCGGCTGCACGCTGAACTGCACCTTCTGCCACACCGGCACGCAGCGCCTCGTGCGCAACCTCACCGCGGCGGAAATCGTCGCGCAGGTCATCGTCGCGCGCGACCGTCTGGGCGACTGGCCGGAGGCCGCCCCGCCGCAGATGGGTTTCGTGCCCACCGACGGCGGGCGCTATGTGTCCAACATCGTGCTGATGGGCATGGGCGAGCCGCTCTACAACTTCGACAACGTCAGGGACGCGATGGATGTCGTGAGCGACGGCGAGGGCCTGTCCATCGGGCGCCGCCGCATCACGCTGTCGACATCGGGCGTCGTGCCGATGATCGCGCGCGCCGGCGAGGAAATCGGCGCGATGCTGGCGATTTCTCTCCACGCCGTTCGCGACGATCTGCGCGATACGCTGGTGCCGCTCAACCGCAAATATCCGATCGCGCAGCTTCTGGACGCATGCCGCGCCTATCCCGGCCTCTCCAACGCCCGGCGCATCACGTTCGAATACGTGATGCTGAAGGACGTGAACGATACGCCGGCCGATGCGCGCGAGCTGGTGCGGCTGTTGAAGGGCATCCCGGCGAAGATCAACCTCATCCCCTTCAATCCGTGGCCCGGCACCGCCTATGAGTGTTCGGACTGGGAGAGCATCGAGCGCTTCTCGGATATCGTGTTTCGCGCCGGCTACGCCAGCCCGGTGCGGACACCGCGCGGGCGCGACATTCTCGCGGCCTGCGGCCAGTTGAAGAGCGAGACGGAGAAGCTGCGCGCCAGAGCCAGGCTGATGCTGGAGGCCGGCGCCGACAACCGAAACCTTGAGGAAAACCACGTCGCCTGACGGCTGCGCCCTTGTCTGTGACAGAGATTCGGCATTTATTGGCCCCGGCCGCGCGCTGAGGCATCGTCTTGCGACGTTACGGAAGATAGACTGTTGGCAAGCCAGACACAGAGGATATCGGATATGGCGGCATCCTCCCGCAGCCGTGTGATCGTTGTCATCGGCGTCATCCTTGTTCTTGTGCTGGCGTTTTTCGGCGCTCGCTTCATGAACGTGCCGCAGGCCCAAAGCCGCGCCGTCAACGCCTGGAGCGAGGTGGCGCTGCAATTCCAGTTGCGGGCCTATCTCACGCAGGACGTGATAGACGCGGTCAAGGTCGTCAACCCGGCTCAGCTCGATCTGATCGGCGCGCTCGAGAACAAGCGGCAGCAGGTCATCAATCTTCCCGCCGATCCGCACGCCCCGTTCTCGGTCGATCGTTTCCGCGCGTTCATGGCGACGCAGGACGCGCTTTCCGTCGAACTCGGCAAGGTGCTCGACCTGATGCAGCTTTATCCCGAACGCCGGGCGCAGCCGCCCGTGAGCACGGTGCTGGCGCGCCTTGTGCAGAGCGAGAGCCGCATCGTGGTGGCCCGCAGCGATTATTCCCGCGCGGCCGAGGCTTACAACCGGCTGGTGACGAAGGCCCCTACCCGCTGGTTCGCCGACATGGTAGAGCCTGCGGCGCGGCCGATGATCACGAGCTTCGACCTGTCGACGCTTCCGGGAGCGTGACGGCCCGGCCGCCCGTGCGGCGGGACGCGAAACCGGAGGTGCAAGGCGATGACGGAGAGCGCGGAAGATGCGAAGCTGCTTCCGGCGGTGACGGCGGCGGTACTCGTTATCGGTGACGAGATTCTCTCGGGCCGCACGAAGGACCGCAATATCGGCTATATCGCGGAATATCTGACGGCGATCGGCATCGACGTGCGCGAGGCGCGCGTGGTTCCCGATGTCGAGGAAGAGATCGTCGACGCGGTGAACGCGTTGCGCGCCCGCTACACCTATGTATTCACGACCGGCGGCATCGGGCCTACCCACGACGATATCACGGCCGACGCCATCGCCCGCGCGTTCGATGTCTCCATCGGAGAAGATCCGCGCGCGATCGCCATGCTGCTGGAGTATATCCGCCCCGAGGATCTGAACGATGCGCGCCGCCGGATGGCGCGCATCCCCGAAGGCGCGCGGCTGATCGTCAACCCGATTTCCAAGGCGCCGGGCTTCCGGATCGGCAACGTGATCGTGATGGCGGGCATCCCGGCCATCATGCAGGTGATGCTCGACAACGTGGCGCCTCAGCTCACCACGGGGATCCCCATCATCTCCCGCACCGTGCGCGCCTCGTGCCGGGAAGGCGATATCGCGGCGGATCTCGGCCTTGCGGCGCAGCGCCATCCCGCGGTGTCGATCGGCAGCTATCCGTTCATGGAAGACGGACAGTACGGCACCCATCTCGTGCTTCGCTCGCGCGATACGCAGGCGCTTGAGGAGGCATACAACGAGGTTGCCGCGCTGGTCGCCAGGGTGGTGCCGACGCCAACGGCACGCCTTGCCTGAGGGCGCAAATCGGCGCTATCGCCTCTGTCGCGCTATGGACAATCGCGCGATTGCACGGTAACGGCGTTCTTCCTGATTTATCGAAGGCTTTTTTCATGACTGCGGCTTCCCAGAAAGCGTTTCCGGTCTCTTGGGACCAGTTCCACCGCGATGCGCGCGCGCTGGCGTGGCGTCTGCACGATGCGGGGCCGTTCGAGGCGCTGGTGTGCGTCACACGCGGCGGGCTGGTGCCTGCCGCCATCATCGCGCGCGAACTGGAAATCCGGCTGATCGAGACCGTATGCATCGCGAGCTATCACGATTACGCGAACCAGGGCGAGTTGAAGCTCATCAAGGAAATCTCGCCCGCTCTCAGCAAGAACGGAGGGCGCAACGTCCTCGTCATCGACGATCTCGTCGACACCGGCAAGACGCTCTCGCTGGTGCATACGTTGTTGCCGGAAGCGCATTACGCGGCGATCTACGCCAAGCCGCAGGGCCGGCCGCTGGTCAGCACCTTCATCACCGAGGTTTCGCAAGACACGTGGATCTATTTTCCGTGGGACATGGGCCTGACCTTTCAACCCCCGATTCGCAACGGCGCATCCGGCTGACGCCGCGCCGCGGGCATGCGGCGCATGCCGGGCGACGCGGAAGAGATGTGTAAAAACCGATCATCCGGGTGGAATGACCGCTTTGCATATTGACCGGGCGGTCTCGACTCCGTATCTGATACCTCATCTGGTGACAGGTACGTCATAATCGAAGAATCGGCATGTGCATTCTTCGATGTCGATATCTTGTGCCCGCAGACAGATGCGCCGGCCTCGACGGCCGAGGCATTGTTGGTGAGTGAGCGCGTAGCTCAGCCGGTAGAGCAACTGACTTTTAATCAGTAGGTCCTGGGTTCGAGCCCCAGCGCGCTCACCAAATGCATCATATCGAGAAAACTATATATCGGCCGACCGGGACAGACACTCTGTTTCGGTAAACACGTTGAATTCATCTTGCCGTTGCGGCGTTTTTCGCTCGCGGCGTTTTTCAGCTTGTATCCGGCATGTCAGGCGAGAGCGAACGGCGACTTGCAGCCCGTCATCATGCTTTTGTCCCTTCGGCCGTTCCCGGACGGATGACAAGGCGATCCGTTGTCGTGGCCGGCCCCTCGCGAGCGCCGCTCTTCCTTCCGGCGGAAATCTGATGCTATGCCATGCGGCGCAACTGCCGAGGCTGAACATGACGCTCAACTGGAACACGCTCCTTCCCCCCTTGATGCTGGTCGCCTCGAATGTCTTCATGACATTCGCATGGTATGGCCATCTGAAATACAAGTCTTCTCCCTTGGCCGTCGCTGTTCTGGCAAGCTGGGGAATTGCTTTTATGGAGTATTGTCTCGCCGTTCCGGCCAACCGGATAGGCAGCCAAGTTTATTCCACGGCGCAGCTCAAGACGATGCAGGAAGTGATCACGCTGCTGGTCTTTACGGGCTTTTCCATTCTGTGGCTGAAGGAAGCAATCACCATCAATCACATCATCGGATTTGTGCTGATAGCCGCCGGAGCGGCTTTCATATTTCGCGCTTGAGGCAGGAGGGCAACGCCCGCCATGCCCGCAGGGGTGACGGCTTGCATTGTGCCGAAACTTCGGCAATCGATGGAGGCATGATCGACCGGGGCGGATCTCGCGGGCCCGGCGCGAAGGGTGCTGGAGTACAGCCATGACACGCAACGGAACGCGTCGCCGCATCGGTAACATCATCGCCCCTGCGCGTTTCATTGCATTCGCGGCAATCACGGTCGCCGCCGGAGCCGCGGCGATCCCCGTGCTCGGCTGGGGCATCGGGTTCATGACGGCGTTCGACGTCGCCGCCGCCATTTTCCTGCTGTCGTGCATGCCCTTGCTGGACAATGAGCCGAGCGAGATGCGCACGACGGCAACGGTCAATGACGCCAATCGCAGCGTTCTGCTCGCCCTGAGCGGCCTCGTCATGGTCGTCATCCTCGCCGCGATTGCCAGCATCCTGTCGCAGGACAGCGAGCGAGCCGCACTCCATCTCACCCTGATCGTCGTGACCCTGGTGCTGTCATGGGCGTTCAGCAACACGGTCTACGCGCTCCATTACGCGCATATCTTCTACAGCCCGAACGACGCCGGCCACGACCGGCGCGGCCTTGCCTTCCCCGGCACGGCCGAGCCCAACTATATCGACTTCACCTATTTTTCGTTCTGTCTCGGGATGGCCTTTCAAACATCGGATGTCGAGGTGACGAACTCGCACATGCGCCTCGTGGTCACGCTCCATTGCACCGCGGCGTTCATCTTTAACCTGGGCGTGCTGGCGTTCACCATCAACGTGCTCGGCGGCATGAGATAGCGGTCCCTGCCGGCGCGACACCCGTCGCGCTTAACATTTCTTTACATCGGCCGGCAAAGGGGGAAACACGCCTCGCCTAACCTTCTCTCGTCGCGGCAATCGGGCCGCATGAGGAAGGAGCTTCGAGATGGAACGGGACAAGCAGCAGGACAAGCAGAATGACACCGCCGGCGCGGGGGCCCGCGTCGCACCGCGGCGGCGCGGCTGGATCGTTGCCGGCGGCCTTGCCGTGCTCGTGCTCGGCGGCGTCGGCGCGGCTACTCTGGCGAGCGCGGCGGGCGGCCCTGACGGTTGCTTCGCGCGCGCGGGCGGTCATCGCGGCGGCCCGTTCGCCGGACGCGGCATCGACCGGGCGCTTGAGGCGGTCGACGCTACGGCGGAGCAGGAAAAGCGGATATGGGCGATCGTCGACGCGACCCGCACCGAACTGCGGCCGCTGGCGCGCGAGTTCCGGGATGCCCGCGGAACGGTTGCCGAATTACTCGGCGCCGGGACGGTCGACCGCCAGGCTGTCGAGACGCTGCGCGCCGAGCGCGTCGCGGCGATCGACACAGCGTCCAAAAAACTGACCGAGGCCGTTCTGGACGCGGCGGAAGTGCTGACGCCGGAACAGCGGGCCACGCTGGCCAAACGCTTTCAGGAACGCGGATTCGGGGATCGCAAACCGCTGCGCTGACGCCGGAGCGTTTTCAGGCAAACGGATACCGGTTCGCGTGAAGAAAATGCGTCACATCGAAAAGTGCGGCGTTTCCGCATTTCATTGAAATGCGGAAACGCCGTAGATTGAAGGGACGAGGCTGGGCGGCGGGCATGAAGCATGACGGATGAGGTCCTGATCATCGATGACGACACGCGGCTGTCAGCCATGCTTTTCGACTACCTGTCCGGCAACGGCTTTGCCGTGCGCGAGGCCGCGACCGCCCGCGCGGGGCTTGCCGAGCTGGCCCGCCGGGCACCCGGCGCGGTGATACTCGACATCATGCTGCCGGATCTCGACGGGTTCGAAACCTGCCGGCGCATCCGCGCCGTTTCCGATGTGCCGGTGCTGATGCTGACGGCGCGGGGCGAGGATACCGACCGCATCGTCGGACTGGAGATCGGGGCCGACGACTATCTTCCCAAGCCGTTCAACCCGCGCGAACTGCTCGCGCGTCTCCGGGCGATCCTGCGCCGGCGGAGCGGAACGACCGGCCGGAACGGCGTGATGCGCTTCGGGCGGCTGGAGATCGATCCCGGCTCGCGGGTCGCTCGCGTCGACGGGCGGGATTGCGCCATGACCGGGCATCAGTTCGATCTGCTAGTGGCGCTCGCGCAGCACGCCGGGCGGATATTGTCGCGCGAGCAATTGATGGATCTGGTCAGGGGCGCGGAAGCGGACGCTTTCGACCGCTCGATCGACGTTCATATATCGCGCATCCGCGCCGCGATCGAGGACGATCCCAAACACCCGCGCCGCATCGTGACGGTGCGCGGCGCGGGCTACGTCCTCGCCCGCCGTCAGGATGAGGATGCTTGAAAGGCATGCGCGGCAGTCTTTTTCTCAAGATATATCTTACCCTTCTGGCCAGCCTCGTCGTGGTGGCGCTGGCGGGGGCCGCCTTCCTGCGGCTGAGCCACGACGACGAGGATCTCGGCTTCTCCCGGAAACGCGACGCCCTGCTGGCCGCCATGCTGCCGGCCGACGCCGATCCGGCGGAAACGCGGATCGTGCTGGAGAGGCTGGCGAGGGCCTTCGATGCCGATATCGCCGTCTTCGCGCCCGACGGGCGGCTTGACGCGATGGTGGGAGAGCCCGTCGCCATCGCCGCGCCGGAACGTGCGGCGCGCTTCGCCCGCAGCGAGGAGAGACGCCATATCGCCATACGCCTGCCCGATGGCCGCGTGGTCGCCGCGCGCACGAGCTCTCCGTTCTGGCCCCGTCGCGGCAATCCGCTCGCCCTGCTGGCGCTGGTCGCGGGTGTCACGGGTCTGGCGGCCTGGCCGGCCGTGCGCGGCCTCACCCGCCGGCTGGAACGCCTGCGCCGGGGCGTCGAGGTGTGGGGCGAGGGCGATCTGGCGCGGCGCGTCCCGGTGCACGGCGGCGATGAGGTCGCGGCCCTCGCGAAGAGCTTCAACCTTGCCGCGGAAAGGATCGAAGGGCTTGTCGAAGCGCACCGCACGCTGCTCGCCAACGCCAGCCACGAACTGCGCTCGCCGCTCGCGCGCCTGCGCATGGCCGTCGATCTCTACGAAACCGGTCCGACAGAGGCGCGCAAGCGCGAGATCCTCCGCAACCTCACCGAACTGGACGAACTCGTCGATGAAATTCTGGTAACGAGCCGTCTCGATCACGGCGAGACGCCCCGCCCGCGGGAGAGCGTCGACCTGCTGGCGCTGGCGGCGGAGGAAGGCGCACGTCACGACGTGGCGGTCGCAGGCGAGCCCGCAACGATCACAGGCGATCGCCGCCTGCTGGCGCGCCTCGTGCGCAATCTCATCCAGAACGCCGTCCGCCACGGCGGCAGGCCCATCACCGTCGCGGTGCGGCGTGGCGACGGAGCCGTCGAACTCGTGGTGCGCGACCGTGGCCCCGGCATACCGGAGGCGGAAAGGGAGAGAATATTCGAACCCTTCTATCGGCCCGCCGGCCACGGCGAGGCGGCGGGCGGTTGGGGGCTGGGCCTCGCTCTCGTGCGCAAGATCGCCGGATTCCACCGCGCGAGCATGCGCCTTGAAACGCCGGACGGCGGCGGCACGCGCTTCATCGTCGCCTTCCCGGCGCGGAACCTCGCGCAATCCGATCGCCACGATCCGTAACACCGCCCTTCACGGACAGCGCCTTCCCGCCGCGCACGGGGCCGGCGGGGGCCGTAGTCCGCAGCTCTATTTCAGGGCTTCGTTCGTGATGTCGAGCGTGTAAGCGCCTTCCGGCTTGCGTGTGATGACGGGATCGGAGCCGCCGCCCAGCAGGATCGCGACCGTGCGTTCGTAATCGGCCACGTCGAGCGCGCCGGTCGATCCGGCGGTGAGCTTCGCCACCTCGCGGGCCATGCGTTGCTGCTGCGCCTCCGTCTGAGCGCCGGATGCGTCGTTCTCCAGCACGATCTCCGCCGCCTCGTCGGGGTTTTCCTCGGCCCATTTCCAGCCCTTCATCGAGGCGCGGACGAAGCGCACGAGCTTGTCGCGGAAAGCGGCGTCCTTCAGCCTGTCTTCGAGCACGTAAAGCCCGTCCTCCAGCACGGCGACGCCTTCGTCTCCGTATTTGAAGGTCACGAGATCGCCCTCCCCGATCCCGGCGTCGATCACCTGCCAGTATTCGTTGTAGGTCATGGTGGAGATGCAGGCCGCCTGCTTCTGCAACAGCGGATCGACGTTGAAGCCCTGTTTGAGCACGGTAATGCCTTCCGGGCTGCCGTCGGTCCTGATGCCGAGATGGTTCATCCAGGCGAGGAAGGGATATTCGTTGCCGAAGAACCAGACGCCCAGCGTCTTGCCGCGGAAATCCTGCGGGCTCGCGATGCCGCTTTCCTTCAGGCAGGTGAGCATCATGCCCGACGCCTTGAACGGCTGCGCGATGTTGACGAGCGGCACGCCCTTCTCGCGCGTGGCGAGCGCGGAGGGCAGCCAGTCGACGATGACGTCCGCACCGCCGCCCACGAGCACCTGCGGCGGCGCGATGTCCGGTCCACCGGGCCTGATGTCGACGTCAAGCCCCTCTTCCGCGTAGAATCCCTTGTCCTTCGCCACATAATAGCCGCCGAACTGCGCCTGCGTCACCCATTTCAGTTGCAGCGCGAGCTTGTCGGCCGCGAGTGCCGGCAGGGCCAATATCTGGGCCGCCAGCAGCGAGAAGGCGCCGAGGCGGGCGATCCGCGCGAATCTGCTTTTCATTGTCCGTTCCCCTGTTTGCGTGAAAACTCAGGCGCGCCCGTTTCGCATCGACGGGTGCCAGAAGGTGACGGCGCGCTCCGCGAGCGCGGCCAGACCGTAGAAGAGCGAGCCGACAACCGCCGCGACGGCGATCTCGGCCCACACCATGTCGATGTTGCTTCTCCCGACCTCGGTGGAGATGCGAAAACCCATGCCGACCGTCGGCGTGCCGAAGAACTCGGCCACGATGGCCCCGATCATCGCCAGCGTGGAATTGATCTTGAGCGCGTTGAAGATGAACGGCGCGGCGGCCGGCAGGCGCAGCAGGACGAGCGTCTGCCGCCAGTTCGCCGCGTAGGTGCGCATCAGATCACGCTCCATGCGGCCTGTCGCGGCGAGCCCCTGCACGGCGTTCACCAGCATCGGAAAGAAGGTGACGACGACGACCACGGCCGCTTTCGACTGCCAGTCGAAACCGAACCACATCACCATGATCGGCGCCACGCCCACCATCGGCAGCGCCGATACGAAATGGCCGACCGGCAGCAGGCCCTTCTGGAGGAAAGGCGAGCGGTCGATCAGGATGGCCGCCGCGAAACCCGCCCCGCAGCCGATGATGTAGCCCGGCAGGACGGACTTCAGAAACGTCTGCCGGAAATCCGCCCACAGGACCGGCACGGACGAGGCCAGCCTCTCGGCGATGACGGCGGGCGACGGCAGCAGGATCGGCGAGATGCCGAGGCCGCGCACCGCGCATTCCCAGCCGACGAGCACCGCGACGCCGAAGATCAGCGGCACGGCGACACGCCCCGCGGCCGCACCCGCCGGCGTCGCGAAGGCATGGCGCACCAGCACGCCGTTCGCCGTCCATGCGGCGATCCAGAAGGCGAGCGCGAAGGCGAGATAACCCATGGTCAGCGACCCTCCATGCGCCTGAAAACCGCCGCGTGAGCGAGGCCGACCAGCGCCACGAGCGCCGCGCCCAGGATCGCCGTCATCACCAGCGCCGCCCAGATCTGCACCGTCTGGCCATAGTAGGAGCCCGACAGCAGCCGTGCACCGAGGCCGGCCACCGCGCCGGTCGGCAGTTCGCTGACGATGGCCCCGACGAGCGCCGCCGCGACCGCAACCTTGAGCGAGGCGAAAACGTAAGGCAGGGCGGAAGGCCAGCGCAGCTTCCGGAACACTTCCGCCCGGCCGGCGTCGTAGGTGCGCATGAGGTCGAGCAAAAGTCCGTCCGCGCTGCGCAGCCCCTTCGCCGTTCCCACCGCCACGGGAAAGAAGCTGAGATAGGCCGAAATCATCGCCTTGGGCAGCAGGCCGGAAATGCCGACGGCATTCAGCACCACGATGACCATCGGCGCGATGGCGATGATGGGAACCGTCTGGCTCGCGATCACCCACGGCATCAGCGAGCGGTCGAGCACGCGGCTGTGAACCATGGCGGCGGCGAGCGCGACGCCGAGCAGGCTGCCGATGACGAAGCCCGCCACCGTCACCGACAGCGTGACGGCGGCATGGTAGACGAGGCTGCGCTTCGATGTCACGGCCTTGTCGATCGTCGTTTCCCACAGTTCCGCGACGATCTGGTGCGGGGCCGGCAGCACCGGCCGCGCTTGCGCGAAGGTGCGCGGCACGATCTCCGCAAGGCCGGGCGAGACACCCGCCCGCGCCGCCTGATCGCGCTCGAACGGCATGTTCAGTACCACCACGAAGACGTGCCAGACCACCAGAAGCGCGGCGACGACCGCCAGCACCGGCAGCACGCGCTCGCGCACGAACGATACGGCGGGCGTCATGCATCGGCCCCCTGCGCATGGCCCGCGACGAGCCCCGCCCGCACCCGCCGCGCGATCTCCAGAAACGCCGGCGTCTCGCGGATGTCGAGGGAGCGCTCGCGCGGCAGCGGCGAATCGATGACATCGACCACCCGCCCCGGTCTCGGGCTCATGACGACGATGCGGGTCGACAGATACACCGCCTCGGGAATGGAATGGGTGACGAAGCAGATCGTCTTGCCGGTGCGCGCCCACAATTGCAGGAGTTGCTCGTTCAGCCGGTCGCGGACGATCTCGTCGAGCGCCCCGAAGGGCTCGTCCATCAGCAGCAGGTCGGCGTCGAAGGCGAGCGCGCGGGCGATCGAGGCCCGCTGCTGCATGCCGCCCGACAATTGCCACGGATACTTGCGGCCGAACCCTTCGAGATCGACCAGCGCCAGCGCGCGCTCGACGCGCTTCCGCCGCTCGCTCTCCGCATAGCCCATGATTTCGAGCGGCATGGCGATATTTCGCTCGATGCTGCGCCAGGGCAACAGCGCCGCCGCCTGAAAGACATAGCCGTAGGAGCGGTCCTTGCGGGCGTTCTCCGGCGTCGTGCCGTTGACCGTGATCGTGCCGGATGTATGCCGCTCGAGATCCGCGATGATGCGCAGGAACGTCGTTTTGCCGCAACCGGACGGCCCGATGAAGGAAACGAAATCGCCCTTCCTCACGTCGAGATCGACATCGGAGAGCGCATGCACGGCGCCGTCGCCGGTCTGGTACACAAGTCCGAGTTTGCGGGCGCGGATAACGGAGAATGTCGAGGCGCTCATGGGCGGCCCTCGCCGGTCGCGCGGGCGCATCCCGTCTTGCTCGCCGCCATGCTGACGCTTATTCGATTCATGTTCTCGCTCGCTGCTGGTTTGCGGCCCCGGCGATCGCCTGGCCGGACGTGCCGCGGGAACCTCATGCAAGGCCCGTGCCGTTCCGCGGAACGGCTTTCGGCAAACCGATCCGCGGATCGATCGAGGAGAAAAATGTCAGAGGCCCCAAGGAAAGCCACATCAGGGCAGTTTGCATCAGGGCAGTCCGCGCCGAGACGCACCCGCATCAAGGACGAGAAGGAAAGCCGTATTCTGGAGGCGGCGCTCGATATCTTTTCGAGCCACGGATACCGGGGCGCGACGCTCGACCGGATCGCCGACGCCGCCCATCTCTCGAAGCCCAATCTGCTCTATTACTTCCGCAACAAGGAGGCGATCCACCGCGCCCTGATCGCGCATGTCCTCTCAGGCTGGCTGGAGCCCCTGCGGGCCTTGCATGCAGACGGCGACCCCGAGACGGAAATACGGTCGTACATACGCCGCAAGCTCCTGATGTCACGCGATTTTCCTCGGGAAAGCCGCCTGTTCGCCAACGAAATCCTGCAAGGCGCGCCCCATATCGAGCAGGAGCTGAAAGGCCCCCTGAGAGAGCTTGTCGACGAAAAGGCCGCCGTCATCCGCGGCTGGGCGGAAGCGGGAAAAATCGCGCGCTGCGACCCCTATCACCTGATTTTCGCCCTCTGGGCCACGACCCAGCATTATGCCGATTTCGACGTGCAGGTGCGCGCGGTGCTGGGCGAGCCGGCCGCGACCGACAGACGCTTCGAGGACGCAGCCGACTTTCTGGAGCAGCTTTTCACGCGCGGCATCCTGCGCACGGATACCGCCGCCGGCAAAAACTGACCGGATGATCAAATTTTTATCATCTGGTCAAAAAACCGGCCCGCTTTCGGCTGCGGATGGCGCATCCGCCCTGGCGGCGGGATCGCCGCGGGGGCTGGCCGGACCGGCCTGAAACAAGCATTTCGGTGCGGGCCCGGCATTCCGGCGCTCGGCCGGCATGAAAACTCCTCTCTGGCACGCGCGTTGCAAGAACCCCCGCATCGCGGCGGCGCGCCCATGGCGCGGTTGCCGCTTCCCACGCGGCACGAGGAGTTACGTCATGGAAGTCGGTGTCTTCATTCCGATCGGGAATAACGGTTGGCTGCTGTCCGAGAACGCGCCCCAATACAAGCCGACCTTCGCGCTCAACCGGGAAATCACCCTCAAGGCGGAAGCACACGGCTTCGATTTCGCCCTGTCCATGATCAAGCTGCGCGGCTTCGGCGGCAAGACGGAGTTCTGGGATCATAATCTGGAATCCTTCACGCTGATGGCGGGGCTCGCCGCCGTCACCAGCCGCATCCGCCTTTTCGCCACCGCCGCGACGCTCGTGATGCCGCCGGCCATCGTGGCCCGCATGGCCTCGACCATCGATTCGATCTCGAACGGCCGGTTCGGCGTCAACCTCGTCACGGGCTGGCAGAAGCCGGAATATTCGCAGATGGGACTCTGGCCGGGCGACGACTATTTCAGCCGGCGCTACGATTACCTCACGGAATACGCCACCATCCTGCGCGAATTGTGGGAGACCGGCCGCAGCGATTTCCGGGGCGCGTTCTTTCGGATGGACGATTGCCGCCTGTCGCCGCGCCCGCAGGCGGACATGAAACTGGTCTGCGCCGGCTCCTCGAATGCCGGCATGGCTTTCTCGGCGCAATACGCGGACTACAATTTCTGTTTCGGCGTGGGCATCAACACGCCGACCGCCTTCGCCCCCACCGTCGAGCGCCTGCGCGCGCAGACGGACAGGACGGGCCGCAAGGTGGAATCCTTCGTCCTCTTCATGATCGTCGCCGACGAGACGGACGAGGCCGCGCGGGCGAAGTGGGAGCACTACAAGGCCGGCGCCGACCAGGAGGCCATCGCATGGCTCGGCCTGCAAGGCGCGGCGGACGCGAAATCCGGCGACGATACCAACGTGCGGCAGATGGCCGATCCCGTTTCGGCCGTCAACATCAACATGGGCACGCTGGTGGGCTCCTACGCCACGGTGGCGCGCATGCTGGACGAGGTGGCGACCGTCAACGACACCGGCGGCGTCATGCTCACCTTCGACGACTTCCTCAAGGGCATCGACGACTTCGGCACCCGCATCCAGCCGCTGATGAAAAGCCGCGCGCATATCGGCGCGCCCGCGCGGGGAGCCGCCGCATGAGCGCCGACACGACGGCCGCCGGCTTCCGGCCCACTACAGGCGCGGCCCGCGCCCTCACCCTGCCCGCGCGCCCCGAGCCCGTCACGCTTTCGCCCGCCGAAACCGCGGTCGTGGTGGTGGACATGCAGAACGCCTATTCCACCGAAGGCGGCTATGTCGACCTCGCCGGCTTCGACATTTCGGGGGCGCAGGGCGTCATCGCCAATATCGCCCGCACGCTCGACGCGGCGCGGGCGGCGGGCGTGCAGATCGTCTATTTCCAGAACGGCTGGGACGGCGATTACGTGGAGGCCGGCGGCCCCGGCTCTCCCAACTGGCACAAGTCGAACGCGCTCAAGACCATGCGCCGGCGCCCGGAACTCGCGGGCAAGCTGCTGGCGAAGGGCACCTGGGACTATGCCATCGTCGACGCCCTCGCCCCGCAATCCGGCGACATTCTGGTGCCGAAGACGCGCTACAGCGGTTTCTTCAACACCAACATGGACAGCGTGCTGCGCGCACGCGGCATCCGCACACTCGTCTTCGTCGGCATCGCCACCAATGTCTGCGTCGAATCCTCGCTGCGCGACGCCTTTCACCTCGAATATTTCTGCGTGATGCTCGAAGACGCCACGCATCATCTCGGGCCGGCCCTCATGCAGCAGGCGGCCGTCTACAACGTCGAAACCTTCTTCGGCTGGGTCTCCACCGTGGACGATTTCCGCGGCGCGATCCTGCAAACCCCGTCTAACGAATAATCCCTGTCCTCGAACGGAGAATTCCGCCATGCCCAAGACCGTCATTCTGCCGCCCGGCACGACGACCCCCATCGCGCCCTTTTCCCCCGGCACGCTCGCGGACGGCGTCGTCTACGTCTCGGGAACGCTTGCCTTCGACAAGGACAACAACATCGTCCATCCGGGCGACGCCGCGGGCCAGACGCGGCATATCCTGGAGACGATCAAATCCGTCATCGAGACGGCGGGCGGCACGCTCGACGATATCGCCATGAACCACATCTTCATCACGGACTGGAGCCACTACGGCGCGGTCAACGCCGTCTATGCCGCGTATTTCCCCGGCGACAAGCCCGCCCGCTACTGCATCCAGGCCGGTCTCGTGAAGCCGGAGGCCGTCGTCGAAATCGCCTCCGTCGCCCACATCGGCGCGCGCTGAAACCCGCCCAGGCGCCAGAAGGAGCCTCTCATGCAGCTCATCGCTTCCCGCGGCGGCGAAGCCCGGCCGGCGGCCCCCGTCAGCCGGACCGACTATCGCGATGCGATGGCGCGCCTCGCCGCCGCCGTCACCATCGTCACGACGGACGGCCCGGCGGGGATGGCGGGCTTCGCCGCCACGGCCGTGTGCAGCGTCACCGACAGTCCGCCGACGCTGCTCGTGTGCCTCAACCGGGAATCGTCCGCCCATCCGGCGGTTTCCGGCAACGGCGTGCTGTGCGTCAACGTGCTGGAGGGCCGCCACGAGGCCCTGAGCGGGCTCTTCGGCGGCAAGACGCCCATGCCCCGGCGCTTCGAGGCGGCGGCATGGCGCCGCGCCGCCACGGGCGCGCCGATGCTCGACGATGCGCTGGTGTCGTTCGACTGCCGCATCGTCTCCACCTGCGGCGTCGGCAGCCACGACATCCTGCTCTGCGAGGCCGTGGCCATCGCCGGCGGCGACGGCGAAGGCGAAGGCGACGGAGCGCGGCCGCTGCTCTACTTCGGGCGGGCCTATTGCGGCATCGCCGCCGCTCCCGGCAGCCCGGAGCACTGATCATGCACGTCGAAATCACCGGCCTGACCGGCGAAGACGCGCCCGCCGTCCTGCTCTCGTCGGGCCTCGGCGGCGCGGGCGGCTACTGGGCGCCGCAGGTGGAAGCGCTCGGCCGGGCCTTTCGCGTCGTCACCTACGACCATCGCGGCACCGGCGGCACCGGCGGCGAAGTGCCGGAGAAGGGCGGCATCGGCGCGATGGCCGATGACGTCCTGGACATCGCGCGCCGGCTCGGCCTCACGAGGTTCGATTTCGTGGGCCACGCGCTCGGCGGGCTCATCGGCCTGCATCTCGCCCTGCACCATCCCGGCCTGATCCGCCGGCTGGTTCTGGTCAACGCCTGGAGCAGAACGGACCCCCACACGGAACGCTGCTTCGACGTACGCATCGCACTGTTGCAGCGCGCCGGCGTTGGCGCGTTCGTGCGGGCGCAGCCGCTCTTCCTCTATCCGGCCTCGTGGATGGCGGACAACCCGCAACGCCTCGCGCGGGAAGAGGCGCACGCGCTCGCCCGTTTCCAGGGAGAGACGAATCTGTTGCGCCGCGTGGCGGCATTGCGCGCCTTCGACATCGACGCGCAATTACATGCCGTCGCGACCCCCACATTGGTGATGGCGACGCAGGACGATCTGCTCGTGCCCTACGGCCGGTCGCTGCGTCTGGCGGAAGGGCTGCCGGATGCGCGGCTCCTTCTGCTGGCAAGAGGCGGGCATGCGGTGAACGTCACGGATGCGGCGCCCTTCAACCGGCACCTGCTCGCCTTCCTCATCGCGCCCGACACGACAAGGCCATGAAAGCGCCGGGCCTTCGCCGCCCGGCAGCCGCGAAAACGGGCACGATGCCTGAAAATCAGGCTTTCAGGGGGCATCTTGCGCCCCCGGAGGCGCACCTTGCGGCGGCATAGCCCCGAAAGAGGCGCAGGGTGCGGCGACTGGCCCGCCTCTTGCTTGAGCTCTGCTACCAGTTTGTCGGGATTGTGCGGCAACAACGGAGGCGACGCGATGTCCATGGAGGCGTTCGATGAGATGTATGGTCCCACCGGCTACGGCGGCGATGCGCGCGCGCCCTACGACGCATTGCGGCGCTGGCTGGAAACGACGCCGGCCGAGCAGCTCGCCGTCCGGCGCAGCCAGGCGGAGCTTTTCTTCAGGCGCATCGGCATCACCTTCTCCGTCTACGGCGATGCCGACGCCGGCGAGCGCATCATTCCCTTCGATATCATTCCCCGTGTGCTGACGGGCTCGGAATGGGCGGTGCTCGAAAAGGGGCTGAAGCAGCGCGTGAGCGCGATCAACGCCTTTCTGGTCGATGTCTACGGCGCCTGCGAATGCGTCAAGGCCGGGATCGTGCCGGGCGAGCTCATTCACGGCAACCCGGCCTATGTCGCCCGCATGGCCGGACGCGCCGTGCCGCATAACCTCTACGTCCACATCGCCGGCATCGACATCGTGCGGGTCGGCGAGGACGAATTCTACGTGCTGGAGGACAATGCCCGCACGCCTTCCGGCGTCTCCTACATGCTGGAGAACCGCGAGGCGATGATGCGCCTTTTCCCGGAGCTGTTCGCCTCGCACCGCATCGCGCCCGTCGAGGTCTATCCCGAGGCGCTGCTGGCGACCTTGCAGTCCCTCGCGCCCGCCGGGGCGCCGGCCAACCCGACCATCGCGCTGCTGACGCCGGGCCAGTACAATTCCGCCTTCTACGAACATTCGTTCCTCGCCGACAAGCTCGGCGTCGAACTGGTGGAAGGCCGCGACCTGACCGTCGCCGACGAAAAGGTCTACATGCGCACCACGGAGGGCCTGCGGCAGGTCGACGTCATCTACCGGCGCATCGACGACGATTTTCTCGACCCCCTCGCCTTCCGCTCCGACTCGGTGCTGGGCGTGCCGGGGCTGATGGACGCCTATCTCGCCGGCAACGTCACCCTCACCAACGCCGTGGGCACCGGCGTGGCGGACGACAAGGCGATCTACAGCTACATGCCGGAGATCGTCCGCTTCTTCACCGGCGAGGAGCCCCTGCTGAAGAACGTGCCGACATGGCGCTGCCGCGAGCCGGAAGCGCTCGCCTACGTCCTCGACCGCCTCCCGGAGCTGGTCGTCAAGGAAGTGAACGGCTCCGGCGGCTACGGCATGCTCGTGGGGCCATGCGCGACACGCGGCGAGATCGACCGGTTCCGCAAGAAGCTGCGCCATGCGCCGGACAAGTTCATCGCCCAGCCCACCCTCGCCCTCTCGACCTGCCCGACCTTCGCGGCGTCGGGCGTCGCCCCCCGCCATGTCGACTTGCGGCCTTTCGTGCTCTCGGGCACCGACGAAATCCGTGTCGTGCCCGGCGGCCTCACGCGCGTCGCGATCCGGGAAGGCTCTCTGGTGGTCAATTCGAGCCAGGGCGGCGGCACCAAGGACACGTGGATTCTCGACGGATAACGGAGATGCGCGGATCGCAAGACATCAGAAAGTTCAACCGTGCGTAGCGGCATAGACAGATTCGAACCTTTCGGGAGCATGCCGATGTTGTCGAGAACGGCAGAAAGTATCTACTGGAGCGCCCGATACCTTGAACGCGCCGATTTCCAGGCCCGCATTCTCGACGCCTGCACGCGGCTCGCCTCGCTGCCCGCGAGCTACGCGGGAGAAGGCAATGCATGGGAGGGGGCCATCGCCTCCACCGGCGGCGCGGCCTTGTTCAGGAGCCTTTACGACCGCATGGACGAATGGACCGTGCGCGATTTCATCGCCTTCAACCCCAACAACCCGTCGTCCATCTGCAATTGCCTGACCACGGCGCGCCTCAACGCGCGCGCCGTGCGCACCGCGCTGACCAGCGAGATGTGGGAGGTGATCAATGACGCGTGGCTCGAACTCAAGGGCAGCGCCGGGCGGGAGATGGACCGGGACGAGATCGCCCGCTTCATCGCCTGGGTGAAGGGCGTCGTGCAGATGTTCGAGGGCGCCGCCTACCGCACGATGCTGCGCAACGACGCCTATTACTTCACCCGCGTCGGCGGCTCCATCGAGCGGGCGGACAACACAGCGCGCATCCTCGACGTGAAATATCATCTGCTGCTGCCGGTCAACGAGGCCGTGGGCGGCGGGCTCGACTACTTTCAATGGACCACCATCCTGCGCGAGGTATCGGCGCTGACGGCGTATCACTGGGTCTACCGCGAAAGCATCAAGCCGTGGCTCGTCGCGGATCTGCTCATCCTCAACCGCCAGATGCCGCGCTCGCTGGCGAGCTGCTACGAGGCGCTGGTGCGCCACCTCGACCTGATGGCCGATACCTACGGCAGCCGGGGGGAGAGCCAGCGTCTCGCCGACGCGACGCTCGCCCGGCTGGGGGAAGCCTGCATGGAGAGCCTGTTTCAGGCGGGGCTGCACGAGTTCATCACAGGTTTCATCGCCGACAACAACAGACTCGGCGACGAGATCGCGCAGCAGTATCTATTATCCTGACGCCACCTCCGGGCGGGTCCGCGCGCGCAACGCACGGGCTCGCCCATCTTCCCCGGCGTCGATATGGAGCAAACCGGAATGACCTATTGTGTGGGCATATGCGTCGATGACGGACTGGTCATGATCGCCGACACACGCACCAACGCGGGAATCGACAACGTTTCCAGCTACCGCAAGCTGCGCCTGTTCACGCTGCCCGGCGAGAAGATCTTCGCCATCGCCACGGCCGGCAACCTGTCCATTTCGCAATCGGTCATCAGCCTGCTGGAAGAGGGGCTTCCCTCGCCTGAGACGGGCGAGCCGGAGCGCCTCGTCGACATGCCGTCGATGTTCCGCGCCGCGCAGCTCATCGGCCGCGCCATCCAGCAGCTCAATGCGGAACAGGGCGCGGCGCTGGCAAGGGCCAACGTGTCGGCCGACGTCACCTTCATTCTGGGCGGCCAGGTGGCGGGCGAGAACATGCGCCTGTTCATGATCTACGCCGCCGGCAACTTCATCGAATGCGAACCGGACACGCCCTTCCTGCAAATCGGCGAGCACAAGTACGGCAAGCCGATCCTCGACCGCTCGATCACCTTCCATACCGGGCTGCACGAGGCGCTGAAGCTCGGCCTGATCTCCATGGATTCGACCCTGCGCTCGAACATCGGCGTGGGCCTGCCGCTCGATCTCGTCACGGTGAAGCGCGGCGCGCTGGTGCCCGAGACGACCTATCGCGTGGAAGCGGACGATCCCTATTTCCGCGATCTCAGCGACCGCTGGTCGGCCGCGCTGCGGGCGGCGCATATCGCCATCCCCGACCCGCCCTATTTCTAGAGACCGTCAAAGCTTCCCGGCCGACAACATCCGGGAAGCTGCCGAATGACGGAATGCCGAAGGAAACGCCCGATGAGCATCAAGGCCGCCATCCACCATCTGACGCATTACAAATACGATCGTCCGGTCACGCTCGGCCCGCAGGTGATCCGCCTGCGCCCTGCGCCCCACAGCCGCACGCGGGTGATCTCGCACACGCTCAAGGTGGAGCCGCAGCCGCATTTCGTCAATCATCAGCAGGACATCTACGGCAACTGGCTGGCGCGTTTCGTCTTTCCCGAGCCGGTGCGGGAACTGCGCATCGAGGTCGATCTCGTCGCGGACATGACGGTCTACAACCCGTTCGACTTCTTCGTGGAGGAAGCCGCCGGGCACTGGCCGTTCGCCTATCCGCCGGACATCGCGCAGGATCTGGCGGTCTATCTCGCCGCCGAGCCGGCCGGGCCGCGTCTTGCGACGTTTCTCGCCGGCATTCCGCGCGCGCGCATCGGCACCACCGATTTTCTCGTTGCCGTCAACCGCCGGGTCGCCGCGGAAATCGGCTACGTCATCAGGATGGAACCCGGTGTGCAGACGCCGGAAGAAACCCTGCGCCTCGCGACGGGCTCGTGCCGCGATTCGAGCTGGCTGCTGGTGCAGGCGTTGCGCCATCTGGGCATCGCGGCGCGTTTCGTTTCCGGCTATCTGATCCAGCTCAAGCCCGATCTCCAGGCGCTCGACGGACCGTCGGGCACCGACCACGATTTCACCGACCTGCACGCCTGGGCCGAAGCCTATGTGCCGGGCGCGGGCTGGATCGGGCTCGATCCCACGTCCGGCCTGCTGGCGGGCGAGAGCCACATTCCGCTCGCCGCAACGCCCCATTACCGCAATGCCGCGCCGATATCAGGACTCGCGAGCTATGCGGAGGTGGACTTTTCCTTCGACATGCGGGTGATGCGGATCGCGGAGCATCCGCGCATCACGAAACCCTTCTCCGAGGAGAGCTGGCAGGCGCTCGACGCGGAAGGACGCAAGGTCGACGCGGCCCTTGAGGCGGGCGACGTACGGCTGACCATGGGGGGCGAGCCCACGTTCGTCTCGATCGACGATTTCGAGAGCGAGGAATGGAACAGCGCCGCCGTCGGCCCCGCCAAGCGGGCGCTGGCCGACGATCTGATCCGGCGGCTGCGCGAGCGCTTCGCGCCCGGCGGCTTCCTGCATTACGGACAAGGGAAATGGTATCCGGGCGAAAGCCTGCCGCGCTGGACATTCTCGCTCTACTGGCGGCGCGACGGCAAGCCGATATGGCAGGATGCCGGCCTGATCGCGGCCGAAGCGCCGCAGGAGACGCGTGGCGACGCACTCGCTCCCGACGACGCGCAAGGCTTCCTCAACGCCTTCGCCGGCGAACTGGGGCTGTCGGCGGAGTTCGTCGCGCCCGCCTTCGAGGACCCGGCGGAATGGCTGGTCCGCGAGGCGAATCTGCCGGACAACGTCACGGCCGACGATTCCCGTCTGCGGGACCCGGAAGAGCGCCACCGCATCGCCGCCGTGTTCGATCGCGGACTCGGCGTGCCCACCGGCTTCGTGCTGCCCGTCCAGCGCTGGCAGGGCAAGGCGGCTTCGGAAGGAGGAGCCGCTCGCGGCTGGATGTCCGAGAAATGGAAGACGCGGCGCGGACATCTTCTGCTCGTGCCGGGCGACAGCCCGGTCGGCTACCGCCTGCCGCTCGGCTCGCTGCCCCACGTATCCGAAGCGGACTATCCCTACATCAACCCGGCCGACCCGACCGAGCCGCGCGGTCCCCTGCCGGATGCCGGCGATGCGGGCGACAGCGGGGCGCCCGCCCGCAGGGCCGGCCCGGAACAGGCGGTGGCGCATTTCGCGGCGGCGGAAGCCGGGCAAACGCTCGTCGAACAGCGCCTGTCCGAAGTCGACGGCGTCGTGCGCACGGCGATCTCCGTCGAGCCGCGCGGCGACAGGCTGTGCGTGTTCCTGCCGCCCGTCGAGCGGCTGGAGGACTATCTCGAACTCGTCGCCGCGGCGGAAGCGGCCGCCGGGCGCACGGGCCTGCCGGTGCATATCGAGGGCTACGCGCCGCCGCACGATCCGCGCCTCAATGTCATCCGCGTCGCGCCCGATCCGGGCGTGATCGAGGTCAACATCCATCCCGCCGCCTCGTGGGACGAATGCGTCGTCATCACGCAGGGCGTCTACGAGGAGGCGCGCCGGGCGCGGCTGGGCGCGGACAAGTTCATGATCGACGGTCGGCACACCGGCACCGGCGGCGGCAACCATGTCGTCGTGGGCGGGGCGACGCCGCTCGACAGCCCCTTCCTGCGCCGTCCCGATCTGCTGGCGAGCCTCATCCTCTACTGGCAGCGCCACCCGTCGCTGTCCTATCTCTTCTCCGGCCTGTTCATCGGCCCGACATCGCAGGCCCCCCGCATCGACGAGGCCCGGCACGACAGCCTCTACGAGCTGGAAATCGCGCTGGCGCAGATCCCCCTGCCCGGCGAAGGAACGCCGCCGCGGCCGTGGCTCGTGGACCGGCTGCTGCGCAACCTGCTCATCGACGTCACCGGCAACACGCACCGGGCGGAAATCTGCATCGACAAGCTCTATTCGCCGGACGGGCCGACGGGGCGGCTCGGCCTTGTCGAATTCCGCGGCTTCGAGATGCCGCCCGATCCGCGCATGAGCCTTGCCCAGCAATTGCTGATCCGGGCGATCATCGCCCGCCTGTGGCAGACCCCGCTCAAGGGCGAGTTCACCCGCTGGGGCACCGCGCTGCACGACCGGTTCATGCTGCCGCATTACGTCTGGCAGGATTTTCGCGACGTGCTGGCCGATCTCGGCCGGCACGGCTTCAACCTGCGCGAGGAATGGTACGAGGCGCAGGCCGAGTTCCGTTTCCCGTTCTGCGGCGAAGTGTCCTTTGAGGGCGTGCGGCTGGAGCTGCGTCAGGCGCTGGAACCGTGGCACGTGCTCGGCGAAACCGGGGCCATCGGCGGCACCGTGCGCTATACGGACAGCTCCGTGGAACGCTTGCAGGTGAGGCTGGAGGGCGCCGATCCCGCGCGTTGCATCGTGGCCTGCAACGGGCGGCGCGTGCCGCTGAGAGCGACGGAACCCGGCGCCGCCGTGGCGGGCGTGCGCTTCAAGGCGTGGAAGCCGCCGCGGTCGCTGCATCCCGCGCTGCCGGTCGACGCGCCGCTGACGTTCGACATCTTCGATACGTGGTCCGGTCGCGCGCTGGGCGGATGCGTCTATCACGTCGCGCATCCGGGCGGGCGCAATCACGACACCTTTCCCGTCAACGGCAACGAGGCCGAGGCGCGCCGCCTCGCCCGTTTCGACGGCCACGGCCACACGCCCGGCTCTTACCAGCCGCCTGCGGAAACGCCGCACCGGGAATTTCCCGACACGCTCGATCTCCGCCGGCGCTGAAACCCGGATCGCCATCCCCATCCGTGGAAACCGCGGGGCCGTTGCCGGCGTCGCCTACTCTGCCGCGCCGTTCCCGCGAACGACCTGCCCGAACAGTCTCGCCTGCTCGACGGAGGCCCTGTCGGCCTCTTCGACGACGGCGGAGAACTGGAGAAAACTGTGCGTGAGAGACGGATAAAGGGTGTAGCGAACCGGCACGCCCTCCGCCTCCAGCCTCTCGGCGAAGGCGCGGCCGGAATCGCGCAGGATGTCGAAACCGGCGCTGGCGACGATCGTCGGCGGCAACCCCGCGAGGCTTCGCGCGCGCAGCGGGTCCATGAAATCGTCCACGCCGTCATGCGGATCGGAATGGCCCGGAAACACGCGCGGCAGGATGAAATCGATGAAGGTGCTGTCGAGGCCGTAGCCGCGCCCGAACAGCGCGAAGGACCGGTCGGCGACCGGCAGGCCGGTGCCGGGATAAAACAGCAGCATGGCGCGCGGGCCGGGCCTGCCGGCGGCAAGCTGCCGCTGGACGATGTTGATGGCGACATGTCCGCCGGCGCTGTCGCCGCCGACGCCGACGCGGGCCGGATCGCCGCCCAGAGACGGCGCGTTGGCTCTCGCCCAGAGGAACGCATCTTCCCCGTCGTCGCTCGCGGCGGGATACGGATGTTCCGGCGCAAGCCGATAACCGACCGACACGACGATAACCCCCGCCTCGTTGGCGAGCAGGCGGCAAACCTGATCCGTGGCCGCGATGCTCGAAAAGATCCATCCGCCGCCGTGATGGTAGACGAGCACCGGCAGCGGGTCATCCGAAGCGACCTCGGGGCGATAGATGCGGATCGGGATCGGCCCGCCGCGCCCGGCGATTTCCTGGTCCGCCACGCTGCGCATCGGCCCGGTCGCCTTGGTGTACAGCAGCCAGGTGCGATCGATCTTGTTGCGCAGCCAGGCGCGGCCGGGCGCGGTCGCGTAGATCGCCGGCATGACGCGCGGCATCCATGCGGCGAAGGGCCGGCTTTGCTCCATCATGTACTGCAATTTGGGATCGAGGCTCTGCCCGTCGATGTTTTCGGGCGCTCCCTGAAGCCGGTCGGCGAACCAGGAAGCGGGCTGCGCGTAAAAGGCAAGCCGGCCGGCTTCCGCAGCCGTGGGCTGAAACGGCTCGGCCGGCACGATGTCATACCGGAACCAGACGAACACGGCCACGACCGCGAGCGCGCCAATCCCCGCAACCGACAGCAACGAAATCCATACGCCCGCCGGAAGCAATCCGGTGATACCGTCGATCGAACTCATGAATGCACTCTTCACGCCGCTCAGGAAGTTACATCAATTATTCTCAGGGCACCTCATAGCCCATCCATGGCTCTCGTTCAATAATAAGAACCCTTATATGGGCGCGTGAAAGTCTTTCATTAGAACTTGTATCACTTAAAACGCATGAATACGCTCTCCCCGCGCCGCATTGACCCCGAAAGGGTCGGCGACGCCGCGCGGGGCGCTTCAGTTGCGTGACAGCGCGACGACCGGATCGAGCTGCGCGGCGCTCTTTGCCGGCAGGTATCCGAAAGCGACGCCGATGACCGTCGAACACAGCAGCGAGGCTGCAATGGAAGCGGATGAATAGACCAGGCGGAAAGTCGACCCCGCAAGCTCGAAGATCGCGCCGAAGCCCAAGGCCAGCCCGATGCCGCCCAGCCCGCCGATGAAGCAGACGACGATGGCCTCGATCAGGAATTGCTGCATGATGTCGCCCTGACGCGCGCCGACCGCCATGCGCACGCCGATCTCCCCCACCCGCTCGGAAACCGTGACGAGCATGATGTTCATGACGCCGATGCCGCCGACCAGAAGCGAGATCAGCGCGATGGCGGATATCAGCAGCGTCAGCGTCTCCGTCGTGCTGGTGATGGTCTGGCGGATGTCGTCGGTGTTGAGAATGAAGAAGTCCTTCACGCCATGGCGCGCCAGCAGGAAATCGGTGACGGCCTGCTCCGCCAGCGCGGTCGGGGTGTCGTCGGCGACGCGCACCGTGATGCTGCGCAGCGTCGTATTGCCCAGAATGCGCGTCTGCACGGTGGTGTAGGGCAGATAGACGGAAGGGTTCTGGCTGGAGCCGAATCCCCCCTGCTGCGGCAGCGTCACGCCGATGACGCGCGCGGGCATCTTGCCGATCAGGATCACCTGCCCCACCGGGCTGCCGGAAAAACTCGCGAACAACGCCTTGCGGGTATTCTCGTCGATGACCACTTCCTGCGCCCTGGTGCGCACGCTGCCGGCGTCGAACAACTGGCCCTCGGCGAGCTTCACCCCTCTGGCGTCGAAATACTGGTCGCCCACGCCGTTGACCATGGCATTGGCGGAAATCGACCCGAACCGCAGCAGGTCGCTGGTCGACACCGTCGGCGTGACGGCGGCGACGTAGGATTGCATGGCGAGCGCATCGGCGTCGGCGACCACGAGCGTCGTGATCTTGCCGGACCGCGTGTCGCCGAAATCCCTGCCCGCGAAGATTTCCAGCGTGTTGGTGCCCAGGCTGCTGATGTTCGCCAGCACCTGCTGCCGCGATCCGGTGCCGAGCGCGACGACGCACACCACCGAGGCGATGCCGATGATGATGCCGAGCATGGTCAGGAACGTGCGCAGCTTGTGCGCGCTCATCGACAGGAAGGCCATGCGGAACGCTTCGCTGAAGCGATCGATTCCCGTCCGCCACCGCTTTTTCGCCTGCGGCCGGCGTTCCGCCGCATCGGCGGGGCCCGCCTCGCCCGCGTCCGCTTCCTCGTCCTGCCCGGTTCTGCGATCGGCGACGATGGCGCCGTCCTTCAGTTCGATGATCCGCTGCGCCCGCTGCGCCACGCCCATGTCGTGCGTGACGATGATCACGGTCTTGCCGGCGCGGTTCAGCTCTTGCAGGATCGCAAGCACCTCCTCGCCGCTGCGGGAATCGAGCGCGCCGGTCGGCTCGTCGGCGAGGATGACGTCGGCGCCGTTCATCAGGGCGCGGGCGATGGAGACGCGCTGCTGCTGCCCGCCGGAGAGCTGGCCCGGCCTGTGGGACAGGCGGTCCGCCATGCCGAGACGGGTGAGCAATTCCGTCGCATGGGCCTCGCGCTCCCGCGCGCCGATACCGGCGTAGATCGCCGGCATCTCGACGTTGCCGATCGCCGTCAGCTCCGGCAGCAGGTGATAGCGCTGGAAGATGAAGCCGAAATGCTCGCGCCGCAGTTCCGCCAGTTCGTCGCTGTCGAGCGTCGACGTCTCCCGGCCGCGGATGCGGTAGCCGCCGGCGGTCGGCCTGTCGAGGCACCCCAGGATGTTCATCAGGGTCGACTTGCCGGAGCCCGACGCGCCGACGATGGCGACCATCTCGCCGGCATGGATCGTCAGGTCGATGTCCTTGAGCACGACGAGCGTATCGTCGCCGGCCGGAAAGGCGCGGCGCAGGCGCTCGACCACGAGCAGCGGCTCGTGCGCCGGGCGGTCGTCCGTTGGCCGGTCCATCGCCTAGAACCCCATGGGCGACGGCGGCCCCCGGCGGGAACTGCCCGCCGCCGCGCCGGCCTGCGCCGTATACGTCCCGATCACGACGCGCTCCCCCTCCGCGAGACCGGAAAGCACCTCCGCCGTGATCTTGTTGTTGAGGCCGATCGTCACCTGCCGCGCCGCGATGCGGCCGGACGGCTCGGCCACCTGCACGGCATAAGCGCCGCCGTCCGGCGTCGCCTTCCCCAGCGCGGTGGCGGGAATCGTGAGCGCGTTTTCCGCCCGGCCCAGCACGATATGCACCTCGGCGGTCATGTAGGTGCGCAGCCGCCCTTCGGGGTTGGGAATGTCGAACACGCCGTTGTAATAGATGGCGGACGTCGAGCTGGACGAGCTCGCGGACGAACCGCCCGACGAAGTGCTGAAGCTGCTGTCGCTGGACACCGAATCGGGCGCGGGCTCTATGCGCTGCAACGTCGCGTCGTAGCGCCGGCCGGTATCCCCCAGGATGGTGAAGTAAACCGGCTGGCCGGGCGCGACATGCACGACATCGGCCTCCGATATCTCGGCGCGCACGGTCATGGTGTCGAGCTGCCCGAGGATGACGATGGTCGGCGCCGATTGCGCGGCGTTGACCGTCTGGCCCTCCTGCGTCACCACCGCCAGCACCGTGCCGTCGATCGGCGCGGTGATGCGGGTGTAGCCGAGATTGGCTCTCGCCGTTTCCACGGATACCTCCGACTGGATGATCTGCGCGTCCAGCGCCTCGATCTGGGCGCGCGTGACGGCGACTTCCGCGTCGGCGCTGTCGAGTTCGGCCTGCGATACCGCGCGCTGGGCCGCCATCCTGCGCTGGCGCTCCAGCGTGATCTCGGCGAGCCTGAGGCTCGCTGCCTTCTCGGCACGCTGGGCGCGCACGCCGGCCAGCGCCGCCTGCGCGGTGCGCAAGGCGTTCTCCTGCGTCACCGAATCGATTTCGGCGATGAGGTCGCCCGCCTTCACCTGATGTCCGGGCTCGACCTTGAGCGCCGTCACCCGGCCTGAGACCTGCGCGCCCACGGCGACGAGCCGCACGGGCTTGAGGATGCCGGTGGCGAGCACCGTCACCTCGACATTGCCGCGCGTCACCGGCGCCGTCATCACGCTGGCCGCCTGCGAGGTCGTCCGGTCGCGCTCCCGCACCAGATATGCCGCCCCGAGGCCGGCAGCCGCAACGAAAAGCAGCAGCACCCTGACGACAACCCGTCGCCGCCTTCCATTACTCATGAATGCCCCGATACGGATGAATGCGCCGGTATTTGCGGCAGGTCGATACGCGCCACGAGTCCATGCGGAACATTGTCATGCAACGACAGCCGCCCGCCTTGCGCCCGCACAAGCGAACGCGCGATCGCAAGCCCCAGCCCGAAGCCCTGCCCCGAGCGAACCGGGCGTTCGTCCTCCAGACGCACGAAGGGCTTCAGCGCGGCCTCGCGGCGCTCGGGCGGAATGCCCGGTCCGTCGTCCTCCACCGTCAGGACGATGCCGCCGTTGTCGCCGTAGCGCAGACGCACCACCACGGTCCGCGCATGGCGCACGGCATTGCCGACAAGGTTGGTCAGCACGCGATGCATGTCGTCGAGCCGGCCCAGGCACACCAGACGGTCGGGGCCGATGTAGCTGACGCCGTGGCCAAGCTCGGCGAATTCGTCCGTCACCGTCTGCGTGAGACTCGCGATATCGATGGTGGAAAGCGCGACCCCGGTTCGCTCGTCGCGGATGAGCGACAGCGCCGATCCCAGCATGGCGTTGATCTGGTCGAGATCCCGCTCCATCTGCGTGCGGGCGGCTTCGTCCTCGATGAACTCCGTGCGCAGCCGCAGGCGGGTGATGGGCGTCCTGAGATCGTGGCTGACGGCGAGCAGCATCTGGGTGCGCTCGTCGATAAGCTCCTTGATGCGGTCGCGCATGCGGTTGAAGGCCCGCGCCGCGCTGCGGATCTCCTCCGGCCCCTGCTCCAGAAGCGGCTCGTGCTCGCGGTTGACGTCGAAGTTCTCCGCCGCCTCCGCGAACCGCCGCAGCGGCGCGGTGATGGCCGTCACAGCCCAGAATGTCAGCAGCACGAGAACCGGCGCAAGGAACCCTAGCATCACCATCAGCCGGACGCCGGCGGGCGGGCCGGGCGGCATCTCCGGTATGCCGGACGCGATCAGGACCATGCCGTTGGCGAGGCGCAGGGCGATATCGCCCGCGCCGGTTCCAGACAGATCCCGGCGATGATAGACCGCGACATCCTCACCGAAGCGCCGGCCGAACCTCGCCACGGCCGGATGATCGGGCGGCAGGGGAACCGTCGCCCATGCGGGCAGTTGCGCGGACACGCCGAGCCACGGATAACGCCCCGCCAGAGACGCCGTAACCGCGCCGAGCGTCGGCCCCGCGGCGATATCGTCCACCATGCCGACGATGGCGGCAAGCTCCGCGTCGCGGCGTTCGAACTCACGCTCCTGCGGCAGCGGCCGCAAGACAAGGAACACCGTCGAGATCAGAATTTGCGACAGCACGACCGCGGCGATGCTGAGCAGCGCGATCTGCCCCGCGATGCGGCGCGGGTGAATCACCGTTGCGAGATCGGAAATCATTGCCGCTCCACCTTGACCGCGAACATGTAGCCGCTGTTGCGCACCGTCCTGATGAAGCGGGGATCCCGCGGATCGCGTTCGAGCTTCTGCCGCAGGCGGCTGACCAGAATGTCGATGCTGCGGTCGAAGGGGCCGGGCTCCCTTCCGCGCGTGAGATCGAGCAATTGCTCGCGCGTCAGCACGCGCTGCGAACGGGTGCAGAAAGCCATCAGCAGATCGAACTCCGCCCCGGTGAGGGAGACGCGCGCGCCGTCCGGGTCAACGAGATGGCGCTGGCGCGCATCCACCACCCAGCCCTCGAACGTGTGCAGCGGCACGTCGTCTTCCACTTCTCCGCCGTCCTGCGCAGCCCGCCGGAGGATGGCGCGGATGCGCGCCATGAGCTCGCGCGGATTGAACGGCTTGGCAAGATAATCGTCCGCGCCCATCTCGAGACCGACGATGCGGTCTATCTCCTCGCCCCGCGCCGTCAGCATCAGCACCGGAATGGTGGAGCTTGACCGCAACCGGCGGCAGATACTGAGGCCGTCCTCGCCCGGCAGCATGAGATCGAGGACGATGAGCTCGATGCGGGCGTCGGCGAGGATGCGATCCATCGCCCGCCCGTTCGCCGCGACGGAGGTCCTGAATCCGTTATTGTCCAGATAGCGGGCAACGAGTGCACTGATATCCGGGTCATCCTCGACGATCAGGATATGCGGCGCATCGCCCATGTTCCCAGCCACCCCTCGCATGCCGGTGTTCGATGGCACCAGTTAACGCATGATCCTGGCTGAAGAAATCGGAATTTTGTATCGGATTGTTTCTGCGCCGCCGGTGGAAACCGGCATGATACAAAACGCCTCAAAGCCGGAATAACCGGGAAACAAACGTCGGCGATGGTGCTGCCTCACGAAGGAGGCCCCTATGCACGCCCGCTCTCCATTTCCGGCATGGTTCCGGTGGCCGCTGATCGCGCCGCGCGGCCTGCCGCCCTATGGCCGGATAACGAAAACGCTGATCGGCGTGGGAATACTGGCCATGATCGCCATCGTTCCCGTTTCCGCATTCATGATGACGGAAGCCGCCGGGCCGCATGACGGTTACGCGCTCGTGCGGCTGCGGACGGTGGAGGCGCAGGCCGAACAGATCGAGGGCGACTACATCCTGCTCGCGGGGGATTCGCACACGGAGCGGCTCCTTCTGCCCGCGCTTTGCGGATTGCCGACCCTCAACGCCGGCCTCTCCGGCGCGACGCTCGCCGACATGGCGCCCTTTCTCTCCGCCGCGAAGATCAGGCCGCCGAAACTGACGCTGCTGATCGCCGGCACCAACGACGCCAACCTCAAGCGCAAGCCGGATACGGACGCGGCGCGCGCCGGCTTCCGGGAAAACCTCGACACCCTGCTCTCGATCCTGCACTGGAAATCGACGCGCGTCGTCGTATCGCAGGTGCCCCCGTTGCGGGAGCCGGGAGCGACGGGCTTCTCGCCGGCGGCCGTCCGGGCATTCGACGCCATCGTCGGCGAGACCTGCGACAGCGGAAAATGCCGCCGCGTCGTGCTGTTCCCGCCCGCAGACGGTCTTTCCCCGCGCGAGCCGCTTCACGCGCCGGACGGCATTCACCTCAACCGGCTCGCCGACAGGATATTGGCCCGCTCCGACGAAATCTGCGGCTGAAGGGTTTCTCCATCTCGTTGGAACGTGGAAACCCTCCGTCTTCCTGATTTTACGCGTTTTCTTCACGCAGACCGGCATCCGCGTTGCTTGAAAACACTTTCCGAGCTCGACTGAAGGACGAAACATTCGATGGATTTGCAATCGACACGCTGGAAAAATATCGGATTGCGGATAGGCGGAAGCTCCGGCGCGCGGATCGGCGCCGTGGCGGCCGCGGCTTGCCTCATCTACGCGCTCGGCCATCTGGAACCCGGCATGTCCGAGCGGGAGCGGCTCGACAACGAGATGCTCGCCCTCGCCGCCACCGACGCGCCATGGACAGGCCGCCACCGCGGCGATCTCATCATCGAATTCGAGGAGCATCCCGCAACACCCGCTGCAAAGCCCGCCGTCGCGACGCAAGCGCCGGACAGACAGGCCAGCCCCGCAGCCTGCATCACGGGACAGGCCGGCTGCAACACGCAAGGGACCGGCAGCCATGACGGCGAAGCGGCGTTACAGGCCGGCAGGCTCCCGCCCGCTCCGCCGCTTCCGCCGCGCCGGCCCGTCTTGTCCACCGCATCGGCAGCCTTCTCGGGGCCGCCGGCCTCACAGCCCGTTCCCCGGCCGGCGCTGACGATCGCGGCGCCACCCGCCCGCCTCGCCGCAGCGCCCCTGAACCTGTGCAGCGTGGATTGCGACGGACGGGTGGCGCATGCCCCGCAGGAAGATCGGCCGTCCTATTCCGGCAAGGTGATGAACGCCGGCCGCACGATATTGGCATGGGCTGCGGATGCATCCGTCACGGTGCTCGACAGCGGAAAACGGGCCATCGACAGCGCCGTCGACGTATTGCGATAAAGCATCGACCCGAACGGCACGGGCATTTTGCTTCACGGCCCTTCGGGTCGAAAAAAGATGCTCATACGATAGAGCGTTTTTGCATCTCGGTGAAACGTGAAAAATCTCCGCATCACTACGGAGCGGACGCATCGGCCTGAGACCGCGCCCCGAAACGGCGGCGATAGCTGCTGGGCGTCAGTCCGGTGAGTTTGAGAAAAAGCTTTCGAAACGAAGCCGGGTCGCCGTAGCCGACATCCCATCCGATCCGCTCGACTGTCGCGTTCGTGCTCTCCAGCAGTTCGCGCGCGCGGTCGATGCGCAGATGCTGGCAGTATTCCACCGGCCGCAAGCCGGTCGCCGCCGAGAAGCGGCGCAGGAATGTCCGCTCTTCCAGGCCCGCCTGCATTGCCATCGCGCCGACGCTGAAAGCCCGCTCGTCCTGTATGTCGAGCCAGCGCTGAACCTTCAGGACGGCTGCGTCGCCGTGATCGCGGCGGGGCGAGAAGGCGGTATAGTAGCGCTGCTCCCGGCCCGGCGGATCGATCACCAGAAAACGCGCGGTCTCGACCATCGCGGCCCTGTTCAGATAGCGGCCGAGCAGGTGAAGCCCGAGATCGGTCCAGGCCATGAGCCCGCCGGCGGTGACGATATCGCCGTCGTCGATCAGCAGCTTCTCCGTATCCACCCTCACGCGCGGGAAGCGCGCGGCAAAAGACTCCGAGCAGGTCCAGTGGGTCGTCGCCGGTCGCCCGTCCAGCAGTCCGGTTTCGGCGAGCAGAAACCCGCCCGCGCAGACGGAAGCCAGCGTCGCCCCGGCCGCGTGGCGTCGCCGCAGCCAGCCGGCAAGAGCCGGCACCGCCTCTCCCGAAGGCGGATCGCCGAGACTGGGCGGCAGGATGACGACATCCGGCCGCTCGTCGGCCTCCTCCGCCCGTTCCCGCGCGGCGGTGTCGAACGATACGGCCATACGGCCGGTTTCCGCGATCGGCCCGACATGGCTCACGCGCAGCCGTGGCGGCATGCCCCCGGCCCGGTTGCGCGCCAGACGATCCGCCACGGCGAACAGATCGGTCAGGCCGAGCACGGCGGACATCTGCGCGTGAGGATAGATCAGGATCGCCACATGCCAGGGGCGGCAAGGGTCCGTCATTTGTCGAAAACGCCCCGTCATTTGTCAAAATCGCCAATGTTCACACTGCCACAGCCGCCTTATGCCTTCAATCGTTGCAGAACGCGCCGCGCGGCGCGCACGACAAGGAGGGAAGAATGACGAAGCGTGCGCTGATCATCATCGATTTGCAAAACGACTATTATTCCGGCGGCCGTTTTCCGCTGGTGAACATCGACGCCGCCACCGCCAACGCGGCGCGCGTGCTGGACGCGGCGCGCGCCGGCGGCGATCTCGTCGTGCATGTCCGCCATGAATTCGCGAGAGACGACGCGCCCTTCTTCGCCCCCGGCACCGAAGGCGCGGCGATCAACGGCGCCGTGGCGCCCCGCGACGGCGAGACCGTCGTGCTCAAGAACGCCGTCAACGCCTTCCTGAACACCGACCTGAAGGACGTGCTCGACAGCAACGGCGTGGCCGACGTGACGATCGTCGGCGCCATGAGCCACATGTGCGTCGACGCCGCCACGCGCGCGTCGTCCGATTACGGCTATCGCACCACGGTCGTCCACGACGCCGTTGCTACGCGGGATCTCGACTTCAACGGCACGACCGTTCCGGCCGCGCAGGTTCACGACGCCGCCATGGCGGCGCTGGCTTTCGCCTATGCCGCCGTGCTGTCGACCGACGCCTATCTCGGCGCGCCGGCCGCCTGATGACGGCCGGTTACTGCAAGCGCCGCAAGTGGCGATAGAGCGTGCTGCGGTTGATGCCGAGGCGGCGCGCGGCCAGCGACACGTTGCCGCCGCTGGCTTCGAGCGCCTCGCGCATCATGGCGTGGGCATGGCGGTGCAGTGAGCCGGTCTCCGCCGGCTGCGCCGCTCCCGCCTCGCCCTGAAACCCGCGCAGGGCGACCGGCAGCAGGTTGGGACCGGGCTGCACGCCGGCCATCGCGAGCGCGGCAAGGGCGCGCAACGCCCCCACCAGCTCACGATAGTTCCCCGGCCAGTCGTAGGCTTCCATCCTGCGGCGGATTTCTTCCGCCAGCGGGGTGGAGCCGCTTGTGACCTGCCGCCAGAGATTATCGATGAGAGACGGAAGGTCGCCGCGCTTGCGCAACGGATCGAGCGTGATGCTGAACTGGGCCAGACGATAGAAAAGATCGGAGCGGAACTGCCCCTGCCGCGACAGCGCCTCGATGTCGCGATGCGTGGCGCTGATCAGGCGTATGTTGACCGGCACGGGCCGGCCGCCTCCCAGCGGCACCACCTGCCGATCCTGCAACACGCGCAGCAGGCGCGATTGCAGCGCCAGCGGCATGTCGCCGATTTCGTCGAGAAACAGGATACCGCCATCGGCCTCGCGCAGAAGCCCGCGCGAACCGTGCCGCCGCGCGCCCGTAAACGCGCCTTCCTCATAGCCGAAAAGCTCCGATTCGATCAGGCTTTCCGGGATGGCCGCGCAGTTGACGGCGACGAACGGCATATCGGCGAAACGGCTTCCCGCATGAACGGCGCGTGCGAAAGCCTCCTTGCCGGATCCGGTCTCGCCGTTGATCAGCAGCGGCACGTCGGCGCTCACGAGGCGCACGGCGTTTCCGATGTTGGCGAGCGTCCGGGCGTCGAACATGGGTTCGGGCCACGGCACGACCGTGGCAGGTTCCGCAGGAGCCGGCCGCGCTCCGGGCAGGGACGTTCCGCCCCGCAAGGCGACCGGCGCGCCCGCGCCGCCGCGCGGCAGCCTGTAATGCACGACACCGCCCGCAAGGGCGTGCAGCGTGCCCTCCCGGCGCAGGGATTTCATGCCTCCCTCGAACAGTGAATCGAACGATGCGTGGCCGAGCGCGCTCCAGTCCCGCGAAACGCTTCTGAGCGCATGGCGATTGGCCGCGACGAGGCGCTCGCCCTCGAACACCAGAATGCCTTCGCGCGCGGTGCCGAGCAGCGCCGGATCCGCGTGGAAGCGCAGGATGTCGCGTTCGCGCGCGCCGGCCATCCTGTCGAGCGTGTGGTTGAACAGGCGATGTTCGATCCGGTCCGCGAGAAGGCACACCATCGAGAAGCAATGCTGTGAAATCGTGGACGGATTGCCCGACATGTCGATCGCCCCGACGATCGCGCCCACGGGGCTGAAGATCGGCGCGGCCGTGCAGCCGAGCCCGCCATGGAACTCGTGAAAATGCTCGCCGCCGATCACCGTCACCGGACAGCCGTCGTAAAGGGCTGTGCCGATCGCGTTGGTGCCAATGGACGCCTCGCTCCAGTCGACGCCGGGGCTGAGCGCAAGACGCGTCGCCTTGTTGGCGAACGAGGCGTCGCCACCCGAATCCAGCACGACCCCCGTGGGGTCCGCCAGTATCACGATGTTGCCCGTCGCGCGGATCTCCCGTCGCAGCGCCTCGATCTCCGCGCGGCTCAGGTGAAGCAGCGTCTCGTGCTGCTCGCGGATTTCCCGCAGGTCGCGCGCGCTGACCGGCGCGACGGAAGGCGCGCGGCCCGCATCGTGCCCGAGCTGCGCGCATCTGAGCCAGGACTGAAGAATGGTGCTGGAGACAAGCTCTCCCGGCGCCTCGCGCTCGGAAAAGAACCGGTCGCGCGCAGCGGAAACCGTATTCGTCGCCCGCGTCATACTCCTGCCCGTTGCCATGGCCGCCCCCCGATGTTGTTATTTGCCACAATTGTTGCATCAACAGCGATGCAGTTTGCAACACTTTTCCCGATACCTTCGCGACCCGCATCGGGGCCGCGTTTTCACCGGCGGGGCGGGAAACGAATTTTATCCATCGCCGCCCTGCCCGCGCCGCGACGCAGCATGCAATTGTCGCACCGCACATGGCCGCTGGCACGGGAGTTGCTCACCTGCATGACAGTTGCACGCGCAACATTTCGCGATCAAATCTGGAGGAACGCCGTGAACAAGTACGAACCCGCCACCGCCCTGACCAGTTCGCCGTTCAAGGAGCGCTATGACAACTTCATCGGCGGGCGCTGGGTCGCCCCCGTCGACGGGCGCTATTTCGACAACACGTCTCCCATCAACGGGCGCAAGATCACCGAGGTCGCCCGCTCGCAGAAGGAAGATATCGAACTGGCGCTCGACGCCGCCCACGCCGCCAAGGAGGCCTGGGGCAAGACCAGCGCGGCGGATCGGGCGCTGGTGCTGCTGCGGATCGCGGACCGCATCGAGGAAAACCTCGAACTGCTCGCGCTCGCCGAGACGTGGGACAACGGCAAGCCGATCCGTGAGACCACCGCCGCCGACATTCCGCTCGCCGTCGACCACTTCCGCTACTTCGCCAGCGTCATCAGGACGCAGGAAGGCGGCATCAGCGAGCTGGACCACGACACCGTCGCCTACCATTTCCACGAGCCGCTGGGCGTCGTCGGCCAGATCATTCCGTGGAACTTCCCCATCCTGATGGCTGTCTGGAAGATCGCCCCGGCGCTGGCCGCCGGCAACGCCATCGTGCTCAAGCCCGCCGAACAGACGCCGGCATCCATTCTGGTGCTGGCGGAGCTGATCCAGGACCTGCTGCCGCCCGGCGTGCTGAACATCGTCAACGGCTTCGGCCTCGAAGCGGGCAAGCCGCTGGCGTCGAGCCCGCGCATCGCCAAGATCGCCTTCACCGGTGAGACGACGACCGGCCGGCTGATCTCGCAATACGCGGCGCAGAACCTCATTCCGGTAACGCTGGAGCTGGGCGGCAAGTCGCCGAACATCTTCTTCGCCGATGTGCTTGAAGCCGACGACGAATTCTTCGACAAGGCGCTCGAGGGCTTCGTGCTCTTCGCCTTCAACCAGGGCGAGGTCTGCACGGCGCCGAGCCGGGCGCTCATTCAGGAATCGATCTACGACCGTTTCATCGAGCGGGCGCTGGAGCGGGTGAAGGCGATCAAGCAGGACAATCCGCTCGATCCCTCGACGGCGATCGGCGCGCAGGCGTCGAGCGAGCAGCTCGAAAAGATCCTGAGCTACATCGACATCGGCAAGCAGGAAGGCGCCGAGCTGCTGACCGGCGGCGAACGCAACGTCCTGCCGGGCGATCTGGAAGGCGGCTACTACGTCAAGCCCACCGTGTTCAAGGGCCACAACAAGCAGCGCATCTTCCAGGAGGAAATCTTCGGTCCCGTTCTCGCCGTCACGACCTTCAAGGACGACGACGAGGCGCTGGCCATCGCCAACGACACGCTCTACGGCCTCGGCGCCGGCGTGTGGACGCGCAACGGCACCCGCGCCTATCGCTTCGGCCGCGCCATTCAGGCGGGCCGCGTATGGACGAACGTCTACCACGCCTATCCGGCGCACGCGGCGTTCGGCGGCTACAAGCAGTCCGGCATCGGCCGCGAGAACCACAAGCAGATGCTGAGCCATTACCAGAACACCAAGAACCTTCTCGTGAGCTACAGCTCGCAGAAGCTTGGCCTGTTCTGATTCCAGAGCATCGTGCAGAAAAGTGGGCACCACTTTTCGTCGACGAAGATGCGTTAAAGCGTTTTCAAGCAAAGCGGGTACCGCTTTGCTTGAAGAAAACGAGCCAAATCAATAAGATAGAGCATTTCGGCGTTTCAACGAAACGCCGAAATGCTCTAAAGTAAAAAGTCAGAGCGTCAGTTCTGATTCCATCAGAACGTCCGACGCTCCAAAGCAGGATATTCCGCCGTCGCCCCGACATATGCCGATGTCGCGGGCCGATGAGACAGGCAAGGGAGGCCGGAGATGACCGAAGCACCACCTCGCGTTCTGGCAACCGATGCTGCGCTCGGGCTGATCGACGCCCTGCGCGCGGAACACGGGCCGATCCTTTTCCACCAATCGGGCGGCTGCTGCGACGGATCGTCGCCGATGTGCTATCCGCAGGGCGAGTTTTTCATCGGCGACAGCGACGTCTTGATGGGCGAGATCGGCGGCGCACCGTTCTACATGAGCCGCCCGCAGTTCGAATACTGGAAACACACACAGCTCATTATCGACGTTGTGCCGGGCCGCGGCGGCATGTTCTCGCTCGAGAACGGCCGCGATGTCCGTTTCCTGACGCGCTCGCGCCTGTTCACGGAAGAGGAAGCGGCGGCGCTGCCGACGCTGTGATTTCTTCCGCAAAACCGCAGAACAGGATAATCTGCTTCCGCGTACATCATCATCTTTTCCCTGAAACGGAAGGGGCGCCATGGGACAGGTCACGCTTGCGGATGCCCGGACGGCGGAGGCTGCGAACCCGCAAGGCCCGAAGCAACGCGCGGTTCTCTTCATTCACGGGGCATGGCTCACCCCGGCCTGCTGGGACGAGTTTCGCCAGCCGTTCGACGCCGCGGGCTTCGCGACGCTCGCGCCGGCATGGCCCGGCCTCGACGGGCCGGTGGAGGACCTGCGCGCAGCGTCGGATCCGCGTCTGGGCGCACTCTCGATAAACGAGATCACCGATCATTACGCGCGCATCGTCGCCGCGCTGGACACGCCTCCCCTGCTGGTCGGCCATTCCTTCGGCGGGCTCGTCGTCCAGTTGCTGCTCGCGCGCGGGCTTGGCGCCGCCGGGGCGGCGCTCGCGCCCGCGCCCTTTGCCGGCCTCTGGCCCGATCCCGTTTCCCTCGGATCGGCGATCCTCGTGGGGCTGGACTGGCGGGGCTGGAACCAGCCCTACGATATCGCCCGCGACGTCTTCGACACCCGCGTCGCCAACACGCTGCCGCCGCGCAGGCGCGGGGAAATCTACGACAGCACGGTGCCGAGCCCCGGACGGCTCTATGGCGAGGCGGCGACAGGTCTCGGCACGTTTCTCTGGCCGCCGGCCCGACAGGCGCCGCTTCTCCTCATCGCAGCCGGCGAGGACCGTCTGATCGCGCCTGCTCTGGTGTTCAACGCATGGCAATGGCAAACGCTCGCGCCGGCGCGCACCGATTACGATCTGGCCGAAGGCGTTTGCCATCTCCTGATCTTCGAGCAGAAAGGGAAGGAAGTGGCCACCCGCGTAATCGCCTGGGCGCGCGAAAACGGCGTCACCCCGCAAGCCGCCAACGAGTCGACCGCTTTCCGCTGAAGCGCTTTTTGTCACCCAACTCCGGGAAAAGCGGATTACGCCTTTCCTTCTTTAAGCATTCCACCTGTCAGTCAAACGCAGGAAGGCGACGTCATGTTGTTGAAGCGTGGCTTTCCCCCAAATTGATCCACTTTTGGGGCTCATGCGCTAGAAACTGGAAGTTAAAAAATAAAAAGCCGCCCCCGGAGGGGCGACCTTATCTGGTGCCATCTTGGCTTGTTAACGGCCAGACCGCTTTCTCTGATCTGATAAGTGCCTATATATCTACCAGCATTTAGCTGACGCGTCAATGCGGCCCGACCGCAACTATATCACCAACGATCGAATCCCGTTCGATAGTGTTACAATAGTTAAAATTGACTTTGGTATGGACGCAAAGCCGTGCTACCAAGTGTTTAGTGTTATACGCGATGGCGGTTGTCGTTGGTTTGGACCCTCAAGGTATCCGTTGCCGATGGTAGCATGATTACCATACGTTGTTTGTGATTGATTGTAAATTCCCTTATATCACCAATATTTAAAAATTGAGCGCACACCTATGGCAAACGTAAAAACCGCGAACACACTCCTGTCATTGGACATGGGCTCCACCTCAATCGGGTGGTGCCTCTTCGGACTGGACGCGCGCGGCGAACCCGCGTTCATCATCGATATCGGCGCGCGCACCTTTTCCGATGGACGTGACGCACAATCGAAAACGCCGCTCGCCGTCGCCCGACGCGCGGCCCGCTCCATGTCCCGCCGGCGCGACCGCTACCTGCGCCGGCGCAGGGCCGTGCTTCGCACGCTGGTTGAATATGGCCTGCTTCCCGCCGACGAGGGAGAGCGAAAGGCGTTGTTGAAGGAAACCGGCGACCGCAGGAAGGAAACCGGCGAGGCCAGCGCCACCCCTTACGCCTTGCGCGCGAAGGCGCTGACGGAAAAGCTGCCGCTCGCCTATATCGGCCGGGCGCTGTTCCAGCTCGGGCAACGGCGCGGCTTCAAATCCAACCGCAAAACGGACCGCAAGGACAACGAGAAGGGCAAAATCGCGCTCGGCATCGAGGAACTCCATGCCGAAATGCGCAAGGCCGGGGCGCGAACCTATGGCGAATGGCTCGCCATGCGGCGCGCAAATGGCCATGTAACGCGGCTGCGGGCAGGATCGGAAGCCTTCGCCGGCGACAGCTATGCCTTCTACCCGGAACGCGCGCTGCTTGAAGACGAGTTCCAGCGGATATGGGACGCCCAGACAAAGTATTATCCTGGTCTGATGACACCGGAACGGCGGCAACATCTGTTCGATGTCATGTTTTATCAGCGCCCTCTGAAGAAACAAACGGTCGGGAACTGCCTTTTCAACGCAAGGGAAAAGAAACTGGCGAAGGCGCATCCGCTGTTTCAGGAATTCCGGCTCTACAAGGAGGTAAACGAACTGGCGCTGGTTATGCCCGACCAAAGCCGCCGGAAGCTCGACATCGACCAGCGCAACGCGCTCGTCACCCTGCTGCGCGGCCGGAGAGAGGTTTCTTTCAAGGTATTGCGAAAAACGCTGAAACTCACGCCCGATATCGTCTTCAACAAGGAAAGCATGAACCGCGACAAGCTCAAGGGCGACGAGATTCATGCCACCTTTTCGGACAAGACGCGTTTCGGTCCGCGTTGGAGCGGTTTTTCGCGTGCACGGCAATGGGACATCATTCAGAGACTGCGGGACGACGAGGACCCGGCGGTGCTCTTCGCCTGGCTGAAGGCGGAATTCGGCTTCGAAGGCGAGCAGGCGGAGGCGATCGCCAACGCCCCCTTGCCGGAGGGATACGGCCGGCTTGGCGAAACCGCGTTATCGTCCATGCTGGAGGAAATGAAGGCGGACGTCATCCCGGAAGCGGAAGCCGCCAGACGTTGCGGATATGATCCCACTCACCTCGGCGATGAGCGCGACGAAGGCGAGCCCTTCCTGCCACGTTATCAGGAAATCCTTGCCCACCGCATACGGCCCGGCACCAACGACCCGGAGGATCTCTACGATATCCGGATGGGCCGCTTCACCAATCCCACCGTGCACATCGGCCTCAACCAGTTGCGCCGGCTCGTCAACAGGCTGATCGCCCGCCACGGCAAGCCGACATATATCACGGTGGAACTCGCGCGCGATCTCCCGCTCTCCGAGGAGCAAAGGCGAAAAATCGAGCAAAAAAACAGAGAAAACACCCGCTATGCCGAAGCGCGATCGAGGAAACTCCGGGAAATGGGCCAGCCGGACACTGGCTATAATCGCGTGCTTCTGAAGCTGTGGGAGGAACTGAACCTTGACAAGCCGGAGGATCGTGTCTGCATCTATTCCGGCAAACCGATCACTATCAGCATGCTGTTCTCAACCGACGTAGACATCGATCATATCCTGCCCTGGTCGAGAACGCTGGACGATAGTCACGCCAACCGAATTCTATGCCTGACATCCGCCAATCGGGAGAAGCGCAACCGCGCCCCGGCGGATGTATCCGAATGGCACGACCGCTATGACGAAATCCTCGCCCGCGCCGCGCGCCTGCCGCAGAACAAGCGCTGGCGCTTCGCGCCGGACGCCATGGAAAAATTCGAGGCAGAAGGCGGGTTCCTCGCCCGGCAATTGATCGACACGCAGTATCTTTCCCGCATGGCGCTGGAATATCTCAACTGCCTCTACCCGTCGACGGAACCGGACGGAAAAGGCGGCAGGGTCAAGCGTCGGTATGTGCGCGTCTCGCCGGGGCGCCTCACGGAATTGCTGCGGCGCAACTGGGGGCTCAACAATCTGTTGCCCGACCACAATCAGGGCGAAACGGCGCAGGAAAAGAACCGCAAGGACCACCGCCATCACGCCATCGACGCCGCCGTGGTCGGCGTGACCACACCCGCCCTGCTGCAACGCATCTCCACCGCCGCGGGTCGTCTGGACGGCGTGAATTTCGAGAACTTCGTGAAGAAGACCGTCTCCGAAAACCCGCCATGGCGGGGTTTTCGCGAGGATCTGCAAAGGGCGGTCAACGCCATCGTCGTCAGCCACAAGCCGGATCACGGCACGGTTTCACGCGCGGGCTACGCCACGGGCAAGGGCCAGACGGCGGGCAGGCTGCACAACGACACGGCCTACGGGTTTGGCAAGGATGCAAACGGCAACCCGGTCGCCGTGCACCGCAAGCCGTTCCTCTCGTTGGAGCCCAAGGATATCCCCGCCATCCGCGACGAGGAACTGCGCAACGCGCTTCATGACGCGATCGGCGCCCTGGCCAACGATAAGAAGGCGCGATTCGAGGCGCTCGATCGCTTCCGCAACCAGCACCCGAAGTACAAGGGCATCCGCCGCGTGCGGATGGCGGAAACCCTTGGTCTCATTGCGATCCATGACCGCGACGGCAAGGCGTACAAAGGCTACAAGGGTGATGCCAATTACCGTTACGACGTCTGGGAAACGCTCGATGGAAAATGGCATTCGGAAGTCGTCTCGATGTTCGACGCCCATCAACCGGGGTGGCAATCGGCTTTTCACGCCGGGCATCCGGCCGCGCGCCGCGTCCTGCGCCTTCAACAAAACGACATGGTGGCCTATGAGCATCCCAAGGATGGCTATACCATTGCAAGAGTGGTGAAGTTCTCGGGCGACCGGGTTTACTTCGCCCCCCACAAGGAAACGGGAAAACTGAAGGAACGCGATGCCGACAAGAACGACCCTTTCCGCTATCTGAGCAAATCGGCCAATGGTCTGAAAGAGATATTCTGCCGTCAGGTGCGAGTCGACGAGCTTGGGCGCGTATTCGATCCCGGACCGCAGGATATGGAGTCGAAGCCCAGACGGAAACGGAAGAATAAATCCCAGGATAGCACCTGACATCCATTTATGATTTCTTTATCGTTCCATGACATGAACTTCTCATGGAGCGTATTGTGGACATATCGACGGATGGTCTGCATTTGGCCATCTACCGCGGCTTCCTGACCGTTTCGGCAAACGGCGAGGAGCGGGGAAGGATTGCGCTCGACGATATCGGCGCGCTGATCGTGCATGCCCACGGCACGACCTGGTCGAACCAGGTTTTCGTCAGGATGGCGGAGCGCAATGTACCGGTGGTGCTTTGCGCCGCCAATCATGCCCCGGTTTCGGTGGTCTGGCCGCTTGAGGGCCATCATGCGCAGGGCGCGCGCCTGAGAGCGCAGATCGATGCCTCGAAACCCCTGCGGAAGCAACTCTGGCAGAGGGTGATCGCAGCCAAGATACGCATGCAGGGACAGGTGCTTGCCGCCAACGGCAAGGAAGCGGGCGCATTCGACATGCTGGCGCGCAAGGTTCGCTCCGGCGATCCCGACAATATCGAAGCGCAGGCGGCGCGTCGCTACTGGAAAAGCTTGTTCGGCACGGACTTCTATCGCGATCCGAATGCCGATGGCGCCAACGCCTTGCTGAATTACGGCTACACTGTGTTGCGCGCTCTGGTTTCCCGCGCCATCTGCGCTTCCGGCCTGCATCCGACGATCGGCATCTTCCATTCCAATCGGGCAAATGCTTTTGCGTTGGCCGACGACCTCATGGAGCCCTACCGGCCGCTTGTCGATCAACTGGTATTCAATCTCACGGCCGCCGGGATAAACATCCTTTCGCCCGCCGCGAAAAGGGCCTTGACCTCTATCGCCACCTTCGATCTGCAAACGCCAGTCGGCCTTTCTCCGGTATCGGTTCAGGTCGGTCGCTTTGTCCACTCCGTTGCGACCAGCTTCGAGGCGGGCGAAGTCAGGCTTGAACTGCCCTCCCCGCCTTCGCCGCTCGAACTGGCGGGTCTCGGCAAATCGGCGCTGGAGGAAGAATGACAGCCTTTCACAAAAAAGCCGCCAGCGGACCGAGGCATTTGAGCGGGTATCAGATCATGTGGATGCTTGTTACCTTCGACCTGCCGGTGGAAACAAAGCAACAACGAGCGGCGGCAACCGGATTCCGCCAGCATCTGCTGGACATCGGCTTCGAAATGAGTCAACTTTCCAATTATTTAAGATTTTGCAACGGTAAAGAACAGTTTGAGAGTTATGTGCGGCAGATTGAAAAAGGCTTGCCGGAATGGGGCGATGTTTACATTTTCCAATTCACGGACCGACAATATGAAAACATCATCCGCTTCTCCGATCAGGCCCGCAGGAAACGCCGGAAAAATCCCGATCAACTCGCCCTATTCTAGCCCCCGGAGCCATTTCGATGCAACCGATATCGACCAATTCCCCTTTACATTCAGGGAATTGGCCGAATATCGAGCTTAGCAGATCAGAGAAAACGGTCCAGCCGCAACAAATTATGTTCTGTAGAGTCTGAATATGTTAGCTTAGCAGATCAGAGAAAACGGTCCAGCCGCAACACCGGCGCATGGCGGTCCATGGCGAAAGAGAGCTTAGCAGATCAGAGAAAACGGTCCAGCCGCAACAGAGCAAATGCGTTCACAATCTCCATTTGGAGCTTAGCAGATCAGAGAAAACGGTCCAGCCGCAACCATCAATGAGACGTTCACTGACTTCCGTGGAGCTTAGCAGATCAGAGAAAACGGTCCAGCCGCAACACCCTGAAGAGAGGGGAGCGATAGCTGGGTAGCTTAGCAGATCAGAGAAAACGGTCCAGCCGCAACTGCCGACGACTGGAGCCGCGTTTTTCGCGGAGCTTAGCAGATCAGAGAAAACGGTCCAGCCGCAACGAAATCCGCCTTTCCGCACCCCGACCTGCGAGCTTAGCAGATCAGAGAAAACGGTCCAGCCGCAACGTTTCGAGCGCGCGGTCGACGGCGCGGTGAAGCTTAGCAGATCAGAGAAAACGGTCCAGCCGCAACGTGCCGACGCGCTGGACGCGCGCCGAGGCGAGCTTAGCAGATCAGAGAAAACGGTCCAGCCGCAACGAGATGATCGACTTCGCCGAGATGTCGGCGAGCTTAGCAGATCAGAGAAAACGGTCCAGCCGCAACATACCGACATCGCTGTTTGGTATGCTGACGAGCTTAGCAGATCAGAGAAAACGGTCCAGCCGCAACTCAACCGTAACCCAAGCGAACCCGCAATCAAGCTTAGCAGATCAGAGAAAACGGTCCAGCCGCAACTCAACCGTAACCCAAGCGAACCCGCAATCAAGCTTAGCAGATCAGAGAAAACGGTCCAGCCGCAACTATAATAGAAATAATACCTTGCTTTGGAATAGCTTAGCAGATCAGAGAAAACGGTCCAGCCGCAACTGCCGGAAGGCTGGCACGTTGATAGGGCGTAGCTTAGCAGATCAGAGAAAACGGTCCAGCCGCAACGTGGTTTCCAGTGAAGGAATCAAGCTTGCGAGCTTAGCAGATCAGAGAAAACGGTCCAGCCGCAACGAAAGCGTTGCAGCGCATGGCGTTGAGGGTAGCTTAGCAGATCAGAGAAAACGGTCCAGCCGCAACTCTCTTGGGGGTCGGGGCTACGGGGCTTCAAGCTTAGCAGATCAGAGAAAACGGTCCAGCCGCAACATATGCCCGACGTTGTCCGCGTGGGGCTAGAGCTTAGCAGATCAGAGAAAACGGTCCAGCCGCAACGATCACTGTTAGGTCGAACTGCATACCGTTAGCTTAGCAGATCAGAGAAAACGGTCCAGCCGCAACTAGTAAATACGCGAAGGGGCTCGCTACCGTAGCTTAGCAGATCAGAGAAAACGGTCCAGCCGCAACTGACGTCCTTAGTGCTCCTGACGTCCTTAGAGCTTAGCAGATCAGAGAAAACGGTCCAGCCGCAACTGAGCATGGCGGCGACAGTTTTGGGATCGCAGCTTAGCAGATCAGAGAAAACGGTCCAGCCGCAACGCGCGACGATGGCGGCCGTCGCGAGGCGCAAGCTTAGCAGATCAGAGAAAACGGTCCAGCCGCAACAAGCGCCGGAAGTCATTGATTATGTCGAGCAGCTTAGCAGATCAGAGAAAACGGTCCAGCCGCAACGTCGTGGCGTCGTTTACCCTTGCGAAAGATAGCTTAGCAGATCAGAGAAAACGGTCCAGCCGCAACCTGCGTGTCGGCAACGTCTTCCTGCTCGTGGGAGCTTAGCAGATCAGAGAAAACGGTCCAGCCGCAACTGGACATCGCAGTCCTCGCCCGCCACGCAGAGCTTAGCAGATCAGAGAAAACGGTCCAGCCGCAACAACCCATTTTTCAACCCGCACGCCAAGCATAGCTTAGCAGATCAGAGAAAACGGTCCAGCCGCAACTCATGGGGAGAGTGTGAGAGGGGCCGGCGAAAAATAGTGGATCAGAGAAAACGGCCTGCCCGCAACGACACCCTGACCGGAACGCTGCTGTTCGCCAATCTGACAGATCAGAGGAAAAATTCCAGCCGCGCCATATGATCAATTCGTCGTGCGGCGGGCGTATCGTGGCCATTAAAGGGGCTCGTTGCTGAAGAGGTTGGTGCGCAGGCAATCGCTGATCGCCGTCGGTGGGCGTGGCCGGAGGGGCGTGGCCATTCGCGTTCTTCGTCATTTCGGCTTTTCGCGGCTCAGCGCCTTGACTGGCGCGGATAATCGTGAAGGGTTATGCGGCCCCGTCAACGATGATCGGATCCCGCCGATGACTGCCGAAGACATGCGCCTGTCGGATATTCTTGGCTTTTGGCACAAGCTGGAATTCTTCATTCCGTTTGACCTGGATAACCGGATACGAGAACGTGAAAATCGTAAACGTATCTGGCGACATTATAACGAAAGCGGCCCCATCACCTTTATCGATATATCCGACGGGAAAGAAATCTCCGGCTATACCGTTTTTCTCGGCGTGTTCGATAAGGCCGACATCCGGGATATAGTCGACGGACGCCTATCCCGCACCGATGACGAGGCGCTCGAGGAAGAGCAGCGCGGGGGACTTGAGGGCCTGACCTGCATGGCCAGCATCGAGCTGGGAGCGGATGCAGTTCCGCTTTTCGAGACGTTCAGCATCTCTACCCTTCCCTGGGCGGTCGGCCGCGCCCGCTCTCACGGGTTGAGCGCGCTTCACAGCGGCGCGTTCAATGATGCGCGTGAACTTCTCCGACGCAAGCTGGAAAACGTCGCAAATCTCCGCCCGACACTCCCCGCAGATGACGAGACGCACGGGCGCAAGCCGCCTCTCGCACCGCAGGAGGTCGACGAACTGGTCGGCCTGCTGGCCGACTGGAGCGGATTTCGCCCCGACGAGGCCCGTCATCCCGCCGCTCTGCTCGAAGTCCGCTTCAGAAAGAAGCGCAGCGCGCCGTCACGACCGGAGGAAACGGCGACCGCCAATCCGGGCGCAACGGAAGACGAGGCCGAAGAGGATGCCGGCCCCGTCGAAATCGGCATTCTGAACAGCTTCTTCATCGAAGACATCGAAAGGGCCATGGCCGCGGTCGCCGCGGGCCGGGCGCCGGAGACGTTGCGGCAATATCTCACCCCGATTTCCGCGCATGAGCGCATCGACCTCTATTCCGGGGAGGGCCGGGCGCGGATCGTCAAGGCGCTTTCCCCCTCTCGCCAGAACAGGGGCCGCTGGTTCAGCGATCCCGCTCACGCGATGAGCCTGATGCAACAGTTCGCGATCAACACCGCGCTGGAGCGAATCGGCGACGCGGCGGGGCTCTTTTCAGTCAACGGCCCGCCCGGAACCGGAAAAACCACCCTGTTGCGTGATCTGATCGCAGAAAACATCACCAGACGGGCGCGGGTTCTGGCAAAACTGGGGAAGCCGTCCGACGCATTTCACAAGTCGGGCGCGTATGCGCGCCTGATCCCGGAGCTGACCGGATTCGAGATGGTCGTCGCCTCGTCCAACAACGCGGCAGTCGAAAACATCTCCCGTGACCTGCCCAAAGCCCGTTCGGTGTGGGACAGCGAAAGCAAAAGCATCCGCTATCTCCAGCCTGTCGCACACAAGTTCGCCGCGCAAGATCGCGACGGAAGATGCAAGGAATTATCCGACGCCGATATGCCGTGGGGGCTGATCGCCTGCGCTCTCGGCAAGGCAACCAACCGCTCCGCCTTCGTGAACAGCGTGTTCTGGAACAGGATTGCCCCGGACGCCCGCAAGACGTGGTCCGGGCCGGAACGGCCCCTCACCTTCTGGGAGTGGCGCGATGAAAGGGCCGGCAAGACGGACGGCAGCAAGACGGACGGCATAGCATCCTTCCGCGATGCTCAGGCGGCTTTCTTATCGGCCAAGGAAGAGATCGACCGGGTCCTCGACAAGATGCAGAAGTTCGAGGATCTGCGCGCGTTAATGGCGGGACATACGCGGGAAACCTGGTGCGAGGAAGAACGGCGCAAGCTGGACCGGGCCGGCGAGAATCGGGCCGCAGCCGATGCGGCATTGACGCGCGCCGAAAAGGAGCTTGAGGAAACCCGCGGCAAGCTGGGCGAATTGCAGGAACTGGCCGCCCTGCTCGAAAAAACACGTCCTTCATGGTGGGAAAAGCTGCTCGGCACTCCGTCCGCCAGACAATACCGGAAAAATGTCAGCCAGAACGCCGGCGAGCAGATCGTTGAGCGGCAGACGATAAGCCGGATCGCGGCGGAGATCGCCAAAACGCTGGAGCCGGCACGGAATAAGGCCGAAACGCTGGCCGCCGCCGTGGAGGCCGAAGTGGCGAAAGCCGAGGCCGGCTGGAACGAGATGTGCCGCGAGCTTGCGGAAGGACGGGCGCGCTATGGCAAAGTCAGCCCGCCCGACAATCTCGACGATCTGGAAACCGGGAACATCCAGAAGAACGGTTTCTGGCATGATGAGGATCTTGCAGAGCAACGCTCGGATCTCTTCCGCAAAGCGCTGCAATTACATGAAGCGTGGCTGCTCGCCGTCTCCCGGAAAGGCGGCGGCTTCGGCCCCAACATCGTCGCCGTGCAGGAACTGCTGAAGAACAAGCTGGATTGCGAGCCGGAGGAGCGGCTTGCAATCCTGCAAAGCCTGTTCATGATCGTGCCTGTGGTGTCCAGCACCTTCTCCTCTTTCGCCCGGCAATTCGGTGAGATGGGACCGGAGTCGATCGGCTGGCTGTTCATCGACGAGGCGGGTCAGGCGGTGCCGCAGGCGGCAACCGGGGCGCTCCTGCGGGCGAAGCGCGCCGTCGTTATCGGAGACCCGTTGCAGATCGAACCCGTCTTCACCTTGCCGAAGCGGCTGATCTCGGATCTTGCCGGGCAATCGCCCCATACCGCCGGCGGGGACTACTCGCCCGACAGCGCATCGGTGCAAATGCTGGCCGACCGCTGCAACCCCTATGGCACCGAGGCCGGCGGAGAGGGAGATAAAGGCATCTGGATCGGCAGCCCGCTGCGCGTCCATCGGCGCTGCCTGGATCCGATGTTCAGCATCGCCAACAGGATCGCCTACGACGACCGGATGATATTCGGCCTGGATAACCGCCTGGATCCGGTTGACCAGGCGCCCTTCTTCGGCGATTCGGTCTGGATCGACCTGCCCGGAGCGGTCGCCGGGCGCCAGACCGTGCCCGCGCAGATCGATTTCGTCGCCAGGCTCATCGCCGACGCCATCGCCCATTACGACGAGCTTCCGAAGCTTTACGTGATTTCGCCTTTCAAGGAAGTGAAGTCGAGCCTTGCGGCACGCTTGCAAGACAAATCGCTGTGGGATTCCATGAGTGCTCCCGGGTTGCGGGGAAAAGAGTTCCGCGATTGGCTGTCCAGCCGCATCGGCACGGTTCATACTTTTCAGGGCAAGGAAGAGGACGCCGTCATCATGCTGCTGGGGGCCGATGAAAACACACAGGGCGCGGTGAGATGGGCCGCGTCGAAACCCAATCTCCTGAATGTGGCGCTGACACGGGCGAAGCGGCGCTTTTACATGGTCGGCGACCGCACGCTCTGGCAGGGGCAGCCCTATTTCCGCGAGGCGGCACAGAACTTGCCCCATTTGACAGAAAACGAATTTCTCAACAGAATCAAACAACTCCGGGCGGATCAACGGAACGGTGAAATCCACCCGGACTGAATCGACCTTCCTGATACGAGACTCCCGCCCGGTCGAGCCGGCAAGACGGGAGATTGGAGCAGCGGATATTCAATTCTGATAAGGCCGGCGCTTCAGAAGATGTCCTGTTTAGATTGAGGCAAGACACATTCCGGATTCATTTTTTGAGTGAACTCTGAGCGCTTGAATGATTTCATTTAATCCGAAAGCGCTCGGAAGTGCTTCCTTTTTTAAACGGAAGCACTCCCGTTTTTACCTGCGGCTGAAAAAGCTTTGCTTTTTCAGCTTGACGCTCGATCAGAAGTCGCGCTGGAAACGCAGACGGGTCTGGACCGAGTCCTCGGCCCGCTTGACATGGATCGGCGTATTGCGATCCACGATGTTGAAACGGTCGCGCTCCAGACGGCCGTACTGAACCTCGACGCCGATGTTGAACCTGGATACCGGCGACCAGATCAGGGCGGAGCCGACCTGCCATACGTTGAAGTCACGGAAAAGCGCGTTATCGAACTTGACCGACGAATTATAGGTGACGTCCGTATAAGAGCCCCAGAGAGTCGACCGTATGGACGGGGTCCAGTAGTGAACACCGGCGGCGGTGAAGTTCCAGCCCGAAGTCGTCTTGATGTCACCGCCGACGACATAACCATCCGCAACGGTGTTTGCGACCTTGCCGATCGTGGCATTGGCGCTGACGCCGATATAGCTGAGCGCGCCGTCGGCATAGGCTGCCTGCAACCACAGCACGTCACCCTTGCCGAGGGCGGGAAGCTTGAACTTGACACCGCCCTGGACGGCCCAGCCGTAGGTGGTGTCGACGCGCGACCCCCATTGGTTGCCCCACGGGTTGTAGATCGTGCCGGAGTTGAGCTGGTGCAGGGCGCCGGCAAGCTGAGCGGAACCCCAATCCTGATCAACGCGCAGGTTGGTGACGATGTCGGGCAGGCGTTGGCCGGCGACATCATAGTAGTTCGCGTTGATCTGGCGGGTGTTGCGATCTTCGAGCGAGAGCGTGGCGGAGAAGCCCGAGCCGAACGTTGCGGTATAGGCGAGCACGTTGTTCGAGGAGTCGGAACCCGGCAGGATGCCGCCGAAAGTGCTCCAGTTCAGATCTTCCGCGTAGAAGTCGAAGAACGACTGCGCCCGGCCGGCAGTGATGCCGGCCCACTGGATATAGGCCTTGTCCAGCAACGCGCCGTTGCTGGTGCCCTGATTACCCGTATTCTTGTCGATCTGGAAGCGCAGGAAGGCGCGCAGCGTGCCCCACTCGGTCTGCGTGCGGGCATCGATGTTCAGACGGGCGCGGGCCTTGATGCCGGTGGCGTCCTTGTAGCGGCCGTTGCCCGCCCCAAAGGCGTTGAGCTGGTTGTTCTGCGGCTGAACGTAAACGTAGTCGGCGCGCAAGCGGCCGGAGATCTGGATAGCCGTATCGGTGCCGGGAATATAAAAGAATCCCGCACCATAAGTATTGGCGACACGCACGTATTCAACCGGCTCCGCTTTCGTCACGGGCAGATCGGCAGCCAACGCCGAACCGAGGGAGCCAACAGATATGAGCGATGTCGCAACCAGAAATTTGAATGAGTTCACAGCCAAGCTCCAATATTTTCACGATTTACAAGCAGAGATGACGAATTCAATGAGAATTCTAGCGCAAAACAGATTATTTGCGCGCCAACTCTTGGAACTCACTGAAAATGCACATAAAAATACTTCATAACAAGTGCAAATAGCCAATTCATATATAAATCAAAAATAATGGTTGTAAATATATCACGATGTAAATATATAATATATACTTGTCCGATTGCCATTTCGAATGCAATCAGTCTAATTGATTCTCAATTTAAAGAAGTTTTTTCTTCAGAATCTATGATTCTGACGATGATGAATTACATTTACACAATGATGCTTGCTTATAAATGTAAATCAACTTTCAAAATCTCCATGTCATTGGGAAAAAAGGAATGCCCGGCGGTGTTTTCGCGGGTCTCGACACCGCCGGGCTGCATTGATCGGAGGCCAATGCGGTCACAATTAAGCCATGTTTCTTGAGCCACATCAATTGATAAATTCGATAAAAAAAGTATATTTTATGAGGAAAATAATTTGCCATGCCGACGGCATAAGGCCGCGAGGCGAAAAGTGCGCACACTTTTCGCCCCGATGCTGTTTCGCATTCCGGCTGAACCAGGAGGCTGAAAAACTCTTGAGGCCGCGCGTCTACCGCCGACGATGCGTTCAGAAGAGCGCCTTGGCCGGTCCCGTCAATCCGCTTCTGAGGGCCGGCGACAACGGAATCCCGCTTCCCGGATGAAGCTTGCGCGCGAGCAGCGCCGAGGCCAGTTCCGTCCCGTGGGCCAGAATGAAACCGTCGGTCAGCCCGGGATCGGTGCCGAGGAGTTCGGTGAGAAACGCCCGCAGTTCGTCGGCAGGCGCGCGCTCACGCGGCTCGAACGCGCCGGATTCCAGGCCGCGCTCCTGATCGAGAGGCGCTTCGATGAGCTTCAGCGCGTTGACGATGCCCGCGCCCATATTCGCGCCGTCCCACTCCGGCGGACGGTGCGCCGATGCGCGGACGAGGCGCCGGAACATGGCCTGAAGCGTTTCCCCGTGTTTCTCGGCCTCGGCGATGAGATGGTCGCGGCCGTGATGGGCAAGCCAGCAGGCGGCGACACCGGCCGTCAGCGCCACCGCAAAACTCGTGCCCTGTCCCTGCCCCACGGAGCCGCCGGGCCGCGGCTCGACCGAAGCGCGGTAGACGTTCTGGCCCGGGGCCGAAATGTCCACCGCGAAACCCGAGCATGAGCCCCGCCACTTTTGGCCGGCCGAATCGGTGCCCGCTACCGCGATGCACTCGTCGAAGCGGGCGGGACACACGACCACGCCGACACAGTTTCCGGCGGCCGCCATGACGATGACATGGCGCGCCACGGCGCGTCTGATCGCCCGCCGGAGCGGCGAGAAGGGCAGCGGCGCGCCGCCCAGCGACATGGTGATCACATGGGCGCCCGCTTCCACGGCCCGATCGACGGCCCGAGCGATGGGAATTTCCTCGTGCAGCCACACGCTGCGGATGGCGCGGATGGGCAGATGAAGGGCGAGCGGCGCGCTGCCCACCACCTCGTCGTCACGGCCGTGATCCGGGCTGACGACGACGCTCGCCGTGGCGGTGCCATGGCCGGGATTGGCGGCAAGTCCGCCGTCCAGCGGATCGGTGGCGTCATTCTCCGGCCCGTCTCCGAGCGTGTTGAAGCCGTCCGCGCGCGTAACGCCGTCGAGCTCCGCGTGCGTGGCGACGCCGGTATCCGGCTGGGCGATGACGATGCCCTTCCCCCTCGACGGGCGGCCGCACTTCTCCGACAGCGCCCATGCCTCGGGAACCCCGATCGCATGGAGAGCCCACTTCCTGTCTTCCAGCTCGCGTTCTTCCCACGCCCAGCACCCCGGCGGAAAATGATCGATGGATTCGAGTCCCTTCGTGTCCGGCGGCTGCGCTGGCGCGGAAGCGCGCGGCAGGTCCGGCTCGACGACCGTCGCCCCGAGTTCCGACGCGAGGGAATGGCCGAGAGCGCGGGCCGCATCCGCGGCGGCGAAGGCATCGCCGAGCCGAAAGGTTCGCGCGGTAAAAGCAAGGATCACTTCGCCGTCCGGGGTCCGGGCAATATCGAAGGGTTCGTCCGGCAGGAGGCGGCGCAGCCCGGCGTCGATCGACGCCGCCTCTTTCGCGCCGGGCACGATCAGATAACGCGCCGGCGGATCGCTCCTTTGGCCGGCGCGGCCCGTCTGGCGAAGCTCCAGTTTCTGCACCAGCGACTGCGGGTCTGATGCCGTCCCGATCCGTTCAACCATGTCGAGCCCTCCTTGTGCCGATGGAGCCGGAGCCGAATATGCTTCCCGCCTACCGCAGCCATACTTCGAGCACACCCTTCGTAATCTGGGGCAACGCGGCCGCTTGCGCATCGGTCTGGCCGGCGGCGCGGAGATCCGCCGCCAACAGCTCGGCCGACGCGCGATCGCCTTCCTCCCCCTGCCGATATCGCACCTGGCTGCGATCGGGGCCGACCCGCACGCGTTCCTCTTGCTCCACACGCCAGCCGACCGATCGCAGCAGGCGGCCGACATTGATGGCCTGTTCCCGCGTGATTCCGACGAAATGCGGATACACGGTCTGCGACGGCGCGGGGCTGATGCCGAGATTGGCCTGCAACCGCCGCAGATAGGCGGCGGTGTCTTCTCCGATCGCGGTCTCGCCCGCGGCCCTGCTGTCCGTGAGATCGCCGACGGCCCGGCGGGCCTGCGCCTTGAGATCGAGCCAGCCGTCCCGCTCCCAATGCACGGCGGGTATCTCCGACAATACGAACAGAAGGTTCAATCGCCCCGTCACCGTCAGCGCGCGCATCGATGCATCGCCGGCCGCCGCCGCCAGAACCGCCGTCACCTTCTTCTGCTCCGCTTCCGGCAGGCCGTCATCGCGCAGCGCCGTCACCAGCGCCTGCGCGGCGGCCCGCCGCACCTCGGGCGTCCCGCCGTTCAGCTCCGGCACGCGGGCGGCGAGGCGCTCGCCCTCGCTGTCCGCGCCGTTCTGCTGCGGCGCGGGCGTCCCGATCACCAGACGATCCCCGACGTCAACGGGCGACACGTTGAAACGGGCCAGGACGTCCGCCGTCTGTTGCCTGATGAGACGATCTATGTCGAAACGTGGAATGCCCGGCGGGGATGGCGGACGAGAGTCCGGCGAAGGATGCGGCACGAAGGCGTCCAGCCCTTCGCGCAGGCTCTCCGGGACTTGCGTGAGCGGAAGAACGCCGCCTCGCACGAGGCCGGCGATGAATGCGGCGGCGTCATCGAGCCGCGCGCGGTCGTCGTCCGCCTGCGGGCTCCGGCGCTCCCCGATGACCTCTCTCAGCTCGGCACGGTCGCTTTCGGCATTCCATGTCGCCGCTTCCTCGGCCGCCCGCGCCTCGGCCTCGGCGGCCCGCGCGGCCTTCTCGGCATTCCACGCCTGAAAGGCGAAGGCCGCGAGCCCGCCCGCGAGCAGCACCAGTGCGCCCAGCACCGCGATGACGATGTTCTTCGTCCTGCTGGAGCGGCGGACCGCCTCATGCTCGGCCTGCCGGCTGGCCTTGACGAGCATGGCGATGTCGGGATCGAGCCAACTGTAATCGTCCGCCTTTGCAAGCGCGCTGCCGCTCAGCAGGTAGCCCCTCGCCCGTCCGCTATCGCGCCATTGCCGCGCCAGCGCCGCGAGACGGATGGCCTGCCGGCTGTCGATCCGCCCGCCCTCTTCTTCTCCGTCGTCCCGGCCCTTGCGCGTGCCGGACGCCTCCGCGCCGGCGGCCGGCAACGGCGGAGCGAGCAGCGACGGGCGGAAGTCGTCCGCCACGGCGTCCGGCGTCGCCGCGAGTTCGGCGCTCCAGTAATCGAGAATACGTTGCGCCGCCTCGCGCTCGTGGTCGTCGGCCAGATGCCGCCCCGTGGCGACGGCCCTGGCGATGAAAGCGCGCAGCGAGCCGGCGTCCGGCTGCGCCTCCGCCCCTCTCCCGTCCGCCGCATGCCTCATCAGGTCGAGGTGAGCGGCGCGAAGCGCCCCGAGGGAGCGGAACTCTTCCGAAACGTCAGGCATGGCCTTGCCTCCCGAGAAGAACCGAAAGCGGCTCGCTTATCTTGACCAGTTCCGCGCATTGCTCTTTCAGGATCTTGTCGACGCGGAAAAAGCGGAAGCGCGCTTCGAGCCGAAGCGAGGCGAAAGCCTGCCTGAGACCGCCGTTTATCTGCTCGCTGGCGAGGATATCGTCGAAGGCGTCGATATAGCGCAATACATCGGCCGCCCAGGCGTCACCGGCGTCGAGGGCGGCGAGTTCGCGCACCCGCCGCTTCACGTCGCCCCAATAGGGCATGAACTCGACTTCGCGCTCCGGGTTGTCGTGATCGAACAGTTCTTCCAGCGCGGCGATGCTCTTGTCCGCCTCCTGCCAGCTCCTGTGTTCGACGACGCGCGCGCCGATGGTGGGATGGACGATCCGCAGCGCGGCGCGGGCCTTTGCGATCTCCTCGCCATCGGGGGCGATCGCCTCCTCCACCTTGCGCAACGCCTCCCCGAACGCCCCGAGCGGTATGGCGTCGGCGGTCGCGAAGATGCGGGCATTCAGCCGCGAAGGCACCTGCCTCATGACGTCCTGAATGTCGCGCAGCGCCAGCACCGTCTCGTCCCGGTCGCGGTTGTCGAGCCCGCTCCTGAGACGGGCGACGGCATCGCCCAGGCTGTCGTGCCAGAAGGCTTCGAGCGCCCGCTGCGCGTAATCCTGCGGCAGACGCGCGATCTGATCGGCGATGAGATCGCAGTTGAGGCGCAGTTGCGCCTGATATTCTTGCAGCATGGCGATGCGCAGGGGATCGTCGGTGAAGCGCTGCAACGCCGCCCGCAGACCCGAGAGCTGCTTGATCTGCACCTGATGCAGGCAATCGTGGAGCCGCTTGTAGATGTCGAGAACGACCAGCGCGCCGGCCACCGCCGTCAGCGTGCCGCGCGTTTCCTCCACCACGGCGCGCACGTCATCCCGGCTCAACTGCGCGCGCAGATAGTTGGCGCCGCCGATGATGTCGCGAACCTGGCTTTCGATGCCCGGCACGCCGTCCAGCGCCGCAGGGCATGCCCGCCCGACGAGATCGCGCAGGCCGGCGTCGTCGGGGCGCGAAAGAACGGCCGCCGCCAGCACCACATGCTGGAATCCGAGCTGGTCGAGACGATCGAGCGTCTGATAGGCGATATCGTCCATCGGCTGCTGCTCGTGCGTATAGAATTTGAACAGGCTCCTGCCGGTGGTCCTCACCAGGATGCGGTCGAACTCGCCCGCCCCGAACGCGGCCGAGATGGCGCGCGCGAGCGGCATCATCAAATCCGGGGGAATGCCGTTCGCAGCCATGCCGCCCCCTTCCTCACGCTTCGATGAGCGCTCCATGACCGTTCGCCACGATCCGCTCGCGGATCAGCCCGATCGGCACGCCCTGATTGAAGTTCGGCGTGCGCCAGTGCGGATCTCCGTAATGGTGGAGCGCGACAAGATCCCAATCCATCGAAAAGCACGGCGAGCCGGAGGAGCCGGCGTCCGTGTTGGTCCGGTAGCGCAGCCGTGTCCCGCGAGCATTGAAGCCGATGATGGCCTGCGTATCCATGGCGAGCTTCATCGGCGCGTCGCCGGGGTGCTGGACGATGAGCAGCGGCGCGTCGGCATCGAGCTTCCGCACGACGCCGGGCAGGCGGATGAAGTTGCGCTTTTCTCCGTTCAGCACATCCTCGCCCGCCGCCTCGGCGAGCCGGATGAGCGCGTAGTCGAGCTCGTCGGCGGTAGCCTCCGGGGCGTTCGGATCTTCCTCCGCCTCGCCCGGAGCGTAGGGGCTCCAGTCGACGAGCGGGGCCGCGGCGGCCTTGGCGACGCGGCTCTCGCTGCGCGCGCCGGTTTCCAGACGTACATGGTTGAAGCGGCAGTCGAGCCCGGCAAGTCCTTCTCCCGCGCTCCGCGCCAGCCCCTCCACGACATGCCAGTTCGTCAGCACCGCCTGCGGCCCGACGAGGAAACCCGTGCCGGCGGCCTGTCCGTCGATCTCCATCCGGCACACGCGGTTCTCGATGCGCGCCAGCCGCCTGATCCAGACGTGAAGATCGAGCTGACGGAGATGCGGCCGCACGTTGCGCTCAAGGCCCGGCGCATAGGCGTTGGTCGCCGCCTGCGGCTCCCTCACGCCCGCGCGCTGCACCGAAAGGCCGGCTTGGGGCAATGGCGCTTCCAGAACCACATCGGGGTAAACCGCGGCGATCGCAGCGCGCACGTCCCGCCTGTTCGGCCGATCGCGGTAGATTCTGGCGAGGAGCGGTTTTTCGGTGCCGTCCGCAGCGAGCGCGGCGAGAAGCTGGAAGAGAGAGTCACGAAGCGGCTGCCCCTCGCCCGCGTAGTTGAACAGCCGGTCGCCGGTGGTCGCGAAGACGATCTGGTCCAGTTCGGCGCGGCCGCGCAGCGTGCGCAGCAGCACCGGGATCAGCGCATCGATCTGTTCTCCGCTCAGGTTCATGCTTCCGTCTCCCTTTCACCGAACGGCTGCTTCCTCCGCCTTCAGATGTCCCACGCCCGCCGGGAGTCGTAGGCCGCCTTCTCGGACTTGACGGAGATATGCACATGCCGCGTGTGCGGATTGTCGCCGCCGTAGCGCAGCCATGTCCACGGCGCGGCCTCGCCGACGCCGCGGGAATAGGCGATGCGGCGGTTCCAGATGATGTATTTTATGCGGAAATCGCGGCTGCGCAGGATGGCTTCCGCGATCTGGCCGGCACTGCACCCGTTGCGCGGATCGTCGGTGATGTCGAACGCCGTGACGACGCCCACGGCGCCATCGCGCACCCACGGGTTATGATCGGAATTGCGGCTCTGGTGCGCCTGATCGCCGATCCCGCCGTCGCTGATCCTGCTGCGTCCGGGCGCGATGGCGTCGACCTGCTGACGCAGAACCTTGAGACTTTCCGCCAGCCGCCAGGGACCGGCTCCCTCCAGCCCGCCGGCCGGCGCCAGGTTGCGCTCCTCCTCCTCCGCTTCCGCGCCTTCGTCGTCACCGGCATTCGGCGTGGCGGGTTCCTCGCGGAGGGAAGCGGATTCAGTCGCCGCGAGCGATGCCGCGGCAGGCCGGGCCGCTTCCGCGCCGGCGGCACGCCCGCCCGCCGTCAGATTGCTGGGAACGGCCGCGACCACGCCTTCGGGAAACGCGACATGCCCCGAAGCGTGATAGAGCAGGTCGCCGTCGGCGACGCGCGCCGTCTTGAGATCGTTCAGGACGAAACTAACGGCCGCGCCGCCGTTGTAGCTGAGCCTGTCGCCCTCGAACAGCACGGTCCACAGATGGCGCTTGCGCCTGTAGTGCCCGCCGCTCCTGACGACCTTGACCGTGAGATGGAAAGCCCGCTCGCTGCCGTCGATGAGATGCGCGATCTCGCTGGCTTCCTGAAGATGGGCGAGCCGCGCGGCGTTTTCCCCGGCAACCTTGAACTCGTCCACGAGGCGGTCGATCTCCGCAATCACCGCGTTGGCGCGCTGTCGCGATGTATCCGGCGCAGGATCGCCTTCCGCCTGCCCGGCAGCGTCTACATCCAAAGGTTGCAGCCGCGACCTGAGCCCGAGCAGCAGCTCGACGCGGCCGACGAGATCCCACCGGTGAGCGACCGGCCCGCCGGAGACGGGCGCCCCGCCGAGGATCACGCGGTCGATGCCTGCGCGCACGAGGCCGCCGGCGATCACCGGATAAAGGTCCGCCTCGCTGATCGGGATATCGCGGCCCTCATAGGCGATGTCGGCCTTGAAGAACGACAGGAAATGCGCCAGCGCCTCGACGCCCGCGCTCACGCCGGCCAACCCTGCGAGCTTCCTGCTCTCCAGCGAACGGACGAGCCCGCGCTCCGACGACAGCAGCGATTCCCCGGCTTCCTCCAGAACCCCGATGCGCGCCGAAACCGCGCGCCAGTCGGCGATCCTTGCGGCCAAAGTCTCGTTGCCGAGAATGACGAGGGCGGGCTCGCGGCCGATGGCCTTGCCGGCGCGCACGGCAATCTCGTCCGCGATCCTGCGCGCCGCCGCAATTGCCAGTATCCCGGCCTCCAGCGTTATCTTGTCGTCGATCTCCGTCTTGCCCGCAGGCGGCGTCACCGCTGCGCCCTTTGTCTTGTCATCCCCGCCATCACCAGTCATCGTCATCTCCCTCGCCGTCGCAAAGTGCTCAGACATCCAGCGCCTTGAGCAAGACCGCAGCCCCGCACTGCCGCGAAACGGCGTCGGGATCGTATCGGCCGTCTCTCACGTACTTTCCCTTGGTGTAGTGATCGGAGAAGCTCCACAGATAAGGCGAGTTGACGCCGCGCGGGCGATACCCCCAACCGTTGTAAGCCTCGAAGCGATAGAGCGCGCGCGGCACGGACCAATCCCGCTCCCGGTCGTATCCTTTCAGCGTGAGCGCATCGATGGCGCTGGATTCCCAGTCGTTCGGCGGGTTCCATACCGCCGGCCGGTTCTTCGGCACCTGTACGGTGCGCGCGCCGAGCGGATCGCCGTTGTGAAGGTGGCCCCTGAAGCTGAAGCTGCCCTCCAGCGCGTGCGTGATGCCGACGAACCACCACGGAATGCCGAGCTTTCCGCCGACAGCCTCGTAGCGGGGCCGGAAATCCTTCAGCTTTCCGACATGCCAGGCGACGGCGTTCCGCCATTCGGGACGGATGCGGGCGCTCGCATAGAGAGTCTCATAACCGCGTTTCAGGTCGGCGAAAGCGGGTGCCGGCGCTTCCTCCGTGTCGGCCGCCGAAACCACTTCGCCGTGATAAGCCTGAAACAGCCGCGCCACCGCATCCGAAAGGGCGGCATCGTCGTCGCCGATGCTTTCCTGGAGCGCGACGAGCCGGTGAGGGATCGCGGCAGGGCCGAGGCTTTCGATCCGCGTCTCCAGTTCCGCAAGCGCCTCGCCTTCTTCTCCCGCGGCCTCGGCCAGCCCGCCCGCCTGCGGCGCCGGCGCGTCGAGCCTGATATCCTCAATGGATTCGACCGGCAGATAGACAACCCGGCCGCCGTCGATCGTTTCCTCGCCCGTGAAGGTGCGCGCAAGCGGGTCCGCGTCCCTCAGCACGGGAAACGACAGGCCGGTGATTTCCTCGATATGCCGGATGGCGATCTGGAAAGTGCGGTAGGCGCCGAGCACGAACCCCTCGACCGCTTCGGCCCGGCTGCGGCGTTCGAGCAGCTCGCGGATCAGGTCGCCCTGGCTCAACAGGTATCCGGTGGCGTGCAGGCCGCCCTCCGGCCGCGGCATGACGACGATCTTCCAGAACTCCTGCGGCACCTGCGCATTGCTCGGCGCCAGTTCGGGATCGTCGTCGCGGAAGACCGGCCCCGTGAACACGCTCGCCCTGAAGCCTTCCGTGCGGGCGCTGTCGAGGATGTAGTTCTCCAGCCCCAGCCACAGCGCGTTGCCCTGATTCAACGTGGAATGTTGCAACGCCGCGTTGGTGTAGTGGAAGGTGTCGTCGTTCGCCTGCAAGGCGTCGTCGCCCCAGTTGGGATCCTGCCGGCGCACCAGATGGCCGCGGTCGATCTGCCGGTCGCGATAGGCCCCCTGCCCGAGCTGGACGGCGCGGTCTATGCGCAGATCGAAAAACCAGCGGTCGTCGCCGCGCTTGATGTGCCTGAGGGAACTTCCGTCGATGTTCACCGCCGTCACGCGCGGCGTCCGCCGCCCCGTCGAGAACAGCACGCCGAAATGGGTATAGCGCAGCTCATGGGGGCGCTCGTCGTCGGCATCGGAGGGGCGCGCGAGGTCGGCGGCGATGTCGTCGCCGAACTCCGGCCACGGCACGGCGAGGCCCTCGCCGAGAAACAGCGGATCGTAGCCGCCGCGCTCCGCCAGTTCCGAAGGCTCGTGAGCGCCGTCGGCGCGCTCGCCCTCTTCCGGCGGCGGGCCGGCCACGGCGGTGAGCGCGCCGGACAGCAGATCCTTCAGCGTCGCCGCGCTCACCGCTGCGTTCTGGACGCCGAACTCACCGGCGAAATGCAGCCCGACGACGCCCTCCTGCTCCAGACTGATGAGACATGAGCCCGAACTGCCGCCGAGCGTCGTGCAATCGTGAGACAGTACGGTGCCCTCGCCATCCGTGATGATGAGGCCGGGCGAAAACCGCTTCACGTCGTAGAGATCGTTGAAATACCGGTGCATCTGCGCCAGATCGTTGCGATCGTCGAAAGCGGGATAGCCGATGGTGGCGACGAGCTCGCCCTCGCGCCCGCGCCGTGGCGCAAGCGGGATCGGATCGGGCGCGAGGCCGTCCCGCGTCTCGATCTCCAGCAGGGCGACATCCGCTTCCGTGTCGTCGGCGATGTAGGCGACGGCGGTGACAGGCAGCGTGAACGCATCGCCGGGCAGCGATTCCACTTCCTCGCGCATGTCCAGCCGTGCTCCGTAGCGCGCGCCGATCGGCGAGCGGAGGAAGATGCCTTCCCCGCCGCGGCCGCGCCGCGCCACCAGCCTCGCGACATGGCGGTTCGTGACCACCTTGCGCCGGCCGCCGGGCGCCTCGTCGACAACGAAACCCGTGCCGCCCCAGCGGAACGCGTGGTTGACGAACTCGACCCGCCCGACGGACGGGACGAAACGGTCGACCCGCTGGGTGTTCGCCTGGGTGAGCTGAGGCAGCAACGCAACCGGCTCGAACTGCACCCTGTCGTTGCGGATCAGCAGCGGCGGACGCCCCACCCGGCGCACGATCGCCTCCAGCCCGGCGATGTTGCCGAGCCGTTCCAGCCCCCCGCCCCTGCTTGCCCGGCTTTCGAACCCTGCTGGGCGGATCCGGTCGAGCACGGGCAGGATGGCGGCGGGATCGATACCGAAGCGGACGGGATCGATGCGGCCCGAAGCGACCGCCGCCTCGACCGCCGGGAGCACGCCGGCGCCGAAGCCGCCGAGCAGGTTCTCAAGCCGCATGCGGGCTTCCTCGCGCGCCGCCGCGCCGGACGCCACCCGCGCCTGCGCGGAATGCTCCTCGAAGGGATGCTTCTCGACATGGCCATGATCCGGCATGCGGCTGTAGTCGGACGCGAGGCCGGGATCGGTTTCGGGAATGGAAGAAAATTCGTCCCAAAAGGCCGGCCCCTCCTCGCCGGAGTACCGCATCAGGAATTCCACCTCGTCATCCGAATAGGCAGGGTCCCAGTGGGTGTTTTCCGGCACGTTGGAATGCCCGTAGTGCCCGCCCTTCGTATCCCACACATGGGCGTCCCGGTTATGCCCGCCCGGATCCACGCCGTCGCGCGCGGGCCTGGGCCGGCCGTTGGGCCACACTTTCGGCACGCCGTGCGTGGCCTCGATCCAGCGGCAAAGCCGGGCGACATTGCGCAGCGTCGCCCTGGATTTCGGCCGGTGGGCAAAACCGACCACCTCGATCTGGATGGCGGAATCGCGGTTGGTCTGCACCCCGCCCGGCCGGTTTCTCAAGGCCCGCGCGGCGACGCCCGTGTCGATGTGCTGATAGATCTTCCCGTCATCGACGGTGAAATGAGGATCGGAACGGTTCGCGCGATAGGCGCTGAACGCGCCGGCGGCCGACGATCCTTCCGTGGTGTGATGCACGATCTTGAAGGGGCCGCCGGTAAACGAACCGGACGGCCCGCTGAAGGGCAGCCACTCGGCGCCCGGATATCTGGCCATAATTGCTCCCCCCCGATGAGAAAATGATCGACAAAATGAATATAACAAAATATTTTTTTGGTATATTTCTCTCAATTGCAATCACATAACGAGCAATATTCTTGATATATATGAATATTCACTAATGCAACCATGAATAGAATAAAATTTCTTCCTGAACCGAACGGAAATGGGCAACATCTCGGGAGTTGTAGCAGAAGATGATTCTGATCATTCAAACGATTCCGTTTGAACGGAACGCACTTCGCAGGAGACGGGTGCCGAAATCTTCGTTCGCGCGGTTGAAAGGATTACTCCAGCCCGCGAAGAAGCCGGCGGGACAGATGGTATAGCTGGCCTCGAAATCATCCGGCCACAGATATTCTTACGTCAGGAAGCATATTCAGCCTCCCTTTTGTTAAGTGTAAGCGCCAGAACTCATCCCGTAAAGCGCTTTCTTTACTCAACCTGAAATAGTATGATTGTCTCGACATGTAGATCCAACAACTTCGGCCCACATTCGGAAACGCAGGATCTGAACGCGCCGGATGCCGCATTTCCTCGAACACAGGCCGCTTTCGCCGGCCCTGATCGTGACCGGCGCAGCGCATCGGACCGCACCATTATGGAGCGGATCGGGCCTCTTCCGCCGCCATCCGATGCCGGCCGATCGGGAGCATGATCGGTCTTCCCGAGGTCGGATCGGTGATGATGCGGCTTTCAAGGCCGAAAACCTCCCGCACGAGCCGTTCCGTCAGCACCTCCTCGGGCGCGCCGGAAGCATGCAGACGCCCGCCCGCCATCGCGACGAGATGATCCGCGTAGCGCGCCGCAAGATTGAGATCGTGCAGGATCATGACGATCGTCGTTCCACGCGCCCGGTTCAGATCCGTCAGAAGATCGAGCACTTCGATCTGATGACTGATGTCGAGAAAAGTCGTGGGCTCGTCCAGCAGCAATATTTCCGTCTGCTGCGCCAGCGCCATGGCGATCCATACGCGCTGGCGCTGCCCGCCGGAAAGCTCGTCCACCAGCCGCCCGGCGAGAGCGTCGGTTCTGGTCGCGGTGAGCGCGGCGGCGACGGCCTCGTCGTCCTTGCGCGCCCAGCGCGAGAACATGCCCTGATGCGGGTGCCTGCCGCGGCTGACCAGATCGGCGACGGTGATGCCTTCCGGCGCCACCGGCGACTGGGGAAGCAGACCCAGCGTCCGGGCCAGCTCTCTGGAGGGAATGCGGTGGATCGACTTGCCGTCGAGCAGCACATGCCCCTGCCGTGGTGAGATGAGCCGCGACATCATGCGCAGAAGCGTCGACTTGCCGCAGGCATTGGCGCCGACGATGACGGTGATCCGTGCCGAAGGCACGGCGAGATCGAGCCCGTGCAGGATCTCGGTATCGCCGTATCCCGCCGAAACCCGGCTGGCGACAAGGGAAGAAGCAATGGGGGAAGAAGCGGTCGGGGAAGAAGCGATCATGGAATGAACAGTCACGGCGAGCCACCCGCGCGGTTGACGCGAACGATCAGGAAAATCAGATAGGGCGCTCCCAGCGCGCCGGTGACGACACCGACCGGGTAACGGCTCGACATCAGGAACTGGCCGCAATAATCCCCCGCCAGCACGATCAGCGCCCCGATGAGCGCGGACGGCAGCAACAGCGATCCGTCGTTGCCCACGATGCGGGCGGCGATCGGCCCCGACAGGAAGGCGACGAAGGCGACCGGCCCCGCCACCGCCGTCGCGGAAGCGATCATGCCGACCGCCGCGACGATGATCACGACGCGGGTTCGGGCAACTCTCACGCCCAGCGCCGCGGCGGTCTCGTCGCCCAGCCTCAGCGCGTCAAGATCCCGCGCGCGGCTCGCCAACAGCCCGCCGAAAACGGCCATGGCCAGCAGCAGCGGCACCGCATCGCCAAGCTGCGCGCCGTTGACGCTCCCCGTCAGCCAGCGCATCGCCTCTTGCAGATCCCACGCCGGCGCGCGGGAGAGAACATGCGCGATGAAGCTGTTGAGCATCGCCGAAACGCCGATGCCGACAAGGATGAGCCGCGTGCCCGCGACACCGTTTCTGAACGAAAGCGCGTACACCAGCAGCGCCACGCCGAGACCGGCGGCGACGGCGAGGATCGAAACCGCCGGCCCCTTCAGCGACAGCACGACGATGGCGAACACGGCCGCCGCGCTCGCGCCCGAGCTGATGCCGATGATGTCGGGGCTGGCGAGAGGATTGCGCAGCATGATCTGGAAGGCTACCCCGCCAAGGCCGAAACTCAGCCCGGCCAGAACCGACAGAACCGCCCGCGGCAACCGCAATTGCCCCACGGTGAAACTCGCGCCCGGCACCGGCTCCCCGAGCAGCACGCGGATAACATCCTGCGGCGGCGTGAAGGATTGTCCCAGCGACAATGTCAGGACGAACGTCGCGACGAGCAGCGCGGCCAGAATGCTGATCACGAGACCGCGCCGGCGCGCGCGGCGGCGGCGGTCGCCGACGATGGCGTCGAGGGTGGGAAGAATCGACGTCACAGCTCATGCACCCGCTGGCGCCGGACCATCCAGATGAAGACCGGCGCGCCGACGAAGGCGGTGACGATGCCGACGTCGAGTTCGGCCGGCCGCGCCACGATGCGCCCGACGATATCGGCCAGCAGCAGCAGGCCGGCACCGCCCAGCGCGGAAAAAGGCAGCAGCCAGCGATGATCGACCCCGACCAGCAGGCGGCACAGGTGCGGCACGACCAGCCCCAGAAAGCCGATCGGCCCGCAAATCGCCGTCGTCGCCCCGCACAGCAGGATCGCGCCGAACGCGGCGACGGCGCGCGCCACCGCGACGCGCTCGCCGAGCCCGGCCGCCAGTTCGTCGCCCAGCGCAAGGGAATTCAGCTTGCGGGCCGAAAGCAGGCTGACGGCGAAGCCCGCGACCAGAAGCGGCAGCACCTGCGCGATGCGATCGAAGGTCGCCCCGCCCACGCCCCCGATCTGCCAGGAGTGGATGCCGCCCGCGATATCGCTTCGCGGCAACACGACGGCGATGACCATCGATGAAAAAGCGACCGAAGTAGCGGCCCCGGCGAGCGCCAGCTTGAGCGGCGTGGCGCCCCCACGCCCGAGGGAGCCGATGACATAGACGAAGACGGCGGAAACGCCCGCGCCCAGAATGGCCGTGAAAACATACACATGGGCGGAAGCGATGCCAAACCACGCGATCCCGACCACGATCGCCAGAGACGCGCCCATGTTGACGCCGAGAATGCCCGGATCGGCAAGCGGGTTGCGCGTCACGCCCTGCATGATCGCCCCGGCGAGCCCGAGCGCCGCGCCGGCGAGCAAGGCCAGCATCGTGCGCGGAATACGGACGGCGACCGCGGCCTGGCCGATATTGTCAACCCGGCCGCCGAGCGCGGCGACGATGTCGGCCCACCCCGTCGCGCGCGTGCCGATCGCGACCGACAGGACGCACAGCCCGGCAAGGACCGCGACCAGCGCGGCCAGCGAAAGGCTCCGGGCGCGACGTGCCCTGCCGGGCAGCGGATGAGAAAACGGGTCGGCGCGGCTGGCGGTCATCGGGAATTACCGGGGCGATTCCGGGGAGGATTTTCCGGCTGCCTCGCCGAGCAGGGCCACGTAATCCTTCAATACCCAGGAGATCGACAGCGGCGTCGGATTGGACGCCGTGCCGAGCGGGTTCCGGCCGAGCATGACGATCGCATCGTTGCGGACCGCCGGCATTCTGGACAGCAGCGGATCGGCCCGCACGGCGTCGAGCAAGGGCTGGCTGCCGTAGGTGACGACGATGTCGACATCGTAGAAGGCGTCGACGCGCTCGGCGCTGACCCCCGCCGCGAACTGCCCCGGCCGCGTCGCCTCCGCCACGCTTTGCGGCGATTTCAGCCCCAGATCGGCAAAGAACTTCACCCGCGTGTCGTTGGCGGTATAGAAGTTGACGACACTGAGATTGGTGGTGTCGAGATGCGTCACGAACATCGCCGACTTGCCCTTGAGTTCGGGATGCCCGGAGACGGTGCGGGCAATCTCTCCCTCGATGCGCGATATCAGTGCCTCGCCCTCCGCCGGAAGGCCGAGCCCGGCGCTGTTGAAGCGGATCATCTCCCGCCAGTCGGTCGCCCAGGCGGATTCGGGATAGGCGACGACCGGGGCGATCCGGCTCAACGTGTCGTAGTCGGACTGGCTCAGGCCGGAGTACGACGCCAGGATCACATCCGGCCGGGTCGCGGCGACCGCCTCGAAATCGATGCCGTCGCCTTCATCGAAAAGCACGGGCTTGTCCGCGCCGAGCGCGGCGAGCCTTTCGGCCACCCACGGCAGCAGCCCGTCGCCGTCGTCATCGCCGAAATTGGCCGCGGCGAAGCCGACGGGCACGATCCCGAGCGCCAGCGGCACCTCGTGGTTCGCCCAGGCCACCGTTGCCACCCGCTCGGGCTTTCCGGCGATGGTCGTCGTACCGAGCGCATGCTTGATGACGACGGGATACGAGGTTCCCTCCCCCGCCCGGATTTCATCTGACCGGACCGCCTGCGCCCGGGCGCCGCCGGAAGCGAGGATCGAAACAGCCATGACGGCCAGCAGCACGGGAAAACGCAGGAACCGCGGCATTCGGCAGATACTCCATGACGGCTGTTTGATGACGCCTGTTTCACGACGCTTCGGGCGAACTCCCGAAGCTGCGGGTGAGCAAGAATAGCGTCCGCATGTCGACGCTTCGCGGCAGGGTCAAACCGACCCCGCCCATAGTCGCCACCTGCCTTTAAGTTTCAGGTTCACCGGGCCGCGTCAACCGCAAGGCCCGCCTCTTCTCGAAAATATGGTGAGATTTCCGTGGCTTCCTACAAAGACAGGGAAATTTACAATACCCGACAAGCTCGCTCAAGTTAGCAAGTTGCCCAAGATGATACCGGGCATCCTGTCGTCGCCCGCCATTCGGGGATATCCCGATCATGGCGCCGGAGGCATGCTTTCGATGGGAATCAACAGGCACTCACTCGGGCAATGCGGACGCCAGCCTTGCACATCGCCAGTAATAGCAACACAAATTTTTGGAAATTACAATGATTATAAAGCAACATGCTGGAGACAGCAGGAACTCCGTCATTCATTATCGGAGTACGCTATTACTGGGCTGCGCGGCGCTTGTCTCCCTTCTGCCGGCCGGATTGCGGGCTCAGGAAGCCGGGGCGGATTCCGTCATCGTTCTCGACACGATCACCGTCGGGGGCACCCGCGCCGATGACGACGCGCGCTCGATCGTGGCGACGCGCACATCGAGCGGCAGCAAGATGATGACGGATATCCTCGATACGCCGGCGTCGGTCTCCGTGATCACGGCGAAGGAAATGCAGCAGCGCGGCGTCCAGAGCGTCGAGGAAGCGCTCAAGTACACCGCCGGCGTGACGGCGGATTTCTATGGCTCCGACGACCGGTTCGACTTCTTCAAGATCCGGGGCTTCGATGCCCAGACCTATCGCGACGGCCTTCCGCTGGGCCGCCCCTTCGGCGGGGTGCGGGAGGAAGTCTTCGCCTTCGAGCGCATCGAGGTTCTGAAGGGCGCCAATTCGACCGTCTTCGGCGTCGCCGATCCGGGTGGAACTGTCAATTACGTCAGCAAGCGCCCCAAGACCGAAAGGTTCGGCGAGGCTTACGTCTCCGGCGGATCGTTCAGCCTCATCGAGGGCGGTTTCGACTTCGGCGACAACATCACCAAGGACGGCACGCTGTCGTATCGTCTGACCGGAAAGTTCAGAAGAGCCGATGACGAGTACGACTATTCGCGAGACGATCAGAACTTCTTCATGGGCGGGCTGACGTGGCGTCCGAGCGACAGGACAAGCCTGAGCATCGTCTACGATCATCTCAACCGCGACGGCGTTCCCGGCAGCGGCGGGCACCCCGTGGGCTCCGATTTCGACAGGAACGTGTTCTTCGGCGAGCCCGACTTCAACTATCGCGGCACGGACCGGGACACGGTCAGCGTGATGTTCGACCACGATTTCGGCTCCGGCCTGAGCTTCAGCTCCAACGCGCGTTACAGCAACACCGATACCGATTTCGGCTACGCCTATATTTCCGCCACGCCGACGAACGGATCGACCATCGCCAACCGGGCATTCTTCGCCAACAAATTCTCAAGCGAGAATTTCGTCGCCGACGCGCATTTGCAGTACGACGCGACCTTCAACACCGTCAAAAGCCGTACCCTGATCGGTGTGGGGTATAACGACCTGACATCCGATACCGATACGAACTGGGGGCCTGCGCCGGGTATCGACTGGACCAACCCTGTCTTTTCCGGTCCGCCAACGTCGCTTCCGCTCATCAGCAGCACGCGAAACGACCAGACCACCAAATCCGTCTACGCACAGCAGGAGTTGACGATCGCGGACAAGCTCATCGCGACGGTCGGGCTGCGCAACGACTGGCTCGATCTGAGCGCCAGGAACAAGCTCAACAACACGCTGTCCAAGGACGATGTCAGCGAATTCTCGAAGCGCATCGGCCTGACCTACAAGTGGACCGAGCAACTGTCCACCTATGCGAGCTACGCCGAGTCCGTCGCGCCCCCGTCGCTGGGCGTCGAGCCCGAACGCGGCGAACAGTTCGAGGTCGGCATCAAGTATCGGCCCGACGCATTCCCCGGATTGTTCAGCGCCGCCATCTACGACCTGAGCAAGACCAACATCACCGTCACCAACCCGGCCACGCTGGTTCAGTCCACGATCGGCGAGGTGCGCGTCAGGGGTCTCGACCTCGAGGCGAAGGCGGAGCTGGCGAACAACATCAGCCTGACCGCGGCCTATTCCTATCTCGATGCCGAGATCGCCGAGGACGGAACGGCCGCCAACGTGGGCAATCGCCCGCAGTTCGTGCCCCGGCATGCGGCCTCGCTATGGCTCGGCTATCTGCTGAAAGGCGAAGGGGTTCGCGGCGACATGACGTTCGGCGTCGGCGGGCGCTACACGGGTTCCTATTACTTCGACAACGCCAACACCACATCGACCGGCAGCAATTTCGTCGTCGACGCCGCCTTCAGCTACAAGGTCCTCGAAAACACCTCGCTGGAGGTCAATGTCAGCAATCTGTTCGACAAGAAGCACGTCGCCTACGGCGGTTTCGGGGCGGACTGGTACAATCCCGGCCGCAGGATTTCCGCAACGCTGCGCCATACGTGGTGAGATGAAGTCCCGCCCGCAACCATGCGGGCGGGACAGCCTTCGCTGTCAGCCGGTCTGGCGCATGCGCCGCCACGCGGCGGGCGTTTCCCCGGCGACCTGCCTGAAGGCCTTCGTCAGATGCGCCTGATCGGAAAATCCGAGCTGGACCGCGATATCCGCAATGGTCAGGTCGCTTTCCGCCAGCAGCTTCCTGGCGAGATCGATACGGCGCCCGAGTTGCCATTGCAGCGGCGTGGTGCCGGTGGTCTGCTTGAAGACATTGGCGAACCAGCTCTCGGACAGGCCCACCGTCGCGGCCATTTCGGCAACCGTCAGCCGGCATCCGCTGCAAGCGTCGATGCGCGCGATCAGCTTGTTCATCTGCGCCTGGGTAAGCCTGCCGCCTGGCCGCTCGCCGCCCCGCTCGGGGATATCGAGAAGCCCGGTGACGATGCTGCCGACGAGGCTTTCGGCATAAACCGCGTGTTTCGACGGATGCGATACTTCGTCGACCAGCAGGCTGGCGAGTTTCTCGATGGCGACGATATCCTGAACCTCCACAGGGCGACGCAACGCCGTGAGCGCGACCGACGCGCCGACCGACGGCGACAGAAATCTCAACATCCGATCCTTGTGCACATGCAGATCCAGATGCGAGAAGCGATGCGATGAGGTGAAACTGGTCCACAAGGGAACGCCGGCCGGCACATACAGCGCGCGCGTCATCCGGCGGTAATGCCGCTCGAACCCGCCTTCCCTGTTGGTCATCTGAATGTGCGGCGATACGTCGTTGAAGAAGATCACGATGCGCGGATCGGGAGACAGGTAGTAGGCCTTCGCTCCGGCCTCACCCTCCGCATCCCAGAAGACGCTCATCAGGCCGTCGAGGCCGCGCCATTTGACCGGCGCGAGCGCCCGGATGCCTTCGGTATGGCAGGCCATGGAATGCCGATAGCTCACCATGTCCATTCAACCTTGCAGCCGGCCCCTGTCGTGACGAGGCGCTTCGGCATCGTCGTCGCAAGCACCCGCATCTCGATGAACCCGGTATTCACGACCAGCTCTCCAGAAAGAGACGGAACGGCCGAAAGGCGCGCCCCGGTCGCCGTCATTGCAGGCACATCCGCCTGACGCCGAAAGACAGGAACCGGAGATGCCGTGTAATGATGAAAGACGTCAACGCGATTTTCGCCGATCGTCATGGAATAGTATATTTATCTTGCAAAGTCGTGACACGCAATAGTTGGCAGAAACCTTATGATAATTACAATTTTGGCTACTCTAAAATTTGTATAATTTTAAATTTGAGCTTGCGGCATGATTTGAGCTTTATTTTCCGAGGAAGCACGCCGGATGGGACGCCGATCGCCCGGAGACCGGCGGCAGATCGACGATATAAGGCAGGCGCGCTCGCATGGATGACCGCGCATTCCCGATACCTGGAACTCCTGACAAAACCTCGCGGAGTCGGCTGACCGGTGGTTTTAGCCCCCTGCCGCGTTGTCGATCCTCAGTGACGCAACCGGCATCGACTGCGTTCGGCGCCTTGCAGGATGACGGCAATCGGAATGCGCTCGAAACAAGGAAGCCGGAATACGGCCTGTTTCAAGCTGAACAAGGCGTATCCAGTCGGTTCGATGCTCTAATTTTTCCGGTTGAGTTGCGATCCCTGCGTGATCAGCCGTGCGCTGTGCTGGCCGGTAAGGTAGCTCCACAACCAGCTCCACGCGACCGCGGCGCGGCTGCGCGTGCCGATCAGGAAGAAAATATGCGCGATCCCCCACACCCACCAGGCAAGCCCGCCGCGCAGGCGCAGCCGTCCCATATGAACGACCGCCGCGCCCTTGCCGATCGTGGCCAGATTGCCCTGATGGCGGTAATGGAAAGGTTCCGGCGCGCGCTCGCCGGCCAGCCGCGCCCGGATCAGGCGGGCGACGTATTCGCCTTGCTGTTTGGCCGCCGGCGCAATCCCCGGAACCGGACCGCCATCGGGAGCCTTCACGGCGGCGGTATCGCCTATGACGAAAATCTCCGGCCGATCGGCCAACGTCAAATCGGGCCGGACGGGCACCCTTCCGGCACGGTCCCCTTCCACGCCCAGCCATCCGGCGGCGGGTGAGGCCGCCACTCCGGCCGCCCAGACCGAGGTGCGGCAGGGAATGAACTCGTCGCCGATCCGCAGGCCCTCGCCGGTGCAATCCGAAACCGGCTGCCCGAGTCGCAGCTCGACGCCGCGTTTTTTCAGCGCCTCGGCGGCGTAAGTCGACAGATCTTCCGGGAAAGCCGCGAGAACGCGAGGCCCGGCCTCGATCAGCATGACGCGCGCCTTGCGCGTATCGATGTTGCGAAACTCCTGCCAGAGCGTCTGTTTCGCCAGTTCCGCGATAATGCCAGCCAGTTCGACTCCGGTCGGGCCGGCGCCGATCACGCCGAAAGTCAGCAAAGCCTCGCGTTTCGCCGGGTCCGGTTCGCGCTCGGCGCGCTCGAAAGCCAGAAGCAGACGGCGGCGGATCGTCGTGGCGTCCTCCAGCGTCTTGAGACCGGGCGCGACGGTTTCCCATTCGTCATGACCGAAATAGGCATGCCGGGCGCCCGTCGCCACCACCAGCGTATCGTAGCCGACGCTGTCTCCGTCTTCCAGTTCCACCACCCGGCGGGCCGTGTCGACACCGACGACGCGCGCCAGCAGCGTGCTCACCTCCTTGCGGTCGCGGAACAGCCGGCGGATCGGCCAGGCGATTTCGGACGTGGCGAGGATGGTGGTCGCCACCTGATAGAGCAGAGGCTGGAACAGATGATGGTTGCGCTGGTCGATGAGCGTGACCCGGACGCCCGCGCCGCTCAGGCGGTGGACGAGATGCAAGCCGCCGAAACCCGCGCCGATCACGACGACATGATGGCGGCCGTCTTTCGGCTCCGGGGAAACAACTGCTGCGTCGGCGCGGGCCGTGCCCGGGGCGAGAGACATGACCGGCTCCTTATCATGACAGATCTCAATCGGTAGCACCGGCATGTTACACGCCTCTGACGCAGGGCAAAGACAAGTTTTGAGCGGACGATCCACCGTCGCCCGCCGCGCGCGCAGCCGCCCCGAGCCGCGCCGTCACGCGCGCCCCTTTCCGCCTGAATGTTTCGTATGAAATCAGTTGACTCCGGCGCGCATTTCACCTTATGTCGCGAAATTGGTATGATGGTCTGACCAAAACTGGACGGATTCAAAAAAGCAAACGACAAGATCACCGGGAGTCGCAACGCATGAAGCGCATCACCTCGCCGCCATGGATCGTCATGATCCCGGCCGCAGCATGCACAAGCCCGACGGCATCATGGGGCCGGAGGGAATCGGACCGGAACCGCGCCATTCAAAGCCTGCGCCGACAGCGATCCGCAGGCGCCGTTGACCGCAGCCCGCCGACGTAGCCTCGGCCGGCCTTTTCCCCGCAGCGATAAATGGTCAGACCAGTTTGACCGTAACCGTCCCGGCAGCGCAGACGTCGGCATGGACGCCGCCTGCCGTTCCGCACCCGCCCCAACGTGGAGCCCTCACACCATGCAAGCCTGGGCACAAGTTTACGATCCCGCAGGCAACATATGGCTTTCGAGCCTCGTGGCGCTTGTTCCGATAGCCTTCTTCTTCGTCGCGCTGACCGTCCTGCGCCTCAAGGGACACGTCGCCGGCACGATCACCGTCGTCCTGTCGCTGCTGGTGGCGATCCTCTTCTACGGCATGCCCGTCGACCGGGCGCTGGCGTCGGGCGTCTTCGGCTTCTTCTACGGCCTCTGGCCGATCGCCTGGATCATCGTCGCCGCGGTGTTCCTGTACAAGGTTTCGGTCAAGACCGGCCAGTTCGACATCATCCGCTCGTCGATCCTGTCCATCACCGAGGACCAGCGCCTGCAAATGCTGCTCGTCGGCTTCGCCTTCGGCGCGTTTCTGGAGGGCGCGGCCGGCTTCGGCGCGCCGGTGGCGATCACGGCGGCGCTTCTGGTCGGGCTCGGCTTCAAGCCGCTTTACGCCGCCGGCCTGTGCCTCATCGCCAACACCGCCCCGGTCGCCTTCGGCGCCATGGGCATCCCGATCATCGTCGCCGGGCAGGTCACCGGCCTCGATCCCTTCGAGATCGGCCAGATGGCCGGACGGCAGTTGCCGCTGCTGACCATCATCGTGCTGTTCTGGATCATGGCGATCATGGACGGCTGGCGCGGCGTGCGCGAGACCTGGCCCGCGGTTCTGGTCGGCGGCGGATCGTTCGCCGTCGCCCAGTTCGTGACCTCGAACTACATCGGGCCGGAACTGCCGGACATCACTTCCGCCATCGCCTCGCTGGTCGCCCTGACGCTGTTTCTCAAGGTATGGCAGCCGAAGCACATCTTCCGCTTCGCGCTGAGCGCCGAGGAAGCCGCCTCCGGCGCGGGCACGCACAAGGCCGGCGCGCATCACACGCCGGGGCAGGTGCTGAAAGCCTGGTCGCCCTTCCTCATCCTCACCGCCATGGTGACGCTGTGGAGCCTGCAACCGTTCAAGCAGCTCTTCGCCGCCGGCGGGCCGCTGGCGAGCTGGGTGATCAAGATCGAGGTGCCGTTCCTGCACCGTCTCGTCGAGAAGACGCCGCCGATCGTGCCGCAGCCCACGCTTTACGACGCCGTCTACCAGTTCAACTGGTTCTCGGCCACCGGCACGGCCATCCTCATCGCGGCGCTGCTGTCGGTGCTCTATCTGCGCATGCGCCCGGCAGACGCCGCCCGGACCTTCGGCGAGACCGTGAACGAGCTGAAGATCCCGATCTACGCCATCGGCATGGTGCTGGCGTTCGCCTTCATCGCCAATTATTCGGGCCTCTCGGCGACTCTGGCGCTGGCGCTGGCGCATACCGGCAGGGCGTTCACGTTCTTCTCGCCCTTCCTCGGCTGGCTCGGCGTGTTCCTTACCGGCTCCGACACATCGTCGAACGCCTTGTTCGGCGCGCTGCAAGCGACCACCGCCCAGCAGATCGGCGTTTCCGACGTGCTGCTCGTGGCCGCCAACACCACCGGCGGCGTGACGGGCAAGATGATCTCGCCCCAATCCATCGCCATCGCCTGCGCGGCCGTGGGACTGGCGGGACGCGAGTCGGACCTGTTCCGCTTCACGCTGAAGCACAGTCTGTTCTTCACGGTGCTGATCGGCATCATCACCACGTTGCAAGCCTACGTCCTGACGTGGATGATCCCCTGACGCGCCTCGCCGCCGGCCTGCGTCAGCGCGGCCGGCGGCGGTTTCCAAACACTTCTCCGGGACATTGGAGAATACCGCGTATTGACCTTTCCCACGGCTTTTCCTAAATTTTGGTCTGACCAAAATCCGGGAGCCGGGAACACCGATACGATGAAACCCATGCGGTTGTCCGATCACATCGCCGATCAGCTCGAGATCCTGATCAACGCACGCGGCCTGAAGCCGGGCGACCGTCTGCCGGCCGAACGCAAGCTCGCGGAGGAACTCGGCGTCTCGCGCTCCTCCGTGCGCGAAGCGATTCAGAAACTTGCCAGCCGCAGCCGGCTCACCAGCCGCGCCGGCGGCGGCACCTACGTCAACGCTCCCCTGCCGGGATGGTCGGACGAGGCCATCGTCGACCCGTTGGCCGGGCTGTTCAAGGACAATCCGGCCTATCGCTACGACGTGCTGGAAATCCGCCATGCGCTCGAGGGCGCGGCGGCCTTTCACGCCGCCCTGCGCGCCACGGACGAGGACAAGGACAAGCTGCGCACCTGCTTCGACGCCATGATCGCCCTGCACGACCGCGAGAACCCCATGGACGAGGCGCGCGCCGATGCGACCTTCCACCTGACCATCGCCGAGACGTCGCACAATCTCGTGCTGCTTCAGGTGATGCGCGGCCTTTTCAACCTGCTGCAAACCAATATCTCCCAGAACCTCGAAAAGCTGTACACGCTGCCGCGCGTGTTCGAGCCGCTGTCTTCACAGCACCGCGAGCTGATGGAGGCGGTCATCGCCGGCGATCCCGAGCGCGCCCGTCTCGCCGCCCATGTGCACATCGACTTCGTGCACAATTCCCTGAAATCCATCGACGAGGACGAGGCCCGCAGGGCACGGGCGTTCCGTCCGCCGTCGGCGAAAGTGTAGACGCCATGATCATCTCCGCCTCCACCGACTACCGCGAAGCCGCCCGGCGCAAGCTGCCGCCGTTCCTGTTCCACTACATCGACGGCGGCGCCTATGCGGAGCACACGCTGCGCCGCAACGTCGGTGACCTCGCCGACATCGCCCTGCGCCAGCGCGTGCTGCGCAACATGTCGGATCTCAGCGTGAACACGGAGCTGTGGGGCGAGAAGCTCGACATTCCCGTCGTCCTCGCTCCCGTCGGTCTGACCGGCATGTTCGCCCGGCGCGGCGAGGTGCAGGCGGCGCGCGCCGCAACGCGCAAGGGCGTGCCCTTCACCCTGTCGACCGTCTCCGTCTGCCCCATCGAGGAAGTAGCGCCGGCCATCGAGCGGCCGATCTGGTTCCAGCTTTATGTGCTGCGCGACCGCGGTTTCATGAAGAACGCACTCGAACGGGCGCAGGCCGCCGGCGTGAAGACGCTGGTCTTCACCGTCGACATGCCGGTGCCCGGCGCGCGCTACCGTGACGCCCATTCCGGCATGAGCGGCCCCCACGCCGAATTCCGCCGCCTGCTGCAAGCCGTCACCCATCCCGCGTGGGCATGGGATGTGGGCGTGAACGGCCGGCCGCACGATCTCGGCAACGTTTCGCGGTATCTGGGCAAGGCGACCGGCCTCAAGGATTACATCGGCTGGCTCGGCGCGAACTTCGATCCCTCCATCTCGTGGCAGGATCTCGAATGGATTCGCGACTTCTGGAAAGGCCCCATCGTCATCAAGGGCATTCTCGATCCCGCCGACGCGCGCGATGCGGTCGGCTTCGGCGCTGACGGCATCATCGTGTCCAATCACGGCGGGCGCCAGCTCGACGGCGTGCTGTCGTCCGTGCGGGCGCTGCCGGCAATCGCCGAAGCGGTCGGCGGCGACCTCAAGATCCTCGTCGACGGCGGCGTGCGCACCGGTCTCGACGTGGTGCGGCTCATTGCGCTGGGGGCCGATGCGGTGCTCATCGGCCGCGCCTTCGTCTATGCGCTCGCGGCGGCCGGCGAGGCCGGCGTCGTCAACCTGCTCGAACTGTTCGAGAAGGAGCTGCGCGTCGCCATGACGCTGACCGGCGTGAAATCGATCGCCGAGCTCGACCGCAGTTCGCTGGCCATCGACCCGGAACTCACGAAAGCCATCGCTGCGGAGGTGAAACAAGTTCCATGAGCGCGACGAACACCGGTAACGAGACGCTGCTGAAATCGTTCAGGGATATCGTCGGCGACAGGCATGTGCTGACGGGCGCCAGGGAAACCCGCCGCTTCCGCAAGGGCTACCGCTTCGGCGACGGCAACGTGCTCGCCGTCGTCCGGCCGGGCACGCTGGTGGAGCAATGGCGCGTGGCGCAGGCCGCCGTGCGCGCCGGCAAGATCATCATCATGCAGGCGGCCAACACCGGCCTCACCGGCGGCTCGACCCCCGACGGCGACGCCTATGACCGCGAGATCGTGCTGATCAGCACGCGCCGCCTCTCCGGCGTCCAGCTCGTCGACGAAGGCCGGCAGGCGATCTGCCTGCCCGGCGCGACCCTCGACAGTCTCGAAAAGATGCTGAAGCCGCTCGGGCGCGAGCCGCATTCGGTGATCGGGTCATCCTGCATCGGCGCATCGGTGCTGGGCGGCGTGTGCAACAACTCCGGCGGAGCGCTGGTGCGCCGGGGGCCCGCATTCACGCAGCTCGCGCTCTACGGACAGGTCGGCGAGGACGGCGTCCTGCGCCTCGTCAACCACCTCGGCGTGCAACTCGGCAACGAGCCCGAGGAAATCCTCGACCGGCTGGAGAAGGGCCGCTATGCCCCCGCCGACGTTATCCACGACGAACGTCTCGCCGCGTCCGACCACAACTACGGCCGGCATGTGCGCGATGTCGACGCCGATACGCCCGCCCGCTTCAACGCCGATCCGGGGCGGCTTTTCGAGGCTTCCGGCTCGGCCGGCAAGCTCGTGCTGTTCGCGGTGCGGCTCGATACCTTTCCGGCGGAGCAGAGCCAGGTATTCTATATCGGCGCCAACGACACCGCGAGCCTGACCGGCGTCCGCCGGTACATGCTCACCGTTCCGGAGCAGCTGCCGATCGCCGGCGAATACATCCACCGCGATGCCTTCGATATCGGCGAAACCTACGGCAAGGACGTCTTCCTGCTCATCGACAGGCTGGGCACGGAATATGTGCCGAAAGCCTTCGCGCTGAAGAGCCGCATCGACGCCTTCTTCGAGGGATTGGGCCTTCGGGGCGTCACAGACACCATCCTGCAAGCGGCGATGTCGCTGCTGCCCGGCCACCTGCCCCGGCGCATCAAGGAGTTCCGCGCGCATTACGACCATCACTTGCTGGTCCGGGTGTCGGCCGACAGCGTGGAGGAGACGCGGGCGTTCCTCAAATCCTTCTTCGAAGCGAACGACGGCGATTTCTTCGAGTGCGACGCCGAGGAAGGCCGCAAGGCGTTCCTGCACCGCTTCGCCGTCGCGAGCGCGGCCATCCGCTACCGGGACACGCACCGCGGCAGCGTCGAGGACATCGTGGCGCTCGACATCGCCCTGCGCCGCAACGACACGGACTGGTTCGAGCGCCTGCCGGCGGACATCGGGGGCAAGCTGGTCAACAAGCTCTACTACGGGCACTTCTTCTGCCACGTCTTCCATCAGGACTACATCGTCCGCAAGGGTCACGATCCGATCGCCATCGAACATGCGATGTGGCGCATTCTCGACGACCGCGGCGCGGAATATCCGGCCGAGCACAACGTCGGCCATCTCTACCACGCCAAGCCGACGCTCAAGAAATTCTATCGCAATCTCGACCCGTGCAACGTCCTCAACCCCGGTATCGGCAACACGTCGAAATTCTATTGCTGGGCCGAGGCGCCGCAGACGCCGGATGCCCACAGCAAATAAAGCGCTTTCCGATCAAATGGAAATCATTTTATCGATCAGAATTCGCTCGAAAAAAGAAAACGGATTCTATCCTGTTTCAGTTAAAACAGGATAGAGCATCGTGCAGAAAAGCGGGCACCACCTTTCGTCGACAAAGATGCGTTAAATCAAAAAGTTAGAGCGTCAGTTCTGATTCCATCAGAACGTCCGACGCTCTAGAATTTTCAGGGGAACGAGAGCTTTCCGGCGTTTCATCAGAACGCCGGCGGGCTCCGGGCGGCCGATCAGGAGAGCGATCCCAGACACATCTGCGCGCCCAGCAGCAGCAGGCAGAACAGGAACCCGCGGCGGAATGCGGCGGGACCGATCCTGTTGCGGACAAGCTGGCCGGCCAGCATGCCGGCCAAAGCCGGCGCGACCGCGAGGGCGGAAAGCACGATGCCGTCCGGCTGGAATGCGCCGCGCGCGCCGAGACCGGCGGCCAGCGCAACCGTCGATACCGTGAACGACAGCCCCAATGCCTGCACGAGATCGTCCCTGGCGAGCCCGAGCGCCTGAAGATAGGGCACGGCCGGAATGACGAACACGCCGGTGCCGCCGGTCACGATGCCCGTCGCCGCCCCGACGAGCGGCGACAGCCACGGTTCCAGGCGCGGCGGCACGTGAAACTGACGGGCGAAAAGGGTGAAGCCCGCGTAGACGACAAGCGCCGCGCCGAGCGCCGCGGTGGTCGGGCGGGTATCGCCGGCGGCGAGCCATGACGTGCCGAGCAGCGTTCCCGCGACGATGGCCGCCATCATCGGCCAGAGCCGGCGGATCAGCGGCCCCAGGCCCGGCCCGGCGAGAAGCTGCCAGATATTCGTGACGAAGGAGGGGACGATCAGCAGGCTCGCCGCAGCCAGCGGCGAGACGAGTGCGCCGAGCACGCCCATCGCCACCGTGGGCAAGCCCATGCCGGTGACGCCCTTGACGACACCGGCGGCGAAGAAGGTCGCCGCGACGGCGGCAAGCAGGAATGCGGATGTTTCGAACATGGCTCCTGCATAACGCATCCGACGCCCCGGACAATGCGGACGTTCCATAGCCTGACTTCGGCTGGCCCGAAGCCTCGTCATGCGATATCCTTGCATCATGCGTTTCGACCTGACCGACCTTCACCTGTTTCTGGCCGTCGTGGATGCCGGCATCATCACCCACGGCGCCGCGGAAGCCGGCCTTTCGTTGCCCGCCGCGAGCGAGCGGCTGCGCGACATGGAGGCGGTCGGCGAGGTCAGGCTGCTCGAGCGCGGGCGGCGCGGCGTCACGCCCACCGAGGCCGGCGAGGCGCTGGCCCATCATGCACGCGCGATCCTGCTCCGAATGGCGCAGATGCGAGGCGAGATGGGCGAATACGCGAAGGGGCTTCGCGCCACCGTCCGCGTTCTGGCCAACACGGCCGCGCTCACGGAGTTCCTGCCCGACCGGCTGGCGCCATGGATGGCCGCGCACCCGCAGGTCGACATCGATCTGAAGGAGAGGCAAAGCCCCGAGATCGCCCGCAGCGTCGCGGCCGGCTTCGCCGAAATCGGCATCCTGTCGGATGCGGTGGACACGCACGGGCTGACGCTGCGGCCCTTCGCCGTCGACCGGCTGATCGTGGTGGCGGCGCGCGATCATGCCCTGGCGGCGAGAAGGCATGCGCGCTTCGCCGACCTCTTCGGCGAGCATTTCATCGGGCTGACGGGCGGCGCCCTTCAGGAGCACATCGACGCGCAGGCGGCGAGAATCGGCGCCAGACAGAAGATCCGCGTGAGGCTGCGCACCTTCGACGCCATCTGCCGCGTCGCCGCTGAAGGCGCGGGCATCGGCATCGTGCCGGAAACGGCGGCGCGCCGGTGTCGCCGTTCGCCGCGTCCCGCCATCGTCCGGCTGGCCGACGCATGGGCGACGCGACACCTCTCGGTCTGCATCCGCGCCGAAGCGGAATTGCCCCCCGCAGCGCGAAACCTCTTCAGCCACCTGACGTCCTTCATCCCCGCCTGACGCTCTGCCAGATATATTGTCGTCAAAGTGAAGAGCGCTGTGTGAACCGATTTCTCCAGCACGATATGCAAGGCATGAAGGGATTCCCGTGTCAGCGATTGATGATGCGGCCCGGCCACGGATTGCGGCCGTCCCGAAGCCAGAGCAGGGTGTCGAGCCAGAAGCCGCTTGCATGGCTGTCGTGGAACAGGTCGAAATGGCCTATGGCGTCCCGGCCGTAATCCTCCGGTTTCAGAAGCACCGCGTTCCGCTCGGCGCCGGCATAATAGCCGAGCGTCCTGCGGACCGCCGATACGGTGCCGAACTCGTCATCGGCAACGGAGATGGCGAGGATCGGCGCGGTGACGGACGCCATGCGCGCAACGGCCCGCTGCCGCTCCGCGCGCGGATGGCTGCGCTCGAAACGCGGCCCGCGAAAACTCCATTCGTTCGCCACGCCGGCGGGCAAATCCTCCAGCCACCCCAGCCGCCGGCCGGGAAAATAGCCGCACAGCGCCGTCAGCGCCGGCATGGCGACATGCCATTTCAGGATCAGGCCGAGCCTGTGGCGCGCAACGTAATCGCCCCACCACGCATATTGCGCACCGACCGTCAGCATCCGGTCGATGAGCGGCGCGCTCTCCGCGAGCCCCGGCAGGAAGCCGCCGATACTGTGCCCGACGACCGCCAGCGGACCGTCGCGGCGCTGCCTCATGTAGCGGAGAGCCGCGTCGAAATCGCGCTCCCCCCAGTCGCGCCAGCGATAGCCGCAGCCTTTCAGGCGCGCGGGACGGGAAAGGCCGATGCCGCGATAGTCATATGTCAGGACATCGAAGCCGCGCGCCGTCAGGAAAAGGGCGTAGCGGTGATAGTAGCGCGAGAGCACGCCGGTGGCCGGGTTGACGATGACGCTGCCGTGCCCGCCGCCGTCCGGCGCGCACCATAAGCGGCCGCCGAGGCGAACACCGTCGCGGCAGACGATCTCGACCGCCTGGCTCTCCATGATAGGGGGGTGATGCGTCGTCTGGTTCATGTCGCCAGGATAGGCCGCGCGCATCGTTGTGTATATTCACTGGTCGGTATACAAAAAGCCATGAGCAAGATCCCCGCGACCACGCGCGAACGCATCGTCGCCGCCGCCGGAAAGCTGTTTCACGACGAGGGCATCAGGGCCGTCAGCGTCGACGCCGTTGCGGAAAAGGCGGGGCTGACGAAGCGTTCGCTCTATTATCACTTCCGCAGCAAGGACGATCTGATCGCCGCCTACCTCGAAACCCGCGATCAGCCGAACCTGGCCGTGTTCAAGCGCTGGTTCGCCGAGACGGAAGGCGATTTGGCGGAGAGGATCGAGGGCATTTTCCGGAATCTCGCCCGTTCGGCGCGGCATCCGAAATGGAAGGGATGCGGCTTTCTCCGGACATCCGTCGAACTCATCAACCTGCCCGGCCATCCGGCGATCGTCGCCGGGCGCGAGCACAAGAAGCGCGTCGAGGAATGGCTCTGCTCCGTCATCGAAGAGGCGGGCGAAAACAGGGACGCCCCTCTCCTCGCCCGCCAGATCATCCTGCTGCTCGACGGCGCCTTCGCCGTCGTCCTGCTCCACCGCGATCCGAGCTACATGGAGAGCGCGGGCAAGGCGGCGGCAAGCCTGATCAGAGCCTGAGCAGCGTTCGAGCGCCGGGAAAACGCCGTCACCGTTTCATTGAAGCAATGGGACCGCGAGGCGCGCGCATCAGCCGCCGAACGGCGACGGCCGACAGCCCGGCGATCGCCGCCGCCGCGAGCAGCGCCACCGAGAATCCGGCTGAATAGGCGGAAAGCGCCTGTGTCGTCGCAGCCTCCCGTTCCGCCCCCGCGAGACCGGCGACGGCTTGCGGCAGATCGCCGGCGACGACCGCGTCGGCGAAGGCGCGGGCCTGACGGCAGGCGTCGCCCCCGTCGCAGGAACCGGGCGCGAGCACGCCGCGCACGGCGGTGGCCAGAACGCCGCTCAGCGTGGCGAAGCCCAGTAAAATGCCGGAAAAGCGCGCCGTCGTGCTGATGCCGGACGCCATGCCCGCGCGCTCGCGCGGCACCACGCTCATGATCGCCTTCTGGGTCTCGCCGTTGAGCAGGCCGCCGCCGGCGCCGAGGACCACCATGCCGAGCATGACAAGCGGCCGGTCGCCGAGCCGCGCCGCCCACCCCGTCAATGCATTGCCGAAACCGACGACCAGAAGGCCGAGGGCGAGAATGTCCGCCGGGATCAATCGGCGGCCGAGCAGCCGGCCGACATGCGGAAAAGCCAGCATGGCGAGGGCGAAGGGCAGCATGGCGAAACCCGCCTCCAGCGGCGCGCGGCCGAGCCCGTTCTGGAGGAAGAGAGGCAGGAGCGACGCCATCACCTGCGCGCAGGCGGCATAGGCGAACATGGCCCACACGCCGCCGACAAGCCGCGGGTTGCGAAAAAGCCCGAGGTCCAGCATCGGGCGGACTTGCAGCCGCTCGGCGACGACGAAGGCTGCGAACGCACCGATACCCGCCGCGAAACCGGCAAGCGCGGTCGCGGATGTCCAGCCATGCGCCTGCCCGTTGATGAGCCCCCATGTCAGCCCGAACATCGCCGACGCGAAGAACACGATGCCGGCGGGATCGAGCCGTCTGGCGGCCTCGTCGCGCGATTCCCCCACGAACGCGACGGCGGCGGCGGCGAGCGCCGCGCAGATCGGGAGGTTGACATGAAAGGCCCATCGCCAGCCGAGCAGATGCGCGATGACGCCCCCGGCGATCGGCGAGAGCACCATCGTCAGGCCCATGATGCTGCCCCAGATCGCCCAGGCCCGATTCCGCTCCGCCTCGCCATGGAAGGTGTGGGCGATGACGGCGAGCGCCGGCGCCAGCAGGAAAGCCGCCGACGCGCCTTGCAGGGCGCGGGCGGCATAGAGGAAGGCCGCGGACGGCGCGAGTCCGCACAGGAGCGATGTCAGGGCGAAGGCGGCGATGCCGATCAGGAACACGCGCCGGCGGCCGAACCTGTCCGCGACCGCGCCGGCGGGCAGCAGCAGCGAAGCGAAGCACAGCACGTAGGTGCTGACCACCCATTCGATCTCCGCGAAGGTGGCGCCGAAATCGCGCGCGACGGTCGGCAGCACGATGGCGACGATGTTGGTGTCGAGAACCGTCATCGCGCAGCCGGTGGATGCCGTCAGCAGGACGAGAAACGGCCGCGCCGTCCCGCGTTCGAGAGAAACCCCGAGAGTCATGGCCGGGCCTCGCCGTGTGCGCGGGCATGGACTGGCAGGTGCGGGGCGGATGCTTCCGGCACGACGATCTCCTCCGTGGTGGTCAGGCGTCCCCAGTCAATCGCATCGTTGAATTCCTTTCATTCGCGGCTTTCTCGATTATTATTAGGTATGGACTAATTCATGCGGTGCGCCGGGATGGAGCTGAGACATTTCCGCTATTTCGTGGCGCTCGCCGAGGAGCTGCATTTCGCCCGCGCGGCCGAACGGCTCAACATCGCCCCGCCGACGCTGACGGTGCAGATTCAGGAAATCGAGCGCACGTTGTCGGCGCGCCTTTTCGCCCGCACGAAGCGTTCGGTCGCGCTCACGCCGGCGGGCGAGATCTTTCTGGCCGAGGCGCGCAACGTCCTCGACCAGTACGCGCGGGCCGAAAGCGTCGGCCGCCGCGCCGGCCGGGGCGAGATCGGCCGCGTCGAGATCGGCTATGTCGGTTCGGCCGCCTACGCCGGAGTCCTTCAGGAGCAGACGCGCCGCTTCCGCGAGGCGTGGCCGGACGTGCACCTTGGCGCGCGCGAGTGCCCGATGGGCGAACTGCCCGGCCTCGTCGCCGACGGCCATATCGACATCGGCTTCGTGCGCCTGCCGATGGCGCTGCCGCGCGCGCTGAAAAGGCATGTCCTGCTGCGCGACCGCTTTTGTCTCGCCCTGCCCGCCACCCACGGCGTGGCGGGAGAGACGCAGCCGCTGCGCGCCGGCCTGCTGGCGGGGGAAGCGTTCATCGCGCCCGAGCAGCGGGCGGGCACCTACGAGGTGGCCCGGCGCGGCCGGTTCGAGCCCCGTATCGTCTCCTCGCCCGGCAGCCTGCTCGCCGTGCTGACTCAGGTATCGCTCGGCACGGGAATATCGGTGATACCGGGCGTGGTGCGGGATATCGTGCAGATGCCGAACGTGGTTTTTCGCCCCATCGCCGGCGAGCCGATTCCCTCCGAGGTCGCCGCGATCTTCCGCACGGCCGAAAGCGCTCCGGCGGTCAGGATGCTCATCCGGCAGATCGCGTCCTCGCCCGCGATGGATCATTGAACGCGGGAATCGACTTTCGCCGCCCGCTGGGCCTCAGCGATCCATTCCGTCAGAAATCCACCTCGACGGCCACGCCCCCGGCAAGCGCCAGATCGACGGCGGCGGAGGCCACGGCCAGATCCTGAAGCCCCACGCCGGTGCCGTCGAAGAGGGTGATTTCCCGCGTTGCGGCGCGGCCGGGATGATCGCCATTGATGACGGCGCCGATCTCGACGATATCGCCGGCGCCGATCAGCCCCTTCGCGACGGCGTGCTGCGCCTCGCCGATCGTCACCGCCTGGGCTATCTCGTCCGTGAACACCGTGGCGCGCGCGACGAGAGCGGTCTCGACTTCCTGCTTGCCGCTCGTATCGGTTCCCATGCAGGCGAGATGGGTGCCCGGCCGCACCTGCGCGGCCCTGAGGATCGGCGCGAACGACGAGGTGATGGTGATGATCACGTCCGCTTCAGCCCCGAGCCGGTCGAGATCCACCGCCTCGAAGGGAACGCCCTTCTCCGCCGCGACCGCGGCGAGGCGGCCGAGCTTTTCGGGATGCAGGTTCCAGCCCACCACCTTCTCGAACGGGCGCTGATCGAGCGCGGCCCTGAGCTGGAAGGTCGACTGATGACCGGCCCCGACGATGCCGAGCACCCTGGAATCGGCGCGCGCCAGATGCTTGATCGAAACCGCGGAAGCCGCCGCCGTGCGCAAGGCCGTCAGCAGGTTGCCGCCCACCATCGCGCGGCAGCGGCCGGTATCGGCATCGAACAGGAACACGGTGGACTGGTGGTTGGTGAGCCCCCTCTCGGTGTTGCGCGGCCAGAAGCCCCCGGACTTGAGGCCGAGCGCGAGGCTCTCGCGGTCGAACCCCGACTTGAAGCCGTAGAGCGCATCGGCATGCCCGATGGCCTCGCGGACGACGGGAAAATTGCGGGCGGATTTCTTCGCCATCGATGCGAAGACCTGCTCGACCGCCGCGAAGCAAGCGTCGGCCGACACGAGCCCGGCGATTTCGCGCTCAGGGACGATGATCATGAGCCTTCCTCCTGTGGATATCGCGCCGGGGCAGGCCCCGGCCATTATTTTCAGCAGGCCGTTCTTCAAAAGGCTTTGCCGCGCGCCGAAACCGGCCAGAGCGTCTCGACCTTGCCGTTGCGCACGCCGACATACCAGTCATGGACATTGCAGGTCGGGTCGCAATGGCCGGTCACGAGCCGCAGCTTCTCGTTGATCCTGAGAACGCCGTGCGGGTCCTCGACCACCCCATGCTCGTCGCTGCATTTGACGTATTTCACATCGTCGCGGCCGTAGACGAAGGGCAGGCCCGAATCCACCGACTGCGCCTTGAGGCCCGCGTCGACCACCGCGAGGTGGGGCTTGGCGTGGCTCATGACCGAAGTCAGGATGAACAGGGCATTCTCCCATTCCCCCTTGTCGATGCGCTTGCCGTCCTTGTCCAGAATGCGGCCGTAGTCGCCGTCCATGAAGGCGTAGGAACCGCACTGCAATTCGTTGTAGACGCCCGAATTGCTCTCGAAATAATAGGAGCCCGTGCCGCCGCCGGAGACGATTTCCGGCTCCAGCCCCTCGGCCTTCAGCGCCGCCACCGCTTCCTTCACCTGCGCGATGGCGATGTCCAGCCTGGCCTTGCGATCCTCGTAGCGGTCGAGGTGCTGCATGGCGCCCTGATAGGCCTGCAAGCCCCTGAAGGCCAGATGGGGCGCCGCCACCGCCGCGCGGGCGATGTCGACGACCTCCGCGCCGGTCTTCACGCCGCAGCGTCCGGCGCCGCAATCGATCTCGACGAAGACGCCCAGTTCGGTGCCGTGCTTCCGCGCCGCCGCCGACAGATCGGCGATGTTGTCCACGTCGTCGACGCAGACGATGACGCTCGCGCCGTATTTCGGCAGCCGCGCTAGGCGATCGATCTTGGCGGGATCCCGGACCTCGTTTGTCACCAGAATGTCCTTGATGCCGGCGCGCGCGAACACCTCGGCCTCCGATACCTTCTGGCAGCAGACGCCGACCGCGCCACCCAGTTCCATCTGCAATTTCAGCACGTCGACGGATTTGTGCATCTTGCCGTGGGCGCGGTGGCGCATGTTGTGGGCGCGGGCGTAATCGCCGAGCTTCCTGATGTTGCGCTCCAGCGCGTCCAGATCGAGGATCAGGCAAGGCGTCTGGATATCGGCCTCGTCCATGCCCGGCAGGGCCGGCACGTCATAGCCGACCTCGAGATGGGCGAAATTGGCGGGCTTGTTCATCGTTCCTCTCCTTGGTTCCAAAGCCGTTCAGTTCCACGGCAATCTGTCGAGATCGACATTGCCGCCGGTGACGATCACACCCACGCGCTTGCCGGCGAAGACCTCGGGATTCCGCAGGATCGTCGCCAGCGGGACGGCGCTCGACGGCTCCATCACGATCTTCAGGCGCTTCCAGATCAACTTCATCGCATCGACGATCGCCTGCTCGGAAGCGGTATGGATATCGGTGACGTGACGGCTGACGAAGTGCCAGGTCAGTTCCTTCAGCGGCACCTTGAGCCCGTCCGCGATCGTGTCCGGTGCATCGTCGGCGATGATATGGCCGGCCCTGAAGCTGCGGAAGGCGTCGTCGGCCTGCGCGGGTTCCGCCGCGTAGATCTTCACCTGCGGCGCGAGGTTCGAAAGCGTCAGGCAGGTGCCCGAAACCATCCCGCCCCCGCCGATCGGGGCGACGACGGCATCCAGCCCCTCGACCTGCTCGATCAGTTCGGCCGAACACGTCGCCTGCCCCGCGATCACGCGATGGTCGTTGTAGGGATGCACGAATTCCGCGCCCGTTTCGGCGACGACGCCGGCGAAAACCGCCTCGCGGCTCGATGTGGACGGCTCGCACTCCACCACGCGCCCGCCGTAGCCGCGCACGGCGTCCTTCTTCGCCTGCGGCGCGGTGCGCGGCATCACGACCGTGCAGGGAATGCCGCGCCGCCCCGCCGCGTAGGACAGGCAGGTGCCGTGATTGCCGCTCGAATGGGTCGCGACGCCCCGTGCGGCCTGCTCCTGCGACAATCCGAAAACCGCGTTCGAGGCGCCGCGCGCCTTGAAGGCCCCTGCCTTCTGGAGGTTCTCGCACTTGAAGAACAGCGTCGCCCCGGTCAGTTCGTCGAGCATGCGCGAGGTCAGCACCGGCGTGCGGTGCACATGCGGCGCGATGCGGGCGCGCGCCAGCAGCATATCGTCCAGCGTTGGAATGTACATTGACGCCTCCCTTCTCAAGCGGCCTGCTTCTGCGCGCCGCCGTGGCGATAATGCTCCTGCGCGGCGGCCACGCCCACGCCCGGCTTCACCGGCAGCCCCAGATCCGCCATCGCCATCTCGGCCGTCGCGATGCCCGACAGGGCCATCACATCCGTCAGGCTGCCCAGATGGCCGATGCGGAAGACCTTGCCGGCGACATCGCCGAGCCCCGTTCCGAACGCAACGCCGTAGGCGTTCAACGCATGGGCGACGATCCTGTTCGCATCGAAGCCCTCGGGGGCGCGGATCGCGGTGACGGTATCCGAATAAAGCTCCGGCCGGACGGCGCAGAACCGCAGCCCCCAGGCCGTGACGGCCCGACGAATGCCCTCCGCGATGCGGCGGTGCCGGGCGAAGACGTTCTCAAGCCCCTCGTCGAGCAGCATTTCGGTCGCGAGCCTGAGCCCGTTCAGCAAGCCGACCGGCGGCGTATAGGGATAGCCGTTATTGAGATAGCCCCTCGCCATGTCGCGAATGTCGAAGAACGTCCGCGGCAGCGTCGCACGCTCCGCCGCCTCGATCGCCCCGGGCGAGACCGCGACGATCGCCAGCCCCGGCGGCAGCATGAAACCCTTCTGCGATCCGGCGACGGCGATGTCGACGCCCCATTCGTCCATGCGGAAATCCATGCAGCCGATGGAGCTGACACCATCGACGAACAGCAGCGCCGGATGGCCGGCGGCATCCAGCGCGCGGCGGACGGCGGCGATGTCGGAGCGCACGCCGGTTGCCGTCTCGTTGTGCGTGGCGAGAACGACCTTGATCTCCTGCGCCTTGTCGGCGGTCAGGATTTCCTCGAAGCGGTCGGCCGGCACGCCCTCGCCCCAGTCGCGCGGCACCACGGCGACATCGAGGCCGTGGCGCCGGCACATGTCGATCCACCGGTGGCTGAACATGCCGTTGCGCGTGGCGAGAACCTTGTCGCCGGGCGAGAGCGTGTTCGTGATCGCCGTTTCCCAGCCGCCGGTGCCGGTGGACGGAAAAATGAAAACCTGCGCCCGCGTCGTCTTCAGCACCTTCTTCACGCCTTCCAGCGCGGGATGCAGGATCCTGCCGAAAAGCGGGCTGCGATGGTCGATGGTGGGCATGTCCACCGCCTTACGCAACGCCTCCGGTATGTTCGTGGGGCCCGGGATGAAAATCGGATTCTGGCTGCTCATGGCTCTTCCTCCTGGCGGCTCCTCCTTGTGTGAAACGACAACTAGCATGGGGCGCAAGCACAGTAAATTTTTTTGAAATATTTTTTCAAAATACCGATTATATAAAATAATATATAAATATCAATATATTATAATTTTTCATTGTGCAAAATAAATTTTCATGATCATGATTTTCCGCTCAGAGAACCGAACGCGAGGTATCCGCATGCAACAGCCCACCCGCCGCCGGGGGCGGCCGAAAGGGATGGTTCCCGCACCGGCGACATCGAACATTCAGGCGCTCGACCGGGCGCTCGATGTTCTGGAGGCGCTGGCGGCACATGAAGGCGTCACGCTGACGGAGCTGTCGGCCCATCTGGGGCAATCGGCGGCCACGATGCATCGTGTGCTGGCGACGCTGGAGCAGCGGCAATATGTCGAGAACGATCCCGAGCGTCAGGAATGGTTCGTCGGCCCGGAGGCTTTCCGGCTCGGCTCGGCCTTCCTGCGGCGCACGAACCTCGTCGAGCGCAGCCGCTCGATCATGCGGGATCTCATGGCCCGCACCGGAGAAACCGCCAATCTCGGCATCGAGCGCGACGGCGATGTCCTGTTCGTCAGCCAGGTGGAAACCCACGAGACGATCAGGGCCTTCTTTCCGCCGGGCACGCGCGCGCCCCTGCATGCCTCCGGCATCGGCAAGGCGCTGCTGAGCGCGTTCGACGACGCGCGGCTCGCCGCGTTCATCAGGACGGCCCGGTTCGACCGCTTCACGGACAAGACGATCGTGACGGCGGCGCAATTGCATGATGCCGTCGCGATCACCCGGCGGAGAGGTTATTCGCTCGACGACGAGGAACGGACGGTGGGCATGCGCTGCGTCGCCGCCTCCATCCTGAACAGCCACGGCGAAGCGGTCGCGGGCATCTCCATTTCCGGCCCCACGATCAGGCTGCCCGACGCACGGGTACGCGAGATTGGCCGCCGGGTGGCCGACGCCGCCGCCGAGGTATCCAACCGGCTGGGGGCGCGATAGGGCGCTTTCCGATTGGAACTAAAGCGCGGAAAGCCTCCGGCCGTCACGCGTTGCTGACCGCGCGCGCCGCCCGGCCCGCCGGCGGACTGCCGGCCGCGTAGACGGGGGCGAGATCCCGGAGGCTGCGCGGGCGCGGGCCGCCGGTGGCCCAATCCAGCAGTTCGACGGTGTGAGCGACCGGAATCCCGGTCCCGGAGCCGATCTGCATCATGCAGCCGATGTTGCCGGCGCTGATGACCTGCGGGCGGGTCGCCTCTATCGTGGCCACCTTGCGGCTCTTGAGCTGCGCCGAAATCGCGGGCTGCAAGAGGTTGTACGTCCCCGCCGAGCCGCAGCACAGGTGGCTGTCCTTCGGCTCGACGACCTGGAAGCCCGCCGCCTTGAGCAGGTCCTTCGGGGCGGAACGGATTTGCTGGCCGTGCTGGAGCGAACAGGCGGCGTGATAGGCCACCCGCAGGGGCGCGGCGTGGGAGGCGTCGCCGAGGCCGAGATCGCCCATCACTTCCGTGACGTCCTTCGTCAGCGCCGCCACGCGCGCGGCGTCCGCGGCGATGGGATCGTTGCGGAACATATGGCCGTAGTCCTTCACCGTGGTGCCGCAGCCGGAAGTGTTGATCACCACCGCGTCGAGCCCCTCCCCGTCGATCTCCGCCGCCAGGGCGCGGATGTTCGCCGCCGCCATCGCATGGCTCTCGTGCGTTTTTCCCATGTGATGCGTCAGCGCCCCGCAGCAGCCGATGCCCTTCGGAACGACGACCTCGCAGCCGTGCCGGCGCAGCAGCCGGATCGTGGCGTCGTTGATGTCGGTGTTGAGCGCGCGCTGGGCGCACCCCGTCAGCAGCGCCACGCGCTTGCGCCGCCTCCGTTCGGCCGGAAAGCTCTGCGGTCGGTCGTTGGCGCTGGGGGGCGGAACGCGCGCGGGCGCCATTTCCAGCATGGCCCGAAGCCGCGCATCGGGCAGGAACCGTGCAATCGGCTTTGCGAACCGCGCGCCCATCAACGCGAGGCGGAAGCGGGCAGGATAGGGCAGCACCCGCGCCAGCAGCCACCGCAGGGCGCGTTCGTCCCACGGGCGCCTGTAGCGGCGCTCGATATATTCACGCGCGTGGTCCACCAGATGCATGTAGTGCACGCCCGACGGACAGGTGGTCATGCAACTCAGGCAACTCAGGCAGCGGTCGATGTGCTTCACCGTCTTCTCATCGGGAACCTTGCTGTTTTCCAGCATGTCCTTGATGAGATAGATGCGCCCGCGCGGGCTGTCGAGTTCGTCGCCCAGCACCTTGTAGGTCGGGCAGGTGGCGGTGCAGAAGCCGCAATGAACGCAGGAACGCAGGATCTCGTTCGAGCGTCTCGTGGCGGGATCGGCAAGCTGTTCTTCGGTAAAGATCGTCTGCATCTCACTCACCCATCAGGCCGGGGTTGAATATTCCGGCGGGGTCGAACGTCCTGCGCAGGGCGGCGGAAAGATCGGCGACCGCCTTCGGCTCGGGCGGGAAAGCGGCCTGTGCCGGCAGCGCCGCGCGGCGGACGGCGACGGCGCGACCCGATCCGGCCGCCCGCCGCACGGAAGGCGCGTCGGCGCCGCCGGCGTACCAGATCAGGCCGCCGCCCCAGTCGAGCGACGTCTCGCCGCCGAGCCGCTCCAGCGCGGCCACGACCTCCGGCGCGTCTGTCGGCTTGACGAGGATGCGCCAGACGGCATCGGCGGTGCCGGCGAAGTGCCGCACATCGCGCAGCCCGCGCCACAGGCGGCGGCTTTCGGCATCGTCGATCACGCCGATCTCACGGTCACGGAACAGGCTCGTCAGGCGCTCGCGGCGGTAGTCGACCTGCGGCGCCAGCCCCTCGATCCGCAGCCACGCCGTCCCGGCATGGAAGGCCGCGCCGGACACCTCGAACGGCGTTCCCAGCGCCGCCGAAAAGATCGCCGCCGCCTCGCCGGCGGAAACGCCGGGGAAGGCGAGCGATTGCTGGCTTTCGGCCACGGGCAGCGTCTTGAGCGCCACCTCGGTGAGCACGCCGAGCGTGCCGTGCGATCCGCACAGCAGCTTGCCGAGATCGAGCCCGGTGACGTTCTTCATCACCCGGCCGCCGTTCCTGACGATGCGGCCCCGACCGTCGACGAAGCGAACGCCCAGCAGGTGATCGCGGCACGCGCCGGCCTGCACGCGGCGCGGACCCGACACGTTCGCGCCCACGACGCCGCCGATGGTGGGCGTGCCGTTCGCGCCGAGCAGGACGCGATGATCCATCGGCTCGAAAGCCAGCGCCTGACCTTCCGCCGCGAGGACCCTCTCGATATCCTCCACAGGCGTGCCGGCCCGCGCGATCAGCGTCAGCGCCCCCGGTTCGTAGGTCACGATGCCGGCAAGTTCCCGCGTGGTCAGCAGGCTGTCGGCGTCCACCGCGCCCGCCTGAAGGCGCGTTCCGCCGCCGGCGATCCGAAGCCGCCGCCTGCCTGCGTGGCTTTCCGCAACGAAGGCGGCGACCTCCCCCTCGTCGCGTGGCGCGTTGACGGCCGTCTCGCCTGTCATGGCATCGGTATCCTTCGTATTCATGAGCATCTGGCCGCTTCCTCGCGGTAAGGCCGGCTCACCTCCAGCGGGAACACCTTGGCCGGGTTGAGCAGCCAGCCCGGATCGAACACGCCCTTGACCTCCATCTGGATGGCCATGTCGTCGGGCGCGAACTGCTTGCCCATCAGGTCGCGCTTCTCGATGCCGACGCCGTGCTCGCCGGTGAGGCAGCCGCCGACATCGACGCAAAGCCGCAGGATGTCGGCCCCGAAGGCTTCCGCCTTTTCGAGGTCTCCCGGCTTGTTGGCGTTGAAGAGGATCAGCGGATGCATGTTGCCGTCGCCGGCATGGAAGACATTGGCGACCTCCAGACCATGTTCCCTGGACAATTCACCGATGCGCCGCAGCGTGTAGGGCAGCTTCGAGACCGGCACCGTGCCGTCGAGGCACAAATAATCTCCCAGCCGCCCCATGGCGCCGAAGGCCGACTTGCGTCCCTTCCAGATGGCCAGCGACTCGTCGGCATTGCGGCTGCTGCGGAACTCGACGGGCTCGAGTTCCCCGGCGATGGCGTGGATGCGTTCAATCTGGTGCGCGATCTCCTCCTCCGAGCCCTCCACCTCGACGATCAGCACGGCCGCGCAATCGGGATAGCCCGCCTTGGCGAAGGCCTCGACCGCCCGCAGGCAGACATCGTCCATGTATTCGATCGCCACCGGCAGCAGGCCGGATCGGATGATGCGCGCCACGCACTCGCCCGCCGTCTCCGCGTTGTCGAAACCGATCAGCATGGGCCGCGCGCCCTCGGGACGCGGCAGGATGCGCAGCGTCGCCTCGGTGACGATGGCGAGTTGCCCCTCGGAACCGCAGATGAGGCCCAGAATGTCGAGCCCGGCCGTCCCGAGCAGCGGCCCGCCCAGCTCCACGATCTCGCCCGTGGTCAGAACCATGCGGACGCCGAGCAGGTTGTTGGTCGTGACGCCGTATTTGAGGCAATGCGCCCCGCCCGAGTTCATGCCGATGTTGCCGGCGATGGTGCAGGCGAGCTGCGAGGACGGATCGGGCGCATAGAAGAAGCCTTCCGCCTCCAGCTCCGCGCTCACGGACAGATTGGTGACGCCGGTCTGCACGCGAATGAAGCGGTTGGCGGTATCGACCTCCAGAACCTCGCGCAGGCGCAGGGTGCCGATCACCACGCTGTCGGCCGTCGGCAGCGCGCCGCCGGCAAGCGACGTGCCCGCGCCGCGCGGCACGACCGGAATGCGCAACGCGTGGCAGATGCGCATGGCCGTCGCCACCTCCTCCGTCGTGCGCGGCAGCACCACCGCGAGCGGCGGGCACCGGTAGGCGGTCAGGGCGTCGCACTCATAGGCGCGCGTTTCCTCGGGATCGGAAATGACCGTCTCCGGCGGAAGCGCCGCGACGAGAGCCGCGACGATTTCAGGTTTCCGGGCGAGTATTCCCGCGTCCGGGGCAGGCATCGCTATGGTGGACATCTGTCCGGGCCTCCTCATGACTCCGACACCGGCGAGGGAGATGCGCCCCCTCGCCGCAGACCCGTCAGGGCACCATCGCCGTGAACGGCGGCACATAGGCCTGCGCCATCACCAGAATGCCGACGAGGCAGGCAAGGGCGATGGAATGGAAGAACACGTAACGCAGGATGCTGCTTTCATGGCCGTACCAGTTGGTCGCCGTGGAAGCGACGACGATGCTCTGCGCGTCGATCATCTTGCCCATCACGCCGCCGGAAGAGTTGGCCGCCGCCATGAGCACGGGCGAGACGCCGATCTGCTCCGCCGTGATCTTCTGCAAGCCGCCGAACAACACGTTCGAGGCGGTGTCCGAGCCCGTCAGCGCGACGCCCAGCCACCCCAGAAGGGTGCCGAAGAACGGATAGATCCAGCCCGTCTGCGCGAAAGCCAGGCCGAGCGTCGCATCGGTGCCCGAATAGCGGGACACGAAACCCAGCGCCAGCATCGCGGCGATGGTGACGAGCGAAAACCGCACCACCCAGATCGTCTGGAAATATTCCCGCACCAGCGCGACCGGCGAGAACCTGAGGACGAAGCCCGACACGACGGCCGCGAACAGAATGCCCGTTCCCGTCGCCGACAGCAGGTTCAGCGAATAGACGGCGGCCTCGGCGTGCGGCGCTTCGACGACCGGCGGCACCTTCATCACCATCTCGTGCAGCCCCGGCACCGGCAGGCGGTAGATCCAGATGGAATCGAGCCAGACCTTGATCTGGGGCGTGCCCCAGGCAAACACGAAGACCGACAGGATGAGCCACGGCAGCCAGGCGCGGAAGATCGTCGCGCCGGAATGCGAATGCCTCACCTGGACCGGCTCCGCCTCTTCCCCGCCGCCCGTCGAGGTCCATATCCGCTTCGGCGACCATACCCGCAGGAAGCCCGCGAGGCAGATCATGGACGAGATCGCGGCCACGATGTCCACCAGCCAGGGGCCGTGAAAGTTCGACACGAGATATTGCGGGATCGCGAACGACGCGCCCGCGACGAGCAGCGCCGGCCATACCTCCAGCATGCCCTTGCGCCCCGCGAAGGCCCATACGAGCCAGAACGGCACGATCACCGAGAAAAAGGGAAGCTGGCGGCCGATCATGCCGGAAAGCTCGTGCAGATCGAGCCCCGTCACCGCCGCCAGTGCGATGACGGGCGTGCCCAGCGCGCCATACGCGACCGGCGCGGTGTTCGCGATCAGCGACAGGCCCGCCGCCGCGAGAGGAGCGAAGCCGAGCCCCATCAGCATCGCCGCCGTTACCGCGACCGGGGTTCCGAAACCGGCCGCGCCCTCGAAGAACGCGCCGAAAGAAAACGCGATGAACAGCAACTGAAGGCGCCGGTCGGGCGTGAGGCCGGCGATGCTGTCGCGCAGGATGTTGAACTGCCCGGTCCTCTCGGTGAGCCGGTACAGAAAGATCACGCTGAGGATGATCCAGCCGATCGGAAGCAGGCCGTAGGCCGCGCCGTAGACCGCCGTCGTTCCCGCCATTCCGGCGGGCATGCCGAATCCGATCACCGCAACGACGAGAGCGACGACAAGACCGAGCACCGCCGCAAGGTGCGCCTTCATGTGAAAGAGGCCGATCCCGCCCAGAAGAACGACGATCGGCAACGCGGCGAGCAGGGTCGAAACGACCATGCTGTCAAATGGATCATAGACCTGTGACCAGGGCATCTTTGGCTTTCCTCCCGAGCGCCGATCGCGTGCACTGTTCGTCGTGCTATCGGACGATGGCGGCTGTGTTCGATGTTGGTGGGGCTCTTTCGCCGTCCACGCATTTTGGTAAAATAATTTTACCTTGAGCGTCAAGGGTGCAATTGATTTTCCGACGCGGATGGAATGTTGTGACGATGGCGTGTGTTGAGCTATTGGACAGCGGAGATGACCAAAATCGTGACCGACATGAGCGACAGCAGGTTGAACCGCCCGGAGAGAGCCGCCGATCTGGTGATGAGGCATATCGAACGGCTCATTCTGGAAGGGTCCTTGCGTCCCGGAGAGCCCCTCTTGCCGGAACGCGAACTCGCGGAGCGGCTCAACGTCTCGCGCCCGACGCTTCGGGATGCGCTGAAATCCCTTGAGCAGAAAGGGTTTCTGACAAGCAGGGAGGGAAGAGGCATGAAGGTCGCGCAACTGGGGGCCGCGACGATCTCGGATCCCCTGATCGCCTTGCTGGGCGAGCGAAGCGAAATCACCGACGATTATCTGGAGTTTCGCGACATCGTGGAAAGCTCGGCCGCTGCGTTGGCAGCCGAGCGCGCCAGCCAGGTCGATATCGATCGCATCAGGCAATGCGCCGAGCGGATCGAACGCGCCCATGCCGCCAACGACCCGGCCGAGGAGGCCGAGGCCGATGTCGAGATGCACATGGCGATCTACGAAGCGAGCCACAATCTCGTGCTGCTCCAGATCATGCGCGCGCTGTCCGGGAACCTGAGAACCGACGTGCTCCTCAACCGGCAGCGGTTGTTCTCGCTTCCCTATGTGCGCGATCTCCTGCGCGAACAGCATCTGTCCATCGCGCGGGCGATCATCGAGAAGCGCCCCGATGACGCCCGCTCCGCCGCGCATGCGCATCTGAGTTATCTGCGCAGGGCCGCACGCGAGATAAGAGAGGCCGAGGCCAAGCTGGACGTATCGCTTCGCCGGCTCGAAAGCGGGGGGCTAAGCGCCCTGAAAGGATGAGCGCCGAGCGGTGTTCCGCAAGGCGCAAGCACGTGTTTCATTGCGGCGAGAAAAACTTGCCGTATCCCTCCAGCTCGCGGGTTCGCGTCGCGATGACAAGCGCACGGCACTGGCCGAAATCCAGAACCTGCCCCTGCCGCCCCCAATCGCCATTGGCGTAGAAGCTGCAGGACGCTTCCTTATAGGCGTTCCAAAGGCGTTGCTCGGCCAGAAGATCCGTCTTTGTCTGGCCTTCCGTCTGGCCGTAGACCTGTCGCCATACCCGGTTCAGCTTCGCGTCCTCGCGCGCCACCCATTCGCCGCCGCATTGCGCCCATGAGGCGTTCGTCCCGTCTCCCTTGTCGAGGCACCGGTCATAGACGTCATCGGCGAGCGCCGCGCCGCCCGCGACGATCAGAAACGAAGCGATCGAAAACACCATTCTCGAAATTTTTCCCACGCCACACCTCCTGCATCGACCTGAAAGAACGCCATATAAACCGCCCGGAAAGACTCGCTCCGGCGAATACGGATCTTCGCAACAATAGACCCGCAAATCCGACTTGACGATGACGCCCGCCGGACAAGGATGCGCCCGTCTCCGGGCGCACGCCCGCATCGCTCGATTTTCAGCGCGTTCTTGTCGACCGAAGGATTCCCTTTGACCGGAACGCGCTTTAATGAAAGACGTAATCGGCGGGCACCATCTCGGTTTCGATGACGAGATTCACGTCGTCGCCCAGTTCGGGGATCGCGAAATCGAGCCCCCATTCGCTCCGCCGGATCGTGCCCCGCGCCGAGAACCCGAGCTTCGCGGCGCTCGTCATCGGATGGTCGGCAACGGAACCGTTGAATACGATGTCGAGCGTTACCGGACGGGTCTCGCCGCGAAACGTCAGCAGCCCTTCCACGATGCCGGTGTCGGCGCCGGTCACGATTATCCGCCTGGAGACGAAGACGATCGGCTTGCCGGCCAGAAAGTCCGCGTCGCCGCCGATCTTGGCGTCGAAGTCGACCAGTTCCGGCCAGGGGTAATCAGTGCGCACCGACAGCGGGTCGATCTCGACCGAAAGCGCCGACGCCTCCGGCTTTTCGGGTTTCCAGTCGAGCCTCGCATCGACTTTCGTGAAGCGGGCGGTGTAGTTGGACAGACCGGAATGTCTGAACGACCACGTCAGGCTCGAATGCGACGGGTCGGTCTTGTAGCGGCCGGCCGTCGCCGGAGCGCGAGACGGGCGTCAGCGCAGCGTCACGCCATCGTTAGAATCGCAGGGCCGCGCGATTTCACGCCTCCGTCTCGCCGGGCGGCGCGAGGCCGATGAGGGCCAGAGCGCGCGCGGCGCGGATGCGCCCACCGACCGGCAGCGTCCGGGCGATCATCGGCCAGATGACGTCCGGCCGGACGCCGGCAATCGCCCCGCCCCTGCCCGAGAGCAGCCCGCGCGCCTCGTCGCGGCGCCCGGTCTCGGCAAGCACGAGCGCAAGCACCATCAACGCCCGCGGCCGTGTTCGTCTCGATCAGCAGCGCGGTGCGCAGCACCGCCACATAGGCGAGCCCGGCGTGGGGCAGCGCGAAATCCGGCGCAAGCGCGCCCGCGCGCGTGAAACAGACTTCCGCCCGCGCGATCTCGCCGGCCTCGAAGCGATAGGCATGCCAGAGCCCGTGATGGAACAGCTCCCAAGCGCCGAGATGGGCCGGCGGCCTTCCCGCCGCCCGCTCCCGCTCCGCCAGGCGTATTTCCGCGTCGAGCCCGGCCGTGAGTTCCGCCACGATCCGGTCCCGCAGGACGAAGAAGTCGTCCATCGCCCCTTCGTGGCGCACCGCCCACAGGTGGCGGCCGGAAACCTCGTCCACGAGCCCCGCCGACAGGCTGACCCTGCCGGCGCCGACGCGCAGGGTGCCGGTGACGACGTAACGCACCCCCAAATCGCGCGCCGCCTCGGCGGGCACCGAGAATTTCAGGCTCGACGGGCGGGCGATCACGAGGAAATCGCGGTGCCGGGTCAGCTCCGTGGTGATGTCGTCGGCGATGCCTTCCGCCAGAAAGCGCTGGTCCAGATCGCCTTCGTCGTGAACGAAGGGCAGGACGGCAATCGACAGCCGGAAGCCGTGCGCGGCCTTCGCCGCTTCCGGGAGCGGCGCGGGCGCGGGCGTCGCCATGCCGGGCATGGAAGCGTCGTCCCCGCTGCGCGATGCGGAAACTGTCGGCGATGCCGGGCCGCCCCCGCCGCCCGACAGCTCCCGCGCCAGCGCCTGCGTTCCCTCCGAAGGGGCGAGGCCGAGTTCGGCGCGCAGGATGTCGCCGCATGCGCGGAACTGGTTGAGCGCCGCCGCCCGGTCGCCCGCGGCGGCATGGAGGCGCATGATGAGCCTGTGGCTGCGCTCGCGGCAAGGATCGAGCGTAAGCAGGAGCGAGGCCGCCGCCAGGGCCTCGGCCGCGTCTCCGCGCTCCGAAGCCGCGCGGCTGGCGAGGGTGAGCGCGCGCCGGGCCAGCGTGCGGTGTCGCGCCCGCTCGAAAACCAGCCAGTCCTGAATTTCGGCCCCCGATGCCTCGATTCCATCGAGGAAAGGCAGCGACAGGGCCATCGCCGCATCGACGTCCAGCGGCGACCGCGCCGCCGCGGCGAGCCGGTCGATATCGATGGACGGATGCGCGAGCGCCACCACGTCGCCATCCGTCGCGACGCCGACGCCGATGGCGCGCAACCGGGAAAGCGCGTTGCGCAGGCTACCCCGCGCCTGCTCCTCGCCGCGATCCGGCCAGAGCTGCGCCGCGATCTGCCCGCGCCGGCGGCCGCGCGCCGGCGATGTCGCGAGATAACCCGCGAGCAGAGACAATTTCTCCGTCAGCGGCACGTTCTCGCCGGCAGCCATGCGAACCCGCGCATTCCCAGCAACAGCAAAGCCGACATGGCCGATCCGCCCTTCCCCGCCCCGTCGCTCTCCATCGCCCCCACGCAACCTTCCTCCGCATCACCCTTCCTGTCGACGGGCCAAGCGAACTATAGCGCGGCGAACTATAGCGCGGCGAATGCCAAAGCTGAATCCGGGCGAACGGGCCGGAGGTATTCTTTATCGCGGCTCGTGCGCGCCCGCGTCATCCGCGCAACAGGGGGAGCGGACGAGCAGAATCTCCACAAGCCGCAGCGCATTGAGCGGCAGCACGACCATCTGCATCAGCATGACCGGATTGTTGCCGGTGAGGCCGCCGTAGGCCAGGAAGGCCATGCCGCCCAGCATGCCGGCGACGCGCAGGCGGATCGACGTCTTCATCGCATAGGCGACAGTCGTGACCGCCGTGCCGCAATATCCGATCAGCTCCATCCAGTGCATGTATCACCCGTTGTCCGTGCCGGGCATGCGCGACGGGTGCGCAGCCTCTCCGCGGGCAACCGGGTAGAGACGGCAGGTTTCAGCCGATTGTCTGCCGGCAGGGTCAGATTCCGGAGGCGCCCCGGTAGATGTAGCCGTTGCCCCGGCAGGTCCTGATGAGCCGGCCGTCATGGCCGAGGTGATCCAGCTTCCGCCGCAGCCGCGTCACACGGGTATCGACACTTCGGTCCACCGGATTGTCGCCATGGGCGGGAGCGAGCCGCAGGATGTCGTCGCGGCTCAAGATCTTGCCCGGATTGGTGGCGAAGGCTGCGATCAGATCGATCTCGGTGGGGTAGAGCCGCACCTCGTCGCCGTTCGGCTTGAACAGCTTCCAGCGCTTGAGATCGAACGTCAGGGCGCCGAAGGGCACCATGCCATCGCGGATGAAACGGCGGTTTCGAAGCACCGCCTCCACCCTCGCCGCCAGTTCGAAGACGGAGAAAGGTTTGGTGACGTAATCGTCCGCGCCCACTTCCAGACCGGCCACCCGGTCGACGACCGCGCCCGCGCCGGTGAGCATGATGATACCGAAATCGTGAGCCTTGCGCAGCCGTCGCGCGATGCTCAGGCCGTCCTCTCCCGGAAGGCTCACGTCGAGGACCACGAGGTCGGGAAGCGCGCGGCCGAGCGCGGCTTCCAGCTCCCCCGCCCCCGTCGCCAGACGGACATCGTGTCCGGTCATGCCGAGCACTTCGCGGAGCATCCGGCCCAACGCCGCATCGTCGTCGACAACAATGAGATCTGCCATGTCGAATCCATCGCCTGGGTTCCGCCCCGGACAGGCGGATTGCCGGTCCTTATACTTCGGTGTCGGCAAGCAAATCTCCGCATATGGCGAACCCGATCTATGCGGATTGCGAACTGATTGAAACAATTGGCGTTTCATTGGTTCTTGCAGTGCGGATCCGCTTGGCTCGGAAATCGTCCCGTGCTGTTCTCTCCGTGGTTTCGGCCGTCCGGCCCCGGCCGGGACGAGCGCGCGGAACGGCCGGGAGATCCCCGCTCCCGACATGCCCGCGAAACAAAGGCCGACGACTCTGGCCGGGTTGCAACGTGGACCTCATCCCTTCGCCCGAGCCGATTTACCGATCGAGCGGCCGCGGCATCGCGGCCGATGGAGGCGAGGCCCGGCATGAACATGGTTGGAGTCTTGATGACGAACGCGTCGCGCGCATTCGGGATCGGGCGGTCCTCGCGAATGCTGCTGGTCTGCGCGCTGCCCCTGACGACGCTGATCGTGGGGCTGGGCTTCGATCAGTTTTCCCGGCAGCGCGCGACCTTGCTGGCCGAATTCGCCAGCCAGACGGGCGAGCAGCATTACGCGGTCGAGAGCATGCTCGCCAGCGCGGGCCGGCAGCTCGGACGCATGCGCATCACCATGGAGGACGTCATTCTCGCGGCAGGCACGCCGGTCGCCGTCCGGCGGGCGGCCCAGCTCGCCCCGGTGACGGCGCGCCTGCCGCAGGGCGACCTTCCCGGCATGGAATGGGCTCCGGGCGGGCATGCCTCGCGCGCGGGCAACCTGCTGGGGGTGCCGGACCTGCTGACACGCCCTCCCCACGAGATCGGGCCGGTCGACGCGGCGCTCGCCATGCTCGATGTCGTGTCGGTCGAGGACCGGCTGGGTTCCATGTCGCACTGGAGCTACTTCTTTTCCGCGCGCGGCGATTTCATCACCATCCATCCGCATGTGTCGCTCGGCGACATCGCGGCCGCCGCCGGCCGGCCGGTCGGCAGCGTCGAGGAACTGGTGGCCCACTGGCTTTCCTACGACGTCTTTCAGTCGGGAACGCCGGAAAAGAATCCCGGACGGGAAATCTACTGGACATCCGTCTACGAGGACGCCGGCGGCGCCGGTCCGATGCTGACCATCGGCGCGCCCGTCTATGCGAACGAACGCTTCTACGGTATCGTCGGGACGGATGTGCTTCTCACGACCTTCGACAACGTTCTGGCCCATATGCGTCAGCCGGTCGGCTTTCTCGCCATCGTGAACGCGCAGGGGGAAACGCTGGGCGTGCGCGGCGCGTCCTTCGGCGGCGACCGTGCGGCGATGCGCGCGTATCTTTCCGCCTCGGGGCACCTTGCGAAGCGCGCGGGCGGGAGCGACCCGGCCGGTTTCGAGGCGCGGGAGCGGGACTGGGTTCTGTCGCGGACGTTTTCCGGCACCCCGTTGCGGCTTCTCTACATCCTGCCGGGCGGAGACCTCAATGCATATCTGCTGCCGCGGTTCGCGGCCTATGGCTGGATTCTCATCGGGCTTGCGGTCACTCTCGGCGGTTTGCTCTTCTTCCTGCATCGCAACTACATCCGTCCGAGCTTCGGCCTGGCGCAATATGTCCGCGCCCGCGCGGCCGGGCGCGACGTGCGCGCACCCCGCCTTCCTCCCATGTGGCAGACGGGCGTCGCGCAGATATCGGAAGCCTTTACCAAGAACGCCAGCTACCAGAAACGCCTGAGGGAAAGCGAGTCGCGTTTCCGGGCCGCCATGGCGAGCCTGCTCGACGGCTTCGCCATCATCGACGCCGGCGGGCGGATCGCCTTCCACAACGAAGCCTTCGCCGGCATGCTGGGCGAGGCCGGGCGCGCCCTCGCCCCGATCGGACGCAGGATGGCGGACATCGGCGCGCTCGCCTCGCTCGCCGAAAGCGCCACGCCGATCGACGGCCGCTGGATCGCCTGCTATCGCTCGCCCATGCCGGACGGCGGGCAGGTCATGCTGCTGCGCGACGTGACCGCGGCGCGGGAGGCCGATCTCCAGATCCGCGAGAGCGAGGCGCGCTATCGCACGGTCGTCAACACGCAGACCGAATTCGTCGTCCGCTATACGCCCGAGGGCATACCGACCTTCGCCAACGACGCCTATTGCCGCTACATGGACATGAAGCCGGCGGAGGCCGGCGACCGGGAGGTAAGCGACTTCAGCTACATCCTTGACGAAGACCAGCTCAAGCACGACCAGCACCTGCGTTCGCTGACCCCCGCCTCCCCCACGGCCGGGATCGTCTTCAGAAGCATTCTCCCGGACGGCACGTTTCATTGGGAGGAGTGGATGGACACGGGCATCTTCGACACCGAGGGCCGGCTCGTCGAGATTCAGGCCGTGGGGCGAGACATCACCGAGCGCAAGCAGACGGAAGAGGCGTTGCGGCAAAGCGAGAAGATGGCCGCCCTCGGCTCGCTGCTCGCGGGCGTGGCGCACGAACTCAACAACCCGCTTTCCATCGTGGTGGGATACGCGGGCATGCTCCGTGAACTGGCCGACGACGAGGCGACGCGGCGAAGGGCCGGCGAGATCCATACCGCCGCCGAACGCTGCGCGCGCATCGTCAGGACTTTTCTCGCGATGGCGCGCTCCCGGCCGATCGAGAAAACGCCGATCCGAATCGGGCCGATCATCGAGGATGTGGTGGAGCTGGCGGCCTATGGCCTGCGCAGCAACGGGATCGAGGTCGTCATCGACCATGGCGACGACCTTCCGGTCGTGCTGGCGGATCGCGACCAGTTGCATCAGGTCTTCATGAACCTGACGCTGAACGCCCAGCAGGCGATGATGGATGCGAGCGGCGAGCGCCGCCTGACGATCCGGTCGTTTCGGGAAGGCGACAAGCTCGTCGTCACCGTCGCCGATACGGGACACGGCCTCGATGCAGCGACCCGGCAACGTGTCTTCGAACCCTTTTTCACCACCAAGCCGCAGGGCATCGGCACCGGGATCGGGCTGTCCGTCTGCCTCGGCATCGTGCAGGCTCACGGGGGCGCGATCAGCCTCGACGCCCGGCGCGAGGGCGGCGCGATATGCCGGGTCGAACTGCCGATATCGCGGCAAGCGGCGCCGGAAGCGGCGGAGGCGGAAACTTCCGCGGCGCTCCTTGCGGGAAAGGTTCTGGTGGCGGACGACGAGCCGGGGATCGCGGATTATATCCGCGAGGCGCTGGAGGCGCGGGGAGCCGTCGTGACGACGGTCGGCAGCGGCCGCGAAGCGCAGGACGCGCTCGCCGAAGGAGACTTCGATGCCGTCCTCACCGATTTGCGGATGCCGGATCTCGGGGGCGATCGTCTGGTGACGCATATCGCGGATCGTTTCCCGGGCCTTTCCGGGCGTGTGGTCGTGATGACCGGCGATGCGCTCGGGGCGCGGGCGTCGCTGGGCGTCGACGTCCCGATCCTCGAAAAGCCCGTCGAGCTGCCCGCCCTGCGCGCCGTTCTCGGACCGCTGCTGAACGGACGACGGCGGGGCGCCTCATGCGAACCCGCCGCGGCAAACGAGGAGAATGACTGAATGGAGCCCCGGATTCATATCTTCGTGGTGGACGACGAGCCAGGCGTGCGCGCCATGATCGAGGACTATCTGACCTTGCAGGGCTATGCCGTCAGCATGGCGGAAAACGGCGAGGCACTGGACCGCCTGATGGCGGGAAAACGGCCGGACCTCATCCTGCTTGACGTCAACATGCCCGGCGAGGACGGTTTCTCGATCGTGAAGCGGCTGCGGGGCGCGGCCGAGCGCATGGGCGTCATCATGCTGACCGCCAACGCCGACGAGACCAGCAGGATCGCCGGCCTCTCGAACGGAGCGGACGACTATCTCGCCAAGCCTTTCGAACTGCGCGAACTGCTGGCGCGGGTGCGCGCGATCCTGCGGCGCGTTCCGCCGCAAGGCGGGTTGCCCGCCGTCCGGCCGACGCTCTCGCTGGGACCGTTCCGGCTCGACCCGGAAGCCAGAAGGCTGCTCGACGCGGAGGGCGTCGAGATAGAGATCAGCATCAAGGAGTACGAGCTGCTGGAGACCTTCGCGCGCCATCCGCGTCAGATCCTGTCGCGCGACCGGCTTTGCGAGCTTTCGCACGGGCGGCGGCTCGGCGATGCGGACAGGAGCGTGGATATCCGCATCGCGCGGCTGCGCAAGAAGATCGAGCCCGACCCCGCCAGCCCGACCGTTCTCAGGACGGTTCGCGGCGAAGGCTATCTGTACGAGCCGACGACGGAGAATGCCCGATGATTCCGATCCGCCTGCTCCTGATTGCCGCGGCGCTGGCCGCGCCGCTCGTCCTCTCCGCATGCGGCGGCCGTTGCGGCCTCACCTCGCCGGGCTATCCGCTTTGCGGGATCTGACGCCGGCGGGCCGCCTCCCGCCGCAACGCGGTGGGCGTGTCGCCGAACCGCGCGCGGAAAAGGCGGTTGAAGGTCGAAAGGTCGGAAAAGCCCGCATCCAGGGCGATATCCAGTATCCGCATGAAATCCGGCGCTTCGGCAAGACGCGCGCGGGCGAAATCCAGCCTTACGGACTGGAGATATGCGGTGAAGGTGACGCCGCTTTCCTCGAACAGGCTCTGAAGATGGCGAACGCCGATGCCGTGTCTCGCCGCCAGGTCGCGCGCGGACAGGCCCTGCTGGTGGAAGAGCCCGCGCACATCGGCGCGGATCGCCGCCAGGCGCGCGGCGCGCACGCTCGCCGTCGCGCCGACTTCATCGGGATGGCGAACATTGCCCAGCGTGAAGGCGGTGAGTTCCAGAAGCTGGCGCGCGGGCAGTTCGTCCGGCAGCGCGGAGACATCCGTCACGCGCGCGATCGAGCGGGCATAGGAGAAAAGCAGATCGAGGCCGGATGCCCCGACGGCGAGACGAGCCGGCCCGCGGGGATCGAAGGTCGGAAGAAGCGACCGGAGAGCCTCCGGGTCCACATGGATGGCCGTCGTGACGCTGCGCTCGCGGAACAGCCATCGGACGGGCTGGTCCATCGACATCACCAGCGCGTCGCCGGGAGCGATGATCAGCTCGTTTCCGCGCGCGTCGATGGACTGGAAGGGCGCCCCGTAGGTGCCCAGCATGATCTTGTGGTTGCCGTCGGCCGCCAGCGTCTTCGACCGCTCGGCGGCAAGGGGAGACAGGGAACCGTAGCCGATGCTGACACGGCCGAATTGCAGGGCGGCCATGTCCATGTCGAACCCGGCTCCCGGCAGCGGCTCCAGATCCAGGCCCACGAGCTGCCGGCCATAGAACTCGCGCATGTAGGACAGGCGATCCTTTTCGGAGAGGGATCGGGTCGCGGCCCGCAGGCTGCTGGTCATTCGCCCCCGCTCCCGGATAAACGCCGGGCGCCGGACGCCTCGCGGGCTTCGTGACGATGGCGCGCGCGTATCCCGGACGGCGAATCGCCGAAATGGCGGCGGAACAGCCTGTTGAAGTTGCTGAGATCCGAAAAACCCGCCTCGAAGGCGATTTCCGATATGCGGACACGCCGATGAGCGGGGTCCGAGAGGCGATGTCGGGCGAGTTCGAGGCGCAGTTTCCGCACATATTCCGTGAAGGTCGTTCCGCTCTCCTCGAAAAGCGCCTGCACGTAGCGGGGGCTGATGCCGTGCTTCTCCGCCACCATCGTCAGGGAAAAGGCCGGCAACCTGAACATGCCGGCTATATCGTCCCTGATCGCCACCAGCCGCGCCGCCCGCGCCCCTCCCTCGCCGGCTGCGAGCGCCGTCGCGTCGGCCGCCTTCAGGACAAGGGCGGCAAGCTCGATGAGATGCGCGGCCGCGACGCCCGGCAACGGCGAGCGAAGCGGAGCTTCGCGGACAAGCGCCCCGGCATAATCGAAAAGCATCTCCGGCCCGCAACCGTTCGCGGGAATGGAGCGCGGCCGGGCCAGATCCACACCCGGCAGAAGCGCCTGCAACCGCCGGCGGTCGACCCAGACCGCCCGCATCAGGCCATGACGATCGAACGCAATCCGCGGCGCGCTGCCGAAGGTCGCGACGAGCACCTCTTCCGGCCCGAACCGACGACGCTCGCAGCCGTCGCTCTCATGAAGAAAACCGCTCGAACCCGTGACGAACATGACGCCGTCCCGCCGGCCGGGCGACGAAGAAGCCTGCCATCGAACCGCCGCCCCGCAAATCTCGCCAAATTCCACCCCCGCGCCCGGCAACGGAACCATGGCGATATCCGCATCCAGAACCGTTTCCTGAAGCTGCTCGAACTCGCGCGCATTGAAGGAGCCGGCGAAATATTGCCGCATCGCCTGCGCACATGTCTGGCGCGGCATGGACGCCAACGAGATACCGGCTGGCTTATACATGAGAGAACGGTCGTACATACAAATTCCTTCGAGTATCGTCATGCCCATGACTTGCATTGACGCCACCCCCCACGACTATGCACGTTGAACCGCGTGCCATGCAAGTGATCGTGCAAGTGATCGTGCAAGTGACGGCGCAACCGATCGTGCAACCGATCGCGACCGGGCATCCCCTCGCTCCCGCCGGCGGATCGCGGCCGTCCGTTCAGGCGTGCAAGGCATCCCGAGCAAGGCGGGCCGAGAAAATCACGCCGGATCGGAGGATCGTATGCGCATCATCGCGAGTTGCGTCGCTTTCGCGGCGGGTCTGATCGTCGGGGAAGCCGGGGCCCTCGCCGTCTACATCGCCCGCACCGAACTGTTCGGGATATTCGACCGCGAGGGCGCGGAAGGCATGATGATGGCCTTCTTCGTCGGCCCCGCCGCCGGCGCGCTCATCGGCCTTCTTCTCGCCGCCCTCGCTTGGCGGCTGTTCGATCCCGCAAGATCCGGCGCCCGCTGACGGGCGGCTGAGGCGGGACCACAACGCGGAAACCGTGCCGACATCCGCATGAAACATCCGGGCCGAAACATCCTCCTTACCAACCAACGCTTTTGCGCGACCGGAGGTCGGGATGTGGGACTGGATCGAATTCATCGGATATCTCGGCACCACGCTGACAATCGCGGCGTGGTCGATGCGGAATTGCCTGCATCTTCGGATCGCGGGAGCCGGCAGCAGCATTGCTTTTCTGGCCTACGGCGCGCTCAGCGCCAGCTATCCGATCATGCTGACCGAGCTGATCCTCCTGCCGCTGAACCTGTGGCGGCTGGCGCAATTGCGGCGAGGTGACGCCCGTGACCGCGTGATCATCGGCGACGTCGCAAGGGAACGCGCCTGGTTCATGCGCCATGCCCGTTCGCGCCGCATCGGCGCGGACTGCCGGCTGGCGGAGCGTGGCGCGGCGACAACCGGGCTGCATCTCGTCATCTCCGGGCGGGTCGTCGCGGAAGGCGGACGCCGCCTGCCGTCGGGCAGTTTCATCGGGCTCGACGCGGTCTTCGCGGGAGGAGATGCGTCCGGCACGGTCCGCGCGGCGGGCGGGGCCGAGATCGCCAGCCTCTCGCTGGCCGATGCCCGGAGACTGTTCAGGGCCTGTCCCGATTTCGCCTGGCATCTCAGCATCGCAGCGCTCGGCGATCCGCCCTCGGCGACCTCGCGCCCGGCCGATCCGGCCGACACTCCCGCCATCCCGCTCGCGGCCTGACGCACCGCGCAGTCCGGTCCGGGGCACGCCCCGAATCGATACCGGCCCGCGCGGCGAAGAAACCGTCGGCATGATGGCCGGCATCGTCGGGCGGCATGCGCCGACCGCGCAAAGCGTCCTGTCGTGAACACAACCGTCAGGGGCGGCCGCGCCGCCCGTTCATTTGCGAGAAAGGAAAGATCATGGTTCAGAAAACTCAGCTCCCCGCACAGAAGAAATACACATTCGGCACCAATGTCGACGACGCCTTGTCCGGTCTGTCCGGGCATCGCAACTTCATCTGGGGCTATGGCGGCAACGACACCATCTCCGGCGGCAATCTGGCGGATGAGCTGTTCGGCGGCTCCGGCGACGATCTGATCGTCGCGGGCGCGGGCATGGATATCGTCTCCGGCGACGAGGGCCGCGACACGATCTATGCGGGCGACGGCGATGACCTGATCTACGCGCTGAACGACGGCGACGTGATAGACGGCGGCGCGGGCATCGACACCATAAGCTATTACGGCGCGCGCACCGGCGTCTCGGTAACGTTGAACGTCGGGTCGGAAGACCGCGACGACTGGAGCATCATCGACCGCATGACCAATGTCGAGAACCTGACCGGCTCGCGCCACGGCGACCGCCTGCACGGCGATATCCTGAACAATGTCATCCGCGGCATGGAAGGCGACGATCTCATCGCCGGGGAAGGCGGCTCGGATACGCTGTACGGCGGCGATGGCGACGATGTGCTGGTGGGCGACGGCTCCCCGCTCAGCACGCAGCCCGAGGGCGATGACCGGCTTTACGGCGACGCGGGCAACGACCAGCTTTACGGCATGGGCGGAAACGACAGCCTTTATGGCGGCACCGGCGACGACGTGCTGATCGGCGGCGCGGGAGGGGATCTGCTGCATGGCGGCGAGGGAATCGATACCGTCGATTACATCGACGACAACAGCGGCCTCGGTGTCGAGGTCGATCTGACGACCGGGCGCGGCAGGCGCGGCGACGCAGAGGGCGATCTTCTGCTCGAAATCGAGAACGTCTCGGGCAGCCTGTCGGATGACACGCTGATCGGCAACCACCTCGCCAATACGCTCTGGGGCAACTCGGGCGACGATGTGCTTTACGGCGGAGGCGGCAAGGACGTGCTGATCGGCGGTACGGGGCGCGACGTCCTGATCGGCGGAATCGGCGCCGACCAGCTCTGGGGCAACGCCGAGGGAGCGCCTGACGACAAGGCGCAGGATCGCTTCAAATACACCTCGGCGGCGGAATCGACCTTCCTGACCATGGATACGATCCACGATTTCCGGCAGGGGCCGGGCCTGGAGGGCGATCTGATCTGGCTGGATTTCGACGCCAACCAGCTTGTCGGCGGACGGCAGAAATTCTCCTTCATCGGCGAGGCGGAGTTCTCGGGCCGGGGCGGCGAGGTCCGCTTTCACTGGTCGAGCGGCGACACCTACGTCACCGCCGATCTGAACGCCGACCGGAACGCGGATTTCTTCATCCGCCTCAAGGGGCTGCATGAACTGGTGACGACCGACTTCCTGCTCTGACCGGGCGGGAGGAGCGGCCCGGCTCGCGCCCGCCTATCAGCCGCGGCGGCCCGGCGGGCGCGAGAAGCCGAAATGCTCGCGCAGGGTGTTGCCCCGATAGGCGGTTCTGTAAAGGCCCCGTTCCTGCAAGAGGGGAACCACCTTGTCCACGAAGAGCCTGTTGGCGGCGATGCTCGGCCACATCAGCGTGAAACCGTCGCAGGCGTGGCCGGCGAACCATTCGGTGATGAGGTCGGCCGTTTGCAGAGGCGTGCCGGCGAAGGCGAGATGGGCATTCTGCGCCAGCACCTGACGGGGCGTCAGGCCATGCCGGCGGATGAGATCGAGATAGAGATCCGCGCGGCCGCGCATGCCGTTGGTCGTGCCCCGCTCTGGCAGAACGGAAGGCGGGATGGGCTCGTCCTGCGGCAATGCCGACAGGTCGAAGCCGACCATCTCGCTCATCCGCTTCGCGGAACCGTCCTGCCCCGCCTGCCGGGCGGCGAGCAGATCGCGCGCTTCCGCCTCGGTTTCCGCGACGATGGGCATGAGGCCGGGCAGAATGTGAAGCTGATCCGGCGTCCGGCCATGAGACGCGAGGCGCGATTTCATGTCGGCGTAGAACTCCTGCGCCACGGGCAGCAAAGGCTGGGCGGTGAAGATGACCTCCGCCCAGCGGGAGCCGAACCGCCGGCCGGCAATCCGGCCCGACGCGGGCGGCCGGATCCCCCGCACCTCAGCCCCAAGCGCTCCGGTCCCAAGCGCTCCGGTCCCAAGCGCTTCAGTCCCAAGCGCTTCAGTCCCAAGCGTTTCAGTCCCAAGCGCCCTGCTCCCCTGTCCCATGTTCGACCTGCTCCAGCTCCGATTGTGAAGGCGGGGCTCGCAGCGCGTGAACCTCTGATCGTGCGTGCCCCTGTAGCTGATACAATCGGGGCGACGGAATTTTCACCGCACGCGGAAACTTTTTCAGAAAGGCGAAATGACGGTCAGCAGGGAAGACACCCGGCGCACGCGCGCGCCGGTGGGATGCACGACCGCCTCGAGCGCGCGCATGGGATCGTTGAGATCGAAGATGCCGCTCACGCGGCGCTCGCCGACGAACGGATCGGCCACCACGACCCGGCCGGGAAGCCAGCGGCCGATGCGCGCGACAAGCGCCGACACAGCCTCTTTCTCGGCGACGATGAAGTTGTCGCGCCAGGATGCGATCTGGTCGGCATCGCGCCGGCCGCGTTCCACATCGCGGGAAGAGCGGTCGAACATCAGCCAGTCGCCGACCTCCAGCCGCGCTCCCGCCGCCAGCGATCCGCCGGGCGCGCGCGCCTCCACCACACCGCGATCGACGGAGACGGTGACGAAGCCGGCATCGCTCGAAACGTCGTAAGCCGTGCCCAGCGCCGTCGCCGTGAAATCGCCGGACGCGACGACGAAGGGCCTTGCCGCATCCGGCGCCACCTCGAAGTAAGCCATGCCCGACAGCAGTTCGATCTTCCTGCGGGCAGCCGAAAAATCGACGGACAATGCGCTGTCCGGGCCGAGCGTCGCCGCGCTGCCGTCGGGGAGCGCCACCTGGCGGATTTCTCCCGTGCCGGTGACGAAATCGGCGCGGGCGCGGATCAGCGCCTGCGGCAGCAACGCGTAGCCCGCAGCCACGGCGCCGAGCGCCAGCCCGCCGCCGGCCACGAGATTGCGCCGGGTCAACCCCTGATTCTCGCGCCGGGCCATCTTGCGGCGATTGGTCAGCACCTCGCCAGCCGCGCCGTGAATGGCGGACACGCGCGCCCACGCGCGCCGGTGCGCAGGGCTGCGCGCCCGCCACACCCGCACCATCTCGACCGCAACGGGATTGCCGGGATCGTTTTGCAGACGGATTACGAGATCGATAGCTTCGTCCGTCAGACGGTCCTCGTCTTCTCCCTGCCCTGCTCCGCTCATCCGTGCTCCCTCGACAGGCCGCAGCCGGAGGGCGGCGACTCGCGCCTATCCTTCTATTACAAACGAGCAGCGTCGATATTCACCCGGCGGAAAAAATTCAGGAGCCCTCGACCCGCGCCAGAACATGCCGGTAGGCTTCCCTGATGAGCCCCCAGGTTCTGCCGGTCGACAGGCCCAGTTCCGCCGCCACCTCCGCGATGGTGCGGCCATCCAGACGATGCATCTCGAAAGCTTTCCGCGTCCGCTCGGGCAGTTCGGCAAGGGCGTTTTCGACCTGGGCAAGGCACTGGCGCGAATACACGATCGCCTCGGCGGACGGTGACGGATCGGTCATCCGATCGATCTCGCCCTCTTGCGGGTCCGCAATCCGCAGCAGGCTTTCCCTGCGCCGGTGATTGATACTCAGGTTGCGCGACACCTGATAGAGATACGCCCGCGGATTGTGGTTGGCGCCCGCTTCCGGCGGCGGCGAGGCGAGCACGCGCGCGAACGTGTCCTGCGTGAGATCCTCGGCCGTCTCCGCGCTATGCCCGCGTCGGCGCAGGAAGCGGTTGATGTCGCGCGCATGCCGGATGAACAGGCCGTGCAAATCCCATGTCATGACAGCCTCGCAGCCCAAACCCGCGCAGGCGCCGACACGCCACGCACCGGCGCCCGATCGTCGGGGCCGCATGTCAACCGAAAAGACGGGGAAGAAAAACGTGATCGTACCATCGGACCAGCGCAGAACCGCTCATGGACGGCGCCGACACGCTGTCACCGTGTGGGAACACCAGTGCGCGAACCATAGGCTCACAAAAATTCCGCTTCAATGACAATGATTTAGATCTATTCCAGGATGCCAGGCGCACTCGCCGGCGTGCATGACGGAAACCGTACTGAAATCTGCCAGCGTTTTCGGAATGATACATCGGCGCCGAACGACTTCGATAAAAGCCGTCTCCCGTCGCATGCCGAACGGCTTTTCCTTGATACGTTGCATGAATGCAACGCAAGCATGGGGACTTCCTGCATTATTCGGAAAGAGAATGAAAGCGTAAACCTTATTATCTCTATATTTTTATTATATCACTTCTATATCACATCGAATAAAAAAGCTTCGTATCCTTTTAGGCCGTCATAAGCTCATTCACGATGGCGCGCGCTCGTCTTCAGCATTTCGGCGGCCTTCGCGTATCCGCCGCCCACGCCGTCCAGAAAATGCAGGTGCGCCTTCGGATTGACGGAGGGCACCAGACACGTCATCAGGGCGTGCGTCTGGCGATGCGCGCCGTAGCGGACGAGCCCCTGCCCGGCAGCACGCCGAAGCATGGCCTCCACCGCATCCGCCTGTTCCTGCGAGCAATCGAGCGTCAGCCGCAGAACGTCGTCGTATTTCCTGAAATCGGAATGCGAGGCGATTTCGAGCCATTCTCCGACATCGACGCGCCTGCCGCTGTCGGACAACGCCGGGACGGTCATCGGCAGCGGATGTCCGTCCCGGGGATCGGCGTCGAACACCGCGAGCACTTGCCGCGCCAGCGCGGCGAATGTCTCGCCGTCCGTGTTTTCGCATGGCTCCACGAGCAGCGACAGGATAAGCCCGCGACGGTTCGGGATCGGCAGCCACTCGCATGACAATCCGGTGAGGTCGGGCTTCGGCACCCCCTCGGCCGGAGCGATCGCATATCGCCCCCGCTTCAGTTCGGTCTCGGCCCATTTCAACCCGCCGCCCGCGAACATGGAATAGACGGCCTGATCGGAGACCGCATAACGCGCGATCCTGACGTCATGGCCGCCGGCGCGAATGTCCGACAGCGGAATCAGCCCTCCGCGAAGCGTCAGGCGGAGGTCCGTGCTCGCAGACGCGATGACCTGCTCCAATGCCTGCGTCGCAGCCGCCCGCGCCTCGCCCGGCAGCGCGAAGGCCGCGCCGTCGCCGGCGAAGGTGAACGGAAAATCGTAGCTGCCGAGCCGGTTGCCAACGGCGGCGATGATCGACACCCCGGCGAAATTCACCTCCTGATACGCGCCCCGCGCAATGGCGGCGGTCGAATCGACCACATCGGTGACGCCGATCAGCCAGTCGTCGGGAAGCGCGTCATAGGCCGCGTAGTCGAGGACACGGCTGAAATCACGATAGATCCGACCTTGCCGGGTTGCCGCCTCGGCCATCGCCACCTCCTTTCCGCGCCCATAAAAGTTGCGCGGCCGCTCACCATACCACGCTCCCGTGCTTTTCGGCGGCGGCGTTATGATATCGCTGACGATCGGGCGGAGGACTCACTCAGCCGCGAACACGACCACGACAGGAGCGACAGATGCCGCACTCATACGCCGAACACAAGGAATGGATGCTCGACAAATATCTCGCTATCCGGCCGGAGAGCGTGCTCGATATCGGTATCGGCGCGGGAACTTACGCGAAGCTGATGCGCCCGCATTTCCACGCGCATTGGACAGGCGTCGAGGTGTGGGCTCCCTACATCGCGCAGTTCGATCTGCGGTCGAAATACGATCTGGTCATCGTCGCCGACGTGCTGCATCTCGATATCGGTACCATCTCGCCGCGCCCGACGCTCGCCATTGCCGGCGACGTGATGGAGCACATGCCGAAGGATGCGGCCAGGGCGCAGATTGCCCGTCTCAAGGAATGGGTCGACGACATCCTGATCTCGATCCCGCTCGGGGAAATGCCGCAGGGCAGCGTGAACGGCAATTGGTATGAGAGCCACCTTGCCACCTGGGAGCACGAGGAGATGCTCGACGCGCTCGGCGACAACGTGGTCGATGCCATCGCCGGGAAAGCGCTGGGCGCATATCATTGGTCGTCGCGTAACGCCTGAAGGATACGCGCGGCATTGGAAAAACCGGGCGCAACGCCGCCCGGCTTCGTTCATCCCGCAAGCAGCGCGGCGTTTCCACCGGCGGCGGTCGTATCCACGCACAGATGACGCTCGTGCAAGACATAAGCCGGATCGGGCATGCGCGTGATCAGCGGAACGATTTCGCCGTCCCGGCCGGCCAGAGCATTGGCATGGGCGCGCCCGGTCGCTTCATCGCCCCACCATATCGCCGCCGAGAAACCGGCAAGCCGGGTCAGCGCCTCGGGCGGCAATTCGCCTTCGACGCCGACGGCATGACCGCCGAGCGCCTCGACGGCGGCAACCTGCGCCTCGACGGCTTCCGCGCCGGGGCCGAGGCAAAGCAGCGGCGCGCGCGTGTAGAAGGACAGGCGGTTCAGTTCGCCCGTGGGGCCGGGCATCAGCCGTTCGCCGGTCTTTTTCGGCGAGAAGCCGGCGAGAAGATCGCGGAGGCGGTTTTCATCCGCCCTCGCCAGCCAAGTGCCGGCCGGAACCGCCGGCGGCGCGGACGCGAGAAAGCGCGGCAGGTAGAGCGGCCCTCCCGCCTTCGGCCCGGTGCCCGACAGACCTTCGCCGCCGAACGGCTGACTGCCGACAACCGCACCGATCTGGTTGCGGTTGACATAGATGTTGCCGGCGTGAACGGCATCCGCCACCTGCTGCACGCGCGTGTCGATCCGCGAATGAAGACCGAAGGTCAGGCCGAAGCCGCGCGTGTTGATATCCGCGATCACCCGATCCAGATCCTGCCCCCTGAACGTCGCGACATGCAGGACGGGGCCGAAGATCTCGCGCGCGAGGTCCGCGATGCCGCCGACCTTCAGCATCGTCGGCGGGACGAAGTATCCCTGCGCCGGCGCCTTCAGCCTGTGCAGGACGCGATCGCCGTTGGCGGTGACGTACTCCGCGATTTCCCGTTGCGCGTCGGCGTCGATGACCGGGCCGACATCGGTGGACAGCAACCACGGATCGCCGACGCTCAACTGGTCCATCGCGCCGCTGATCATCGTCATCAGATGCGGCGCGATATCTTCCTGCACATACAGGCAGCGCAGCGCCGAGCAGCGCTGGCCCGCCGAACGGAAGGCGGAGGCGACGATATCGCGCACCGCCTGTTCGGGCAGCGCGGTGGAATCGACGATCATGGCGTTGAGACCGCCGGTTTCCGCGATCAGCGGCGTGCCGGGCGCGAGATTGTCCGCCATGGCGCGCGCGATGGTCCGCGCGGTATCGGTCGAGCCGGTGAACACCACGCCGGCGATGCGGGGATCGGAGGTGATGACCCTGCCCACCACGCTGCCGCGGCCGGGCAGCAATTGCAGCGCCTCTCTGGGCACGCCCGCCTCGTGCAGCAGGCGCACGGCGCAGGCGGCGATCACCGGCGTAGCCTCGGCCGGCTTGGCGACGACGGCGTTGCCCGCCGCCAGGGCGGCCGCGATCTGGCCGGTGAAGATGGCGAGCGGAAAGTTCCACGGGCTGATCGCCGCGATGACGCCCCGCGCCGCATCGGCGCGCCCTTCCGCCGCGACGCGCCCTTCCGCCTCGGCCGCGTAATAGCGCAGGAAATCCGCCGCCTCGCGCAACTCGCTCACCGCATCGGGCAGGGATTTTCCCGCCTCCCGGCCGAGAATGCCGAAGATCGGCCCGTAGTGCGCCTCGTAGAGATCCGCCGCGCGGCGCAGGATCTTCGCCCGCTCGGCCGCGGGCGCATCCCAGACCCGTGCGTCGGCGATGGCGCGGGCGGCCGTTTCGGCGTCCGCCATCAGCACGCCGGCAATCCTGTCGCCGGTCGCCGGGTTGACGACATCCTGCATCGTGCCGTGCGGTTCCGAAACGGTCAGCGGATGGGCGTCCGGCAGGGCGACGTCGCGCGCCGCCTCGATCCGGGCCAGCACCTCCTCGTCGCTGAGGTCGAAGCCCGCCGAATTCTTGCGGCTTTCGCCGAACAGCGCATCCGGGGCGACCAGCCCGGCGGGCGGCCGGGCCGTCGCCAGCGCCGCGAAAGGATCGCGGGCGATGTCTTCCGGGCTGACGGATTCATCGACGATCTGATGCACGAAGGATGAGTTGGCGCCGTTTTCCAGCAGGCGGCGAACGAGATAGGCGAGCAGATCGCGGTGCGCGCCGACGGGCGCGTAGATGCGGCAGCGGCCCCCGGTTTCCGCGAGCACGATGTCATGCAGCCGCTCGCCCATGCCATGCAGCCGCTGGAACTCGAAATCGACCCCTTTCGCCATCTCCAGAATGGCGGCCACCGTATGCGCGTTATGGGTGGCGAACTGCGGATAGATGCGATCGGCATAGCCGATCAGCTTGCGTGCGTTGGCGATATAACTGACATCGGTGGCGACCTTGCTGGTGAACAGGGGAAAGCCGGGGAACCCCTCCACCTGCGCGCGCTTGATCTCGGTATCCCAGTAAGCGCCCTTGACCAGACGCACCATGATGCGGCGGTCGAGCCGGCAGGCGATTTCATGCAGCAGGTCGATCGCCAATGCGGCCCGCTTGCCGTAGGCCTGCACCACGACGCCGAAGCCGTCCCAGCCGGCGAGCGAGGGATCGGCCAACACCGCCTCGATCACCTTCAGCGAGAGGACGAGCCGGTCCTGCTCCTCGGCGTCGATGTTCATGCCCATGCCGGCGGCCTTGGCCTGCCGCGCCAGATCCAGCACGACCGGCGCCAGTTCGGCGAGCACGCGCTCCTCCTGCGCCGCTTCGTAGCGCGGATGCAGCGCCGACAGCTTGATCGAGATGCCCGGATTGGCGCGTACCGAGCCCTTGTCGCACGCCTTCGCGATGGCGGCGATGGCGGCGCCGTAATCCCCGGCGTAACGGGCGGCGTCCTCCGCCGTCATCGCCGCCTCGCCCAGCATGTCATAGCTGTAGGTGAAACCCTGATCCTCGCGGATTCTGGCCCGCTCCAGCGCATCCGCGATGGTCTGGCCAAGCACGAATTGCCGGCCCATTTCCTTCATCGCGCGCCCCACCGCGGAGCGGATCACCGGCTCGCCCAGACGCCTGACAGCGGCGCGCAGCGTGCCCGCGATCCCCGGCTGGTCGTCGTCCAGCACCTTGCCCGTCAGCATCAGCGCCCATGTCGAGGCGTTGACCAGCGGGGAAGACGCCTTGGCCAGATGCCGGCCCCAATCCGACGGCGCGATCTTGTCCTCGATCAGCGCGTCGATGGTCATGCGGTCGGGAACGCGAAGCATCGCCTCGGCAAGGCACATCAGCGCCACGCCCTCGCGCGTGGAAAGGCCGTATTCCGCCAGAAAATGCTCCATCAGCGTCGGCTTCGCCTCGCGCCTGATGCGGCGCACGAGATCGGCGGCCCGGCGCGTGATCGCCTCCCGCCGGCCTGCGTCGAGCTGCGCTTGCGCGGCCAGATCCCGCAGCAGCTCCGCTTCATCGTGGAACTTGGCTTGCGTGGAGAACACGGTCGGATTGACGTGGCTCATGTCGATCTCCCTATCGATCAGCCTTTTATATCGCAATCGATGTGGACGATGTGTCCATTATCATATATTTCCATGGCCCATCGGCATTATTTTCGACGGATTTTCAGATTGACCGTGAACCTGGACGGCACCGATTACAAGATCCTGGCGGAACTCGTCGCGAACGCCCGCATCCCGATCACGGAGCTGGCGCGCAAGGTGGGGCTGTCCAAGACGCCGGTTGCGCTTCGCATCAGGCAGATGGAGGAAATGGGCCTGATCACCGGCTATCGCGCCATTCTCTCGCCACTGAAGCTCGGGCTGAGCCATGTGACCTACGTCGAGGTTCGCCTGACCGACACGCGCCAGCGCGCCCTTGAGCAGTTCAACGAAGCCGTCCGCGCCATACCGGAAATAGAAGAGTGCTACATGATCGCCGGCGGCTTCGACTATCTGCTCAAGCTCCGCTCGCGCGACATGACCGATTTCCGGCGCACCATGGCGGAGAAGATTTCGGTCCTGCCGCATGTCGGCAACACGTCGAGCTACGTATCGATGGAAGCGGTGGTGGAACAGAACCGGACTTCCCTGTAGCGCCCTCGCGGCGATCAGCGGTCCGCCCGCCTCACCGCCGCATGCAGCAGCATGTTGAGGTCGGCACGGAAATCCTCGATGTCGCAGCTTTCCCTGTTATTGTGGGTGATGCCGCCCTTGCAAGGGGTGAAGATCATCGCGGATGGACAGTGCATCGCCAGATGATAGGCGTCGTGGCCGGCCTGGGAGCGGATATCGCGCCAGTCGTAGCCCTGCCGGACGGCTTCGTCGCGGATCAGGGCGATGAGCCCGGCGTCGAAGATGTCGCCGCCCCAGAACCATTCATCCTCCATCGTCACCGTGCAGCCGGCCCTGGCCGCGGCCTCCTGCGCGGCCCGGCGCACCCTCTCCGCCATGACGCGGGCGGCGACCGGGTCGGGATGGCGCACGTCGGCCACGCATTCCGCGCGTTCCGACAGAATGCCCGGCTTGTTCGGCCATGCCGCGAGGCGCGAGCCGGTGGCCTTGCCGTCGAGCGCCGCGCATTCCCAGCCGATGTCATCGACAGCCGTCAGGAAGCGCGCGCCCGCGACCAGCGCATTGCGGCGCAGATCCATCGGTGTCGGGCCGGTGTGCGCCGTTTCGCCGTCGAAACGCACGCGCATGCCATAGCTGGGATAGCCGCCCGTCACCAAGCCGACCTGCTTGCCCTCGGCGTCGAGGATCGGTCCCTGTTCGATATGCAGCTCGAAATAGGCGTCGATCGCGCCGGCCTCGCACGCAACGTCGCCCTTGTAGCCGATCCGCTCCAGTTCGTCGCCGAAACGCGCGCCGTCGTCCGCGACGAGATCGTGGCACCAGTCCGGCGCGTAGCGGCCGACGAAGCAGCCCGAGGCGACCATGGGCGGCGAGAACCGCGCTCCTTCCTCGTTCGTCCAGTCCACGACCACGATCGGGCGGCGGGTCGTATGTCCCGCGTCGTTGAGCGTGCGAACGACCTCCAGCCCGGCCAGCACGCCCACGATGCCGTCGAAGCGCCCGCCGTTGATCTGGGTGTCCAGATGGCTGCCGATCAGGATCGGCGGCAGGCTGTCGTCCCGGCCGGCGCGGCGGCCGAAGATGTTGCCCATCGTATCCACCGTAACGCTCAGACCCGCCTCCCGGCACCACGCGACGAACTGGTCGCGCATGTCGCGGTCGGCGTCGCCGAGCGTCAGCCGCGACAGCCCGCCCGGACGGCCGATGCCGATCTGCGCCGAGCGCTCGATGGTTGTCCAGAATCGCGTCAGATCGACGCGGGTTTCTGCCGATATTGTCATGATCGCCTCATGCGTTGGGGTGGAGGGCATTGCATGTTCGGCCCCGTCGGGGCCGCCGTGATCGGTAAGCGGGCGAACGGTCAGACGCCTTGCAGGCCGGACAGATAGCTCGCCAGGTTGTGACCCAGCTCGGGCTGCATGTAGCCGCCCTCCTGCACGTTCAGGACCGGCAGGCCGAGACCGGCGACGGCCTGCGCGATGCGCGAGAAGCCGGCGGTCGTCACCTTCAGCCCCTGGAACGGATCGCCTTCATGCGCGTCGAGGCCGAGCGCCACCACCACGACCGACGCGCCGAAGGCGCCGATCCGGCCGAGCGCCCGCTTCAGCGCGGACAGATAGTCCGCCTCCCCCGCGCCCCGCTTCAGCGGCAGATTGAGGTTGCAGCCCACGCCGCGCTCCGCGCCGCATTCCTGCGCGCCGCCCGAGTAGAAGGGATAGAAGCCCGCGGGATCGACATGCAGCGAGACCGTCAGCACGTCGTCGCGATCGTAGAAAATGTCCTGCGTGCCGTTGCCGTGATGCACGTCGATGTCGAGAACGGCCGGACGGTGGCCGTGCGCGAGCAGATATTGCGCCGCGATGCCCGCATTGTTGAGAAAGCAGAACCCGCCCGAAATCTCGCGATAGGCGTGGTGGCCGGAAGGCCGCGACAGCGCATAGGCCGCGCGCTCCCCCGCGAGGATCAGATCCGCGCCCGTGAGCGCGGTCTGTGCCGACCAGTAGATCGCATCCCAGCTATGGGCCGAGATCGGGCATGAGGTGTCGGTGTTGTGAAAGCCGATCTGCGCCTCGGTGTCGTCGGAATAGAACACGTTGCGGGCGGGCGCGATGCGGCCGGGAACGACCTCGGCGAGCCCCGCGACCTCGGCGGAGCGGCGCGCGTGGATACTGCGCAGGTAGTCCAGATAGCGCGGCGTATGCACGGCGGCCAGCGGCGCGATGCCGTGATCCGTCGCCGCGGTCAGATCGAGGCCCGCCTTCGCGACGCCCTTGAGCAACTCGTCCACTCTCGCGGGCCGGTCCGGGTTCACGACGACCTTGCCGTCCTGCAATCGGAACTGCGGATCGTGCAGCCGCTGGCGCTGGTCGAAAACAGCCTTCATTCCGTCGTCTCCGTTCTGTTGCCGGGCTGGGCCTTGTCGAGAAACGTCTTTTCAGGCAAGGTCTTGCCGGGATTGAGAGTGCCCTTCGGGTCGAGCGCGGCCTTGATCGCGCGCATCACGTCCAGCGCCACGGGGTCCTTGTGGCGCGCCATGGGCGCGAGCTTCGACAGGCCCACGCCATGCTCGGCGGAAAAGGTGCCGTTCATCTCCTGCGCCAGCGCGTCGATCCCGGCGCGCAGCGCGGCGAGCAACGTCTTCTCCCCGCGCGAGGGATAGCAGGTGTAATGGATGTTGCCGTCGCCCAGATGGGCGACGGACATGACCTCGCAATCGGGATCGATGGCGCGCAGGCGCGGTTCGATGTCGCGCAGATAATCCGCCACCCGGTCGACCGGCACCGCGATGTCCGTGTCCAGCACGGGATGCTTGCGGAAGGAGATTTCGGCCGCCGCCTCGCGCCGCGCCCACATCGCGCGCCACTGCGCCTCGTTGCGGGCGATGACGGCATCGGCCACCTCGCCCGCCTCCATCCAGCCGGTCAGAACCTCCTCCAGCGTTTCCTCCAGCCCGCCGGCCCGCGTCGCCGCAAGCTCGATCAGGAGATTGACCGGATAGGGCCGCTCGAACGGCTCCCGCGCGCCGGGAGCGACGGCGAAATGCCCCTCGATGAAGCTGCGCGGCATGAACTCGAAAGCCACGACCGCCCCGGAGGAAGCATCCTGCATGGCATGCAGAAGCGCGGGCGCACGGTCGAGGCGCTCCATCGCGACCATGGCCGCGACGCGCTCGACCGGGCGGGGATGAAGCTTCATCACGGCGGCGGTGATGACGCCCAGTTGCCCCTCTGCATGAGCTGCACGATCGCCCGCCCCAGCGTCGACTTGCCGGAGCCGGATTCACCCACGATGCCCAGCGTCTCGCCGCGCATCACGTCGACGGACACGTCATCGCTGGCCTTGACCACGCGCTCCCCGATGTGAAACGTCTTCACCAGATGCCGCACGCGCAGCAACGGCTCCTCCCGCGCCTGCGCGGGATGGAACTCGATCTTCGGAATCGCGTCGATCAGGCGTCGCGTATAGGGATGATCGGGACTGGCCAGCACCTTCGACGCCGGGCCGTATTCGACGAGTTCGCCCAGTTCGATCACCGCCACATCATCGGCAATTTCGGCCACCACGCCGAAATCATGGGTCACGAACATCACCGCCATGCCGTGCCGCGTCTGCAAATCCTTGATCAACTTCAGGATTTTCGCCTGCGTCGTCACATCGAGCGCCGTCGTGGGCTCGTCGGCGATCAGCACCTTCGGCTCCAGCGCCATGGCGATGACCACGCGCTGACGCTGGCCGCCGGAAAGCTGGAAGGGATAGGCATGTTGCGCGCGCTCGGGATCGGGAATGCCGACCTCGCGCAGCAGGTGCAGGGCGCGGGATGCGCGCTCCGCGGGCGTCAACTGGCCGTGCGCCTCGAAAACCTCGGCGATCTGGGCGCCTACCCGCATCAGCGGGTTGAGCGCGGTCATCGGCTCCTGAAAGATCATGGCGATGCCCGCGCCGCGAAGCGCCTGATATCCGGGCTCCGTCAGGCGGGTGATGTCGCTGCCCTGAAATCGGCGCCTTCCGGCAGGTCGATGGTCAGATGTTCGATGGCGAGAGCGGGTTCCATGCTTGCCTCCCTCACGAACGGCGGCGCGACAGGCGCGGGTTGAAGGCATCGTTGAGGCTCTCGCCGATGAGGTTGAGCGCCAGCACGGTGACGACGATGGCCACGCCGGGGAAAAAGGACAGCCACCACGCGGTTCGGATCACCGTGCGCGCGGCGCCGGTCATGTACCCCAGGACATCATGTTCGGATCGCCCAGCCCCAGGAACGAAAGCGAGCTTTCCAGCAGGATCGCGCTCGCCACCATCAGCGAGGCCATCACGATGATCGGCGAGACCGCATTCGGCAGCACCTGCCGCAGGATGATCGAGCGGGCGGACAACCCCTGAAGAATCGCGGCCTCGACATATTCGCGCCGGCGCAGCGACAGCACCTCGCCGCGCACGAGGCGCGCCACGGGCGGCCACGAGACCACGGCGATCGCCAGCGTGATCGACACGACGGAAGGCTGGAACATCGCCACGATCACGATCGCCAGCGCGAAGCTCGGCACGGTCTGGAAGAACTCGGTCACGCGCATCAGCACATCGTCGACCCAGCCGCCGAAGTCGACGCCACGAAAGGCCCGGTGGAGACCTTGCCGATGCCGCTCCACAAGGCGTCGCGGATGAAGTCCCGGTCGATGGCGTACATGATCGCCTGCCGGAATTCCTTGCTGGCGGTCGGCCCGCGGCGGTTGTTCAACCACACCCAGGACTGCGGGCCGAAGAACTCCCAGCCGGATTCGGTGATGCAGGTATTGTCGAGCGCGGCCAGACGCGGCACGTCGAAGTTCTCCACCGCGCCGCCGGGAAGGATGTCGACCTTGCCGGTCTCGAAGGCGACGGCGCGCGACGCCGCGTCCGGGATCACGTGCCAATAGACTTCATCGAGATAAGGCTTGCCCTCGTCCCAGTAATCGGGGTTCCTGACGAGCTTGATGTAGGAGCCCTTGACCCATTCCCCGAACTTGAACGGGCCGGTGCCGATCGGCGTGTTGTTGGCCGGATTGGCGTTGAAATCGGTGCCTTCGTAGATGTGCCTGGGCACGATCGGCATCGAGCCGACCTCGAAGATGTTCAGGAAGGGACCGAAGGGCGATTTCAGCTTGAAGACCACGGTGTTCGCATCAGGCGCCGCGATCGACTCGACATGCGCGAGAACCGCGCGGAAGCGGGGATGGCGCTCGCGCAGGAACACATCCGCCGTGAACACCACATCCGCCGCGGTGAAGGGCGCACCGTCATGCCACTTCACGCCCTCCTCCAGAGTGAACGTATAGGTGAGGCCGTCGTCGGAAACGGTCCAACTGCGGGCGAGCGAGGGCAGCGGGTTGAGTTTCGTGTCGTAGCGCAGCAGGCCCTCGCAGATGTTGCCCGCGACGGTCTGGGTGGTGGCGTTCTGGAACAGCCCGATCATCAGACTGGGCGGCTCCGGCTGGATGACGATATTGGCGCGCCCGCCGCGAACCGGCTCGGCCTGCACGCCTCCCCCGAGTGCAGCAAGACTGATGAATACCGAAGCAAGAATGCGTTTCATGAAACAGTTCCCCATTGTGTGATTGCTTGATCTGTTTTCAATCATCGGCATGCGCCGCCAAGATCCGCACGCGCGGCCGCTCAGGCGGCTTCCCGGCGGGCGAGCGCGCGCTCGTAGCAGAGGATCGCCGCCGCAAGGTCCTCCTGCGCCGCGCCCACGGATTTGAAGAGCGTGATTTCCTTTTCATCCGTTCGGCCCGGATGGGCGGCCCTCACCAGCGCCGCGAGGTCGGCGCGGATGTCGTCGAGCGCCAGCGCCCCCGTGGCGAGCGGCGCGGCGATGTCGCCGGCCTCGTGGATCGCGCCGGGCGTATCGATGAAGACGCTGGCGCGCCGGACGGCCTCGTCGTCGGTCTCGCGCATGTCCGGGCGGAAACCGCCGACGAGATCGAGATGCGTTCCGGGTTGCAGCCATGCGCCATGGACGAGCGGCTCGCGGCTCAGCGTCATGCAGCTCACGATGTCGGCCCTGGCCATGGCGGAGGCGATGTCGTCCGCCACCGAGACCTGCGCGAACGCATCGCGCAATTCCCCGGCGAGTGCCGCGGCCTTGGCCGCGTCCCTGCCCCACACCATGATATGACGAAGCGGCCGCACGGCCGCATGAGCCTGCGCCATCAGCTTCGCCAGCCGGCCGGCGCCGACCAGCAACAGCGTTTCGGAGTCGCGGCGCGCGAGACAGGCGGCGGCAAGCGCCGAAGCCGCGACGGTGCGCCGCGCGGTCAGCTCGTTGCCGTCGAGCGTCGCCAGCACTTCGCCGGTTTCGCCGGAACACAGGATGTAGAGCGCCTGCACCGCCGGCAGGGCGCGCGCGCCGTTGCCAGGAAAGACATTGGCGAGCTTGACGCCGAGATAGCGGCCCGGAATCCACGCCGGCATCAGCAGCATCGTCCCGGAAGGAGCGCCCCCGGCCGCGATCTCGTGATGATGACGCAGCGGGGCTTCGCAGCCTTCCCGGAACATGACGCGCAGCGCCTCGACCAGCATGATTTCATGACTGGACCGTCATCGCCTCCATGCGCAACCCGCGCGGCGGTTTACTGCCGGAATCGGCGCGGTCGGCGCTTTCGAGGCGACACCGATGTCGCAGGTGCGCAAGGTGTTCTAAACCAACACATTCAGCGTGATGACGATGACGCATCGATGCTTTTTGCATACAACATCCGTATCCGTTTGCCACTCAAATGCGAATGTGATAGATGTTCAGTAATCGTAATTCAATTAATCAGTTTCACACACAACTCTCAATCCAATACAAACAATCACAGATAGTTATTCGCTCCACTTAAACATGCATTTCGCGGATGTCACATCGTACATGGCGCAGGATGCAGCACGGGTGAAATCCGAAGCACAAGGAGGAAGCCAGCATGACCAGTTTCGTTACAAGCGCAACCATCACAAGCGGCTGGGCCACGAATATATGGAACACGCAGCAAACTGCGTCACTCGCCGGCAAACGAACGACGGGAAATCTCAATCGCGGCATCTTGCAGGATGATGGCGACGGCATCCTTAACGGGGATCATCATTCCACCAACAAGAACGACGCGATCATCTACGATCTCCTGTTCAACGGAGGCGTCAACGAGGACAAGACGACCCAGCGTTTCGTCAACACGTTCCATACGTTCAACCTCGGCGAGGGAAGCGACATCCTCGATCTCACGGTCAATCCGCAGCGGCAGGCACGCTACGATATCCCGGATTATGCGCTGGACGTGACGGCTGTGGGCTGGACGGAAAGCGATACGATCTGGTCGGGCTCGGGTAACGACCATCTCTACGGCGATGCGGCGGTTTACGGCTTCGCGGAAGATTTCTCGACGCCCTGGCTTCAAGGCTTCGGCGCTGACACCATTCACGGCGGCGACGGGAACGACGCCATTTACGGCGACGCGGGCGTTTTCCGTTTCGCTGACGGCAATTTCGTCATTTCCGCGCGCTCCCTTCCCGGCGACCTGCTCGACGGCGGCAAGGGCGACGACACCATCTACGGGGATATCGGCGAATTCGAGGTCACGAACGGCTTTCTGGCCAACAGAAGATTGAACTTCGGCGGCGACACGATCGACGGCGATGACGGAAACGACGTTCTTTACGGCGATACGGGCGGCTTCAACCTGACGAACGCCACGACGTTCTTTCAATGGATCGAATTTGGTTTCGACACCATCAGGGGCGGAAAGGGCAACGACGTCATCTACGGCGATGTCGGCGCTCTCGATCTGGCGGGCGGCAACGTCATTCCATATCTGTTTTTCGGCAGCGACATTCTTGACGGCGGCGACGGTAACGACACCATCTACGGCGACGCAGGCGCGTTCACCCCGCCGAACGGCAGTTCGACCGGCGACGAACTGGTGTTCGGCAATGACAGGCTCACCGGCGGCGCCGGCAACGACCATCTGTGGGGCGATGGTCCCGGCATCTCGGCCGGCGGGACCGATACCTTCATCTTCGGCCCCGGCAGCGGGCAGGACACGATACACGATTTCCGAAAGAGCGATGCGGACAAGATCGATGTCAGCGCCTACGCCACATCGTTTGCGGCACTGACCATCAGCACCATTGGCAGCGCCGATACGCTCGTCAAGTTCGACGGCGTCAATTCGGTGCTGTTGCTCGGCGTGACCAATCTGACGGCGAGCGATTTCATTTTTTAGATCAGTATATCGGAAGGCGGATAGCCTTTTCCGAAAACAATGCGCAACCAAAATCGACAAGCATCGTTCCGTGTGTTTCTGAGGAGGATGAACATTATGACTGACAAGTCGACGTCCCGCACCGAAAACGGCCATGAATCCGAAGTCGCTCCCGCCACCGAAAACGGCGCCCCCGAGCTGGATCGCCGCGAGGCGGCGAAGATCATGCTGAACATGGCGGCGGCAACGCCGATCGTGGCATTGCTCTTCGATCCCGCCAGCGCCCGCGCCGCGGCCACGGCCGGCGGCGTCGAAGACTGAGCGGGCGCGACACGGTTCGGCGCGCGGTTTAAAGCAGTTTGCGTTCAGGTCGATCCATCGAATTGAATGCAAACTGCTCTTAGAGCGGGATGCGATCAGGTTGAATCGCCATCCCGCTCTAAGTTCCATATTTTACCGCAACTTGCGTTCAAGCCGATGGGTCGGCTTGAACGCAAGTTGCTCTAGTGACGAAGCAGGCTGCGGATTTCCTGCCAGCGTTTGCCATAGAACGCGGCCTGCGCCAGACGCCCCGGAAAGTGCTGCCGGACATCCGGGTTGTGGCGCAATGTCGTGGCCGCCCACGCAACGTAACCCGCAATCCGCAGCATCCGGCTGTCCTGCTGCCATACCGCGCGCAGCCCCAGCAGGCGGCCGGCGACGCCTTGCGCGCCCGCGACCTGCCCCGCAACCCGCAAAGGCTCGTGGGTGATCAGTTCGCTGGTATGCAGGAAAGCGGCAAAGGCCAGCCCGCCCCCCGCCTCCGATGCGCGGGCAGACGCCTCCGTCAGCGCCGCATTCCCCGCCCGACGCACCAGCAACACGCACTCCACCACCTCCGACAGCAGCAGGCTGCCCTTGAGCAGCCGCGCATGCGCGAGCAAGCCGTGCACGGCGAGATGGACGAGGCTGTCACTCGGCGCAGGCAAACGGGCCACGCAACCGCCGATCGGAATGGCGGTCGATCGGATGATAAAATCATCCGTGGGCAGCAGATGCCGCCACCGGGAACCGGCAACCTCCCGATGAAGCTCGATGCTTGCCTCCACCTGCTCATGCCACAAGCCCGGCAGGTGATGGTGCTCGCGTCCGTTCGGATCGGCCGGCTCGACAGGGCGGTATCCGGCCGCCCGCAAAATCCGCGCCGCATCCTCCAGCCGTTGCCGGGGAATGAGAAAATCGAGATCCTGCATGAAGCGGGCGGCGATATCGTCATGAACGCCGTCGGCCAGCCGCGCAGCGCCCTTGAGGAGGACAGGCTCGATGCCGGCGCGGTTGAGCAACGCCAGCGCTTCCTCGACCTGCCGCAGCAGCCGCGCGTTCCTTTCCGCATTGGCGTCCCGGACAGTCGCGAGCAGACCGCGAAGATCGCGCGGCAGAACCGGGCCAATGGCGGGATCGGCCGCCAGACCGGCGAGATAAGGCGCGATCCTGTGCTGGAGGGCAAGGCGGAGCACGGCCTTGCCATCGATGCCCGCGGCGGCGATGGCGGCGACGGGATCGGGCTCGTTACCCAATGCGCAGCGAACGAGCAGGCTGAGTTGGGCAAACGGCGTCATGGCGCTCCTCCCTGCCGTCAGCAAGGCCGCGCGCGAACCGCGCCGCCTCGTCGGATCATGATGCTGAAAAGCGTATCCACTTTTCGCTTCGCCGTCCTTCGGGGTGCGGAAAGTTCAGGCCCGGACAAGAAGGGTGGATGAGCGTCGGTATTCATCCTGAATGCCCGCCGTTCCATTCGCCGCCACGCTCCATTGACGGCCTGCCCTTTTCCCACATGGCGCGGATGCCTGCAAGCGCCTCGCGCAATTGCGCGGGCGTTTGCAGCCGGCCGGAGGCCAGCGATCGCCTGGCGTCCTTTCCCACTCTGACCGCCTGCCCGCCGAGCGCGATCGCGGTTGCGAACATGTCCTCGTCGGTGAGGTCGTCGCCGATCGCGACCGGCCACCGGCCAAGAAACGGCCCGGTATCCATGAAGGATCGCAAGGCCGCACCCTTGTCGGCCGCCGCCGGCTTCAGTTCGATGACCATCTTGCCGCGTTGCAGCGCCCATTTCGGCCCGGCGAGCACGGCGGCATCCCGCATCAGGTTTTCGACGGCCTCCTGCTGCTGCGGCGCGAGGCGGAAGTGAAGCGCGACCGCCGCTCCCTTGTCCTCGAAAAGGACGCCGGGCCAGTTTCGCACGCCCGCGCGCAGCATATCCTTCGCCCGCAGCAGCGCGGGGCCGGGTTCGCTGTCGCGCCTGCGGCCGTCGGCAAGACGCATCTGCGCGCCGTGCAGGCCCGCGAGCGGGAAACGATGCGGATGGAACAGCCCGTCGACGAAATCCGTCGCGCGTCCCGTCACCAGCGCCATCGCGCCGCCCAGACCCCTCATGACGGCGGCGAGGCTGTCCGTCAGGCCGGCCGGCACGTCCACCGTATCGGGCGTCAGCGCGATGTCGACAAGCGTGCCGTCGATATCGAGGAACAGCGCCCATTGCGCCGGATTTTCCGCCAGTGCGGTCAGAACCGGCGCGTCGGTGGCCCACGCGGGGAACGAAGGCGGCGCCGCCGCTTCCCCCGGCCGGTTGCCGCCGGCTATCTGCATGACGAAAACGCCGCGGGAAGCCCGATCGCCCGTCGCGGCGTTTTCAACCGGACGCGCCGGGCGCCGGCGGACAGGACACCGGGGTCATCGACCGCCGATGGAGCGAGAACCTCGGCAACCGGCATGTCGCCGTCCGGCCGGGTTGCGGAATCACCGTCTTCGCCGGCGCTTTCCAGATCGGCGAGGAAACGCTCGCCCCATTGCGATATATCCGTTTCGCCCACGCCCGCCCACATGGTCGTCCAGCGATTGACGCGTTCCTCCAACGGCATCTTGAGCGCCTGATCGATGGCCTTCGACGTACCGTCGAGATCATAGGGATTGACCAGCAACGCTCCTTTCAGCACCGTCGCCGCGCCGGCGAAACGCGACAGCACGAGCACGCCGGGGTCGGCCGGGTCCTGGGCGGCGACGAACTCCTTCGCGACCAGATTCATGCCGTCGCGCAGCGGCGTGACCAGCCCCACCTTCGCCAGACGATAGAGGCCGGCCAGTTCCGCGCGCGTGTGCGTGCGGTTGATGTAGCGGATCGGCGTCCAGGACGCTTTTCCATAGAGCCCGTTGATCCGCCCCGCCGTCTCCCCGAGCGCGCGCTGCATGGCCGCGTATTCGGGAATGTCGGCCCGGCTGCGGGGCGTGATTTGCAGGAAAGTCACCTTGTCCAGATATCCCGGATGGGTCTCCAGCAGGCGCGCGAAAGCATCGAGACGTTGAGAGAGCCCCTTGGAATAGTCCAGCCTGTCGACGCCGAGCAGCATCGCGCGGCCGGAGAAGCTCTCCTCGACATCGCGCACGAAACGGCTTCGCGCCGCGCGCGCGGCGGCCCGCGCGAAACCCGTCCGGTCGATGCCGACGGGATATACGCCCGCCCGCAGCCTGTTGCCGCCGACGCGGTAGTGCATGTGATCGTCCGAGGTCGCCCCCGCTTCGGAGACAAGATAGTCGCCGAAGTTGGCCGCGTCCCGCCGCGTCTGGAAACCCACGAGGTCGCAGGCGGTGAGCGCGCGCGCAATCTCCGCATGGTTCGGCAACGCCAGGAAAACATCCACCGATGGCCACGGAATATGCTGGAAATAGCCGATCCTGTTGGCGACGCCCCGCGCCCGGAGCGCTTCCGCCAGCGGGATGAGGTGATAGTCGTGGATCCAGATCACATCGTCGGGCGCGATGTGCGGCAGCAGCAGATCGGCGAAATAGCTGTTCACGCGCCTGTATCCGTTGAGATCCTTGCGCGCGAATTCCGTCAGGTCGAGGCGATAGTGCAGTAGCGGCCACAGGGCGCGGTTGGCGAAGCCGCTGTAATACTCCGCGTAATCTTCCTCGGAAAGATCGCACAGGGCATAGGTGACACCCCCGACATCGGACAAGGTAGCCTGTGTCTGCTCGGGGCCGATCTTGCCGCTCCAGCCGAACCACATGCCGCGCCGCTTCGCGAGCACATCGTTGAGCGCGACCGCCAGCCCCCCGGCGGCATGGCTCTTGCGGCCGGGCACCGTCACCCTGTTGGATACAATGATCAGTTTCACAACGCCCCCTGACCCGTCATTCCAAAGCATTTCGACAATTCCATGGAACGCCGCGATACTTCAGTTCAGTGAATTGACGCATTTTCTTCAAGCAATCCATTATCCTCTTTGCTCGAAAACACTTCAGAATGCTTCCTCCCATTTCCGCGACAGCGAGAGCGCGGCGTGGATGAGACCCACCATCGAATAGGTCTGCGGGAAGTTGCCCCAGAGTTCTCCCGTCTCCGTATGAATGCCCTCCGACAGCAGGCCGAGGCTGTTGCGCCGTCCGAGCAACTCGTTGAACAGGGCGCGCGCTTCCCCTTCCCGCCCGATCTTGGCGAGGGCCTCGATGTACCAGAGCGTGCAGATCGTGAACGCCGTCTCGGGTACACCGAAATCATCTTCGCCCGCATAGCGGAAAAGATGCGATCCGCGCTTCAGCCGCTGCCCGATGGCCTCGACGGTGGAGCGAAAACGTGGATCGTCGGCGCGTATGAGTCCGATATCGGCGAGCAGCAGCAGGCTCGCATCGACATCATTCCCACCGAAGCAGGAAACGAAGCTGGGCAGCTCATTGTTCCACGCATTCGCGAATATTTCCTCGCGGATGGCGTCCGCGTGCTCGCGCCAGAACGCCGCGCGGTCCGCGAGATCGAGCCTCAGCGCGATGCGCGCCAGCCGGTCGCAGGCCGCCCAGCACATCGCGGCCGAATGCGTGTGAACATGGGCGAGCGCGCGAAACTCCCACAATCCGGCGTCCGGCGTGTTCCATACCGCCACCGCCCGGTGGCCGAGCGCCTCGAGCCGCTCGAACAGGGCAAGGTCGCCGCGACGCTGGAGACGCTCGTCGAAGAAGCATTGCGCGATGGCCAGGATCACGGACCCGTAGCCGTCGTTCTGGTGCTGCATGTAGGCGGCATTGCCATGCCGCACCGGCCCGTAACCCCGGTAGCCCGGCAGACCCTCGATAACTTCCTCCGGTATCCGTGCCTCGAACTGGAGCCCGAACAACGGCTGCAACTCGCGCTCGCCGTTGCGCGTCACGACATTGGTGACATAGCCGATATAGTCTTCCATGGTGAGGGTGGCGCCGAGCCGGTTGAGCGCGCGGACCGTGAAGAAGGAATCGCGCAGCCAGCAGTAGCGGTAATCCCAGGTGCGGCCCGACGCGCCGAATTCCGGGATCGAGGTCGTGAGCGCGGCGACGATGCCGCCCGTCTCCTCCAGCGCGCACAGGCGCAGCGTGATCGCGGCGCGGATGACGACGTCCTGCCATTCGAACGGAATGGCGAGATAGCGCACCCATTCGCGCCAGTAGCGCGCCGTTTCGTCGTGAAAGCGCGCGCCGAGAATACCCGGCGCCTCGGAGGGAATCTCGTCCGGCCCCAGCAGGCAGGTCAGCGTGCGCTCCAGAATGAAAGGCACCTCGTTGACGATCAGGCCGGGCGAGGCGTCGGTTGTCAGGCGCAGCACCTGCCGCCCGACGATATAGCGGACATGGTTGGAGCCGCGCGTCACCTCCGCCGGCAGCCGCCCGTAGTCTCCCGAAGGGCGGACGCGCAGCGTGATGCGGGGCGTGCCGGCGAGCGGCTCGATCCTGCGCACCACCATCGCGGGACGATATATGCGGCCGCGGCTCCTGAAGCGCGGAACGAAATCCGTGACGCGCACGCGCCCGCCGTCCTCCGATTCCAGCACGGTTTCGAGGATGGCGGTGTTGTGGGCGTAGGACTGGCGGCTCGCGCTCAGCCCCTCGAGCGCGATGTCGAAAGCACCGCCGCCATGCGCGGCCGTGCCGAGGAGGGAATGGAACACCGGATCGCCATCGAGCTGAGGATAGCACATCCAGACAAGGCTCGCCTGATTGTCGACAAGCGCCGCGACGGTGCTGTTGCCGACCACGCCAAGGTCCAGGTTGTTCATCGTGCGGGCCTCTTCCACTGTCTTTTCTTCAGCGTAACCTTTCTGCCCCCCGTCGCCAAACCCGCCGTCATTTCTCAAGATCCCGCCGCGCCGCCATATGCCCACATTTCAAGCGCCAACCAAGCGATCGCAACCAGGATCAGGCTCGCCACCAGTATGTAGAACACCGTGCGTCCCACGCCTCCGGGGCGCGTCCTGGTCGCGGGCAGGACCTCCTGCTTTTCCTCGGGCCGGGGATTCCGGTCGTCCGTCGAGTCCGCCATGGTGTGCCTCCGTGCTTGCCATGCTCCCGGTAACGCCCCTCTGCCGAAACTGTTCCCATTCCGGCCCGTCCGCTCACGCAATCGCGCCGGACGGGAACACTCGCCACGCACACGGCGTTCAGTACCGGATGGATCATGACGGGCCGCTCCGAGGGACAGGACATGCAGGAAACATTGCTTCAGGAGTTGTCGATGTCGATGACCATACCGCTGGAGGTCGTGTTCGTGCGCCTGCTTGGAGCCGCGGTCCTCTCCGGGCTGATCGGCCTCGAACGGGAACTTCACCGGATCGAGGCCGGATTGCGCACCAACATGCTGATCGGCGTGGCCGCGGCGATACTCTGCATCGTGACGCTCGAAATGATGAACGAACTGCATTCGTCGAGCGATGCCGCGCGCATGGACCCGATCCGGTTGGTCGAGGCCGTCACGGCCGGCGTCGCGTTCCTGGCCGCGGGCGTCGTCGTCTATTCCAGAGGCGACGTGAAGGGCCTCACGACCGGGGCCAGCATGTGGCTTGCCGGCGCGATCGGCCTTTCGGCGGGCCTCGGGCTGTGGCCGCTGGCCCTGCTGGCGTCCGGGCTGGGTGTGGCCATTCTGTGGATCTTGCGAAAATTGCAGGTAGCCGCCGGCATCAAGGACGAGGCCGAAAACAAGTAACCGGCCCGGCGGTTTCACCCGCACACGGCCCATCCGCATGGCAGCGCTGGAAATGCGGCCGATCTACGATTTGGAGACGTGTTCGGGCTTCCCCTTGTGTTTTGTCGAAGCCAGATCGCGCAGTTCCTTTTCGGTCATCGACTCGAACATCTCTTTCGATGCGCCCTTCAACCGGCGCTTCTCGCGGCTGTCGCGCTTCGCCGAGAGGGCGGCGCCGGCCGCTTTCTGCTGGGCTCTTGATCGCGCGGGCATGATCCTTCCTCCTCGTCAAATTCGGACGACTACGGAAGAAGCAACGTCGCCTTCCCGACATTGTTCCCGAAATCCGCCCCGACCGCGAATTTGAAAGCAAGGAACGGGGTGAGCCCGCCGACGCCCTGCATTATATTGTCGTCAACATCATTGACCGGGGCGCAAACGCCATGTCTGCAAACGCCATGTCTGAGGCAAGAGTATTGACAGAGCAGGACCCGCGCTGGCAAAGCGTGATCGCACGCGACGCGGATGCCGACGGAGCGTTCGTCTATGCAGTGAAGACCACGGGCGTCTATTGCCGGCCCTCCTGTCCTTCCCGCACCGCGAAGCCCGCCAACGTCACCTTTTACGCCTCATTTGCCGATGCGGAAGCGGCGGGTTTTCGACCGTGCTTGCGCTGCAACCCCGCGGGACAATCGCCCGCACAGGCCAATGCGGCGATCGTCGCGGAAGCCTGCCGGCTGATAGAGGCTTCCGACGCGCTGCCGAAGCTCGATGATCTCGCCGAACGGATGGGTATGAGTCGTTTCCATTTTCATCGGCAATTCAAGGCGATCACAGGACTCACACCGAGGCGCTGGGCGGCGGCGCACCGGGCGCGCAAGGTCAGGGACGAGCTTCTGGCGCGGGACGACAGCATCGCCGGCGCGATCTACGGCGCAGGCTTCAACGCCAACAGCCGCTTTTACGAGCAATCGAACGAGGTGCTTGGCATGACGCCCACCGCCTACAGGAACGGCGGCAGGAACGCCGACATCCGCTTTGCCGTGGGGCAATGCTCGCTGGGGGCCATCCTTGTGGCGCAAAGCGACAAGGGCATTTGCGCCATCACGCTCGGCGACGACCCGGATGCGCTGGTGCGCGATCTTCAGGACCGCTTCCCGCGAGCCAATATCATCGGCGGCGATGCGGGATTCGAAAAGCTCGTCGCTCAGGTGGTCGGCTTCGTCGAGGCGCCGCGGATCGGCCTCGATCTCCCGCTCGACATCCGCGGCACCGCGTTTCAACAGCGCGTATGGCAGGCCCTGCGGCAGGTGCCGGCGGGACAGACGGTCTCCTACGCCGACATCGCGCGGCGCATCGGCGAGCCGAAGGCGTTCCGCGCCGTGGCGCAGGCTTGCGGCGCCAACCACATCGCCGTGGCCATTCCCTGCCACCGCGTGGTGCGCAACGACGGCGCGCTCTCCGGTTATCGCTGGGGCGTGGAGCGCAAGCGCGCCCTGCTCGACAAGGAGACGCAGGCATGAGCGCCGCGAGCGGCCGCATTCCGGCGCAAGAGGCCGTCTCCGCCGCCGGCAGGCGGCTTGCCGGCCGTGACTGGAGCGCTTTCGCTCAAGAAATGAACGACCATGGCTGCGCGGTGCTGAAAGGCGTTCTGTCACCCGGAGAATGCGACGGGCTCGCGGCGCTCTATCCGCACGAGAGGCATTTCCGCAGTCATGTCCACATGGCGCGGCACGGTTTCGGCAAGGGCGAGTATCGCTACTTCAAATATCCGCTGCCGGATGTCGTCGGCGGCTTGCGAACCGCGCTCTATCCGCATCTCGCCGGCATCGCCAACGACTGGTGCGAGCGCATGGGCGTCGATCGGCGTTATCCCGAAGACCATGCCGGCTTTCTCGGACAATGCCACGCTGCGGGCCAGAATCGGCCGACGCCGCTGCTGTTGCAATATGTTTCGGGCGACTTCAACTGTCTGCATCAGGATCTTTACGGCGACCTCGCCTTTCCGCTTCAGGCGGCCTTTCTCCTGTCCGAACCCGGCCGGGATTTTACCGGCGGCGAGTTCGTGTTGACGGAGCAGCGTCCGCGGATGCAAAGCCGCGCCGAGGTCGTGCCGCTCGCGCAGGGAGACGCCGTGGTTTTCGCGGTCCATAACAGGCCCGTGCGGGGAGCGAAGGGCTCCTATCGCGTCAACCTGCGCCACGGCGTCAGCCGCATCCGCTCGGGAATGCGCCACACACTCGGGATCATCTTTCACGATGCGAATTGATCTGATACGCGGCCGGATGGAAACACCCGTCGGAGACCTGCTGCTGGTTTCCGACGCCGGGGGACGCCTTCACGCCTGTGAATACGCGGATATCGAGGAGCGGCTTCACCGCCTGCTCCGGCGTCGGCTGGGCCGGGCCGGCTACGGCCTGAGCCCCGGCGGCGCTCCGCCATCCGTGGCGGCGGCGATCGAGCGGTATTTCGCCGGCGATCTCGCCGCGATCGATACGCTGCCGGTTGTTTTCGGCGGCACCGATTTCCAGAACCGCGCCTGGGCGGCCTTGCGCGAGATCCCGGCGGGACGTCCCGCCACCTATGCCGGACAGGCCGCACGGGTCGGCAATCCCAGGGCCGCGCGGGCCGTGGGGAGCGCCAATCACAACAATCCGTTCCAGATCGTCGTGCCGTGCCACCGCGTCGTGGGCAAGAGCGGCGCGCTCACCGGCTATGCCGGCGGGCTCAACCGTAAACGCTGGCTTCTGGAGCACGAAATCAGGTTCTCGCAGGCAGATAACGGCTTGCGTGAGGAAAACGCGCCGGATCGAACGGATACGGCGCTCCTGCGCTTCAATGAAATTTGATTCGGCGCCCGCCCCGCCGTCTATGGAAAAAGCGGCGCGGGCGGTTGACCCCGCCGTTTTCCGACAAGATCATGATCGACGCCATCGGCAGCCGGCCGCTCTCGCCGTCGCCCGGGGCCGGATTGCCCGGGGCAGGCCCGCTTTCCGTTCTACCCAGTTCTACGTAGCGGATATCACAATCCGCGCGCAGATTTATTGTGGCGCCTGCGGACATGAAATAATGAGGATCAATCGTTCGCCGACAATGATCGGCCTGCAAACGATGGCTTTGTCACAATATACCAAACCGCCTTCAAGGCGGGGGAGGAAGCAAGAATGGCATTACTCCTGTCATTGTCGCGTGCCATAGATTCCCTGAATACATTCGTGGGCAAAACCGTATCCTGGCTGATGCTGGCTGCGGTATTGATCAGCTCCGTCAACGCCGTCGCCCGCAAGGCGTTCTCGCTCAGTTCCAATGCCTGGCTCGAAGCGCAGTGGTATCTGTTCTCGGCGGTTTTCCTGCTGGCGGCGGCCTACACTCTGCTCAACAACGAGCACGTCAAGGTCGATCTGCTCTACGGCAAGCTGCCGCGGCGCGGCCAGTTGTGGATTGAAATATTCGGCACCCTGTTCTTCCTGCTTCCGTTCTGCCTCATCACGGTCTACCTGTCCTGGCCCATCGTGCTGGCCAAATTCGCTTCGGGCGAGGTCTCCAACAACACCGGCGGTCTCATCCTCTGGCCGGTCTGGGCGCTGATGCCGCTGGGCTTCTCGCTTCTCGCCCTTCAGGGCGTGTCGGAGCTGATCAAGCGGATCGCCATCCTGCGCGGCGATATCCCCGATCCCGTCCTGCTGGCGGATGCCGAAGCAGCCGCCCTCCAATCCCAATAACGGCGCGCCGGAGACCTGTCGTGATCGCAATCATTTCGGAAAATCTCGCGCCGATCATGTTCGCCTCGCTGATCGTCGTGCTGCTGCTGGGCTATCCGGTGGCTTTCGCACTGGCGTTCGTGGGGTTCGCGTTCGGCTTTATCGGCATCGAGCTCGGCCTGCTGCCGATCAACCTGTTCGGGGCGATCCCGGACCGCATTTTCGGGCAGATGTCCAACGAGACGCTGCTCGCCATCCCCTTCTTCACCTTCATGGGGCTCATCCTCGAAAAGAGCGGCATGGCGGAGGACCTGCTCGACACCATCGGCCAACTGTTCGGCCCGGTGCGCGGCGGCCTCGCCTTCGCGGTGATCTTCGTCGGCGCGATCCTCGCCGCCACGACGGGCGTCGTCGCCGCGTCGGTGATCTCCATGGGCCTCATCTCGCTGCCGATCATGCTGCGCTACGGCTATGACCGCAGGGTCGCCGCCGGCACGATCGCGGCCTCGGGCACGCTGGCGCAGATCGTGCCGCCGAGCCTCGTGCTGATCATCCTCGCCGATCAGCTCGGCCGCTCCGTCGGCGACATGTACAAGGGCGCGCTCTTCCCCGCCCTGATCCTGGTGGGCATCTACACCCTCTACATCATCGTCGTGTCCATTCTCAGCCCGCAGAAGCTGCCGGCCCTGCCGAAGGAGGCGCGCACCCTGCACGGCTGGAAGCTGTTGCAGAAGGTGATCACCTCGCTGGTGCCGCCGCTGGTGCTGATCTTCCTCGTGCTGGGGACGATCTTCCTCGGCATCGCCACGCCGACGGAAGGCGGCGCCATGGGCGCGACGGGCGCGCTGATCCTCGCCGCGTTCAACCGCAAGCTCAACGTGTCGCTGCTGCGCCAATCGCTGCACGCCACGGCCAGGCTGTCGGCCTTCGTGATGTTCATCCTGCTCGGCGCGCGCGTGTTCTCGCTGGCGTTCTACGGCGTCAACGGCCACGTCTGGGTCGAGCACCTGATGACGTCGGTGCCCGGCGGGGTGATCGGCTTCCTGATCCTCGCCAACCTGCTGGTCTTCTTCCTCGCCTTCTTCCTTGACTATTTCGAGCTGGCATTCATCATCATCCCGCTGCTGGCGCCCGTGGCCGACAGCCTCGGCGTCGACCTGATCTGGTTCGGCGTGATGCTCGCCATCAACATGCAGACGTCGTTCATGCATCCGCCGTTCGGCTTCTCGCTGTACTTCCTGCGCTCGGTGGCTCCGGTGCGCGCCTACAGGGACAGGGTGACAGGGGCGACCATCCAGCCCGTGACATCGATGCAGATCTACATGGGGGCGATACCGTTCCTCATCATCCAGCTCGCCATGGTCGCGGTCGTGGTGGCCTTCCCGCAGCTCGTCATGCATTACAAGGCGGGCGAGCGGACCTTCGATCCGGCGACCATCCAGCTCAACGTGCCCATGCCCGGCGCGGGCGGCGAGAACCCGTTCGACACGCCGGCGGCCCCCTTCGGCGCGCCGCCGGCCCCGTCATTCGGCGCTCCCCCGGCGCCGGAGAGTTCGGCGCCGGCCTTCCCGCCGCCGCCGGCGTTCGGGGCGAAACCCGCGGACGCCCCCAACTGAACGGCCGCCGGGACGATGAGGGACGCGGCGGCGGCAGCGCCCGCCCCGCCGACATCGCCCCGGCCGGTATCGATCCAGCATGATAACTTCGTGGAGGAAACCATGACCAACGCAATCGATCGCAGAGGCTTCCTGTCGAAAACCGCGCTGACCGGCGCCGGCGCGGCGGCTGCCGCCGCCACCGCCTTTTCGGCGCCGGCCGTCGCCCAGGAGCTGCCGAGCATCCGCTGGCGGCTCACCTCGGGCTTTCCGAACAACCTCGACACCATCTACGGCGGCGCGGTGGTGGCGGCGCAGACCCTCTCGGCCATCACCCAGGGCAAGTTCCAGATCCAGGTGTTCCAGGCCGGCGAAATCGTGCCCGGCCCGCAGGCCATCGACGCCGTGCAGAACAACACGGTCGAGATCGCGCACACCTGCGGCTACTACTTTACCGGCAAGGACCCGACGTTCGCCATCGGCTCGGCCATCCCCTTCGGGCTCAACTCGCGCCTGCAAAACGCCTGGCTCTACCACGGCGGCGGCAACGAGGCGTATGACGAGTTCCTGTCGGCCTACAACATCATCGGCCGGCCGGGCGGCGCGACCGGCGCGCAGATGGGCGGCTGGTTCCGCAAGGAAATCAAGAGCCTTGCCGACCTCAAGGGCGTCAAGATGCGCATCGCGGGCGTCGCCGGCGAGGTGATGTCGCGCCTCGGCGTGGTGCCGCAGCAGTTGCCCGGCGGCGATATCTACCCGGCGCTCGAGCGCGGCACCATCGACGCGGCCGAGTGGGTCGGCCCCTACGACGACGAGAAGCTCGGCTTCTACCAGATCGCGCCGTATTACTACTATCCCGCCTACTGGGAAGGCGGCCTGACCATCCACTTCTACATCAACAAAGGCGAATGGGAAAAGCTGCCGGACTTCTACAAGGCCGCGCTCGAAGCCTCGTTCAAGGCCGCCAACATCAACATGCAGTCGCTCTACGACGTGAAAAACAAGACGGCGATCCGTTCGCTCGTCGGCAAGGGCACGCAATTGCGCCCGCTGCCGCGCGACGTGCTGGACGCCGCCTACAAGACCGCCTTCGAGCTTTACGCCGAATACGGCAGCAAGCATCCCGCCTGGGCGAAGATCTACCCGGCGTGGAAGCAGTTCCGCGACGAAGGCTTCGAGTGGTTCCGCGTCGCCGAATACACCTACGACAGCTACGTGTTCGCCGCGCAGGCCGCGGGCCGCTGACCCCGGATCGGCAGCGGAGAGCGAAGACCGGAGGGCGGCGCAACCGCCCTCCTTTTTTTCAGCCCGGCACCTTCCAGAAGAAATAGCCCGTCATCGTCACGCCGTAGACGATGATGGCGATGCGCAGCGCTTTCGCGGGGATAAGATAGGCGTAGCGCGCGGCCAGATATCCGCCCGCCGTCACGCCGAGCAGCGCGATCGAGCCGTTGTACCAGTCGATCGCGCCGCTCGCCGCGAAGCGGATGACGGCCACGAGCGCGATGAGCGCCGAAATCCACAGCTTCAGCCCGTTCATCGCATGAATGTCCGTCAGGCCCGCGGTGGCGAGGAAGGCGAGCAGCAGGATGCCGAGCCCGGCATTGAAGAACCCGCCATAGGCGCACACCGCCGCCAGAAACACCCACAGCGCCACGGCGCCGGCCGTTCTGGCGCCCGGACGGTTCGACGAGAGCGACTGCATGAACGCCGCCGCCCGGCCGCCGAAGGCAAAGAGCAACACGGCGATCAACATCAGCCACGGCACGATCGCGGCGAACTGCTCGTCGGAAACGACGAGCAGCAGCTCCGCCCCGAGATAGCCGAAGATGACGGAGACGACGGAATAGGCGATGAGCCGCTCGCGATAGCGGATGATCGACTTCCAGAACCCCGCCGCGCCGCTCATATAGCCCGGCATCGCCGCATAGGTGTTGGAGGCGTTGGCGAGCACCGGCGGCACGCCCGCGAACATGAGCGCGGGCAGCAGGATGAACGAACCGCCGCCGGCCAGCGCGTTGACCGCGCCGCTCAAGATGCCCGCAAGCAGCAGAAAGATTTCCGTCATTGGCTAGAATCCGTCCCAGAAAGGCGCCTGAGCGCCTGCGACCGATCAGGCCGGGCGCCCGCGGCCGATCAGTCCGTTGTCGATGGCGTAACGCGTGAGCCCGGCGGTCGTCGCGATGCCGAGCTTCTTCTTGATGTTCTTGCGATGGGTTTCCACCGTTCTTTCCGAAATATCAAGCGCGCGTGCTGCATCGCGGTTGCTTACGCCCTGCGCGATGAGCAGGAGAACGTCCTGCTCGCGGGTGGTCAGCGCGTTCGTCTGCGTCTGCGGCGTCTGGCGTTCGAGCAGTGCTTCCCGCACGCCGGCGGAAAAATAGGTGCCGCCGGCCGCGACCGCATCGATGGCGGCGACGATCTCCTCCGTCGATACATCCTTGAGGATGTAGCCCGAGGCGCCGTACATGACCGAGGTCGAGATATATTCCCGGCTGTCGTGCATCGACAGCATCAGCAGCCGGCATTCCGGCACCCGCTCCTTGAACAGCTCGATGGCGTCGATGCCGTTCATCCGGGGCATGTTGATATCCATCAGGATGACGGCCGGCCGGGTGCGGACGGCGATCTCCAGCCCTTCCGCCGCCAGCGGGGCGGTGCCCACCACCGCGATGTGGTCGTAGGTTTCGAGGATGGAGCGCAGGCCGTCCAGCACCAGCGGATGATTGTCGATGAGCAGCACCGTCGTGGCGGGTGTACCGGGCATCAGGCCGCCTCCGCCAGATTGTGCTGGCCGATCAGCGCGGAGCGCGGCAGCACCGCCGTCAGCCGCGTTCCCTTGGGCGAACTGTCGACCTCGATGTAGCCGCCGAAATGCGCCATCCGCTCCTGCATGTTGCGCAGCCCGAGGCCCGCGGCTTGAGACCCCGCCGCCGGGAAGCCGCGCCCGTTGTCGATGATGTCCATCCGCACGCGCCCGCGCGCCGGGCCGCCGCCGGTTTCCGGCTGCGACGTGCTGGAGAAGCGCACCGTCACCCTGGTGGCATTGGCATGGCGCTCGATGTTGGTCAGCGCCTCCTGCGCTACCCGATAGAGCGCGATCTTCGCCTCGGGCACCAGACGGTTCTTGAAGGCGACCGATTCGAGGGTGGTCTCGACGTTGTTCCGCTCGGAAAAGTTGTGCACCAGCGCCTCCAGCGCCGCCGTCAGGCCGAGGTCGTCGAGCACGCGGGGGCGCAGTTCGTGCGACATGCGGCGCACCTCCTTGATGGCGTCGTTGAGGGCGCCCGCGCCCCGCTCGATGGCGTTGACCGCCTCGACGTTATCATGGTCGACCTTGCGCCGGGCCAGATCGATCGCGTAGCGCACGCCGACGAGATTCTGCGAGATGCCGTCATGCAGCTCGCGCGCGACACGGGAGCGTTCCTCCTCCTGCGTGTCGATGATGCGCTGGGTCAGTTTCTTCAGCTTGCCGTCGGCGAGCCGGCGCTCGTGCAGGTTGATCAGCATGCAGGTGGCGAAGACGACCAGCACCGCCGGCACGGCGATGATCGCCACGATGAAGAACGTGCGCCCGATGCTGCCGCGCAAGTCGGCGTTGGCGGCCGCCGTCTGGGCGAAAACATCGTCGAGATAGACCCCCGTTCCCAGCATCCAGCCCCATTTGTCGAGGCCGACCGCGAAGGAGAGCTTGTCGGCGGTCGCGCTGGCGGAAGGCTTCTCCCATTTGTACTGGAACAGCCCGCCGCCCTCGCGCGCCTTCTCGATCAGGCTGGCGATGACCTTGTTGCCGTCGGGATCGGTCAGGTCGATCCAGTTCCGGCCGGGACGGAAGGTCTGCCGGGGATGGGCGATGCTGGTGCCGCCGTAATCGTAGACGAAGAAGTAGCCGTCTTCGCCATAGTCGAGCGCGGTCAGGATATCGCGGACCTTTTCCTTCGCCGCCTCGTCGTCCGGGCCGGCGCTGACGTAGATGTCGTTGATGGCCGAAAGGGCGAGGTTGGTGAGGTTGAGAAGCTCCGTCTGCTTGGCCGCCAGCATGTTGCGCTCGAACGTGTCGATGCTGGAGCGCACGAGGTTGGTCGACTGCCAGGTGATCAGCGCCGTGATCGCGAGAATGGCGACCACGAGCGGCACGATGGCCAGCGCCAGGATCTGCTGCCTCAGGTTCACCGGTTTCCCCCGAAAAATTCTTGCCGTTGCCGTTCACGTTCCCCGACGTCCGGCGCTCACGATATGGGCTGTGCACCGTCCCGTCCAGACGCGGACGCGCCGGCGCATTTTCGGCGTGGGCGAATCAGTTGCGAGCGGCTAGATTTACGGTCGGGTGTCATGTCGGCAAGGGTCCGGGTGGCAGGTTTGTCGTGTTGGTCGGGCCGCCAGCACAGGAGAACCTGTGCCATGAGCCGTTTCCATACCCACCGTCCGCCGACCCGCGCCCAGATCGTCGCCCGGCGGGCCATGCGCTCCGTCGAGCGCTTCATGCATATCGAGGCGGTGAGCGGCGTGGTCCTGCTCGTAGCCGCGGCCGGCGCGCTGATCTGGGCCAATTCGCCGTGGGCGCACGGCTATCATGATTTCTGGCATGCGCCCGTCACTTTCGGTTTCGGCGATTTCGTCTTTACCAGAAGCCTGCATTTCTGGATCAACGATGCGTTGATGACCGTCTTCTTCCTCGTCGTGGGCATGGAGATCCGGCGGGAAATCCACGACGGCGCGCTGGCGAATCTCAAGCTCGCGGCGCTTCCCGTCATCGCCGCGCTCGGCGGGGTGCTGATGCCGGCCCTCATCTACGCGACGATCAACGGCCGCCCGCCGCTCCTCAACGGCTGGGCGGTGCCGACGGCAACCGACATCGCCTTCGCCGTCGGCGTGCTGGCGATCCTGGGGAAATCCATTCCCGGCAATGTGCGCATCCTGCTGCTGGCGCTGGCCATCATCGATGATGTCGTGGCGGTGCTCATCATCGCGCTGTTCTATTCCGGCGGGCTCGACTTCAGCGGCCTGCTCGTCGCGCTGCTCGGGATCATCGCCGTCATCGGCTTGCAGCGAATCGGGATCGGCAACGCCTTCGCCTATGTCGCGCCGGGCGCGATCGTCTGGATCGGGCTGTTGCAGACGGGCGCGCATCCGACGCTCGCCGGCGTCGTGCTCGGCCTGCTGACGCCGGTGCTTCCCGGACGCGCCGACGAGGCGCCGCTCGATGCGGCGGCGCGGGCGGTGCGCGAATGTCTCGATATCGCCGGGGCGTCAGGCCGCGATGCGGCCGCCATGAGCCGGCCGCTGCGTGAGCTGCGCCTGGCCCAGCGCGAACTGCTGGCGCCGGTGACGCGGATCGGATCGGCGCTGCACCCCTGGGTCGCTTTCGGCATCATGCCGCTGTTCGCGCTGGCGAACGCGGGCGTGACCCTCGACGACATCGATATCGCGCATGCCGGCGCGGGTCATGTGATGTTCGGCGTCATCGCGGCGCTGGTCGTCGGCAAGCCGCTCGGCATCATGCTGGCGAGCTGGGGCGCCGTGCGGCTCGGCATCTGCAACCTGCCGCCGCAGGTCACATGGGCGGGCGTGCTGCTGATGGGCCTGCTCGCGGGCATCGGCTTCACCATGTCGATCTTCATCGCCAATCTCGCCTTCACGGATGCGGGCCTGCTCGGCGCCGCCAAGCTCGGCGTGCTGCTGGCGTCGACGCTCGCCGCGATCATCGGCCTGGCCTACGGCGTGTTCTATATCCGCCGGTCCCGCCTCTCCCGCACCTCGTCCGCAACCGGGTAAGAGATGGCATGCCTCGCCGATGGCCAATGAGTCATTCTCATCGGCCATCGGCATTGTTCAATGCAAGTCCGCTGAAAAGTCTGTTGGCAAGTCCGCTGGCAAGTCCGCTGGCAAGTCAGTTGCGCAGGTGTTTGCCGGTGGCGAGCACATGCCGGATGCGCTCCTGCGTTTCCGGTTTGGCGGCAAGATCGAGCAGTGCTTCCAGCTCGCGCCGCATGGCGGCTTCCTCGGTCTGCGCGCCGCCGGCAGCCGCATCCGCGCCACCCGTCAGCACCCGCGCCAGCGACTCGGCAATGGCGACGTCGGTCTGCGTGAAAACATTCGCGTCCCGCTTGTCGCGGGCGATTTCCACGAGATGCTCGTAGCCGGCCTTGCCCGCCAGTTCGATCGCCGCCTTCTCCGGCGGACGATAGCCTGCCTCGCGCAGTTCGGCCGCCCGGCGCGCAGCGGCGGCGAGCAGCAGATCGCGGTTCATCACGATCCCGTCGCCGGCCCGCAGCAGGCCGAGCGAAAAGGCGTGCCGCGCGGATTGCGACGTTTCCGCCGCCGTCACGATGTCGAAAGCCCGCCGCGCCGCTGACACGGCATCGCCCGCGCGCCCCGCCTGCGCGCGCACGAGCAGTTGCGTCGTGCCGCCCCAGGCAGGGATGATGCCGACCTTGAACTCCGGCAATCCGATGGTGAGTTCCGCATGGGAAACGACGGTGTCCGCATGCAGCGTCAGCTCGCATCCGCCGCCCAGCGCAAAGCCGTGCGCGGCCGCGACCACGGGAAACGGCGCGTATTTCAGTTGCAGGTAGAGCGCCTGCCCGCGCGCGATATAGGCTTCCAGCGCGCGCCAGTCCTGCCGCTCCACCAGCGCGGCGATGAATGCGAGGTCCGCGCCGGCTGAAAAGGCGCGCGGATCGTCGTTGCCGATGACGAGGGCGCTGAAATCCTTGCCCGCGCGCGCCAGCGCTTCCTCGATGAGATCGAACACGCCGGCGGCGAGGCTGTTGAGCTTGGTGTGGATCTCGAAACAGGCGACACCGTCGCCGAGATCGTACAGGGACGCAGCCTCGTTGCCGGCGATCGTCTTGCCCGCCGCCTTCACGGCCGCGAGGCGGATCACGCCGGACGCCGCATCCGCCTGCGCGCGGTAGCCCTGCCCGTCCGACAGCAAGGGCGCGCCGGCGGCGTTGAAGAAGCCTTGCGCCGCATGCGCATGCCGCAGCAGCGGGGGAACCGCGCGCCCTTCCCGCTCCAGACGCGCGACGATGTCGGCGAGGCCCGCCTTCTGCGCCAGCGCGAAGGGGCCGTCGCGCCATGCGTAGCCGAGCGCGATGGCGGTGTCGACGGCGGCGGTGTCGGCGGCGATCTCGGGCGCGCAGGCGCCCGTGTAGGCGACGAGGTGCGACAGCACGCTCCACGCATAGCGGCCGAGCCTGCCGTCGTCCGCCACCAGCGCCGCCACGTCGCGCCCGCCGCCGGGCAGGCTTTCGGGGTCGAACGGCCGCTCGGGCCGGTAGTCGCCGGAGGCGGGATCGAACACCTCGCGCGACCTGTCCGCCGCGAGTCGGTAGAAACCGGCCTTCGCCTTGCGGCCGAACAGCCCCCGCCCGATCAGCGTGCGGATGAGGCCATCGGCCGGCAGGTCAAAGGCATGGGCGCCGTCTTCAGGCGGCAGGGCCTTCAGCAGGCTGCCCCAGACATGGGGCACGAGATCGATGCCGACGAGATCGAGCAGGCCGAACACGCCGGTTTTCGGCGCGCCCAGCGCCACCGCGACAGCATCCGCCTCCTCGGGCGTCACGCCGAGGCGCAGTGCCTCCAGCACGCCGACCGCCATCCAGTAGCAGCCGATACGGTTGGCGATGAAGCCGGGCGTGTCGTTGCAGTCGACCACCGCTTTGCCGAGCACGGTCTCGCAGGCCAGCCGCGCGCGTTCGACGACGGCGGAATCGTTCTCCGCCGTCGACACAAGCTCCACGAGACGCATCACGCGCGGCGGGTTGAAGAAGTGGGTGATGACGAAATCGGCGCGGAAACGCTCGCCCGCCCCCTCGACCAGCGCGGCGCGCGGAATGGTCGAGGTGTTCGAGGACACGATGGAGCCCGGCTTGCGCACGGTATCGATGCGGGCATACAGGGCGCGCTTGGCGTCCGGGTCCTCGATGATGGCCTCGACGATCCAGTCCGCATCCGCAAGGCGCGCGAGATCGTCTTCCGTGTTGCCGGGGCGCACCAGCGCGGCGACGGCGGGGTCCATGAAGCCGCCGGCCCTGAGCTGGCGTTCGATGCCCGTCTGCGCCGGCGCATGGCGGGAGGCGCCCTCCCCGCCCGGAATATCCAGAAGATCGACGGGGATGCCCGCGTTGGCGAATTGCGCGGCGATGCCGCCCCCCATGGAACCCGCGCCGATCACGGCGGCGCGGCGGATACCGGCGCGCTCCACGCCGAACACGGTGGGAAATACGATTTGCGTAGCCATGGAAACCTCTCGTGGTGCCGTCGTCCGCGATGCCCGCGCGGCGCGTCAGCGGCCGTGGAAGACCGGTTTGCGTTTGTCGATGAAGGCGTCGAGCGCCTGCGCGAAGTCCTGCGTGCGCGCGCAGGCGGCGAAGCCCGTGGCCTCGCGCGCGAGCTGGGCGTCATAGCCGTTGTCGAGCGAAGCGCGCAGCAATGCCTTGATGTTCCCTTGCGCGAGGGGCGCGCCCTGCGCCAGACGGGCGGCGAGCTTCGCCGTTTCCTCGTCCAGCGCCTCGCGGGGCACGACGCTGTTGACGAGCCCGAGCGACAGCGCCTCCCCTGCGTCGACGCTCTCCGACAGCAAGGCGATGGCGAGCGCGCGCCGCAGGCCGACGAGGCGCGGCAGCGCCCACGAGCCGCCGCAGTCGGGCGAGGTGCCGATGCGGGCATAGGCGAAATTGAACACCGTATTGTCCGCCGCGATCAGCAGATCGAGATTGAGCGCCAGGCTCATGCCGCCGCCCGCGACAGCGCCCTTGAGGCTGCCGAGCACGATCTTCGGCGTGCGGGCGAGATCGGCCAGCGTGGCGTGGAAGGGCTCGATCAGCGCGAGCGCCGCGCCGGGCTTGTCCTGCGCCGCTTGCAGATAGCCGAGATCGCCGCCCGCGCTGAAGCTGCGCCCGGCGGCGCGCACGACGATGACGCGCACGTCGTCGTCCCGAAGCGCCCGCGTCACCGCCTCGCGGAAGCCCTGCGCCAGCGCGAGGTCGAAAGCATTGAGCTGCGCCGGACGGTTGAAGGTGATCCAGGCCGCGCCGTCGCGCGCCTCGTAGAGTACGGCGATATCGTGTTCATGCGCGCCTTCAGCGCGTGCCTCCCCGGCCGTCATGCATTTCTCCCGATCATGTTTTCATTGCACAGGTTTCGCGCCGGCGCGTCGTCACGCGGGCGCATCACGATTTGCCGCAAGGTAGAACGAAGACGCCGGCCCCGAAAAGGGGATGGCCGAAAATGCCGGTATTTTGGCGAGGAATGTCAGTCGCGCTCCGCTGCGGGGTCGTCGGCCGGCAGCGGCTTCACGCCGCGCCTGCGGTAGCTGCCCGGCGGGCTTCCCGTCCAGTTGCGGAAGGCGCGGTTGAAGGCGGCGGGATCGTCGAAGCCGAGCATGGCGCCGATGCTGGCGATGGACATGCTGGTGTTGAGGATCTGGGCGATCGCCACATCCCGGCGCAACGCATCCTTGACCGCCTGAAAATGCGTGCCCTCCTCCTCCAGCCGGCGCGCCAGCGTGCGGGTGGAGAGATGCAACCCCTGCGCGGCGCATTCGATGGTCGTGGCGAAGCCGAGTTGCGTCTTCAGGATATCGCGCACGCGGTGCGTCATGCGCTTCTCGTTGACGGCGACCTGAATCCAGTCCATCGGCGCGTTGCGCAGAAAGGTCGCCAGCGTCGACTTGCTCTGCCGGATCGGCAGATCCAGATAGCCGAGTTCGAGATAATAGGTCGTGCGCGGATAGTCGAAAAACACCGGCGCGGGATAGATGTTGACGTATTCGGATGCGTATTCGGGCGTGGGAAAGGCGAATTCCGCCCGGCAGAACGGTATCCTGCGCCCCACCAGCCAGGACGCCACCCCTTGCAGCAGCATCAGCATCACCTCGTGGACGAGCACGTGATGCGGGCCGGGCGGCGCAAGCTGGACGATGGTTATCTTGCCCAGATGATCCTCGCGGCCGAGTTCGAAACGCAGATCGTCCAGCATCAGCCGAAAATACTGGCCGAACCGGTAGAGCGCGACGCGCAGATTGTCGGCGTTCAGCAGGTTGAGACAGAGAAACTTGAACGTCCCGCCATAGAGGGGCCGGGAAAAGAAGCCGGGGCATTCGTCGTCGAGCGTGCCGGCAAGAAACCGGTAGAGCTGCCCGAACTGCGCCACGGTGACGCGCGCGCCCTCCTGTCCCAGCAGATCCGGCGGAAGGCCGACCGTCGCCAGCGCGCGCGCCGTATCCACCGGTCCGCGCTGCGACGCACAGGCCAGCATCTCGGTCATGAAGCGGATGGGAATGGTGCGCGTTTCGGCGCCGGGGTCGCGACAGTTCTCGATCATGGCCTTGTCGGCGGCTCGCCCGCCGGACATGTGACGTTTCATATGGCGGGAAATGTATATATTTCGGCAAGCTCTGTCATCTGCGATCTCGACGCCGCTCGCTAATATGCATGTCAAAATAAAGCGGATACGAACTGGCCTGTCGTGAGTGAGACATCACGCGCATCACAGCGAAGCCTGCGTCTGGCAAGCCCTGCATATCCGCCGCACATCAGGACGCCTTCCGGGAAACGAGAAGGCGGCAAGGGAGGTCGCATGAAGTCCCCATACCAAGCTGCATTGCATCAAGGGCCTGTTTCAACGGGCATGCCCGCGCGGCCGCGCGGGTAGGGCGGCACGCGCAAGCGACGCGGGATGCAAGCGAAACAGCATCAAGCGAAACGACATGCAAACGGGGCGGCATGCGTGCCGCGGCCCGCCATCGGCATAACGGAAGCAACTGGAGGAAGGATATGACTCGCGAAATCGTCGTCGTCGGTGCGGCCCGCACCGCCATCGGCACGTTCGGCGGCAGCCTGAAGGACGTCCCGATGACGCGCCTTGCCACCGAGGCGACGCGCGCGGCGCTGGAGCGCTCGAAGGTCGCGCCCGATCAGGTCGGACATGTCGTGTTCGGCAACGTCATCCCGACGGAGCCCAACGACGCCTACCTCGCCCGCGTGGCGGCGCTCGACTCCGGGCTGCCGAAGGAGGTTCCGGCCTTCAACGTCAACCGCCTCTGCGGTTCCGGGCTGCAAGCCATCGTTTCCGCCGCGCAGGCCATCCGGCTCGGCGATACCGACATCGCCATCGGCGGCGGCGCGGAATCGATGAGCCGCGGCCCGTTCTTCGCCCTTGACGCCCGCTGGGGCACGAAAATGGGCGACAGCCGCAGCATCGACTACATGCTCGGCATCCTGCACGACCCATGGCACAAGATCCACATGGGCATCACGGCCGAGAACGTCGCGGAGCGCTTTCACGTCAGCCGGCAGGATCAGGATGCGCTGGCCGCCGAAAGCCACCGGCGCGCGGCCCACGCCATCGAGGCCGGCTATTTCCGCGAGCAGATCGCGCCGGTCGAGATCGCCACGCGCAAGGGCGTCACGGTCTTCGACACCGACGAGCATGTGCGCGCCGACACCACCGCGGAGAGCCTTGCGGGCCTGAAGCCGGTGTTTCGCAAGGACGGCACGGTGACGGCCGGCAATTCCTCCGGCATCAACGACGCGGCGGCGGCCGTGGTGCTGGCGGAAGCCGGCCGCGCCGAACGCGACGGCCTCGTGCCGCTCGCCCGCCTCGTCGGCTATGCGCACGCGGGCGTCGAGCCGGAACTGATGGGCATCGGCCCCATCCCCGCCACCCGCAAGGTGCTGGAGCGGACGGGCATCAAGGTCGACGACCTCGACGTGATCGAATCGAACGAAGCCTTCGCCGCACAGGCTTGCGCGGTGGCGCGGGAACTCGGCTTCGACCCCGCGAAGGTGAATCCCAACGGTTCAGGCATCTCGCTCGGCCATCCGGTGGGCGCGACGGGCGCGATCATCACCACGAAGGCCATCTATGAACTGCAACGCATCAAGGGCCGCTATGCGCTGGTGACGATGTGCATCGGCGGCGGACAGGGCATCGCCGCCATCTTCGAGCGGCTGTGACCGGATTGCGGTTTCGGAAGGCAGGCAAGGAACACCGATGACACGCAAACCGGGCTGGTGGAACGAAGAACTCGCCCTTCTTCAGGAAAGCATCGTCCGCTTCCTGACGGCGGAATACCTGCCGTATCAGGAAGAATGGGAGAAGGCGGGCATCGTGCCGCGCGCCTTCTGGGAAAAAGCCGCGCAGGCCGGCATTCTCGGCGCCTCCCTGCCGGAGGAATACGGCGGCAGCGGCGGAACGATCTTCCACGACGCCGTCATCTTCGACGCGCTGGGCCGGCTGGGCATCACGGGCTTCGGCCTGCATGTCCATCTGATCGCGGCCCATTACGTGCTGGCCTACGGCTCGCCCGAGCAAAAGGCCCGCTGGCTGCCGAAGCTGGCATCGGGCGAATTCGTCGGCGCCATCGCCATGACGGAGCCCGGCACCGGCTCCGATCTGAAGGCGATCAGGGCGCGGGCCGTGACCGGGGGCGACGACTACATCGTCTCCGGTTCGAAGATCTTCATCTCCAACGGCATCAATGCGAATTTCATCGTCACCGTGGTGCGGACGGGCGATGACGGCGCGCGCGGCGTGTCGCTCATCGGCGTGGAGACGGACGGTCTCGCCGGCTTCCGGCGCGGGCGCAACCTGGACAAGATCGGCCAGAAGGCGCAGGACACGGCGGAACTGTTCTACGAGGATTGCCGTATCCCCCGCCGCAACCTCATCGGCCCGCAGGAGGGCGCGGGCTTCGCCCAGTTGATGGCGCAACTGCCGTATGAGCGCCTGATGCTCGCCATCGGCGCCATCGGGACGATCGATTACGCCATCGAGCTGGCGAAGACCTACACGAGCGAGCGCGAGGCCTTCGGCCGCCCCGTGCGCGCCTTTCAGAACACGGCCTTCCGGCTGGCGGAATGCGCGACGGAAGCCGCCATCGGCCGCGTCTTCGTCGAGGATTGCGTGGCCCGTTTCGCCGACGGCGGGCTCGACGCCACCACCGCGGCCATGGCGAAATGGTGGACCACCGAGAAGCAGTGCGCCATCGTGGACACCTGCCTGCAACTCTTCGGCGGCTACGGCTACATGCTGGAATATCCCATCGCCCGCCTCTACGCGGACAGCCGCGTGCAGCGTATTTACGGCGGCACGACCGAAATCATGAAAGAACTGATTTCTCGCAATATCTGAAATCGAGAATCAATGAACACGATTCCGACATGCCATACCCTATTACGGCATGGACATACCGCGATAATATTTGCGGATCATATCCGAATATTCGACCATATCAGCTTGAACAAGGCAATCCCCGCGCCGGATGGCGCGGGATAACCACGACAGGGAGAGGCCAACCATGTGTGCAGCATTGTCGCCCGTGCGGGACATCGGTGATCGCGCACGACGCAACACCATTTCCGACGCATTCCAGCGCGCGGTGGGCCGCTATCCGGAACGGACGGCGCTCATTTTCGGCGACCGGCAATGGAGCTTTTCCGGGCTGGACCGGGCGCTCGACAGGGTGGCGACGCGGCTTCTCGCGGCGGGCCTCGAACCCGGAGACCGCGTGGCGGCCTACGGCCGCAACTCCGACGCCTTCCTCATCCTGTGGCTGGCCTGCACCCGCGCGGGTCTGGTCCATGTGCCGATCAACTACGCGCTGGTCGGGCGGGAACTGCATTACATCGTTCACCAGTCCGGCGCGCGCGCCCTCTTCGTCGATCCCGCCCTGGCCGAAAAGGCCCGTGAGGCCGTCGCCGACATCGTGGGGCTGTCCGTCATCGGCTCGCTTTCCGGCGGCGGCGATTTCGACATCGTGGCCACCGCCCTCGACGAGAGCCTGACGATCGCGTCCGATATCGGCGCCGCCAACGACGACACGGACGTCGTGCAACTCCTTTACACATCGGGCACGACGGCCGCCCCCAAGGGCGCGATGATGACGCATCGCTCGCTGCTGTCCGAATACGAAAGCTGCATCATCGAACTCGGTTTCCGGGCGGCGGACCGCGCGCTCGCGGCGCTGCCGCTGTACCATTCCGCGCAGATGCATGTCTTCACCATGCCGCAACTGCTGGTGGGCGCGACCACCGTGCTCATCGAGACGCCGAAGCCCGAGATCTGCCTGGAGCTTGTCGAGGCACAGCGCATCACCTCGTTCTTCGCGCCGCCGACGGTGTGGATCAGCCTGTTGCGCGCGCCGGACTTCGACAAGCGGGACCTGTCGTCGCTGAAGCAGGTCTTCTACGGCGCATCGATCATGCCGGTGCCGGTGCTGCATGAGCTGCGCGAGCGCCTGCCCGGCGCGCAGACCTTCAACTGCTACGGACAGAGCGAGATCGGCCCGCTCGCGACCGTGCTGCGTCCCGAGGAGCACGACGCGCGCCCCGCCTCCGCCGGACGGCCGATCTACAACGTGCAGACCCGCATCGTCGACACCGACATGAACGACGTGCCGCCCGGCGTGTCCGGCGAGATCGTGCACCGCTCGCCGCAACTGCTCGTCGGCTACTGGGGCAAGCCGGAGGAAACGAAGGAGGCGTTCGAGGGCGGCTGGTTCCACTCGGGCGACGTCGGCATCCGCGACGAGGAAGGTTACATCACGGTCGTCGACCGGGTGAAGGACATCATCAAGACCGGCGGCACCATCGTGGCGAGCCGCGAGGTCGAGGAAGCGCTGTTCACTCACCCGGCGGTACTGGAAGTCGCCGTCGTCGGCCTCCCCGACCCCAAGTGGATCGAGGCGGTGACGGCGCTCGTGGTGCTGCGGCAGGGCTCGCAGGCGACGGAGGAAGATCTCGTCGCCCATGTGCGCCCGCTGCTCGCGCCCTTCAAGCTGCCCAAGCGCGTCATCTTCCTGCCCGAGCTGCCCCGCAACACGGCGGGCAAGATCCTCAAGCGGGATCTGCGCAAGACGTTCCAGGAGATGCTGGAAAACGGTGCTCCGTAAAGTCGCGCCGTCAGGCCCGGCCCCCGCGGGCCGGGCGCATCATCGCGCCGCCACCTCGCTTTGCGTGGCGGCGACGGCCGCCGCCTGCTCGCGCTCCCTGCGCTTGTTGCCGAAGAACAGGGCGTAGCCGGCCGGCAGCACGAGGATCGTCAGGACGGTGGCCACCAGGATGCCGCCCATCATCGCATAGGCCAGCGGCCCCCAGAACACGCCGCGCGATATCGGGATGAGCGCGAGGACGGCGGTCATCGCCGTCAGCACGATGGGGCGAAAGCGCCGCACGGCCGCGCCCACGATGGCCTCGGAGCGCTCCATCCCCGCCGCGATGTCCTGGTCGATCTGGTCGACCAGAATGATCGAATTGCGCATGATGATGCCGAGCAGGGCGATCACGCCGAGAATGGCGACGAAGCCGAACGGCGCGCCGCTGACGAGAAGCGCCGCCGCCGCGCCGATGATGCCGAGCGGCCCGGTGACGAGCACCAGCATGGCCTTGCCGAAATGCTGGAGCTGCACCATGAGCAGCACGATGATGACGGCCATCATCACCGGCGCCTTGGCGGCGATGGACGCCTGGCTTTCGGCGGAATCCTCCGCGCCGCCCTGTATCTCCACCCGGTAGCCGGGCTCCAGCCGGTCGCGCAGATCCTGCATGTCGGCATACATCTTCAGCACGACATCGTTGGGCTGCACGCTGTCCGGCAGGGTGGCGCGCACCGTGATGGTGGGCAGGCGGTCGCGCCGCCATTCGATCCCCTGCTCCAGTTCCGGCACGACCTTGGCCATCTGCGACAGGGGCACGAAGCCGCCGAAATCCGTCGGGATGTAGATCGACTCCACCGCCGAGAGCAGACGCCGGCTGGCATCCGGCTCACGCACGACCACGGCGACGGTCTCCTCGCCATCGCGGAAAGCGCCGAGCGGCACGCCGGACATACCCGCTTGCAGCATCTGGCGGATGCGCTGCGAAGTCACGCCGAGCGCGCGGGCGCGGTCCTGATCCACGACGAGCCGCATCGCGGTCACGGGCTCCAGCCAGTCGTCATGCACGGAGGCCAGTTGCGGATGCGCGAGGAAACGCGCCTTGACCTGATCGGCGATGCGCCGCACCTCGCCGCGGTCTGGCCCGGTGACGCGCATCTGGACCGGCCAGCCGGTCGGCGGGCCGAGGAAGAGGCGGTCGACCTTGCCGCGAATGTCCGGGAAATCCTCGGCGAGGATGCGGCGCAGCCTGGCGATCAGGCGCTCGCGGGCGGGCTCGTCATTCGCCATGACGAGGAGCTGCGCGAAATTCGGGTTGCGAAGCTGCTGGTCGAGCGGCAGGAAGAAGCGCGGGGCGCCCTCGCCGATATAGGTGGCGACGAAGCGCTTGTCGTCGTCGTTCATGATGCGGGCTTCGAGCGCCTTCGCCTGCCTTTCGACCTCGTGAATGCTGGTGCCTTCCGGCAGCCAGAGGTCGACGAGGATTTCCGGCCGCGAGGATTGCGGGAAGAAGTTCTTCGGAATGAACTGGAAGGACCACAGGCTCGCCGCGAAAACGACGAGCGTGAGCGCGAGCACCACGAGGCGGTGGCGCACGGCCCAGCTCACGGCGCCCCGCAGGCGGCGATAGAAGCGCGTGTCGAAAACGTCGTGATGGTTGCCGGCGTGATGGCGCTGCTTCAGGATCATGTAGCCGAGCCACGGCGTGAAATAGACCGCCACGAACCACGACACCACCAGCGCGATGCCGACGACATAGAACAGCGAGCGCACATATTCCCCCGCCGTGGACGCGGCGAAGCCGACCGGGATGAAGCCGGCGGTGGTGATCAGCGTGCCGGTGAGCATCGGAAACGCCGTCGAGGTATAGGCGAAGCTCGCCGCCTCGATCTTGACGAGCCCCTCCTCCAGCTTGCGCTCCATCAGTTCCACGACGATCATCGCATCGTCCACCAGCAGGCCGAGCGCGATGATGAGCGCGCCGAGCGAAATGCGCTGAAGCTCTATCCCCAGTTCGTACATGATGGCGAATGTGGCCGCCAGCGTCAGCGGAATGGCGATGGCGATGACGAGCCCCGCGCGCCAGCCGATGGACAGGAACGACACGACCAGCACGATGGCCAGCGCCTCGCCCAGCGCCTTCATGAACTCGCCGACGGCTTCCGTCACCACCTCGGGCTGATTGGAGATCTGATCGATCCGCGCGCCATAGGGCAACACGGCCTCGAAACGCCTGTAGGTTTCCTCCACCGCCCGGCCGACATCCGTCACCTTGTAGCCTGCCGCCATCACCACGCCGACCTGGACGCTGTCCGCACCGTTGAAGCGGAATTTTCGCGCGAAGGGGTCTTCCAGTCCGAGCGAGACGGTGGCGATATCGCCGAGCCGGGTGACGTGGCCGCCGGTGCGCAGGCGCAGATTGCGTATATCTTCCAGCCGGTTGACGCTGCCCTCGACCGCGATGCGCACCGACCGCGTTTCCGTCTCGACGAAGCCGGCCGAATCCACCGTGTTCTGCCCGGCAAGGGCGTTGCGCAGGTCGTCGAGCGTCAGCCCCCGCTCCGCCATCGCCGTCGAGGAGATGTCGATGAAGATCTTTTCCGGCTGATCGCCGAGAATGACGGCCTTCTCGACGCCGGGCGTCGACAGCAGCATGTCGCGCGCCTGAACGGCGAGCTTCTTCAGCTCGGGAAAGGTGAACCCTTCGCCGCTGAACGAATGCAGCGTGATGAAGGTATCGCCGAACTCGTCGTTGAAATAAGGCCCGATCAGGCCCTCGGGCAGTTCGCCGGCGATATCGTCCACCTTCTTTCGCACCTCGTAGAAGGTGTCGGCGACCTGTTGGGCGTTTGTGTCGCCCTCGATCTGCAAGGTGATGATGGCGCTGCCGGCGCGCGTGTAGGAGCGGATGAAATCCAGATGGGGCGTTTCCTGCAACTTCCGCTCGATGCGGTTCACCACCTGATCTTCCATCTCCTGAATGGAGGCACCGGGCCAGGCGGCCTGCACCACCATGACGCGGAAGGTGAAATCCGGGTCCTCCTTCTGGCCCATGCGAAACAGCCCGAAGGCGCCGGCCAGCAGGATGAAGCCGAACAGGAAGCGCGCCATGCTGGCATGGCCGATGGCCCAGCGCGAGAGATTGAAGGACTGCTTTTCCGGGGTGGAGGTCGTCATCGGCGATGTCCGGTTGCTGCGCAAGGAGGGTCCCGTGCCTGCGGCGACGCAAGCGCGAGCCCGCCCCTACTCGTATCGGGCGGAAGGAAGACGCGCTCTATAGCGTTTTCAAGCAAAGTTGATACCGCTTTGCGTGAAGAAAATGCGTCAAGTCAATGAGATAGAGCATTTCGGCGTTTCAACGAAACACCGAAATGCTCTAGCGCAGAACCACGTCCCTCCGGGCGGCGGCGGACTGATGCGGCGCGGAATCGGGCAGCTTCACTTGCAGGTTCTCGGTCATGAACTGCGTGCCGGCGGTGACGACGACATCGCCCACGGCCAGCCCCTCGGTGATGCGCACGCCATCAGCGGTGAAATCCGCGACCCGGACAGGCCGGGCATGCACCGTCCTCGCCGCCTTGTCGACCGCCCAGACGATGGCGGCGCCGTCCCGCTTCGACAACGCGCTGAGCGGAATGGATATGAGCGGCTCGCGCGCCTCCGCTTCGGTCTTGACGGTAGCCGTCATGCCGAGCAGAATGCGCGGATCGTTCGGCACGCTGACGCGCACGGCGAAGGTGCGCGACTGCGGATCGGCGCTGCCGGCCACCTCGCGCACCCTGCCGTCGAGGCTCAGCATGGCGTCGGACCAGAAACCGACTTTCACGGCCTTGCCCGGCGAGAAATGGGCGATGTCCACCTCGGGAACCGCGATCTGCACTTCCTTCTCGCCGTCGACGGCCACGGTGACGACGGGCGTGCCGGAGCCGACGACCTGGCCGACATCGGCGGCGACGCCCGTCACGATGCCGTTCCCGACCGCCTTGAGTTCCGTGTAGCTCACCTGGTTCTCCGCCTGGGCGAGCGCGGATTGAGCGGAATCGCGCATGGCCACGGCCTGCTGATAGGCGAGATCGGCCTGTTCGAACTGCGATTTGGCGACGACGTTGCGGGCCAGAAGCTGCTCCGCGCGGTTGCGCGTGATGGCGGCGGTCTCGACCTGCCGCCTGGCCGCCTCAAGGCTCGCGGCGGCGCTTTTCAACGACAGTTCGTAGTCCACGGCATCGAGCCGCGCCAGCACTTCCCCCTCCGTGACGCTGTCGCCGATGTCCACCAGCCGCCGGGTGATCTTGCCGCCGACGCGGAAGCCGAGATTCATCTCGGTGCGCGCCTTCAGGGAACCGGAATACTGCAACGTGCGTCCGTGATGCGCGCCCGCGATCTCGACGACCTTGACGGGCCGCACGACATGCGGAGCCTCGGCCTGTTCGTCCGTGCAGCCCGCAAGCAGCAGCAGCGACAGCATGGCCACGGAAAGACCGGCGCGGCCCCGCCCTCCGGGAATGATGGCTTTGACGACGGACATCCGCCTGTACTCCACGTTAAGAAATCCCTTCGGGCGGGGCCGCTGCGACCCCGCCTATGCCTTCAACGCCTTGAGGGCGAATTCGACGATCTGCTCCGGCGCCGCCCGATTTTCCTTGGCGCGGCACTGGGCGACCATTTGCGGATGGCACAGGTTGACGGTCGCCGCGCCGAAACAGCGCGCCGCGATGTCGGCGTCCTGCGGCGCGAACTCACCCGCCGCGATGCCCTGCCGGATGAGATCCGCGATAATCGCGTGCATGCGGTCGATATGCTGTTCGATCACATGCCAGTCGCGCTCGATGGCGACAATGACCATCTCGTGGCACTTCTCTTCGTCGACCATGGTCTCAAGCGTCATCCGGTATTGCGCCATCACATGGCGGCGCAGCCGCTCGCCGGCGCTGAGCGGCAGGCGGGAAATCGTCCGAGCCGCCTCATAAGAAGCCGCCAGCATGCGCCCGCAGACAGCCTGATGGATGTCGACCTTGGAATCGAAGAACCGATAGATGTTGGCCGGCGACATGCCGAGATCACGGGCGATGTCCGCAACATTGGTCTTGCTGTAGCCGTAATGACGAAAAAGGCGCTCCGCGCTGTCGAGTATCCTCGACACATTCTCCTGCCGGGCATTGTCGGCCCCGGTTGCGGGAGTGTCATCCATCACTTCGAGCGCCTCTCTTTACGACTGACGAATTTATAATTTCGTCAGTCGTACATCATCAAGGGCTCCGAGTCAAACGCTCCCATGTCGAAAACGGGTGGGAACGGTGTTCGACGGGCTTGTCCGTCACTCCGCGGCCTGCGGCACGGGCGCCTCGGCGTCGTGCCTCGCCAGCGGCCGCTCGCCCGCCAGCTTGCGCATCAGCACGTAGAAGACCGGCGTCAGGAAGATGCCGAAGGCGGTGACGCCGATCATCCCGGCGAAAACCGCGACGCCCATGGCCTGACGCATCTCGGCCCCCGCCCCGGTCGAGACGACCAGCGGCACCACGCCCATCACGAAGGCGAGCGAGGTCATCAGGATCGGCCGCAGGCGCAGCCGGCTCGCCTCGATCGCGGCCTCGACCGGCGTCCTGCCCTCGAATTCAAGCTCGCGCGCGAACTCGACGATCAGGATGGCGTTCTTGGCCGACAGGCCGACGAGCACGACGAGGCCGATCTGGGTGAAGACGTTGTTGTCTCCGCCCGTGAGCCACACTCCCCCCAGCGCCGCCAGCAGGCCCATCGGGATGATGAGCAGGATCGCGATGGGCAGGGTGAGGCTCTCATACTGCGCCGCCAACACCAGAAAGACGAGCAGGATGGCTACGGGAAAGACGATCGCCGCCGAATTGCCGGCGAGGATCTCCTGATAGGTCAGTTCGGTCCATTCGAAGGCGAAGCCCTTCGGCAAGGTCTCCGCGGCGATGCGCTCCACCGCCGTCTGCGCCTGGCCGGAGGAGAAGCCCGGAGCCGCGCCGGCGTTGATGTCGGCGGAGAGGAAACCGTTGTAGCGCATCGCGCGCTCGGGGCCGGCGTCGGCACGCACGTTCAGCACGGCGCTCAGCGGGATCATCTCTCCCGTGTTCGAGCGCACCTGCAACCGCCCGATATGCTCCGGCTGGGCGCGGAAGGGGGCGTCGGCCTGCACGCGCACGGTGTAGGTGCGGCCGAACCGGTTGAAGTCGTTGACATAGGTCGAGCCGAGATAGGTTTGCAACGTGTCGAACACCTCGCTCACCGGCACGCCGAGCTGGCGGGCCTTGGTGCGGTCGATGTCGGCGTAAAGCTGCGGAACGTTGATCTGGAAACTGGAAAACATGCCCGCGATTTCCGGCGCCTGCGCGGCCTTGGCCATGAAGGCCCTGGTCGCCTCGTCAAGCGCGGCGTAGCCGAGCCCGGCACGATCCTCGATCTGGAGCTTGAAGCCGCCGATGGTGCCGAGCCCCTGCACCGGCGGCGGCGGGAACATGGCTATATAGGCTTCCTTGATGCCGGCGAACTCCTTGTTGAGCTGCATGGCGATGGCGTCGCCGCTCAGGGACGGATCCTTGCGCTCGTCGAAGGGCTTCAGCCCCACGAAGACGACACCGGCGTTCGACGAGTTGGTGAAACCGTTGATCGACAGGCCCGGAAAGGAGATCGCATTCTCGACGCCCGGATGCCTGAGCGCGATCGCGTCCATGCGGCGGATCACATCCTCCGTGCGGTCGAGGGTCGCGGCGTCCGGCAATTGCGCGAAGCCGACGAGATACTGCTTGTCCTGCCCCGGCACGAAGCCGCCCGGCACCGCCCTGAACAGCACGCCCGTCATGACGAGCAGCAGCGCATAGACGCCCAGCATGAGCGCGCGGTGCGAGATCACCCGGCGCACGCCGCCGCCATAGGCCTCCGAGGAGCGCAGGAAGAAGCGGTTGAAGGCGCGGAAGAACCAGCCGAACATCCGGTCCATGCCGCGCGTCAGCGCATCTTTCGGGGCGTCGTGGCCCCTCAAGAGCAGCGCCGCGAGCGCCGGCGAGAGCGTCAGCGAATTGACCGCCGAGATCACCGTCGAAATCGCGATGGTGAGCGCGAACTGGCGGTAGAACTGGCCGGTGAGGCCGGAGATGAAGGCGAGCGGCACGAAGACCGCGACGAGCACCAGCGCGATCGCGATGATCGGGCCGGAAACCTCGCGCATGGCCTTGTAGGTCGCCTGCCGTGGGGCAAGGCCGTTCTCGATGTTACGCTCGACGTTCTCGACCACGACGATCGCATCGTCGACGACGATGCCGATGGCCAGCACGAGCCCGAAGAGGCTGAGCGCGTTGATCGAGAAGCCCAGCAGATACATCACCGCGAAGGTGCCGACGATGGAGACCGGCACGGCGAGCAGCGGGATGATCGACGCCCGCCAGGTTTGCAGGAACACGATGACGACCAGCACGACCAGCGCCACCGCCTCCAGCAGCGTGTGGACGACGGCGTTGATCGAGGCGCGCACGAACTGGGTGGTGTCGTAGACGATGCTGTAGTCGACATCCTCCGGCATGTTCTGCTTGATTTCGGCCATCACCGCGTCGACCTGATCGGCGATCGCGATGGCGTTGGAGCCGGGCGCCTGGAAGATGGGCACCGCAACCGCCGACTGGCCGTTCAGCAGCGAGCGCAATGCGTATTCGGCAGCGCCGAGTTCGATGCGGGCGATGTCCTTCAGGCGCACGACCGCGCCGTCGCCGGCTGTCTTGACGATGATCTCGCCGAACTCCTCCTCCGACTCGAGCCGGCCCTGGGCATTGACGGAGAGCTGGAAATCGAGGCCCGGCGCGTTCGGCGAGGCGCCGATGACGCCGGCGGCGGCCTGCACGTTCTGGGCCCTGATTTCGCGCACGACATCGCCGGGGGAAAGGCCGTGCTCGGCGACCTTCTGCGGATCGAGCCAGACGCGCAGCGAGTAGTCGCCCGAGCCGAAGATCTGGACCTGACCGACGCCGTCGACGCGCGCCAGACGGTCCCTGACGTTGAGCACCGCGTAGTTGCGCAGGTAGGTCATGTCATAGCGGCCGTTCGGCGAGATGATGTGCACCACCATCGTCAGGTCCGGCGAACTCTTGATCGTGGTGATGCCGAGCCGGCGCACCTCCTCGGGCAACCGCGGCTCCGCCTGGGCGACGCGGTTCTGCACGAGCTGCTGGGCCCTGTCGGGATCGGTGCCGAGCCGGAAAGTGACGTTGAGCGTCATCACGCCGTCGGTCGTCGCCTGGCTCGACATGTAGAGCATGCCTTCGACGCCGTTGATCTGCTCCTCGATCGGCGTCGCCACGGTTTCCGCGATCACCCGCGGGCTGGCGCCGGGATATTGCGCCCGCACCACCACGGTCGGCGGCACGACATCGGGGTATTCGGAGATCGGCAGGGCCCTCATCGACAGCAGCCCTGCCAGGAAGATCAGAACGGAAAGGACCGCCGCGAAGATCGGCCGGTCGATGAAGAACTTGGACAGGTTCATGGAGTGCCCCCTTTTCGAGCGACATATCCTTGCAGGCATGTAGCCTCGGGTCCGCGGTCCCGCTTCGCGGCCTCCGCGGACGGTCGTCGGTTCAGCCGAAGGTTCAACGTTGCGAGAGTTCGGTCGCGGGCTTCTTCAGCTCGCTCTTCTCCGCCATCGGGACCTGCTCCGGCGCGACCGCCGCGCCCGGCCGGACGTGCTGCACGCCGTTGACGATGATGCGCTCGCCGGGCCTCAGCCCGTCATTGACCACGCGCAGCCCGTCATGGAACGGGCCGAGCGAGACCTCGCGCCAGGCGGCCTTGCTGTCGTCGCCGACGACGAAGACGAATTTCTTGTTCTGGTCGGTGCCCACCGCGCGCTCGTTGATGACAAGCTGCGGCTCGGCCCGCGCCCGCCCGAGCTGCACCCGCACGAACTGGCCGGGCATCAGCCGCCCGTCGGGATTGTCGAGCAGCGCACGCACCCGCACCGTGCCGCTGGCGCCGTCGATGCCGTTGTCGACGAAATGCAGGCGGCCGCCGAACTGCCCCGCCTCGGCCGTCGCCGTCACGATCCGCACCGGAATTTGCTCCAGCGCATGCGAGCCGGCCGGCAGCGAGGCGAGCGCGTCGAGCACGCTGCGCTCGTCGGCGTTGAAGGCCGCGTAGATCGGATCGACCGACAACAGGCTGGTCAGCACCTGATTGCCGGCGGCGATCAGATTGCCGACCGTGACGTCCAGCCGGCCGATACGGCCGCTGATCGGCGCGCGGATCTGCGTGTAATCGACGTTGAGCTGCGCCGTGCGGCGAGCGGCCTCCGCCGCGCGCAGATTGGCCTCGGCCTCGCGCAGGGCGTTGACGCGGGTATCGAGATCGCGTTGCGACAGATTGCGGGTGGCGATGAGTTGCCGGCCGCGCTCGTGCTCTTTCTCGACAAGCGCGACACGCGCCTGCACGGCAAGCACCTGCGCCTGGGCGCGTTCAAGCTCGGCCAGATAGGGCGCGGGGTCGATGCTGACGAGCAGATCGCCCTGCTTCACCAGATTGCCCTCGCGGAAATGCACCGCCTCGACGACGCCCGAAACGCGCGAGCGCAACTCGACACGCTCGATCGCCTCCAGCCGGCCGGAAAACGCGGCCCACGGCACAACCTCCCGCGCTTCGACCGTGGCGACGGAAACCGGCACGGCGGGAGCGGGAGCGGGAGCGGCGACGGTATCGCCCTGCGCGCGCATGTCGGAAAGGGTGAAGGCGACGATGGCGGCCAGCGCGACCGAGACAGCGAGGCCGGCCAACAGGCCACGACGGTTCGTTCCCTGAATCATAGGGTTGATCCTTCTTCGACAGGAATGCGGAATAAATGGAAGGAAAGCGTGTCAGGAAGGCGCGGTGCGCCCGTAGAAGGCGGCGATTTCGCCGCAGGTTTGACAGAGACAGGAACCCTTCTGCGGCGCATCCGCATAAGCCTGCGGCCAATGCGTCGGCGCGGCGATTTCGACATGGCGCACGGTGACACCGGCGGCGCCGAGCCGGGCGGCATATTGCGCCGCCTCGTCGCGCATCGGGTCGTCCTGCGCGCTGATCAGCAGCGCCGGCGGCAGGCCGGCGAGGCGCGCCGCCTGAAGCGGCGCGGCATAGGGATGCGCGGCGCGCTCGGGCGTGCCGAGATAATCCGCCCATCCGTCAGCCCAGCAGCAGCCGACCGGGCCGGCCTGTGCGCCGCGCAGGGAAGCGGTGGCGAGACAGGCGTCGAGCATCGGCGACAGCAGGATCTGGCCGGCAAGCGCCGGGCCGCCGCGGTCCCGCGCCATCATGGCGAGCGCGGCGGCGAGATTGCCGCCGGCCTCCTCGCCGGCGACGTAGAGCGGCGCGCCGCGCGCCACCCGGCGGCTCCGCCCCTTCGCCAGCGCCTCGAGCGCGCCATAGACGAGTTCGAGCGTCTCGGGAAAACGCCGGGCCGGCGCGAGCGGATAGGCGAGCGAGAACACGACCGCGCCGGCCTCGGTCAGAGCCGCCGCGACGGCCTGCCCTTCCGCCGGCGAGCCGCTGTTGAAGTGGCCGCCATGCAGATGCAGCACGAGGCCGGCCTTCTCCGGCACCCTGGCCGGAACGTAGAGACGCCCCGAAAAGGCCTCCCCACGGACGTTCAGGCTTTCTTCCCGCCAAAAGACGGAAAGAACCGGCTGAAGCTCCTGCGCGACGGTCACTGGCATGGCCCATCCTCGGTATTGCGATGCAGCACAAATTAGTGAATCGACGTTTTGGAATAAATAGGATATTCGCTCATTCATTGTTCACCAGGAGAAACAATCGGAGCAAGATGGACCAGTTGGCGGCGATGCGAGCCTTCGTGAGGGTGGTCGAGGCGGGAACGTTCACCCGCGCGGCCGAGATTCTCGACATGCCGAAGCCGACCGTCACCAAGCTGATCCAGCAGCTCGAAGGGCATTTGCGCACCCGGCTGCTGAACCGCACCACGCGGCGCGTGACGGTGACGATGGACGGCGCGGCCTATTACGAGCGGGCGCTGCGTCTCCTGTCGGAACTGGACGAACTCGACGCCAGCCTGACGCTGGCGCAGGCGCGGCCAGGCGGTCGGCTCAGGGTCGATTGCAGTTCGGCGCTGGCGATATCCGTCATCATCCCGGCGCTGCACGCATTCAACGCGCGCTACCCCGACATCCAGCTCGATCTCGGCCTGAACGATCGTCCGGCCGACCTGCTCGGCGAGAATCTCGATTGCGCGGTGCGGGCCGGCGAGATCACCGACCAGAGCCTGATCGCCCGCCGGATCGGCCAGATGCAGGTCATCACCTGCGCCACGCCCGATTACCTCGCCCGCTTCGGCACGCCGCGCCATCCGCGCGACATCGAGGACGGCCATCGCATCGTCGCCTATCGGCCGGCGCTCGGCGGCCGGATTCTGCCGATGGTCTACCAGAACCACAGCGAGACGATCGAGATCACCGGGCGCTACACCATTGCCGTCAACGACGGCATGGGCTATCTCGCCGCCGGCCTCGCCAGCCACGGCATCATGCAACTGCCGACCTTCATGGCGCGCGAGCCGATCGCCGACGGACGCCTCGTCCCGCTCCTGCTGGACTGGTGCACGGCCCCGAAGCCGCTGCACATCATCTATCCGCCCAACCGGCACCTCAGCAACAAGGTGCGCGTTTTCGTCGATTGGCTGGCGGAACTCCTGCCGAAGATGAGTTCGGTCGCGCCCGAAACGCCGGATCGCCGATCCGAACCTTTTCAATGAAACAATCCCGCGACCGAAACAACGGCAACGCCCGTGCACGAGCGGCAGGGCCGCCGTCGCAAGGACGGCGGCCCGCTCGCAAAGAGGCGCTTCCGGTGTCCGGCCCGGAGCCGGGCGTCACCCGAGTGTGGGCATGACGAACTCGCTGCCGGCGCGGATGCCGGTCGGCCAGCGGGTGGTGATGGTCTTCAGGCGCGTGTAGAAACGCACGCCCTCAGGCCCGTGCATGTGGTGATCGCCGAACAGCGACGCCTTCCAGCCGCCGAAGGAGTGGAACGCCATCGGCACCGGGATCGGCACGTTGATGCCCACCATGCCGACCTTGATGGCGTGGGCGAACTCGCGCGCCGCATCGCCGTCGCGGGTGAAGATGGCCGTGCCGTTGCCGAACTCGTGCTCGTTGATCCACTTCGCGGCCGTGGCGTAGCTGTCCGCGCGCGCCACCGCGAGCACCGGACCGAAGATCTCTTCCTTGTAGATCTTCATGTCCGTGGTGACATTATCGAACAGCGTGCCGCCGATGAAGTAGCCGTTCTCGTAACCTTGCAGCGCGAGCCCGCGCCCGTCGACGACGAGCTTCGCCCCTTCCGCCTCGCCGGCGTCGATGTAGCCGCGCACCTTGTCGAGATGCTGCCGCGTGACGAGCGGCCCCATCTCGGCCTGCGGATCGGTGCCGGGACCGATCTTGAGCGCGCGCACGCGCGGCTCCAGCCTTTCGATCAGCGCATCCGCCGTCTTCTCGCCCACCGGCACCGCGACCGAGATCGCCATGCAGCGCTCGCCGGCCGAGCCGTAGGCCGCGCCCATCAGCGCATCGACCGCCTGGTCGAGATCGGCGTCGGGCATGACGATCATGTGGTTCTTCGCGCCGCCGAGCGCCTGCGCGCGCTTGCCGGTCTTCGCCGCCACTTCGTAGATGTAGCGCGCGATCGGCGTGGAGCCGACGAAGCTGACGGCCTGCACGTCGGGATCGTGAAGGAGCGCGTCGACCGCTTCCTTGTCGCCCTGCACCACGTTGAACACGCCGTCCGGCAGGCCCGCCTCCTTCAGCCATTGCGCCAGCAGCAGGGAGGCGGAAGGATCGCGCTCGGAGGGCTTCAGGATGAAGGCGTTGCCGCAGGCCAGCGCCACCGGGAACATCCACATCGGCACCATGGCGGGGAAGTTGAACGGCGTGATACCGGCCACGACCCCGAGCGGCTGGCGCACGGAATGGCTGTCGACGCGCGTGCCGACGTTCTCGGTGATCTCGCCCTTGAGGAGCTGCGGAATGCCGGTCGCGAATTCCACGACCTCAAGGCCGCGCTGGATCTCGCCCTTGGCATCGGACAACACCTTGCCGTGCTCGGCGGTGATGACGGCGGCGAGATCGTCGATGCGTTCCTCGATGATGCGCAGGAAGCGGTTGAGGATGCGCGCCCGGCGCAGCGGCGTGGTGTTGGCCCAGTCCGCCGCCGCCGCCAGCGCGGTCTCGACCGCGTGGCGCACTTCGGCGGCGGAGGCGAGCGCCACGCGCCCGGTTTCCTCGCCGGTGGCCGGGTTGAAGGAAGGCGCGGTGCGGCCGCTCGTGCCGGCGACCTCGCGTCCGCCGATGAAATGATTGATGTTCCCCGTCATGACGATGACCTCCTCGTAATCCCTGTCCTGTCGCTTGCGGGCGGATGAATGCCGGGCGGCATTGACGAACCCGATACCGTCATCCAATATCGCGTTTCGCACATCAATCCCGTTTTTCCATCAATCGATGTGCGGGATTTATAGTCTGGATGGACCGGCATATGGATTGGGATCATCTGCGCATCTTCCTCGCGGTGGCGCGGCATGGGCAATTGCTTGCCGCCGCCCGGCGTCTCGGGCTCAATCACGCGACGGTCGCGCGCCGTCTCGACGCGCTGGAGGGCGCGCTCGGCACGCCGCTCTTCGAGCGCCGGGCGTCGGGCTGCGTCCCGACGCAGGCGGGCGAGCGCCTGCTTCCCGTGGCGGAGCGGATCGAGTTCGAGTTGCTCGGCGTGGCGGAAAGCTTCCGCGAGGAGGACGCCGATGTTTCGGGAACCGTGCGGATCGGCGCGCCGGACGGGCTCGGGAATTACTTCCTCGCCTCCGAGTTGGGCGAGTTGACGCGCCGCCATCCCGATCTCGTGGTGGAACTCGTTCCCCTGCCCCGCACCTTCTCGCTGTCGCGGCGCGAGGCGGATCTGGCCATCGTTCTGGACCGCCCCGCCGAAGGCCGGCTGGTCATATCGCGTCTGATCGACTACACGCTCAGCGTCTACGCCGCGCACGGCTATCTCGAACGCGCCGGCACGCCCGCCTCCATCGAGGCGTTGAGCGACCATACGGTCGTCACCGGCGTGGAGGATCTCGCCTATGCGTCGGCGCTCGACTATTCCGCCACGCTGGAAAGACAGGCACGGAGCAAATTCCGTTGCGCCAGCGTCATGGGGCAGATCGAGGCGGTGAGGTCCGGCACCGGCATCGGCGTCCTGCACGACTTCGCGGCGGGCGGCATCGATGGCCTGACGCGCATTCTGCCCGAGATCGGCTTCCGCCGCAGCTACCATCTGCTCTCCCATCCCGACACGCACAACATCAGGAGAATCGCGGCGCTGCGGGATTTCGTCGTGCGCCGGTTCCGCGAGGAGCGCCGACGCTTCGTGCCTTATCACTGAACGGCGCGGATGGGAGACGCGATCCCGTCCGCCGCGATCGGGATTTCAGGCCCCTTTCGAGCGCTTCTTCTGGCGATAGACGTCCGCGATAACCGCCGTCACGATGATGCAGCCCTTGACGATCTCCTGATAGTAGGCGTCGATGCGCAAGAAAGTGAATCCCGACGTCATGAGCCCCAGGATCAGCGTGCCGATCACCGTGCCCGTGATGCGCCCCGCGCCGCCGGCGAGCGAGGTGCCGCCGATCACCGCCGCCGCGATGGCGTCGAGTTCGTACATCATGCCCATGCCCGCCTGCGCCGTCTGGGCGCGCGCCGCCGTGACGATGCCCGCCAGACCGGCGAGCAGGCCGGCAATGGCGTAAACCTTCACGAGATGGGTGCGGACATTGATGCCCGAAACGCGCGCGGCCTGCGGGTTGGCGCCGATCGCGTAGGTGAACTTGCCGTATCTCGTATAGCGCAGGCAGACATGGAATATCACCGCCACGGTAAGAAAGATGACGACAGGCCAGATGCCCGAGCCGATGGCGGCGAACTCCGGCGTGGGGAAGGAAATCGGCTGGCCCTTGGTATACCATTTGGCGAAGCCGCGCGCCGTCACCATCATGCCGAGCGTGGCGATGAACGGCGGAATTCCCGTGTAGGCGATCAGCGCGCCGTTGACGAGGCCGGCCAGCAATCCGCAGGTCAGCCCGATCATGATGGGCACGATCGCCGGCAGGTCGGTGAGGCCCGGAAACACCGCGCGATCGGTGGCGATCTGGGCGAAGCTCATCGACACCATCGCGGACATGGCGACCACGGAGCCGGACGACAGGTCGATGCCACCGGTGATGATGACCTGCGTCACCCCCACGGCGATAATGCCGATCACGCTCACCTGAAGGATCATGATGGTCAGGCGCTGCGGATTCATCAGGAAGCTCTGTCCTTGCAGAACCCAGCCGAGCACCTCGAAGATCAGGGCGACGCCGAGCAGCACGGACAGAATGTTCAGCTCGGGCGGCAGCCGCCTTCGGGAACGGTCCGCAGCCACCACGGCGGTGTCGATCTGTTGTATGGACATTCCTGTTTCACTCCCCGATATTGCTTGATTATTTGGCCGCCAGTTCCATGATCCTGACCTGATCGGCCTCGCTGCGGTCGACGATCCCCGTTGCATGGCCCTCGTGCATCACCATGATGCGGTCCGACATGCCGAGCACTTCCGGCAGTTCCGAGCTGATCATGATGATGGCGACGCCTTGGCATGCGAGCTGGCTGACCAGGCGATGAATTTCGGCCTTCGCCCCGACATCGATGCCCCGCGTGGGCTCGTCGAGGATCAGAATGGACGGCTTGATCAGCAACCAGCGCGCGATCAGCGCCTTCTGCTGGTTGCCGCCCGACAGGTTCTCGATGCGCTCGTGCAGGCCGGGGGTCTTGATCCGCAACCGGCCTTTCATATCCTCGCACCGCTTGTTGACGGCCGTCTGATCGACGAACCCGCCGCGCACATGCGCGTTGTGCAGGGCTGCGATCTGCATGTTCTCCAGAACGCTGAGCATGAGGAAACAGCCGGTTTCCTTGCGGTCCTCGGTGAGAAAGGCCATGCCGTTGCGCATGGCGTCGCGCGGGCTGCGGATGGCCGTTTCCCGGCCCCGGATGCGGATGGCGCCGGAGGTCGCCGGCGTCACGCCGAAGAGCGCCTCCGCCACCTTGGAGCGGCCGGAGCCGACAAGGCCCGCGATGCCGAGGATTTCCCCGGCGCGCAGGTCGAAACTGATGTCGCGGAACACGCCGTCGAGCGTCAGCCCTTCCACGGAGAGCACCACATCGCCTGTTTCGGCGGTCTCCTTGGGAAACATGTCCGTGATCTCGCGCCCGACCATCATCCTGATGATGTCGTCGCGCGTGACGTCGGCGCTGTCGTGCGTCGCCACATAGGTGCCGTCGCGAAACACCGAGAACTCGTCGGCGATCTCGAACAGCTCGTTCATCTTGTGCGTGATGTAGACGATGCCCTTGCCCTGCGCGCGCAGCTTGCGGATGATGTCGAACAGGTGCTCGACCTCGGTTTCCGTCAGCGCGCTGGTGGGCTCGTCCATGATGAGCACGTCGCTCTGGTAGCTCACGGCCTTGGCGATCTCGACCATCTGCCGGGCGGCGACCGACAGCTTCCGCACCTCCACATCGGGATCGATGTCGATATGCAGATCCTCGAACAGTTCGCGCGTCATGCGGCTCATGCGGCGATGATCGATCAATCCGAAACGGTTTTTGGGCTCCCGGCGGATCCAGATGTTTTCCGCCACCGTCATGAACTGCATCAGGTTGAGTTCCTGATGAATCATGGCAATGCCATGCTCCAGCGCGCCAAGGGGCGAGTCCAGCGTGACTTCCTCCCCGCGCAGGTAGATGCGGCCGCGGTCCGGCGTGTAAATCCCGGCGATGATCTTCATCAGGGTCGATTTGCCCGCGCCGTTCTCGCCCATCAGCGCGTGGACCGTGCCGCGCCTGAGCCTGAACCGCACATCGTCAAGCGCCACGACGCCGGGAAATTCCTTCCTGATGCCCTCGACGACCAGCAGATCGTCTCCCCTGCCCTGCGTATAGGCCTCGACCGCCTCCAAAGTCTTGTTCGAGATCATGGCTCGCGCTTCCTTCCTCGGCTGCGCGCCGCGGACGGAGGCCGTCGCAAACTTTCCGCCATTTGCCGGAAAAGATGTCGCCAGCCTCGTCCGCAACGCGTGAATGCAATCGGATGCGTTCCGTCATCAGTTGCGAGCGAGGTAACTCTCCAGGTTTTCCTTCGTCACAAGCTCGAACGGAACGAAGTTCTTCCGCTCGACGCTCTCGCCGCCGGCGATCTTCAGCACCGCATCGATCGCGCCGACGCCTTGCTGCCGGGCGTTCTGGAAAACCGTCAGATCGAGTTCGCCGCTTTGGACGGCCAGCAGCGCGTCGCGCGTTGCATCCACGCCGGCAACCACCACGTCGTCCAGCGAGACGCGGGCGGCCTTGAGCGCCTGGATCGCGCCGAGCGCCATCTCGTCGTTGTTGGCGATCACGGCGTCAGGCTTCAGGCCGGATGTGATCCAGTTGGTCATGATGTCCATGCCGGGGGTGCGCATCCAGTTGCCGGTCTCCTCGGCGAGAACGGAGATCCCCTTGCATTCGTCCGTGGCCAGCACGTCATGAACCGCCTTGGTGCGGCCGCGCTGGCCGGTGGTGCCAAGCTGCCCCATCAGGATGACCGCCTCGCCCTTGCCGCCGAGCCGGCGGCAGACCTCCTGCGCCTGAAGCGTGCCGGCCTGTATCTCGTCCGACCCGACCCATGCCTGGTTGGCCGGGAGGTTGTCGACTCCCGTCGGCGCCATGTTGACGAAGACCAGAGGCACGCCCGCACGCGCCGCCGCCGCCGAGATCGCGGGGCCGGAATCCGCATCCACGAGCATCACGACGATGCCGTCGACACCTGACGCGAGAAAGTTCTCGATCTGGCTCTGCTGGCGCGAGATGTCTCCCTGCGCATCTTCGGCCTGCACCCTGACGCCGTCGAGCGTTTTCGCGTAGTCCTGCATGTTGAGACGCAACACGGTCAGAAAGTTATCGTCGAACAACGACATGCTGATGCCGATGTTCCTGGCGTGAGCGATGCCGGTCGACAGCGCGGCGATCGCGACACCCATCAAAAGCTTCTTCATTGTCAGTATCCTCCCGGTTCATAAGCCGTCGTTATCGTATTGTTGCAACGGCTGCTTCTTGCGGAACGGGAGCAGGGGCTGCGCCTGCCGGCTCCCGGATGCCGAAACCGAGCCCCGTAAGGCCGGTATGCGGAGACTACCCGAAAATCGCCTCTTTCTGCAATAATTATTGCATAATTTTATTTCATGCAATTTTCATTCTTGCAGCCGATACGATTTCGGTCGGTCAGAAGATGGCCGGTTCGCCCGTCGCGGGTCCGAACCCGGTTTCCAGAAAATCGAAGTCGCATCCCTTGTCCGCCTGCTGGATGTGACGGGCGAACATGTAGCCGTAGCCCCGGCCGAAACGCGGCGACGGCGGCGTCAGCGCCTCGCGGCGGCTGGCCAGTTCCGCGTCTCCGATCTCCAGATGAATGCGGCGGCGCGGCACGTCGACGGTGATGAGATCGCCCGTCCGCACCAGCGCCAGCGTGCCGCCGACATATGCCTCCGGCGACACATGCAGGATGCAGGCGCCGTAGCTCGTGCCGCTCATGCGCGCGTCGGACAGGCGCAGCATGTCCCGCACGCCCTGGCGCACCAGCTTGCGGGGAATGGGCAGCATGCCCCATTCCGGCATGCCGGGGCCGCCCTGCGGGCCGGCGTTGCGCAGCACCAGCACGTGGTCTGCCGTCACATCGAGGTCGTCTCTGTCGATGACGGCCTTCATCGACGGATAATCGTCGAACACGAGCGCCGGGCCGGTGTGTTGCAGGAAACGTTGCGCGCAGGCGCTCGGCTTGATGACGCAGCCGTTCTCGGCCAGATTTCCCCTGAGCACCGCGAGCGCGCCCTCGGCATAGATCGGCCGTTCCAGCGGGCGGATCACGTCGTCGTCGGTGAACTTCGGCACCGGCGATGGTCTCGCCCAGCGTCCGGCCGCTTACGGTCGTTTCCCCGAGGAAGAGATGCGGCGCGATCCGCTTCATCAATGCCGGCAGACCGCCGGCATAGTAGAAATCCTCCATCAGATAGGTGTCGCCGCTGGGCCTGATGTTGGCGATCACCGGCACCTTGCGGCTCATGGCGTCGAAGTCGTCGAGCGAGATGTCGTGTCCCGCCCGCCGCGCCATGGCGATGACGGGCTTGCCGGCCCAATCCTCAGGCGCATAGCCCATCTGCATGACGCGGGAGCGATGGCCGAAACCGCGCAGATCGTCGGATGCGAACCGCCGGGCGCTGCGCAGCGAAACCGGCGGGAGAGAAACGGGAGGCTTTTCCTCGCTCATCTCGCCATCCCCGTTATGAAACAGCCTGCCAGGAGCGGCTGGCGGAGGAACGGATTGCGGTGTCGATGACTTTCTGGATCTCCCATGCCTCGCGGAAATCCGGCCCGATGGCTTCTCCGCTCCCCTGCGCCTGCCCGGCGATGGCCTGAAGGAACGCCGCCACCTCGATCACCTTGAGGTCGTTGAAACCGAGCTGATGGCCGGGCGCCACACAGAAGCGGCCATAAGGCGCATGCTGCGGTCCGGCCTCGATGCGGACGAATCCGGCATGGCGCGGATCGTCGCCGACCCGGTAGAATTGCAACTCGTTCAGCCGCTCCTGCGTGAAGACGAGCGACCCCTTGCTGCCGGCCACTTCGAAAGCAAGATGCATCTTGCGCCCCGTCGCGACCCAATTGGCCTCGACATGACCGCCGCAGCCGCGTGCGAAACGCAACGTGAGGCGGGCAATGTCGTCGACCTCCACATTCCGGCGTTCCGCCGCCCCCGGCGCGATGGGGCGGCTGGCGATGGCGGTCTCCAGATCGGCGTTCACGTGCGTGATCCCGCCGAGCAGGAACCGCGCCATGGCGATGATATGGCTGCCGAGATCGGCGATGACGCCGCCCCCGCCGGCCGGATCGAGCCGCCAGGTCCACGGCGCTTGCGGATCGGCCATGTAATCCTCGGCGTGGATACCGCGAAACGAGGTGATCTCGCCCAGTTCCCCGGCCGCGATCATGTCCCGCGCCAGCCTGATGAGGGGATTTTGCAGATAGTTAAAGCCGGCCTGCGTGACGACGCCCGCCGCGGCCGCGGCATCCGCCATGGCGCGCGCCGCCGTTGCATCGGGCGCGAGCGGCTTTTCGCAATGGATGTGCTTGCCCGCCGCGGCCGCCGCCAGCGCGATTTCCCTGTGCAGGACGTTGGGCGCGGTGATGGAGACGATCGCGACCGCCGGATCGGCGACGAGATCGCGCCAGTCCGTCGTGGCGCGCCGGAAGCCGAACTGCGCCTTCGCCGCCTCCGCCGCCGCCTCGTTGACATCCGCGACGACTTGCAGCACCGGCATGGCGCTTTCGGGAAAATACGAGGCCACCGACCGATAGGCGAAGGCGTGCGCCTTGCCCATGAATCCCGTGCCGATGATGCCGACACCGATTTCCGAACGCATGATCTTTTCTCCCCTGGAGCATTTCGGCGTTTCGTTGAAACGCAGAAATGCTCTATCTTATTGACTTGACGCGTTTTCTTCACGCAAAGCGGTATCCGCTTTGCTTGAAAACGCTTTAGACAGCCACGGTCTTGCCCGCGAGCAGCGACTCCAGCGCCTTGTCGGCCAGCAGCAACGCCTGTCGCCCGTCATGGGGCGTCACGGGGAGCGGCGCGTTTTCCGCGATGGCGTCGATAAAGGCGTCCATTTCCGCCCGGTAGGCATCGGCGTAGCGTTCAAGGAAGAAGTTCAGCAACGGCTGCCGCACGTCGGTGGCATCGCGCGTCCAGCGCCGCACGGTGGTCGGCCGCAGGTTCTCGTTGAACACCGCGCCCGTCGATCCGAATATCTCCAGCCGCTGATCGTAGCCGTAAACCGCCTCGCGGCAGTTGTTGATGTGGCACTGGCGGCCCGATGCGGTACGCAATTGCACCATCACCGTATCGTAGTCGTCCACGGCGCTCATCAGTTCGGGATCGACAAGCCTGCCGCCGATCGCCGAAACCTCCACCGGCTCCTCGCCCAGCAGCCAGCGCGCCATGTCGAGGTCGTGGATGGTCATGTCGCGAAAGATGCCGCCGGACGAGCGCAGATACCCTTCCGGCGGCAGGCCGGGATCGCGGCTTGTGATGACGACCTGCCGCACCTCGCCGATGTCGCCTGCATCGATGGCCCGGCGCAACTCCCTGACGCTGGGATCGAAACGCCGGTTGAAGGCCAGCATCACGCGGCCGTTGAGCCGGGCGATTTCCGCCACCGCGGCATCCACGCGGGCCAGCGCGAGATCGATCGGCTTTTCGCACAACACGGCCTTGCCGTGACGCACCGCGTGCAGCAGCAGATCGACATGCGTATCGGTGGGCGTGCCGATCACGACCGCGTCAACGTCTTCGCGCTCGATGGTCTTCACGGGATCGAGCGCGGCTTCGCTCGACAACTGCGCGGCGAGGTCGGCGGCCGCCGTTCCGAACGGATCGGCGACGGCGACGAGCGTCGCGGCCGGGTTTTCAGCGACATTTCTGGCATGGATCCGGCCGATGCGGCCGGCGCCAAGAACGGCGATACGCACCATTTTGCATCTCTCCCCGAAAAATAGTTTTATCGTTGCAGGCGGATCAGGCCGCTTCAGGCGTGTTCGGCTTCCCGCGGTCCGAACGCGATGGCGTTGCGGTTGACGACCAGCGAGGGGCTCAGGCTGCCTTCGAAGAAGCTGACGATGTTGTCCGCCGCCGAGAAGGCCATCCGCTCGGCGCATTCCACCGTCAGGCCGGCCGAATGGGGGCTGAGCACCACGCGGTCCGAGGCGAGCAGCGGGTTATCGCTGTCGGGCGGCTCGGCGGAAAAGACGTCGAGGCCCGCGCCCCGGACATGGCCGGAGGCCAACGCCTCGGCGAGCGCCGCCTCGTCGACCAGCCCGCCCCTGCCGGTGTTGATGACGACTGCGCCCGGCTTCAGCAGCGCCAGTTCCCGCGCGCCGAACAGCGGCCCGCCGGAAAAGGGCACGTGCAGCGTCACCACGTCCGCATCGTGCAGGGCGGCGTCGAGATCCGACAAGGGGCGGAAGCCGTCCCCTTCCATGCGCGCGGCGTCGACGAAGGGATCGTGGACATGCACGCGCAGGCCGAAAGCGGCGCACAGCCGGGCAACCGCGCGGCCGATCCGCCCGTAACCGACGACGAGAACCGTCTTGCCGAACAGTTCCGTCGCCTCGAAGCCGTTGCGGAACGCCCAGCGCCCCGCCCTTGTCGCCGCGTCATATGCAATGGTGCGATGCGCCACGGCCAGCATCAGCATCAGCGTATGTTCGGCGACCGACACGGAATTCACGTCGCCGACGATGGCGAGCGCGATACCGCGCGCATTGAGCGCCGCCACGTCGACGGAATCGTAGCCGACGCCGTGCCGCGAGACGATCTTCAACTCCGGCGCCCCGGCGATGACGCTTTCCGGCAGCGGCTGGGTGCGGAGGAGAAGGGCATCCGCCGCGCCGACGTGGGGCGCGAAAGCCTCGGTCGAGACCTCGTCGACGACCTGAAACGTGAATCCCGGCGCCCGGCGCAGCCGCTCGATGCCCGCTTCATGGATGCGGCCCGCAACGAGAACATGAGGCATGTCAATATCCTCCTTGAATCTGCCGGGGAGACGCGTCCGCTTCCCGCCCCGCTTGCGCGCGCCCTTCCACGCTCCGGCGGAAGGTGGCGAGACTCGCCTCGGCCGCACCCGCGAGCAGCCGGACATCGTTGGAAATGGTGACGAGATCGAACCCCCAGCCCACCGCCCCGGCGGCATATTCGGCGGAGCCGTTATGCAGGCCGGCGCGGATGCCGGCGGCGTGGGCCTTGTCGAGAATGTGCCGGATGGCCTCCACGATCTCGGGTTCTTCCCGGTCGAAGCCGGTGCGGTAGGTGCGGCCCGTCAGCCCCAGCGTGAGGTCGGCCGGCCCGATGTAGACGCCGTCGAGGCCCGGCGTCGCGACGATCGCGTCGAGATTGGCGACCGCCTCCTGCGTCTCGATCATCGCGAAGCAGACGATCTCCCGGTCGGCATGCTGGCCGTAGTCGCTGCCCGCCGCGAACATCGCCCGCGTCGGGCCGAAGGAGCGCACGCCCAGCGGCGGATAACGCACGTAGGACACCAGCCGGGCCGCTTCCTCCGGCGTGTTGATCATGGGGCAGATGACGCCGTGCGCCCCGGCGTCCAGCACCTTCATGATATCGCCCGGATCGAGCCAGGGCACGCGCGCCATCAGCGCCGCGCTGCTGCCGCGCATCGCCTGGAACATCGCGCCGGCCGCCTCGACACCCACGAAGCCGTGTTGCAGGTCGATCGTGACGGCGTCATACCCCTGGCCCGCCATGATTTCCGCCACGAAGGGCGATGCGATGGACAACCAGCCGTTGGCGACCGCCTCACCGGCCGCCCATCTTTCCCGTATCGGATTCTTGAACATGAACGCGCCCCTCAGAAAGCGACCTGCGACAGCTTGACGTTCAGGAAATCGTGGATTCCCTCGCTGCCGCCTTCCCGTCCCATGCCGCTCAGCTTGATGCCGCCGAACGGCGCCTCGGCCGCCGCCAGCGCGAAGCTGTTGACGCCGACCATGCCGGACTCGATACTGGCCACCGCTTCTCGCGCCCGCGCCGCGCTCTGCGTGAAGACATAGGCCGCGAGGCCGAAATCGCCCGCGTTCGCCCGCTCGTAGACCTCATCCGGCCGGCTGAAAGGCGTGATCGCGGCGATCGGGCCGAAGTTTTCCTCGGCAAGCGCCTGCGCGTCGTCCGGCACATCCTTCAGCACCGTGGGTTCGAAGAAGTAGCCGCCGCCGTTCTGCGGCCGCTTGCCGCCGGCGAGCAGCCGCGCGCCGCGTTTCTGCGCGTCCGCCACCACCCCCTCGATCGCCTCCAGGCGGCGCAGATTGATGATCGGCCCCATCTGGGACGTTTCTTCAAGGCCGTGGCCGAGCTTCAACGCGGCCACGCGGCGCGCGAACTCCTCCGCGAAGCGGTCGTAGAGCGACTCGTGGATGTAGAAGCGGTCGGGACTGACGCAGACCTGCCCCGCGTTGGCATATTTCGTCGGCACCACGAGATCGAGCAGCTTGTCGAAATCGGCGTCGTCGAACACGACGAGCGGCGCGTTGCCGCCGAGTTCCATGCTGACGCGCTTCACCGTCGCCGCCGAGTCGCGGATCATCCGCTGGCCGACGGCGGTGGAGCCGGTGAGCGTGATCTTGCGCACCACGGGCGAGGCGACGAGCGGTTCGTAGGTGGCGGAGACCGACCCCGCGACGAGGCTGACGACGCCTGCGGGAAGGCCGGCCTCACGCACGCAATCGACGATGATCATGGCGCTGCCGGGCGTTTCGCTGGACGGGCGCACGATCACGCTGCAACCCGCCGCCAGCGCCGGCGCGACCTTGCGCGCGACGAGGACGGCCGGGAAATTCCACGCCGTGAAAGCGGCCACGACGCCCACGGGCTCGTGCAGCACCTCGATGCGCCCGCCCGGCGCGCGACTTTCCACGATGCGGCCGTAGATGCGGCGGGCTTCCTCGGCGTACCAGCGGAACTGGTCCGTCGACAGGCCCCATTCGCGCCGCGACTGGGCCAGCGGCTTGCCCGTCTCCAGCGTGATGATGCGCGCCGCCTCCTCCGCGCGGGCGACCATCCGGTCGGCGATCGCATGCAGCGCATCCGCCCGCGTCCAGCCCGGAGTCGCGCGCCAGGTCTTCAGCGCGGCCTGCGCGAGATCGATGGCCTCCTCGACCTCCGCGACGCCGGCGGAAGGGACGGAACCGATAACGGATGCCGTCGCCGGATCTTCCACCTCGATCACGCCTCCGCCGCCCCGGGAGCGCCAGCCGCCGCCGATGAAAAGCCCGAAACTCTCATACATGTCTGCTTCCTCCCCCATGGGATTGATCCGTAGCAGGACCGGCAATGTTGCAACTTTTGTTGCGTTTCTTTGTTGTGTGGCTAGATTCAATGCGGGCTCGTCGCGAGACGCATCGGAATCACACTCGGGAAACAATGAAATCCTTGACGATTTTCCACCCTCGGCGGGCCTGTGTCCGCGCGCCGTCCGCCATGGCCGCCAGACGCAGGGGGGATCGGCGGAATGATCCGCAACAAAAATTGTTGCTTAATTAATTTAGCAATTATTTTTCCTTGTCAAGCCGTTTCCTGCAATAATCGATGCGGCGCGCGGCAACCGACCGTGCGTCACGAGAGACATCCGGAGAGCATGCATGTCCCGAAAGAAACTGAGCGTCACATGGCCGGTGCCCGACAATTACGAGGGCGTCGTCAATCTGATCACGAAGGAATATCCGCGGCTGTCCGCCGGTTTTCAGCAAATCGCCCGCTTCCTGACACAAAATCCCAACAGCGTCGCGCTCGAATCGATCAATGCGCTGGCGAGCAAATGCGGCACCCATTCGTCGAGCCTCGTCCGTTTCGCGCAGCATTTCGGCTTTTCGGGTTTCAAGCACATGCAGACGGTGTTCCAGACCCGCATCGCCACGGCCGCCCCCGGTTTCCAGGAGCGCATCCGGGCGCTGGAGGAGGAGTTGTCGCGCTATTCCGGCACGGAGAGCGTCGGCCATCTTCATGCGCTGGTCGTGCGGGACATCGCGGCCTTGCAGGACCTGCTGGAAACCGTGAGCGCGGATGACCTGCAACGGGCTTCGGTGCTTCTGGCGGAGGCGGATACCGTCTACATCGCCGGACAACTGCGATCCGAACCGATCGCCTCGCTCATGCGCTATCTTCTCACGATGCTGCACCGGCGTGTGGTGTTGCTCGATCCCTCCGGCGGGCTCGCGGCCGAGATGGCGGCGACGATGACGCAGCGGGACGTGCTCGTCGCCATCGCCTTCAGGCACTACGCCAAGGAGGTCGTGACCATCGCCGATTCGGCCGTCGCGCGCGACATCCCGCTGATCGCGCTCACCGACAGCCAGCTCTCGCCGCTCGCCAAGGATGCCGAGGTGTTGTTTACGATCGCGGAAGACGAATATACTTTTTCCCGCTCGCTGGCGGCGCCGATGTGCCTCATTCAGTCCATCGCGACGGCGACGGCCATCAGGCTCCATCCGAACACGGATCAGACGCCGCGCATTCCCACCGTCACCGAGACCATGATGCGCAAGAAAGTGAATTAATCCATATTTTCCAAATGATTACAAAATTTTTGCCCCTTTTTGCAATTTTTGTTGCAGAAACATAATATCAGCAATATAAATTTCATAACACAGGCACCGACAAGGATGCCGACAGTCGAGAATGCCGACAGTCCTGGGAGGGACCATTTCATGTCAACGGTTCGCCTCACCGTGGCGCAAGCCCTGGTGCGTTATCTCTGTGCGCAGCAAACTTTTGTCGACGGAGAGAAGGTTCCGCTGTTTCCCGGCGTCTTCGCCATATTCGGCCACGGCAACGTCACCTGCCTGTCGGAGGCGCTGGAGGCGGTGCAGGACAGGCTGCCCACCTGGCGGGCGCAAAACGAGCAGGCGATGGCGCTGGCCGCGATCGGTTTCGCCAAGGCGAAGCGCCGGCGGCAGATCATGGTCGCGACGGCCTCCATCGGCCCGGGCGCGCTCAACATGGTGACGGCGGCGGGCCTCGCCCACGCCAACCGCCTGCCGGTGCTGCTGCTTGCCGGCGACACGTTCGTCAACCGCCGTCCCGACCCGGTGATGCAGCAGGTCGAGCATTTCGGCAATCCCACGATCAACGTCAACGACGCCTTCAAGGCCGTGAGCCGCTACTGGGACCGCATCACCCATCCCGAGCAGATCATTTCCTCGCTGCCGCAGGCGGTGGCGGCGATGCTCGACCCCGCCGATTGCGGCCCCGCCTTCATCGCCCTGCCGCAGGACGTGCAGGAAATCGCCTGGGACTATCCGCAAGCCTTCTTCGAGGAGACGATCCACGCCATTCCCCGCCCCCGGCCGGACCGGGAGCGCCTCGCCGAAGCCGTTGCGCTGCTGCAATCGGCGCGGCGCCCCCTGATCATCTCGGGCGGCGGCGTGCGCTATTCGGGCGCGGAGCGGGCGCTGGCGGATTTCGCGCACAAGCGCGGCATTCCGCTGTCCGAAACCATCGCCGGCAAGGGCGCCGTCGTCCACGATGATCCCGTCCATGTCGGCCCCATCGGCATCCTGGGCTCGACATCCGCCAACGCGCTGGCGGCGGAGGCCGATGTCGTGATCGCGGTGGGCACGCGGCTGATGGATTTCGTCACCGGATCGTGGTCCGTCTTCGCGCCGGAAGCGCGCTTCCTGTCGATCAACGCGGCGCGCTGGGACGCGACCAAGCACCGGGCGCTCGCTGTCGTCGGCGATGCGCTGGAGACTGTCTCCGAACTCGACGCCGCCCTCGGCGACTGGACGGCGGAGGCCGGCTGGACGCGGAAGGGCCGCGCGGAATTCGCCCGCTGGAACGAGGCGCTCGACACCTACCAGCGACCGAACAACGAGCCGGTGCCGACCTATGCGCAGGTCGTCGGCGTGGTCAACGCCCATGCGGGCGAGCGCGATCTCCTGATCACGGCGGCGGGCGGCCTGCCGGGTGAAGTCGTGAAGAACTGGCGTGTGAAGACGCCCAACACCTTCGACTGCGAGTTCGGCTTCTCCTGCATGGGCTACGAGATTGCCGCAGGCTGGGGCGCGGCCATGGCCGACGCCACCCGCACGCCCATCGTCATGATCGGCGACGGCACGTACATGATGATGAACTCCGAAATCTATTCGTCGGTGCTGGCCGGACACAAGTTCATTCTCATCGTCTGCGACAACGGCGGCTATGCCGTCATCAACCGCCTCCAGAACGCCAAGGGGGGCGCGTCGTTCAACAATCTGATCAAGGATTGCCGCGTAAGGGACCAGTTCCCCGTCGACTTCGCGGCGCACGCGCGCTCCATGGGGGCGCTGACGCGCCATGTCGAGAGCCTCGCGGAACTCGGCGAGGCCGTCGCATGGGCGAAGACCACGGACCGCACGACCGTGCTCACCATCGTCTCCGACGCCTTTACCTGGACGCCGGGAGATGCCTGGTGGGATGTCGGCGTGCCGCAGGTCAGCGAACGCGAGAGCGTCCGCGAAGCCTCGCGGCAGCAACTCGATGCGCGCAGGAAGCAGCGCGTCGGCGTCTGACGCCCAACCCCTCGTTTTCCATCCTGCAACTGCTCCGGCCGCCGTCGCGCGGTGCCGGACAGAGGAGTCGCACGCATGAAAGCCAAGCTTGCCATTGCCCCGATCGCGTGGTCGAACGACGACCTCCCCGAACTCGGCGGCGATACTCCCCTTGAAACCTGCCTGCGGGAAAGCCGCGCGGCCGGATTTTCCGGCGTCGAGACCGGCGGCAAATTTCCCACGGCCATCGCGGACCTGCGCCGGGAGCTGACTTCCCACAACCTGCAACTCGCCTCGGGCTGGTATTCCGGCACGGTCCTCGACGCGCCCGACGATCTCGCGGCGGAAAAGGACAAGGTCGCCGGCCAGCTCGCCCTGTTCAGCGCGCTCGGCGCCGCATGCCTCGCCTATGGCGAGACGGCGGGCACGATCCAGAACAAGCGCAATGCGCCCCTGAACACCCGCCGCCGGCTGTCCGAGGATGAAATCCGCGTCTACGGCCACCGGCTCACCCGCTTCGCCGAGCATTGCGCCGAGGCGGGCGTGCCACTCGCCTTCCATCACCACATGGGCACGGCCATCGAATCCGAGCACGACATCGACCTGCTGTTGCGCCACACCGGCGAGGCGGTCGGCCTGCTCTATGATGCCGGGCACCTCGCGTTCGCGGGCGGCGATGTGCTGCGCGTGATCGAGAAGCACGGCAGCCGCATCGTTCACGTCCACGCCAAGGATATCCGCGCGCCGATCATCGACGGTCTCGACCGCGACCGCGATTCCTTCCTCGACGCCGTGCTCAAGGGGGCGTTCACCGTTCCGGGCGACGGCTCGCTCGATTTCGGCGCCATCGTCAAGCGCATCGCCGGTACCGGCTATGAGGGCTGGTTCGTGGTGGAGGCCGAGCAGGACCCCGCCAAGGCGCCACCCGCCGAATATGCCGTCAAGGGCTACGACGCCCTGTCGCGCGCACTCGTCGACGCCGGCTACACGATAGAAGGACATGCAGCATGAGCACGCTTGAAGGCAAGATCGCCGTCGTCACCGGCGGCACGCAGGGGCTTGGCGCGGCCATCGCTTCCCTCTTCGCCGCGCGGGGCGCGGCCGGCATCGTCATCTGCGGCCGCTCGCGCGACAAGGGCGAGGCGCAGGCGCAGGCCATCGCCGAGCGCAGCGGCGCGCGCGTGGTGTTTCAGCAGGCCGATCTCGGCAACGTCGAGGACTGCCGCAGCGTCATTCATCGCGCCGACAGCGAATTCGGCCGTGTCGACGCGCTCGTCAACGCGGCGGCGCTCACCGATCGGGGCACGATCCTCGATACCTCGCCGGAGCTGTTCGACGCCATGTTCGCCGTCAACGTGCGTGGACCGTTCTTCCTGATTCAGGAGACGCTCAAGCTGATGCGCCGGGAAAAGACGGAAGGCACCGTCGTCAACATCTGCTCCATGTCGGCGGAAGCCGGCCAGCCCTTCATCGCCGCCTATTGCAGCTCGAAGGGCGCGCTGGCGACGCTGACGCGCAACACGGCCTATGCGGTGCTGCGCAACCGTATCCGCGTCAACGCTCTCAACATCGGCTGGATGGCCTCCGATGGCGAAGACCGCATCCAGCGCGAATATCACGGGGCCGAAGAGAACTGGCTGGACGCGGCCGCCGCCGCGCAGCCCTTCGGCCGGCTGATCGACCCGAAGGAGGTGGCCCGCGCGGTCGCCTTCCTGTCCAGCGCGGAATCCGGCCTGATGACGGGTTCGGTGGTCAACTACGATCAATCGATCTGGGCGGCCTACGATTCCGCGCCCGCGCCCGCCGCACCGCTCTGAACGCACTTCACGGAAGCCACCGCGATGCCGAACGCCGAACAGGATATCGCCCGGGCTCCGGCCGAGCCGGCGGCGGCGCGCCGTCTCGCGCCGCTGTGCGTCGCGATGTTCTGCGCCTACCTTGCCGTCAGCATGCCTTTGCCGGTCGTCGCCATCCTCGTGCATGAGGAGCTGGGCTTCGGCACGGTGGTGGCGGGCCTGGCCGTCGGCCTGCAACCGCTGGCCAATCTCGCCGCGCGCCCGTGGGCGGGGCGCGCGGCGGATCGCGCCGGCACGAAGCCGATCTTCCTGTTGGGCATCTGCCTCGCCGCGGCCGCCAATGTGGTCGCTCTCGCCAGCGCGGCCGCAACCGCCACGCCGGTTCTCGCGTTGACGATCCTGCTGGCGGGGCGCATTGTGCTCGGCGTGAGCGAGAGCCTCGTCATCACGGGCATCCTCACATGGGCCGTGGGCCGCGCGGGGCCGGGACGCGCCGCGCAGGCGATATCCTGGAACGGCGTCGCCCAGTACAGCGCGCTGGCGGCCGGCGCGCCGCTCGGCGTGGCGCTTTTCGAGACATCGGGCTTCGCCGCGCTCGCTGCGGCGGCGGCATGCGCCCCCGTCCTCGCGCTGATCGTGGCGCTGCCGCTCGCTGCGGTGCCGCCGGCCGGCGGGGAGCGGCAGCCGCTTCCCGGAATCGTGGCCCGCATCCGCTTTCCCGGTTCGCTGCTCGGGCTGGCGGGCCTCGGGTTCGCCGCGCTCACCACCTTCGCCTCGCTGATGTTCGCGGCGCGGGGCTGGTCCGGCGGGGGGCTGGCGCTGACGGCCTTCGGCACCGCCTTCGCCTGCGCGCGGCTCGTCGTCGGGCACCTGCCCGACCGGCTCGGCGGCATGCGCGTCGCCGGCATCTCCCTCGCCGTGGAAGCCGTGGGGCAACTGGTGCTGTGGCTTTCTCCCTCGCCCGCCGTCGCGCTTGCGGGCGCGGCGATCACCGGGCTCGGCTGCTCGCTGATCTTTCCTTCCCTGGCGATCGAGGCGCTCAAGGGCGTGAGCCCTCAGGACAGGGGCACGGCGCTCGGCGCGTTCGCCGCCTTTCAGGATCTGGCGCTCGGGTTCGCCGGCCCCGTGCTCGGCGTGCTGATCCTCGTGGGCGACGAGGCCACGGTCTTTCTCGGCGGCTGCATCGCCGCCTTCATCGGGGCCGCGATCTGCGGCGCGGCGCAGCGACGGCCGTCATACCGCCCTGCAAACTGAATCATGTCCAATTGCATCATGTCGAGGAGTTCGCCGATGCGCACGTTGAAAGGTCCCGGTGTCTTTCTGGCCCAGTTCGCCGCAGACGATCCTCCGTTCAATACGTTGGACGGCCTGGCCGGCTGGGCGGCCGAAAAAGGCTTCGCCGGCGTGCAGATCCCCACCTGGGACAGCCGGGTCATCGATCTGGAGCGGGCCGCCGACAGCCAGGATTATGTCGATGAAATCACGGGAACGCTCGCCCGCCACGGCCTCGTGGTGACGGAGCTTGCGAGCCATCTTCAGGGGCAGCTCGTGGCGCTTCATCCGGCGTTCGATCTGCCCGCCGATTCCTTCGCGCCCGCGGCGGTCCATCGCAACCCGGCCGCGCGGCAGGAATGGGCCGTGCGGCAACTGCACCTCGCGGCCACCGCCTCGCGCCGCTTCGGACTCGACCGGCACGTCACTTTCAGCGGCACGCTGCTGTGGCCCTATCTCTACCCCTATCCGCAATGGCCGGACGGCCTGATCGCGGAGGGCTTCGACGAGCTGGCGCGGCGGTGGCGGCCCGTTCTCGACCATTTCGACGCCGAGGGCGTCGACCTGTGCTACGAGATCCACCCGACCGAAGATCTCCACGACGGCCTGACCTTCGAGATGTTTCTGGCCCGCGTCGACAACCACGCCCGCTGCAACATCATGTACGATCCGAGCCATCTCGTGCTGCAATCCATCGATTACCTCGCCTATATCGATCATTACCATGAGCGCATCCGCACCTTTCACGTCAAGGACGCGGAATTCCGTCCCACCGGCAAGACCGGCGCGTATGGCGGCTACCAGCCGTGGATCTCGCGCGCCGGCCGGTTCCGCTCGCCCGGCGACGGGCAGGTCGACTTCGCCGCCATCTTCGCCAAGCTCGCGGCCTACGACTTCGACGGCTGGGCCGTGCTGGAGTGGGAATGCGCGCTGAAGCACCCGGAAGACGGCGCGCGGGAAGGCGCGCGGTTCATCCGCGACCACATCATCCGCGTCGCGGAACGGCCTTTCGACGACTTCGTGAAGGCCGACGCCGACCGCGCCGTCAACCGCCAGATTCTTGGCCTGCAAGCCACGCTTGGCCTGTAAGCCACGCTTGGCCTGTAAGCCACGCTTGGCCTGTGAGCCACGCTTGGCCTGCGAGCATACCCGGAGCCCGCCCATGACATCAGCAACCACACCATCCCGCCGCCTGCGCCTCGGCATGATCGGCGGCGGCGAAGGGGCCTATATCGGCGGCATCCACCGCTACGCCGCGCGCCTCGACAACCACTACGACCTCGTCGCCGGCGCTTTCGACGCCGATGCCGGGCGCGGCCACCGCTTCGCCGCCGCCAACCACATCGCCCCCGACCGCTCCTACGACGACGTGCACGCCCTCATCGCCGGCGAGATCGCACGCGCGGACCGGGTCGACGTGGTGGCGATCTGCACGCCGAACCATACCCATTTCCCCATCGCCGCCGCGTTGCTCGATGCGGGCTTTCACGTCATCTGCGAGAAGCCGATGACGACCACGCTCGACGATGCCGTGGCCCTGCACGAACGCGCGCGGTCCACGGGCCTCTTCGTCGGCGTGACCTACACGTACAGCGGCTATCCCGCCATTCACCAGGCGCGCGCGCTCGTGGCGGCGGGTGAACTCGGCGCGATCCGCGTCGTGCAGGTGGAATATCCGCTCGAGTGGATGGCGACCGGCATCGAACTGCAAGGCAACGCGCAAGCGGCGTGGCGGACGGACCCGAAGAAATCCGGCCGCGGCGGCGCCATCGGCGACATCGGCACCCACGCCTATCATCTGGCCGGCTTCGTGACCGGGTTGAAGGTCGAGTCGCTGTTCGCGGACCTTGCAACTTTCGTTGCAGGGCGCGCGCTGGACGACAACGCCCATGTGCTGCTGCGCTACGAGGGCGGCGCGCGCGGCCTGCTCTGGGCCTCGCAGGTGGCCATCGGCCAGTCGAACAGCCTGCGCCTGCGCGTCTATGGCGAAAAGGCAAGCCTGACGTGGCAGCAGGAGCAGCCGAACGAACTGGCGTTCACGCCGCTCGGCGGCGCGCCCGCCATCATCAAGCGCGGGCGGGACGACCTCGCGCTCGACGCGAAAACCCGCGCCCGCACGCCGCCCGGCCACCCGGAGGGCTACATCGAGGCTTTCGCGAACCTCTACACGGGCTATGCGGAGGCCATCCGCGCCCATATCGAGGGGCGCACGCCCGCCCACGATCCCGCCTCCATTCCCACTTCCGCCGATGGGCTCAAGGGCGTCGCCTTTGTCGATGCGGTGGTCGACAGTCACCTCTCCGCCCGGTGGCTGAAGCCGGCCTTCACCTAGAGCGGGACGTGATCAGGCTGAATCGCCATCCCGCGCTCATTTTCACATTTTACCGCAATTTGCGTTCAATTCGATGGATCGGCCTGAACGCAAATTGCTCCGGAGACCGTTATGAAGCAGCGTGCGACCGCGCAAGCCGGATCGCCTCGTCGACGACATCACGATCACCGATATGATTGATGAGGATGAGCGCGAATCTGGCCCAGAGCTTCAGGCTTTCCTGCTCCGAGAGGCCCTCATGCATGCGAACGAGCTGTTCGTAGATCTCGTCATGCTCTTTCAGCGCGGACGTCAGGTTCAGTGCAGGCATGCCGTTCCTCCCTTGGCGCGCGCCAGCGCGGCCTCGATATCGGCCGGGCTTGCGGATTTCCAGCGCGCGGCGACATACTGATCGGGGCGCACCAGCGCGGCGGCGCCCCCGGTCAGCCCCAGACGCTCGGCGGCGAGGCCGTCGACCTCGACCAGCCGCACGCCCCGCGGCAGTTCGTGATGCCAGTCTCGCGCCAGCAATACGAAATCCCCGCCGATCCGTTCCAGCAGCCAGCCGCCGGCATGGGGCGCATCCAGCACCGGCGTTCCGGGCGCCGCGCCTTCCCGCCACTCGTCGCGATCGGGCGTGGACAGGCTGCTTGCCGGATAGGCGACAGGCGTGGACAGCCGCCCGGAATTGACGAACGGCCGCGCGAAAGCGTGATCCTGCGCCAATTCCAGCACCGCGTCGCGCAGCGCCTGACTGGCGGTCGATTTCGGCGTCAGGAAATCGGTCGAGCGGGTCGAGTTCAGGATGTTCTCGTCCGCCGTCGCGACGGCCTCGTCGTTATAGGTCTCGATCAGGCTGTCGTCGGCCTCGCCGCGCAGCACCAGATCCAGCTTCCAACCGAGATTGTCGATATCGGCGAAGCCGCCGTTGCAGCCACGCGCCCCGAAGGGAGAGACGAGATGCGCCGCATCTCCGGCGAAGATGATCCGCCCATGAACGAAGCGCGCCATGCGGCGGCATTGAAAGGTATAGACGGAATACCATTCACGCTCGAAATCGACCCCCTCGCCCAGCATGGCGCGGATAAAGGGCTCGACGTTCTCGGGACGTATCGCGGCCTCGCGGTCGATGTTCCAGCCAAGCTGGAAGTCCAGCCGCCACACATCGTCGGGCTGTTTGTGCATCAGGGCCGACTTGCCCGGATTGAAGGGCGGATCGAACCAGAACCAGCGTTCGGACGGCATCTCGTGCTTCATGCGGATGTCGGCGATCAGGAAGTTATCCTCGAAGACGCGGCCCTCGAAATCCAGTCCCAGCTTCTCCCGCACCGTCGAGCGCGAGCCGTCGCAGGCGATCAGCCATTCCGCGCGCAACGTATAGCCGCCGGTTTCGGTCGAGACCGAAAGCTCGGCCCCGTCATTCAAAGAAGAGACCGCATCGACACGATGCCCCCAGCGAATATCGACGTTGGGTAGCGCCCGACATCCGTTCAGCAGGTACTCTTCGATGTAATACTGTTGAATGTTGATGAAGCCGGGGCGCTTCTGCCCCTTCACCGGCAGCATGTCGAATTGATAGATCGGATCGTCGCCCGCACCCCAGAATACCTTGCCGACATTCCAGGTGACGCCCTTTTCCACCGCGGGATCGCAGACCCCCAGCCGATCCAGGATGTCAAGCGACCGCTTGGAAAAGCAGATCGCCTTGGAGCAATGCGCCACGAAATCCAGACGGTTCAGCACCGTCACCTCATGCCCGCGCCGGCCGAGGTCCAACGCCATGGCGAGGCCCACCGGACCCGCGCCCACGATTACCACGCGGGTGCCATCCTGCGTCCCCTGCGGCGTCGGACTGGCGCCCATCTCCTTGTAGACAGGAATGCCTTGCACATTCGCCATCGTTTTTCCTCTCACGCCTTTTGCGGCCGCAGCCGATCGAAAACCGGTTTCATTCGTCGAATTCGAGCGAATTATTGCCGATCAAATGAATCCATTCGATCGAAACGTTTTTAGAGCGGCGTGCATTCGAGAGTAATCGTTACGCCGCTCCAAATTCTATATTTTACATCAACTTGCGTTCAAATCGATAAATCGGCTTGAACGCAAACCACGCTAGCCTTGAAGCTTCGCCCAGACTTCGCGGTCGCGCTCGGCCGTCCAGATCCGCGGATGTTCAACCCCGTCAAACTCGTCCCAGAGCCGTTGCACGTCGAAGGGCAAACAATGCTCGAAGATCGGCCAGGCTCCGAACTCGGGACCGAGCGCATCGCGCGTGGCCTCGAACGCTTCTCTGAGGTCGCCGCCAGCCTTGTGGACACGGCCGACGTTCTCGATCATGCCGTTCAGGAACTTGCGGGTCTGTTCGACCGCCGCGTCCGTCTGCGCGATTCCGCGCGACACCGCCCCGCGTCCGCCGATGAGATTTTCGGCGCGATAGGCCTTGACGTTATCCAGCGTCCGGGTGGCCCAATCGAAGTTATAGGCGTCTCCGGTGTAAAGCGCGGCCTTCGACTCGACCAGGTCGCCGGCATAGAGCGTGCGCGTCCTGTCGTGCCATACGACGATGTCGCCACCCGTGTGGCCGCGCCCCAGAAAGCGCAGTTCCAGCCGGCCGCGGTCGCCGCCGAGCTCGATGTCGTATTCCCGGTCGAAAGTGATGGTGGGCCAGGTCAGGCCGGGGACTTCCTCGGCATTTTTCGCCAGTCGCGGCATACGGCCGAACTCGCTTTTCCAGTCCTGCTCGCCGCGCTCGGCGATGAGATCGCGGCTGGCTGTCGACATGACGATATCCTGCGCCTCGAAAGCGCTGGCGCCCAGAACCCGCACGGCGTGATAGTGGGTCAGGATGAGATAGCGCACCGGCTTCGTCGTCTGCTCACGCAGGATCTTCAGCCAGTCGCGCGAAGCGGCGGGCGTAGCGCGCGATTCGATGGCGACGACGAAATCCTCGCCCTCGACGGCGCCCACGTTCGGGTCGCCCTCCGCGGTCAGTGCGTAGACGCCCTCCCCGAGAATCTCCAGCGTGTCGGTTTTCGACCCGGTATCGGCCGAGGACGCGAAAGGTTTGCTCATTGCCGCTCTTTCTCTTGCCATTTGAAGAAACTTGCCTGTAAATCATTTCTAATGAAACGATCCGGGCCCGTCAGTCAGCAGACCTAATGACAGCATCCAGAAAGCGATCGCGGCGCCCAGGACAGGAGGAAATCAATGACTTCGGTCGGTCTGATCGACCCCGATCTGGGGTCGAACCTGCTTGATGCACGTGAAAACGGCCTCTTCGCCTCGCGCCTTCTCGACATCGCCCACAGCATCTCCGGCGTGGAGGAACTGTTCGCCTACCGCATCGGCCCGGGGGCGCCGCAGGTGCTGGCCTCGACCAGCGGGCTTGGAGATGTGAGCGAGCGCGCCGGCGCCTATACCCGCCGCTTTCACCGCAGCGATCCGGCCGCGAAGGCGCGAAAGAGCGCGCAACCGGGCAACGGCTTCGTCATTCGGATACCGGCCCGTGCGATCGAACTCGGCGAGTATCGCAAACTCTGTTTCGAGCGCCCCCGATTCGTCGAGAAAATCTGTTTCGGCTGGCGCAAGTCCGATTACGACCTCGTGGTGACGTTCTATCAGCGTCACGGCGACGCCGAGCCGGACATGACCCGGCTTTCGGCGCTGGCGCAGCTCGCGATCACGGGGCTGACGCGAATCACACAGACGCAGCCGCCGCTGCTGCAAGAGGTCGTGAAGCGTCTGGCACAGGCCCACCCCAACCTTACCGCGCGCGAACGCGAGGTCTGTGCCCGCACACTCACCGGCGAAACCGCGCGGCAGATCGGCGAAGATCTGACGTTGAGCGTGGGCACCGTGCTGACCTATCGCCAGCGCGCCTACCAGAAGCTCGGGCTGAACAAGTCAAACGACCTTCTGGCCGCGGTCCTCTCCTGAAATCACGATCCCCTGTCCATAGGGCTGCGGACAGACAGACCATCCCCGGGAAGGCAAATTCATTTCATATGAAACAATCCTGGGAGGAGTTCATTTTGTCGAAAGCCCCGCGTCCCTGGGCACGCGTTCTGCTGATCGCGTTGCTGTTCCTGCCTACCCCGATCGTCGCCGCTCGTCCGGCGCTGATGGAATTTCTCTCCGGCGACTGGCTGGGCGTTCCGGCCGCCATCGTGGTGATCCCGGCCTATCTTCTGCTGTTCATCCTGCTGGCTCAATCGAATTCCGCCTTCAGCGCGCGGATGGAGGCCTGAGATGTCGGCGAGTATCATCAGTTTTTTCGCCACCATCATCGTCACCCTGGCGATTACCGTCTGGGCGGCGCGGCGCGGGCAAAGCAAGGCCGCGCTCTATACCGCCGGGGGTGAGATCAGCGGCGGCCAGAACGGTCTGGCCATCGCGGGCGATTTCCTCTCGGCCACCACGCTGCTCGGCACGACGGCGCTGTTCTTCGCAGCCGGCGCCGACACGGCGCTCTATTACATCTGCCCGCTCGTGGGCTTTGCGCTGATGCTTCTGCTGATCGCCGGCCCGTTGCGGCGGCTCGGGCGGTTCACCATCGGCGATGTCATGGTCGCCAAGCTGGGCGACGACCGGATGCGGCTCTTCGCGGCGACCAGCTCGATTGCCATCGCCCTGATCTACCTGATCGCGCAGATGGTGGGCGCGGGCACGCTGATCTCGGTGCTCTTCGGCCTCAGCTTCACTTCCGCCGTTCTGACCACCGGCGTTCTCGTCACGATCTACGTCGCCTTTGGCGGAATGCTGGCTGCGACCTGGGTGCAGATCGTCAAGGCGGTGCTGCTCGTCGCCTCGGTGGCGGGGATGAGCCTGCTGGTGTTGAGCCATGTTGGCGGGCCGGGGGCGCTCTACGCCCGCGTCGCTGAGCTGCACGCGCTGGGCGGCAAGGTGTTCGCGCCGGGCGGGCTTCACATGGACATGTTCTCGGCGCTCTCCTTCGCGGTCGGGCAGTCGTTGGGCATCCTCGGCCTGCCGCATCTGCTGATCCGCTTCTTTACCGTGCCGGACGAAGCCGCCGCGCGCAAATCCATCGTCGTCGCGGTCTGGATCATCGGACTGGTGTTCATGGCGCTCTTCGCCATCATCGGCCCCGGCGCGATCGCGCTGGTGATGGGCGATCCGGCCTATCAGACGCCCGACGGCAAGGGCATCATCGGCGGCGGCAACATGGCGGTGCTGCATCTCGCGACCGCGTTGGGGGGCCTGCCCTTCTTCGGGATCATGTCCGGCATCGCCTTCGCAACCATTCTCGCGGTGGTCGCGGGCCTGACGATTTCAGCGGCTTCGGCAAGCTCGCACGATCTTGTCAACACCCTGCGCGGCAAGCCGGTCTCGGACAAGACCGAAGTGCTGATCTTCCGCCTCGCGACGGTTGCGATCTCGATGGCGGCGGTGTTGCTGGCAATCCTGTTCCAGCACGAGAACGTGGCCTTCCTCGCCGCGCTGGTGTTTGCCATCGCCGCCTCGACCAACTTCCCGGTTCTGATCCTGGCGCTTTACTGGAAGCGCACGACGGCGGCGGGCGCGTTGGCAGGCGGTTTCGCGGGGCTTGTCTCGTCGGTTACGCTGATCATCCTCAGCCCTTCGGTGTGGGTCAAGGTTTTCGGCAACAGCGCCGCGGTCTTCCCCTCGGACTATCCGACGCTCGTGACAGTGCCTCTGGCCTTTGCGGTCGCCATCGCGGTTTCGCTGACGACCGAACCCAAGGCCGTCCCCGCCGCCGGCTGAAGCCGGAGCGAAACGATGGCCGGGCTCCCGTCCCGGCCATCCGGCCGCGCGCCCTTGAATCACGACGACGGGGATGCCCGATGCGGACAGGAAAGGCGAAGACTTGATTCCCGCATCAGGCCGAAGCAGATTGTTTCATTCGAAATGTCTTATCCTGTAGTGGCGGAATGAGCCTAGAAACCTTCTTTCCCTATCGCCTCGCGGTTACGGCCGAGGCATTCTCGCGTCAGCTCGTCAAGGTTTACGGCGCCGAGCACGGTCTTTCGCGCGAGGAATGGCGATTGCTGTTTCTGCTTGAGGACGCCCGCATGCTGGATTCGCTGCAACTGTCCGCACGCACGTCGCTCGACAAGGTGCAGGTCAGCCGCGCCGCCTCGCGGCTCGAAGCGAAAGGGCTGATCATTCGCTCGGTTCGCGACGAGGACCGGCGACTGCGCGACTACGTCATCACCGAGAAGGGGCGCGACCTGTTCAACCGCGCCTTCGACGCGGTGGAGGCGCGGGCGAGCGCGGTGTTGCGCGCCATGCCCGAGGAGGATCGCGCAGCGCTGGAACGCGGCATCGCCGCGCTGGGCAAGGCGGTCGGAAGTTTTCAGAATGAGCCGGATCGGTCCGGCTCCAAATCGACATTGGACGAGCCGGCGCCGGCAAGGAAATAATCAGCCGCCGGCCGCAACGGTCATCGGCGTCGCGCGCTTTCCATCAGCGCGATTGCGCGCACAGGCGGGTCAACGCCCGGCTGAACCGCTCCGCGTCCTCGCCCAGTTCCGCCACAAGCTCGGCCTGATACTCCTCCGCGATGCGGCCCAGGCGGCACATCAGCTCCTGCCCGGCTCCGGTCAGTTCCAGCGCCACCAGCCGGTGGTCCGTCTCATGGCTGGATTTGCGCAGGAGCCCCGCCTGCTCAAGCCGTGTCGCCGCCCTGCTGACCAACGACTTGTCCAGATTGACCCGGGTGTTGATGTCACGCACGCTGACCGGGCCGGAGTTGTTCAGATGGGCCAGCACCCGCCATTCCGGCATGCTGAGCCCGGCTTCCACCGCGTAGCGCTCGGCAAACCGGCGGCTGACCTGCGCAGCCGCAACACTCAGCCGATAAGGCAGGAATCCATCCAGATCGAAGGCCATTCGTTTCTCCCGATGCGGCCAAATCATCACATAATCGTTGCAATCACATTAAAAAACGCCGACGGCACAAATCGCGATTGACATCGTTGCTAAAGCAACGTTATTTTCATTGCAAACGCAACGATACCCGGGAGGAGGCCCCGATGACGAAACACGAGATGATCCGCGCTACCGTCACCACCGGCACGGTAGAAGGTTACATGCCCGGCTTCGGCAACGATTTCGAAACCGAGGCCCTGCCGGGCGCCCTGCCGCAAGGACAGAACAGCCCGCAAAAATGCAACTACGGCCTTTATGCCGAACAGCTTTCCGGCACGGCCTTCACCGCGCCGCGCGGCCAGAACGAGCGGACCTGGTGCTACCGCATCCGCCCCTCGGTGCACCACACCGGCCGTTTCTCGCCGGTCGACGTGCCTTACTGGAAAACCGCGCCGAACATCCTGCCCCATGACCCGAACCGGCAGAACATCATGAGCCTGGGTCAATACCGCTGGGATCCCGTTCCGCTGCCCGCGGCCGACGAGGATCTCACCTGGATCACCGGCATGCGCACGATGACCACGGCGGGCGACGTGAATATCCAGGTCGGCATGGCGAGCCATGTCTATCTGGTCACGCGCTCCATGCAGGACGAGTATTTCTTCTCGGCCGACAGCGAGTTGCTGATCGTGCCGCAGGAGGGGCGGCTGCGCTTTGCGACCGAGCTCGGCATCATCGATCTCGAACCCAGGGAGATCGCGCTGATCCCGCGCGGTCTGGTCTATCGCGTCGAGGTTCTGGAGGGGCCGGCGCGCGGCTTCGTTTGCGAAAACTACGGACAGAAGTTCGACTTGCCCGGCCGTGGGCCGATCGGCGCGAACTGTCTGGCCAACCCGCGCGATTTCAAATGCCCCGTGGCCGCCTTCGAGGACCGCGAAGTGCGTTCGCGCGTCGTGATCAAATGGTGCGGCCAGTTCCATGAGACCTGGATCGACCATTCCCCGCTGGATGTCGTCGCCTGGCACGGCAACTACTGCGCCTATAAATACGACCTGCGGACCTATTCTCCGGTGGGCGCGATCCTGTTCGACCACCCCGATCCTTCGATCTTTACCGTGCTGACCGCGCCCTCCGGGCAGGAGGGGACGGCGAACATCGACTTCGTGCTGTTCCGCGAACGCTGGCTGGTGGCAGAGCACAGCTTCCGGCCGCCCTGGTATCACAAGAACATCATGTCGGAGCTGATGGGCAACATCTACGGCGTCTACGACGCCAAGCCGCAGGGTTTTGCGCCGGGCGGGATCAGTCTGCACAACTGCATGCTGCCGCACGGCCCCGACAGGGACGCCTTCGAGGGCGCCTCGAACGGCGAGCTCAAGCCCGAAAAGCTGGATGAGACCATGAGCTTCATGTTCGAGACCCGTTTCCCGCAGCATCTCACCGAATTCGCCGCGCGCGAGGCGCCGATGCAGGAGGAATACATCGAGGTATGGAACCGGCTTGAAAAGAAGTTCGACGGCACGCCCGGCGTCAAGTGACACGTCCCGTCGCCCGGCGGGAAGTTTATCCTCCTTCCCCCGGGATCTCATGCAATATTCATCGAGAAAGAACAGGAGACGGGAATGGCCCTGATCCGGTCCAGGGTGGAAAGCGCCAACGGGGCTGATTGTCCTTTTCCCCTGAACAACCTGCCCTACGGGGTGTTTTCGGTCGCGGGCGGTGCGGCGCGTTGCGGGGCGGCCATCGGCGACATGATCGTCGATCTCGCCGAATGCGAGGCGCGGGGCCTGCTTGACGGGGGCGGAGCCTTCTCGCAGCCGCGGCTGAACGAGTTTATCGCGCTGGGGCGGGAGCGATGGAACGCGGTGCGCGCGCGACTGACGGCGCTGCTGGCCGAGGGAGCGGGCGAGGATGTACCGCTGGTGGCCATGGCGGACGCCACCTTGCACCTGCCCATCCGGGTGACGGAGTTCACGGATTTCTATGCCTCCAGAAACCACGCTTTCAACGTGGGCGTGCTGTTTCGCGGCCCCGAGAACGCGCTGCCGCCGCAATGGACGCATATGCCTATCGGTTATAACGGGCGTGCCTCTTCGATCGTCGTGTCGGGCGCGCCGATCCGCCGGCCGATGGGGCAGGTAAAAGGCGAACACGGCCCGGAATGGGTCGCCTGCCGCCGGCTTGATCTGGAGCTCGAACTCGGCGCCGTTGTCGGCGCCGATAGCCGCATGGGCGAGCGCGTCAGCGTCGAGCGGGCCGAGGAGATGATCTTCGGCTATGTGCTGCTGAACGACTGGTCGGCGCGCGACATCCAGGCATGGGAGTATCAGCCGCTGGGGCCGTTCCAGTCCAAGGCGCTCGGCACGACCATCGGCCCGTGGATCGTGACCCGGGCCGCGTTGGAGCCGTTCCGCTGCGCCGGCGCCGAGCGCGATACGCCGCTGCTGCCCTATTTGCAGGAGCAGCGCCCCGGCCTCTACGATCTGGAAATCGGCTGGACCATGAACGGCCAGGTCATGGGCCGCACGAATTACAATGTAATGTACTACTCCAGCGCCCAACAACTGGCGCACCATACCGAATCGGGCTGCCCCATGCGGGTGGGCGATCTGCTGGGGTCGGGCACGATCTCCGGGCCAAGCCTCGATCAAACCGGGGCGCTTCTGGAAATGACGCAGGCGGGCCGGAATCCGGTCGATGTCAACGGCGAGACACGCACCTTTATCGAGGATGGCGATGAGATCGGCCTCTTCGCCCGCGCCCATGGCGATGGCTATTGCATCGGCTTCGGCCCTTGCACCGGCAAGATCCTGCCCGCGAGGGAATGAGCATGTCCCGATCCGAGCCGGGGATCGGTCCCGCAGGCGGCCGCGTTATCCTGCATGATTACTGGCGCTCCTCCGCATCCTATCGGGTACGGATCGCGCTGGAGCTGAAACGGGTCGCTTATGAGCGCGTGCCGGTCGATCTGGTGGCGGGCGCGCAACGAAGCGCCGACCATCTGGCGCTGAACCCTCAGGGTCTGGTTCCGGCGCTGGAGATCGACGGCAAGGTGCTGACGCAATCGCTGGCGATCATCGAATATCTGGACGACACCCGGCCCCTCCCCGCCCTGCTGCCCGCCGATCCGGCGGCGCGCTCCCATGTGCGCGCCGTGGCGCTCGCCATCGCCTGCGACATCCATCCGGTCTCGAACCTGCGCGTCCTTTCCAGGATCGAGGCGCTGGCCGGGGCCGAAGCGCGGGCGGCCTGGAACCGCGAGAACATCGCCGCCGGGCTCGAGGCCGTGGAGAAGCTGCTGCGCTACCCCGGTTATACGGGTGCGTTCTGCCACGGCTCGACACCCGGAATGGCCGATTGCGCGCTCATCCCGCAGCTTTACAACGCCGAGCGCTGGGGGGTGGAGTATCGTCATTTGCCACGCGTCTCGACCATTGCCGGAAACTGCGCAAAGCTCCCCGAATTTCAGGCCGCCGCGCCGGAACGGAGCTCGGCGGGCCCCGGCGACACCTGAGCGCAGCTAGAGCAGTTTGCGTTCAAACCGATCCATCGAATTGAATGCAAGTTGCGGTAAAATATAGAATTTAGAGCGGCGTGACGATTCCAATTGAATGCACGCCGCTCTGGATGCCGCCCTCATGCGAGACGCGAATGAGAAGCTTGCCGAAGTTCCTGCCCTCCAGCAGACCGATGAATGATTGCGGCGCATTGGCAAGACCATCCACGATATCCTCCCGGTAACGCAGTTGCCCGGAGGCGATCCAGTGCGCCGCCTCGCGGTGGAACTCCGGGAAACGGTCGGCGAACTCGCGCTGGATGAAACCGCGCACTTGCAGGCTGCGTGTGAGAACGGCGCGAAAGAAACCCGGCAACCGATCCTGCCCGCCGTTCTCGCCCGGCCGCGCGTTGTAGGCTGAAATCAGCCCGCAGACCGGCACGCGCGCATAAGTGTTGAGCAGCGGGAACACCGCGTCCCACACCTTGCCGCCGACATTCTCGAAATAGACGTCGATGCCGTCCGGGCAGGCGGCGGCAAGCTGCCGCTCGAAATCGGGGGCGCGGTGATCGACGGCGGCGTCGAAGCCGAGTTCATCCCGCACCCAGGCGCATTTCTCCTCGCCGCCGGCGATGCCGACAGTGCGTGCGCCCCTGATGCGGGCAATCTGTCCCACGACCGATCCGACAGCGCCGCTCGCGGCGGCAACCACCACTGTTTCACCCGGTTTCGGCTGGCCGATGATCAAAAGCCCGGACCAGGCCGTGAAGCCGGGCATGCCGAGAACGCCGAGCGCGGTGCTGACGGGCGCGACGGCGGGATCGAGCTTTCTCAGGCCCCTGCCGTCGGAAAGCGCGTAACTCTGCCAGCCGGAATGCGACAGCACGATATCGCCTTCAGCATAATGCGGATGCCGGGATTTCTCGACACGCGCCACGGTGCCGCCCTCCATCACCGCGCCGATCTCGACCGGAGCGGCATAGGATTTCGCGGCGCTCATGCGCCCGCGCATGTAGGGATCGAGCGACAGATACAATATTTTCAGCAGGATCTCGCCCTCGGCCGGCTCGGGCACGGGAGCGTCTTCTATCCTGAAATCGTCCGGTTTCGGCGGCCCGTCCGGGCGCGCGGCAAGCAGGATGCGGGTATTGATGGCCATGGTCCTCTCCCTTCGTCGGCACGAAAACGCGGATGTACTGCGGGCGCGTCGATTTCTTCACCGGTCGACGCACGCCCCGCGCCGCACAGGTTATATCGGCGCGAGCAGAAGGATCGTCACACAGATCAGGCTCGCCGCCAGCGTGAAACGGCCGTTCCAGCGCAGGCCGATCTCCATCGGCGAACGGCCGATCGCGTTGCCGGCGATGACGAGCATCGACCCCATCGGCGCCGCGCCGACGACGCAGGCCCACCCGCCGGCAAGCGCGAGCACGACCGCCTCCGGCGGCAGGCCGGGCGGCGCGGCGCCGGCCACGGTCGTGGCCAGGATCGAGATCGAGATGATCGGGTTGATGCCGATGAGGCCCAGAACGATCACGCTCGACGCCAACCCCGCCAGAACGACGCCGGGCGGCAGCGCTGCCACGGCGAACACCTGCTCGACGAATTCGCGCGGCACCAGATCGGCGGCAAGGATGCCGAGCAGCCCCGAGACGGAAAAGATGCCGACCTCGTTGGCGTAATCCGGCCAGCGGCCAACCCCGTCGTTGCGCAGGACGCGGAACGCGAAACGCAGCGGCGGCACGCCGGCGTTTCGCCGGCCGCCGATGGCCAGCAGCCAGCAGAACGCGTAAAGCGGCACGACATTGATCAGGATGGCCTGAAACGGCAGATGCGTGACGGTCTCCACGATCATCGTCAGGCCCGACAGGGCCACGATGTGGCCCAGCAACCAGAGCAGCGCCCCGCCTCCCTCCGGGTCCGGCGCGCGCACGGCGGCGGGCGGGGCGCGCGGGCTTTCGAGATGATCGAACAGCATCCCGAGCAGGCCGAAGCCGAGCGCCGCCGCCAGGCCATAGGGCGCGACGTCGATCCACGCCACCTGCGGCGCCGCCGCCAGCAGCAGATTGAGCGCGAGCCCCAGCGGAGACCAGAGCGCGATGCAGGCGAAGCCGCGTATCACCGCCAGCGTCATGCGCCGCCGCCGCCATTCGACGACGGCCGGGTTGCCGTTGCCCGCCTCCAGCGTGTTGGCGCGCCGCGTCATGTCGATGAGCAGGGCGAAGCCGCCGATGTTCAGGAGAATGCCGAAGATATGCCCGCCGAGCGTGAGCGACGCATAGCGGCGCGCCGGCGGCTGGTTGACGAGCAGCCTTCCCGCCAGAAACGTCGTCTGCGATGCGCCCGCCGCCGCCCGCAGCAACCCGAGCATCGCCAGGAATGCGGGCAGCAGCGTGGTCGGCCCCAGGGCGCGGATCAACGTCTGCCCGTCGCCGTCCCTGAACAGGGTCAGCGCCGCAAGCCCGGCGCATACGAGCAGCAGGGCACGGACGACGCGCATGAGGCGCCCCCAGCACAGGATCAGATAGGCGGCCAGAAACACCGCGGCGACGATCGCTCCGCCATCCCATCCGAACAGGGCTCGCGCGTCGGCTCCCGGCAGCAGCAGCAGCATGCACAGGGATGCGGCGGCCCGCACGCGCGCGCCGCCTGCGCGCTTCGTCATGGAAGCGCCGTCCGGTTGATCGATGTTCACGGCCTGAAACCTCGTGCAGATCTCCCGGAGGCGCACATTCGCGGAAACGGCGGAGGCCCGGATTTTCCGCGATAGCGCCGGCGACCGCCGCCTCCGTATGGCCTTCCTTCGGCCGGATCAAGCCCCGATGAAACTCGGCTGGCGCTTTTCCACGAAGGCAGCCGCCGCTTCCCGATGATCGCCGGTCTCCGTCGACAGGACATGGTTGCGCGCTTCCTGATCGAAGCAGGCCTCAAGGCTGCCGCCCGCTTCGGCCAGAGCGAGATTCTGCTTGATCCGGCCGAGCGTCAGCGTCGGTCCGGCGGCGAGGCGCCGGCCCAGGGCGAAAGCTTCCTCCATCACCTGCCCGGAAGCAACCGCGCGGGTGACGAGACCGAGAGCGGCGGCCTCCTTGCCGGACACCACCGGCGAGAGCAGGAAAAGCTCGCGCGCCTTGGCCGAGCCGAGCATCTGCGACAGGAAATAGGTGCCGCCGAAGTCGCCGGACAGCGCGACCTTCGCGAAGGCGGTGGCGATCTTGGCGTCTTCGGCGCAGATGCGGAAATCGCAGGCGAGCGCCAGCGACAGCCCGGCGCCGGCCACCGATCCCTCGATGGCCGCGATGGTGGGCTTGGGCATCTGATGCAGATGGCGCGACGTTTCCATGCGCGCGCGCAGAGAGCGCATGCGCTCCTCCGTGGGGAGATCCATCCCCTTGCCGTCGTTCATGGCCTTCACATCACCGCCGACGCAGAAATGACCGCCCGCGCCGCGCAGCAGAACGGCGCGCACCGAAGGGTCTTCGGCGGCGGCGGCGGTTGCGTCGCACAGCGACCGGGCGAGATCGGCGTCCAGCGCGTTGCGGCGGTCCGGCCGGTTCATGGTCAGGATGAGCAGGCCGTCCTGCCGCTCACGCAAAAGCACATCTGTCATTTGATACCGTTCCTGTGGCGAAATGATCTCTTCGGATCGCGATCCGCGCTTTACCAGCTATCGACGAAAGGCCGCTTGCGCCCCGAAAGCGGCGGGCGCAGCCTGACCGACCGCAGGCCCGACGCGATCCAGTTGCGCGTCTCCACCGGGTCGATCACGGCATCGATCTCCAGTGTCGAAGCCACGGAAATCGCCTTGCCCTGCTCGCGATAGTCCGCCAGCAACCGGTCGTAGAGCGCCTGCTTCTCCCGCGGATCGTCAAGCTCGTCCAGCTCGCGCCGGAAACCGAGCCGCACCGCGCCCTCAAGGCCCATGGGGCCGAATTCCCCGGTCGGCCACGAAACGGTGAAGAAGTTGTCGTAGGTGCCGCCGGCGACCATGGCCTGCGCGCCGAGCCCGTAGAACTTGCGCAGCACGACGGCGAAGAGCGGCACCGTGATCGAGCGGCCGGTGACGAACATGCGGCAGACATGGCGCACGAGGCCGGTCTTCTCCGCCTCGGGACCCACCATGAAGCCGGGCGTGTCGCACAACGACAGGATGGGAATGTCGAAGGCGTCGCACAACTGGACGAAATGCGCCGCCTTGTCCGCCGCCGGCGCGTCGATCGCCCCGCCCAGATGCTTGGGATTGTTGGCGAGCACGCCGAAGGGCTTGCCCTCGACGCGGATGAAGGCGGTGATGATGCCGACGCCGAAATCGCGCCGCAGCTCCAGCACCGAGCCGACGTCGGCGATGGTCTCCAGCGCATCGCGCATCTCGTAGACCCGCAGCCGGTTCTCCGGCACCACATGGCGCAGCCTGCGCTGATCGGGAGCCTCCCAGTCATCGACCGGCCCCTGAAAGTAGGACAGGTACTTGCGCACCATGCGGCAGGCTTCGGCCTCGTCCTTGACGCGGATATCCACCACGCCGTTACCGGCCTGAACATCAATCGGGCCGATGGCTTCGGGCGGATAGACGCCGAGCCCCCCGCCCTCGATCATCGCCGGGCCGGCCATGCCGATGTTGCTGTTCTCATGCGCGATGATGACGTCGCAGCAGCCGAGCAGGGCGGCGTTGCCCGCGAAGCAGCGCCCGGAGACCACGCCGACCAGCGGCACCTGGCCGCTGAGACTGGCGAAACGGCTGAAAGTGCCGTTCGAGATGCCGGCATAGGTGTGGCGCTCGGTGTCGCCCGGCCGGCCGCCGCCGCCTTCGGCGAAAAGCACGACGGGCAGATTCCACTCGCCCGCGACGTGGAAGATCCGGTCCAGCTTGCGGTGGTGGCGCTGGCCCTGCGTGCCGGCAAGGACGCCGTAATCGCCGACGGCGAAGGCGCAGCGCGCCAGCTCCTGCCCGAACGCATCGCCGTTGACCGCGCCGATGCCGGTCAGCATGCCGTCGCCGGTGGTGTTGCGGATCAGGTCCTCCATGGAACGGCGCTGCCGCTGGGCGGCGATGGCGAACTCGCCGTATTCGATGAAGGTGCCCGGATCGCAGACTTGCGCCAGATTCTCGCGCGCCGATTGCTGGCCGCGCGCGTGGCGCTTGTCGACGAACCCGGCGCGGACGCCGTCGCGGGCGAACGCCCGGCGCTGCTCGATTTCCCGCAGGTCGTCGCGAATGCGGTCGAGATCGATCTCCTCCGGCCCGGTCACGGCGTCGCCCGCGCCTTCGCCGGGTTCGACGGCGAGAATGAGCTCGCCCGTCATCACCGTCTCGCCCTCGGCGGCAAACAGCCCCGCCACCCGGCCGCCGCACGGCGCGACGATCACGTGCTCCATCTTCATGGCTTCGAGAATGGCGAGCTGCTGGCCGGCGCTGACCGCTTCTCCCTCCGCCGTCAGGATGGTCAGCACGGTCGACTGCATCGGCGCGCGCACCGCCTCGAGCCCCTCCGCCAGTTCTTCCGCCGGGCGATGGGCGGCGGCCTGCGATGAACGGGCGCCGGGCTCCTCGACCGGGGCGAACGTCGAAGTGGATTCCGCCAGACGGGCGGCGCGTTGCTCGATGAAGCGGGTCGTGATGTCGTTGTCATGCACCTCGGGCTGCGAGAGCAGCGCGCGCAGCCAGGGAATATTGGTCTCCAGCCCCGTGATGCGGAACTCGCCGAGCGCCTGCCCCGCCTTGCGCAGGGCGGTTTCGTAGTCCGGGGAACGGGTATGCACGATCAGCTTCGCCAGCAGGCTGTCGTAGCTGGTCGATGTCCGGTAGCCGGAGCGGGCGAAGCCGTCGACGCGAATGCCGGGGCCGGTGGGCGGTTCGTAGATGTCGACGATGCCACCCGTCGGCACGGCGTCGCCCGCCGCATCCATCCGTTCCATGTTGACGCGCAACTGGATCGCCCGGCCGCGAGGTTTCAGCGCCGCCTGGTCCGCCAGCCCCAGATCGGACAGGCGGCGGCCCTCCGCGACCGCAAGCTGCAACGCGACAAGATCCTGCCCGTAAACCTCCTCGGTGACGGTATGCTCGACCTGGATGCGCGGGTTCGCCTCGATGAAGAACAGGTTCTCGCCCTCGCGGGCATCGACCGCCATCAGGAACTCGAACGTTCCCAGCGAGCGGTAGTTCACATTCCGCGCCAGCCTGAGCGCCCGCTCGGTCAGGCGCTCGCGCTCCTCCTCGCTCAGCGAGGGGCTCGGCGCCAGTTCGACCACTTTCTGGTGGCGGCGTTGCAGGGTGCATTCCCGCTCGCCGAAATGCACGCAAGCGCCGGTGCCGTCGCCCAGCACCTGCACCTCGATATGGCGGGCTCTCGGCAGGAAATGCTCGACATAGACGCCGGGATCGCCGAACGCCGCCTCCGCTTCGGAGCGGCAGCGCCGCCAGGCTTCCGCGACTTCCCCCGCCGTGTGAACCACGCGCATGCCGCGCCCGCCGCCCCCGGCGACCGCCTTGACGAGCATCGCCGTTCCCTCGGGCAGCGTGTCGAAGAAGGCGCGCGCCTCGTCCAGCCCGGTCGGGTCCGTGGTGCCGCCGATCACGGGCACGCCCAGCTCACGGGCCAGCGCCTTCGCGGCGATCTTGTCGCCCAGCAGCGCCAGCGCGTCCGGCCGCGGGCCGATGAAACGCAGGCCGCGCTCCTCCGCACGGCGGGCGAAGCCGGCATTTTCGGCAAGGAAGCCATAGCCGGGGTGAATGGCGTCGGCGCCGGTTTCGACCGCCGCATTCAGCACCGCGTCGATGTCGAGATAGGCGCGCACGCCCCGCCCCGGCAGCACCACCTTGCAATCGGCGCCACGGACATGCGGACTGTCGCTGTCGTCGGTGGCGCAGATCGCCGCAGTCCCGATGCCCAGTTCGGACGCAGTACGAAAAATGCGCAGCGCGATCTCGCCGCGGTTGGCCACAAGCAGCTTCTTGATGGGCGTCGTGCTCATGCCAGTCTCCGCCGCTCACACATCATCACAGATCTCCTCCATCCCGGAAACCGCCACCCGCTCGATTGACCTGAACACCGGAGAGAACCGCCTCGCCGCCCGCGCGATCACCGATCCGGGACCGCCGTCAGGCCGCAAGGAACAAGGACTCCGTTTCCGGGACGCACCCGGACGCGGTTCCTCATCCATGCCCTCCCCTGCCAGCTCTTTCCCCTGGCGGGCGCCGGCATAACGCTCTCGCGGCCGGCGCTTCTTATTTACTGACAAATGTCAGGTTAGTTTGATTGACACCCCCGGTCAAGCGGGAAACAGGCTGCGGGCGCGGGACGGCGGCGGCGATTTCGCAACCGCTCAACTTGTCGCGGATTGCCGCGTCTGTTACCGTGACGGGAAATCGTTCGAGGTGCGGGAGAGCCGGGTTGCCTGCTGACAAGGAAGACGTTTCCGTCAATGCGTCGCCGATCGAGATCCTCGTCAAGCCGGAAGTCAGTGGCGTCAAGAACGAGCAGTTGATCCAGACGCGCCGGGCGCAGATTTGCGATGCGGCGCTGGAGCTTTTTCTTGAGAAGGGCATCGCCTCGACGACGATTCGCGACATCTGCGCGCGGTCGGGCGTCAATCAGGCCAGCATCTACGACTATATCGAGAACAAGAACGACATCCTGCGCCGCCTGCTGAACCAGCTCTGGTTCCGCCCGGATGTGCCGACCCTGCCCGAACGGCTCGAAGCCTTCGGGGACGCCGATTTCGAGGATATCCTCACCAGCTATTTCCGCGATACCTGGCGCATCAAGCGCAAGGGCACGCTCCTGGCCTATCGCTCCATTCCGCACCTGCAAAGCGACGACAGGAAGGCCATGCGGGCGCACGATACGCGGCTGATCACCCTGCTCGCCCGCCATCTGCGCGAGAGAACCGGCCTGCCGGCCGACGACAAACGCCCCGAGATCGTCGCAAACCTCATCATCTTCCTCACCGCTTTCGGGCCGATGCGAGACTGGGTTCAGCGCGACATCGACGAGGAACTCATGGCCGGCACCATCGCAGCCGGCGTAACGGCCATGCTGGAGCACCTCAAGGCCCAGGGCGAGCCGCCCTCTACCTGACATCCCGTTCCAACAGCACGAACGGCGCCGGGGCGGCTGTCCGCTTTCCGGCCCTTCCGTGTCGTCGAAACACGGCTGTCCTTTTTCGCGCTTGAATCCTGACATATGTCAGTCTAAGCTTTCCCCCTATCTCGCATAACGAAGAATGGGAAGCGACGGCCGGAAAATACCGGCTTTCGGGGGAGGAATGCCAAATGTCGGAAGCGACGGAGAGTCGGGGCCATGCCGCGCCATTGAGCGGCATCGAGGTCGTCGAGATGGCCGGCGGGGTCGCTGGCGCATGGTGCGGCAGGCTGCTGGCCGACCTTGGGGCCGCGGTAACGCGCGTGGAGCCCGCGTCGGGCGATCCCTTGCGGCGGCGGCGCGAGCTGCCCGAAGCGCCGGAGACGGAAGGGCTGATCCATGCCTGGCTGAACGGCGGCAAGACGATCGCCGCCTCTCCCGAACACGACGGGCGCAGCGCCGATCTGCTGATTCTCGGCGAGGATTTCGACGGCCCGCCTCCCGCCATCGCCTTGCGCCACGGCACGGTGCGGCTCTCGTGGTTCGGCACGGCCGGCCCCTATGCGAACTGGCGCGGCGCGGACATCGCCATTCAGGCGCTGAGCGGCGCGATCTATCCCGCCGGCCCCATGGAAGGGCCGCCGCGCCAGTTGGGCGATCTGCAATCGGCGCTGGTCGGCGGGGCAACGGCGGTTTCGGCGGCGCTGACCTTGCTGCTCGCGGACCGGAAGCCCATGGCGTTCGAGGTCAGCATTCTTGAAGCCGCCATGGTTCTCGGCGAGTTGCAGGCGGCCGACGTGCGCTTTCTCAACCGCCCCACGCCGCGGCTCGGCATCAACCGCTTCTCGCCCACCTGTCCGCTCAGCATCCACAGGTGCAAGGAAGGCTGGCTCGGGCTGACGCTGCTCACGCCGGCGCAATGGCATGGCTTCTGCGCGCTGATCGACCGGCCCGATCTGGCGCGGGACCCGGACCTTGCCACCATCCATCTGCGCGCGCTCCGCGCCGGGGAGCTGGAAGCGGAGATCGACGCCGCCCTGCTCGCGCGCACGTCCGGCGAATGGGCGCGGCTCGGCCGCGACATGCGCATTCCCATCGTGGATGTTCCCGACGCCGCCGCCATACTGGAGCATCCCGTCTTCCGTGCCCGCGGCTCGCTGGCGCCGGTGCGGGCCGCCTGCGGCACGCTTCTCGCCCCCGCTTCACCGATCCGCGCCTGTGCTCCCGGCGATGGCGTTCCCGGCGACGGCATGTCCTCGCGCGCGACGCCGGAAACCGCCGGGGAAGCGCCGCTCGACGGCATCCGCATCGCGGATTTCTCGATGGGATGGGCCGGGCCGCTGGCGACGCGCATGCTGTCCGATCTGGGCGCGGAGGTGATCAAGATCGAGGCGGGGCGCTATCCCGACTGGTGGCGCGCCACGCAATGGACGCCGGAGGCCATTGCCGGCAAGCAATATGAAACCAGCCGCCGTTTCGCCGCGCTCAATCGCGGCAAGAAAAGCGTCAGCTTCGATCTGACCACGCCGCAGGGGCTTGCGCTGGCGCGCAAGCTCGCCGCGCTCAGCGACGCCGTGATCGAGAACCATGCTTCCGGGGTCATCGACCGTCTGGGGCTCGGCTGGCAGGACCTGAGCCGCGAGCGCGACGATCTCGTGATGGTCTCCATGTCGGCCTTCGGCGCGGGCAACGTGTGGTCAGATACGCGCGCCTACGGCTCCACGCTGGAACAGGCGGCCGGCATGCCCCGTTTTCGCGGCGAGGAAGGCGAGCCGCCGGTGATGGGGCATATCGCCTACGGCGACCCCGTCGGCGGGCTTTACGGCGCCGCGGCGCTGCTGGCCGGGCTGTATCATCGCCGCCGCACGGGGCACGGCCAGTGGATGAACCTCAGTCAGGTGGAATGCCTCCTGCCCTTCACGGCCAACGCCGTGCTGGCGCGCGGCGCGACGGGGAAGGAGCCGCCCCGGATCGGCAATCGCCACACCCATATGGTGCCGCATGGTATCTACCGGGCGGCGGGCGAGGATTGCTGGATCGCCGTCGCCGCCGAAACGGACAGCGCCTTCGCGGCGCTGGCGGAACTTCTCGGGCGTCGGGAATGGCTCGGGGAAGAATACGGCACGGTCGAGGCCCGGCGACGCCACGAACCGGAGATCGACGCCGCCCTCGCGGAATGGGTAAGCAGCCGCGACGCCGCAAGCGCCGCCCGCGACCTGCAAGACGCCGGCATCGTCGCCGCTCCCGTGCTCTCGCCGGAAGACGCGATGACCGACCCGCACCTTGAGGCGCGCGGCTTCTTTCACGACACGGAGCGGCCCCATATCGGGCACCAGCGGCAATGCGCGCTCGCCATGCTGGTGGACGGGCGGCGGATGCCCTTGCGGGGAGTGGCCCCGCTGCTGGGCGCCGATACCAGCGCGGTGATGACCGGCCTGCTGGGCGAAAGCGACGAATCCTTCTACGATGCCGTTTCGAGCGGCGTCGTGAGTCTGGAACCCACAAGCCTGCGCGGCGCCGGCTGAAGCCGGTCCGCACACCTTCGACGAGGCGGAATAGGGCATGAACACAGTCGCGCCGACGCGCCAGATCCCACTCGCCGGCGCGCATAACCTGCGTGACCTCGGCGGCTATCCGACCGGCCGCGGCGGCGCGACAGCCTGGCGAAGGCTGCTCCGCTCCGACGGCCTGCATGCGCTGACCGAGCAGGACGTCGACCGGTTGCGCGGGATCGGCCTGCGCACCGTCATCGATCTGCGCAGCCAGCAGGAAGCGGCGTATCAGCCCGGCAGGCTGGTCGACGAACCCGGATTCACCTGTTTGCGGATTCCGCTGTTCTCGGCGCTCGCCCCCATCAACATGGCGATGGCCGCGCAGGATTTCGATCTGGGACAACGCTATCTGGACGCGATCGCGCAGTGCGGCGCGGCGATCGCCGGCGTGCTGACGGCGATCGCGGAGGCCGACGACGCCCCGCTGCTGTTCCACTGCACGGCGGGCAAGGACCGCACGGGGCTGATAGCCGCTTTCCTGCTGGGCATGGTCGGCGTCGGGGACGACGCCATCGTGGCCGACTATACGCTGACCTCGACGCTCGCGGAGCCGCTTCTGCGCCGCCTGCGCGAGACGGCCGCGGCGCGGGGCCGACGGCCCGAGCATGTCGCGGCGCTGCTCTCGACGCCGCCAGACGCCATGCAACGGGTGCTGGACCGGATACGCGACGAGCACGGCGGCATCGACGGATACATCGCCCGGATCGGGGTCGGCCCCGCCCTGCGCGAACGGCTGCGCCGGCGGCTGAGCGGCCCGGCGGAATGAGGCGCCGCCGGGCCTGCCGGCATCAGCGAGACACCGCAACTACCCTGGCGACGGCCTTGTCGCCGGCGCAATCGCCCAGCAGACCCGTCAGGCGGCTGGAAACGATATCGCTCGCCTCTCCCATGATGCGCCCGACCAGCTCCGCCACCGTCGGCACGTCGTCGATCAGCCCCTGCACCATGCCGACAGACCAGATGCCGTAGTCCGTGTCGCCGGTTTCGTAGACCTTGCGCCCGCGCTGGCCCGAGACCAGATCGCGGATCTGGTCGAAGTCCGCGCCGGCCGCCTCCCGCTCCAGCACCTCGGCGCTGACGCGGTTGCGCGAAACGCGCGAGGTATTGCGCAGGCTGCGGAAGATCAGATCGGTTTCGCGCTCGTCGCTCGCCACGATCCGCGCCTTGACCGCCTCATGAACCGGCGCCTCGGCGGTGCACAGGAAGCGGGTGCCCATGTTGATCCCATCCGCCCCCAGCGCCAGCGCCGCCACGAGCCCGCGGCCATCGGCGAATCCGCCCGAGGCGACCATCGGAATCCGCAGCGCCCGCGCCGCCGCCGGCACCAGCACGAGACCGGGAATATCGTCCTCGCCCGGATGCCCGGCGCATTCGAAGCCGTCGATCGAGATCGCGTCGACGCCCATGCGCTCCGCCGAGAGGGCATGGCGGACGGAGGTGCATTTGTGGATCACCTTCACGCCGGCGGCCTTCAGGGCCGGCAGATGCTCGGCCGGGCGATTGCCGGCGGTCTCGACGATCTTCACCCCCTCGGAGATGATCGCATCGCGATATTCCGCATAGGGCGGCGGGTTGATGGCCGGCAGCATGGTGAGGTTGACGCCGAAGGGCTTGTCGGTCATCGCGCGGCAGCGGCGGATTTCGCCGGCCAGCGCCTCGGGCGTGGGCTGCGTCAGCGCCGAGAGGAAGCCGAGCGCGCCCGCATTGGCGACCGCCGCCACCAGCTCCGCCTTGCTGACCCATTGCATGCCCCCCTGCACCACCGGATGATCGATACCGAAGAGCTGCGTGAAGCGATTGGAAAAGAGTGTCATGAACTGGCCTCGTCATAACCGGAATAGGATGCCTTCAGGCTCGCCTGGTTGAGCAGCATCGAGGCGAGCGGCTCCGTGCCGCCCACGTCATAGACGGTCGAACGCACCCACATGCTTTCCGTGCGCCGGCTGCCCGACAGCGCCACGACCTCGCGCTCGATGTCGTAGACCTGCCCGACATGCAGCGGCCCGCGCAACAGGCGTATTTCCTGATCGGCGAACAGCCCCACCACCGGGCCACGCACCGGGAAGGGATCGCGCTTGTTGATATGGCAGAACAGCACGCTGAGCATCTCGAACGGGATCACCGGCTTCGTCCAGCGCCCCGCGCCCTCCCGGTAAAGCGGCGACGGCTCGGTGATCCGCTCCAGCTTCTGCGCGAGGGTGAACGGATAAAGCTCACCCATGTGCTGGTCGAAATCCATGCCGATGCGACGGCGCGGCGTCCGCATCCCGATGCCGACATCGGCGAGAATCCGCGCGCCTTCGAGCGGCGCCAATCCGGCGAGCCGCTCGTCCAGCGCCGACGGGGGATGGTCCGGCCCCACCGATATCGTTCCGCGCAACACTTCCAGCCCGTCCTCGCGCTCCATGCGGATCGCGGCGCGTTGCAGGTGCGTTTCCGGGAGCGAGACGATGGCGCGCACCTTGTCGCCCTCGAAAACCGGATTGCGGAAATGCGACGAAATGCATCCGCTCTCGAACCAGTCTTCACCGAAAAGCCGCGCCGCCAGCGGGTCGAACTGGCTGAAATGGGTCGGGCCTTCTATGGTCCCGCCGCGAAAGCCCAGTTTCTGCGCGGTGGCGTCATCGTGAATGGAGGCGTGGCCGTCATAGCTTTGCGAACCGAGCATCTGACGGGGCGCGCGGAACGGGCCTTTCAGCTCGTTGCCCGCCTCCTCTATCGGCGTATCGAAAAATGCGGTCATGGTGGAAATCTCCCTGTGTACGTCGGCCCGGCGGCATTGTTCAATCCGCTGCGTCGAGCAGCGGCGCCAGCTCCGTCTTCTTCACCTTGCCGGTCGGGGTCATGGGCAGCGCGTCGATCAGATGCACCTCGGGCACCTTGAACGCCGCGACGTGATCGCGCAGCCAGCGGTCGATGTCCCCGGCACTGACCTCGCCCACATGTTCGGGCTTGAGCTGGACGAAGGCCACCGGCACCTGCCCCTTGTCCTCGGCCTCCCGGCCGATCACGCCCGATCCCGCCACTGCCGGATGCTTGCCGATCAGCGCCTCAAGTTCGGCCGGAAACACGCTCATGCCCTTGACCTTGAGCATCTCCTTGCGCCGGCCGAGATAGTGCAGGAAGCCCAGACCGTCGATCACGCCGATATCGCCGGTGTACAGCCACCCGTCCCGCAGCGCGGCCGCCGTCTCTTCGGGCTTGTTCCAGTAACCCTTGAACAGGGCCGGCGTGCGCACGACGATTTCACCTTCGGCATCCAGCGGCAGGATCGCGCCGGTGTCGAAATCGCAGATCTTGAAATCCGTTCCCGGAATCGGCATCCCGACAAAAACCGGCTGCACCTTCAGGTCGAAATCGTCATCCTGCATGCCGGTCGTGAACGTGTTCGAGGTATGGGTTTCGGTCATCCCCCACGAGGATTCCGTCAGCGTGACGCCGGTCAGCGCGAACCAGCGCTCGCGATAGCCGACGTTCAGCTTCTTGACGAAGGACGTCACCCGCACCCTGCGCAGCGACGAAAGATCGAACCTGTCGAAACCCGGATGCTCCATCAGTTCGACCGCGCCATCCACCATCAGCGCCATATGGGTGACGCGATAGCGGGCGATCGCCTCCAGTAGCGCTTGGGGATCCCAGCGGGTCATCAGCACCAGCGGCCGCCCGGTGATCACCGGGAAGATGAGCGCGGCATTCTCGCCTGCGATCCAGAACTCCGGGAAGTACGACAGCCAGACGATGCTCTCGTCGCCCTGCATGGCGACCGACCAGTTCGCGGCGCCCGTGAACACCATGTCGCGCTGCGTGTGGATGCAGCCCTTGGGCATTCCCGTCGTGCCGCCCGTATAGTTCAGCGCTGCGATCGAATCGAGGTCCGCGCCCGTGCAACGTTCCGCCGACGCCGATCGGATGGCGGCGAGGAAGTCCTCCGCGTCCGGGCATTCCTGCGGCGCTGCGGCCACGGCGGACGGCACCGGAAGCGTGGGATGCTCCGGCAGCATCTGCGACAGGCCGGTCGCGAACACCGCCTTCAGGGGAACCTCGTCCCGCACGCCCCTGACGACCGGCATCAGGCTGTCGAGCGTAACGAGAACCGTCGCGCCGGCGTCCCTGAGCTGGTACGACAATTCATATTCCCGCGACAGCGGGCTGATGGGCACGTGGATCGCACCGAGCTTCAGGATGCCGAAGAACGCGAAATGGAACTGCGGGCAGTTGGGCAGGAACACCGCCACGCGGTCGCCCTTTGCGATGCCCAGCCCCTTGAGCACATTGGCGAAACGCTCGCTGTTGCCGTCCAGCTCGCGATAGCTGATCTCGCGGCCGTAATAGATGATGGCCGCCGCATCGCCGCGCGCCTCGCCCCAGTGGCGCAGGTAGTCGCTCAGCGGGCGCTCGCCCAGCGGATAACGCACTTCGCTCGGCACCGATCCCGGCCACGTTCTCGCGCGGATGCGGGCCAGTTCATCGAGATAAGCACTCTCGTCGATCATCGGATCATCTCCGAATGCGCCGGGGATTCCGGCGATGTTTCAGGTAGGGATATCAGGCGCCGCCCGCTCACGGCGGAAAGCGGCGCTACTCGCGCGCAGTCGGATCGAGCGCCTCGCGCAGCGATTCTCCCAGGCTGTTGAAGGCCAGCGCGGTCGCCAGAATGGCCAGACCCGGCGCATACATCTGGGCCGGCTCCATCTCGATGTAGAGATAGGCGCGGGCGAGCATCGATCCCCAGCTCGAATCCGGCGGCTGCATCCCCAGCCCGAGGAAGCTCAGGCTGGCCTCCGCCAGCAGGGCCACCGCCATCAGCAGCGTCATCTGCACCAGAACCGGCTGAATGGCGTTGGGCAGCACATGGCGCAGGAGAATGCGGCTGGTGGTCGCCCCGAAGCAGCGCGCGGCGTCGACATAAAGCTCCTGCCGCAGCACAAGCGTGCGCGCGCGGACCAGACGGGCAAGCTGCGGCGCGAAGACGATGCCGACCGAGATCATCGCGTTCGTCAGGCCGATCCCCAGCACCCCCGTCACCGCGATGGCGAGAACGATCGAGGGAAAGGAGAGGAACGTGTCGATGATCCGGCTGATGACGGCATCGAGCCGCCCGCCGACATAGCCCGCGATGAGCCCGACCGGAATCCCGAGGATCGCGGCCACGCCGACCGCGAGGAAGGAAGCGTATATCGACGCGGATGCGCCGTAGACGAGGCGGCTGAAAATGTCGCGCCCCAGGTCGTCCGTTCCCAGCAGATAGGTGCTGCTGGCGGGCTCGAGGATCGCCATGTAGTTTTGCGCGGTCGGATCGTAAGGAGCGATCCAGGGCGCGAGCAGCGAGCAACCGACGATGACGACCAGCACGAGCGCGCTCAGCGGCGTGCGCAGGTCGCGGAACAGCCAGCGCGTCACCACCCGGGCGGCGCCCGGCCTGCTTCCGGTCATGTTGAGGTTGGTCATTTCTGGCTGATCCTCGGGTCAAGGACGCTGTAGAGCATGTCCGTGATGAGATTCACCAGGATCACGGTGATCACCATCACCAGAACGATTCCCTGAACCACCGGGAAATCCCTCTGAAGCGCGGCGTTGACGATTGAATTTCCCATGCCGGGGATGGCGAACACCACCTCGACGACCACGGTCGCCGCCAGCGTGCGGTTCACGAGCAGGCTGATGACCGTGAGCAGGTTGACGCTGACATTGCGCAATCCGTGCTTCCACAGGATGACTGACGGCGGCAGGCCCTTGGCATGCAGGGTGCGGACATATTGCGAGGAGAGGATCTCCGTCAGCGAACTGCGCAACTGGCGCGCCACCTCGGCAATGCCCGTCGAGGCGAGAGCGACCGCCGGCAGCGTCGAATGCAGGATCGCCTGGCCCAGATCGTCGAAGGGCGAGACGAAACCCGTCGCCGGAAACCACGGCCGGCTGATGGCGAAGGCGGCGACGAAGATCATGGCGATCCAGAAGTTCGGCAGGGCGATGCCGATCGACGACATCGTCATCACGAAACCGTCGATCCGCGAGCGCGGACGGCTGGCCGCGAGGATACCCAGCGGCACGCCGACCGCGACCGAGAGCGCGATCGCATAAAAGACGATGAAGAGCGTGTTGGGAAACACGCGCATGACCGTATCCAGCACGGCCTCGCCGGAAAGCAGCGAGAGTGAGAGGTCGCCCTGAATCGCTTTCCCCAACCATGAGAAGTATTGCACCAGAAAAGGCCGGTCCAATCCGTAAAGCGTCCTGATCTCGGCGATGCGTTCGGCCGTGGCGTTCTCTCCCGCCAGGGTGATGGCGACATCCCCCGGCAGAAGCTGCATCAGCGTGAACACCATGAACGTCGCGAGGATGAGAACGGGGATGGCTTGCAGCGACCGGCTGACGACCATCCGGCGCTGTGTCTTGTTCAGCATGACGACCTCGATCGTTCTTGATCACATCAGGGAAGCGCCCGTCATCCGGCAAAGGTCACTTGACGGAACTTCGGCTTGCCCAACAGATTGGCCTGATGGTCGCGCACGTTCCTGGCCACGGCGTCGACCTCGGAGCGGAACGAGAGCGGAATGGTCATCGCCGCCTCCATCGCCAGCCGCTGCACCGTCGCCAGCGCCTTCGCGCGCTCGGCCTGATCGGAGGAAGAGCGGCTGGCCGCGATCGCCTCGTCAAAGCCCGCCGGCGGAGGAACGCGGCCCGAATTGAAGTAGGAATCCTTCGAATAGAGCAGCGCGTAGGTGAGTGTCGGGTCCGGGCGGCCGGTCCAGGCCGAAAGATGCACGTCGCCGAGTTTCTCCTCGCCGAAGAAGCGGCCCGAGGCTTCGGCGATGGGGGCGTTGGTGAAGCGGCCGCGCACGCCGATCTTGGCGAGCTGGCTGAGCACCACCTCCTGACGCTGGACATGGGCCTGATCCGGGAAACCGCGGAAGTCGAGCTCGATCCCGTTCGCGAAACCGGCTTCCGCCATCAGGGCGCGGGCGCGGTCGGGATCGTGGACGGTGAATTCCTCCGCGTCGGCGGAATAGGCCCAGTGCGACTTGGGCAGGTTCATCCGCGCCACCTCGCCGACGCCCGCCTGGGTGGCGAAGACGTAAGCCTCGCGGTCGACGGCCAGATTCATGGCCTGACGAACCCGCACATCCTTGAGCGGCCCCCGCGAGCAGTTCAGATACAGGAGATAATTGTAGAGCGTCGGGCTGCTTTTCAGAACGAGATTGGGATTGCGCTCGACCATCGGGAGCTGGCGCTCCGATATCTGATAGGCGATGTCCACCTGCCCCGACTGCACGGCGCGCAGGCGCGTCGAAGCCTCGGGGATGATGGTCAGTTCGAGCTGGCGCACGCCGGGAAGATTCTCCTGCCAATAGCCCGCATGGGCCTCGGCCACGATGCGCTCTCCGTCGGTCCAGCTCACGAATTTCCACGGCCCCGCCCCGACCGGCGCCCGATCGACGCGGCCGTCGGCGGCCGCCTTGAGCGCCGTCGGCGACACCATCATTCCGGCGCGGTCCGAGAGGATCAGCGGCAGCGCGGCGTCGGGCTGCTTGAGCCGCAGCGTGACCTGAAGCGGGCCGCTCGCTTCCACGCTCTCGACGCTGGCGAGGTCTCCGCGAATGTTCGACACCTGCGCGGAGCGGTTGCGATCGAGGTTGAACTTGACCGCTTCGGCATCCAGCGGCGTGCCGTCATGGAACGTCACGCCCTCCTGAAGATCCAGAACCAGCGTCGCCGGATCGCTGAACACGAAGCTGCGCGCCAGACCGGGCTTCGCCGAAAGCGTATCCGGGTCCAAGTCCACCAGCGTGTCGTAGAAATTGTAGAGCGATACGTGGTCGGAGCCCGCCCCGCCGGTCGCCGGGTCGAGGCTCGAGGGGTTGGCGAGCGACGCCACCCGAAGGCGGCCGCTCGCCGCCTGCGCATTCCCGCGCGCGGGCAGCCCCGTCACGCCGACCGTCGCGGCGGCGGCTATGCCGATCAGAAACATGCGCCGGCGCATGTCCGGCAGCAGCCTGGCGAGTTCGATCTTGTCATCCCTGGATAAAGTCATTGTTTTTTCCTCCCTTTGATTATTGACGGCGGGCGTTTGCGCTACGCCGGCGCCGTAAACGTCTCCGAGCCGGCGAAATGGCAGGAGACGAAATGTCCCGGACGCATTTCCTGCCACGCGGGGACTTCCCGTTCGCACCGCGCTGCCGCATAAGGGCAACGGGTGCGGAACCGGCAACCGCTCGGCGGCGAAACGGGACTTGGAATCTCGCCTTTCAGCTCGATCCTGCGCGACGTCCGCATATGGCGCGGCAGCGGAACCGGCTCGGCCGAAAGCAGCGCGACCGTATAGGGATGCAGCGGACGGTGAATGACGTCCTCGGTCGGCCCCATCTCCATGAACCGGCCCAGATAGGTCACGGCGACCCGGTCGCTGACGTGGGCCACGACGGAGATGTCATGCGCGATGAACGCATAGGACAGGCCGAATTCCTTCTGCATGCTATTGAAGAGATTGAGAATCTCGCCCCGTATCGAGACGTCCAGCGCAGCCACGACCTCATCGCAGACCACGAGTTTCGGCGCCAGCGGAAGGATGCGCGCGATATTGACCCGCTGCTTCTGCCCGCCCGAAAGCTGATGCGGGTAGCGGGCGGCGAGATCGGCGCGCAGGCCGGCGCGATCGAGCGACTCATGGGCCTTGTGGCGCATCTCCTCCTGCGACAGCCCGCCCTGGATGATCATCGGCTCCAGCAGGCTGTCGAGAATGGTCATGCGCGGATTGAGCGCCGCGTTCGGGTCCTGAAAGATGATCTGATAGCGCTGGCGCCGGTGCCGGTACTGGTTACGCGTGAGCTTGCGGAGGTCGTCGCCCTCATAGAGGATGTCGCCCTCGGTGGCGGGCAGCAGGCCGGCCAGCGCCCGGCCGATAGTGGTCTTGCCCGAGCCGGATTCGCCGATGATGCCGAAGGTTTCGCCGGGCATGATGGTGAAATCGACGCCATCCACGGCCTTGACCGTCTCCGTCCCGCCGAGCGAGGGGAAGCGGATCTTCAGTCCCTTGACCTCGACCACGGGCCGGCCGGCGGGTTGCGCTGCGCTTTCCGTCATCCGACTGCTCCTTCCAGTTCAAGTTCCCGGCTGCGCCAGCAACGCACATGCCGTTCGCCCGCGGCAAAGGACTCCAGCACCTGCGGCGCCTCGCAACCGGAAACATCAAAGCCGCAGCGGGCGCGAAACCGGCATCCTTCGGGCATGTGCGCCGGCGCGGGCACCCGCCCCGGAATGAAGGCCAGTTCGCCCCGCTTCTGGTTCAGCCGCGGCAGGGAGCGCAGCAGGCCCGACGTATAGGGATGCCGCGGCCTGAGCAGCACGTCGTCCACCGGGCCGTCCTCGACGATCTGGCCGGCATACATGGTCAGCATCCGCGTGCAGGTCTCGGCGACGACACCGAGATCATGGGTGATGAACAGCAGGGCGGTGCCCACTTCCTCGCTGAGCCGGCACAGCAGATCCATGATCTGGGCCTGGATCGTCACGTCCAGCGCTGTGGTCGGCTCATCCGCGATCAGCAGTTTCGGACGGCAGATCAGCGCCATGGCGATCATCGCCCGCTGGCGCATGCCGCCCGAAAGCTGATGCGGATATTCGTCATAGCGCCGCTCGGGGGCGGGAATGCCCACGTCGCGCAGCGCCTGAATCACCGCCTCCCTGCACTCGCGACGGGTCATCCTGCGATGCAGGCGAAGCGCCTCGCCGATCTGGTCGCCGATGGTGAATACGGGATCGAGCGCGCTCATCGGCTCCTGAAAGACCATCGCCATCCGGTTGCCGCGCATCTGGCGCAGCCGCGCCGGCGACATCGTCAGGATGTCCTCGCCCTCGAAGATCATCCTGCCGCCCAGCCGCACCCCGTGCGGCAGCAACCGGAGCAGGGAAAGGCCCGTCACCGACTTGCCGCAGCCGCTCTCGCCGACAAGGCCGACACGCTCGCCGCGCGCGATGGAGAACGACACGTCCCGGGTGATCTGCACGTCGCCGAAAGCGATGCTCACCCCCTCGACACGGAGCAAGAGCTCATTGGCGCCGGCCGCCACGGGCGGCGCGACCGGCCTCAAATGAACGTGGTTTGCCATTGCCGCCCCTCCGCAGGATGCGACCGGAGACAAGCCCTGGAAGATCCGCCGGTGCAGGCGCACCCCCCGTTGCAGGCGTTGCTGCCGGTAAGGGCCTGGCGCAGCGGGCACGAAGTCCCGCGCACTGAATATCGCATTGTTTTTCTCCCTCCCCTGCCGCAGCGCCCCCAAAACGCCGCGACATAAAAGAAAGAAATCACCAAGCGTCATTATTGTCAACAGTCATCCGATGAAAAGATATAGACTGTAGACAATCATAGGCAAAATCGGCCTATCGATGGCAAGAACGGAACAAAATGCGTGCAAGCCTTTCAATGACAATCGCCTGCAACCGGACAAGGCGAAGCCATCAGCTCTCAGGCGACGCCGAAGGCTTGCGCGCGCAACACCTCGAGCGCGCGATCGCGGCTGCTTTCGAGCGCAAGACGCAGATTGATTTCGGCTGCATCACCCCTGCGCGCCTCGACATTCCGCGAAACCACCCGGAACTGCCCCGCCCGCTCGCGCCGAACCTCGACGCCGTCATAGTCCAGCGGCTTTTTCCAGATCGTGGTCCAGATGGTTTGCTCGCTCAGCTCCTGCATCATGCGCAGAACGAGACGATTGCCGCTGCCGCGAACAAGCGCATGAACGGCGCGCGACACCCCGAAGGCGAAGGGAACATGGTCGCAGTCGGGATTCTCCGCCATTTCCTCAAGGCGCTGCACCCGGTCCCGCAGATGAAACAGGGTCTGCTCATCCGGCGGATTCTCGCAAACCGTCCGCACGGCGAGACAGGCCAGCGCGATGCGCACGTTGAAGAGATCCCGCACCGAGTCGATCGACACCGGCAGCACATAGGCCCCCTTTCGCGGCGCGATCTCCAGCAGATGCCGCCCCTGCAAGATGCGGAACGCCTCGCGCACCGGACCGCGACTGACACCGAACTGCTCGGCGATCTGCTGCTCCACCATGTGCTGCCCCGGCGCGAAATGACCGTCGATGATCATCATGCCGCAGGCATCGGCGATCTGCTGCGGAATCGTGCGAGGCCCCTGGATCAGAGAACTCTGAATCAGGTTTGGGGCGGCGATAGGGTTGGAGCCGTTCATTCAAATTTCCACAGTTTGAGCACGCGCCCGTCCACGCGATGAAGCGGTCACAACATCGCGTGGATCGACCATTGTGTCAATAGACTACTGTTAACAATTTTCCTGAAACGCTCTCTTCCTTCTTCCCCGCAGGGCTCCCTACGGCTCGCTGCGGCGCGCGTCCGGCCGTGGCCCGGTCAGAACAAGAGCCGGGCTCTCACCGGCATGTCAGGCGGCATAGGTATCCATGACGACTCCGAGGCAATGATCGGTATCCCCCAACTGGTGATCGAGCATGACGAGCCGCTTGGCGTAGTGCGCGGCCGCATATTCCCACGTCATCGCGATACCTCCTTGCAACTGGATCGTCTCCTCGGCCACCAGCCGCGCCGCGCGGCCGATCAGATTCTTGGCCATGGCGACGGTCAGCGCCCCGCGCGGCCCGTCAAGCTCGGCCGCGGCGGCGATGGTGATGGAGCGGGCCTGCTCTATCTCGGTCAACAAATCGACCGTGCGGTGCTGGATGGCCTGAAAGCTGCCGATGGTGGTTCCGAACTGCCTGCGCGTTCCGAGATAGTCCAGCAGCAGATCGTAGGCCGCCCCCATCGCGCCGACGGCCTCGGCGCAGAGCGCCAGTTGCCCTGCCTGCACGGCCCCATCCACCGCCTCACCCGCATCCGCGATCAGCAGGGTCGCGGGGCTCTCGTCGAGCAGGATCTCGGCAGCGCCGCCGCCGTCGATCATGCCGTAGCCGACGACACGCGTCGCGGCGTTCTCCACCCGGAAAAGCGCGGGCTTGCCCTCCAGCAGCGCCGCCACCAGCAGGACATCGGCGTCGTTGGCGCCGTAGGCCGCGCATTTGCGTCCGCTCACGCGATAGCCGTCACCGTCGCGCCAGGCGCCGGCACGCATTCCTTCCAGGCCGTAGGGAGCGTCGATTTCGTCCAGCCCCACGGCGTAGCGGCACGAACCGTCGATCAGCGCCGACTGGTCCTCGCCGGCCGCCGACAGCAGCCGGCTGGCGAGCAGCGCGCCCAGAAACGGTTCCGGGCAGAGATGGCGGCCCAGAACCTCGAACACGACGACGATATCGAAGCCGGCGCCGCCGAGCCCGCCCGCTTCCTCCGGCACCAGTCCGCCCACGATCCCGAGTTCCGCCATCCGCCGCCATCCGGCCGGATCGTGGAAGGGCGCGGCATAGGCGATCTCGTTGCGGGCCTTGATCGCGTAATTGTCCGACAGATATCGGGTGAGCGTATCCGCGAGCATCCGGCGGTCTTCGGTCAGGTCGAAATTCATCGTTCAAAGCCCCAGCATGGTCTTGGTCAGGATATTGCGCTGGATCTCGTTCGATCCGCCGTAGATAGACGCTTTCCGATAGTTGAAATAGGTCGCGGCGTTGTTCCCGGAATCCGCCGGCCCGAACACCAGATTGGTTTCCGTGACCTGCCCCGGAAACGGCGCCGCCAGCGGGCCGAGCGCCCGGCGGGCGAGATCGCGCAGCTCCTGCCCGATCTGGCTGCCCTTGATCTTGAGCAGGGAGGTTTCCGGCCCCGGCTGGCCCTGCTTGCGCGCCTGAAACAGCATCCGCAGGTTGGTGATCTTCAGCGCCTCCAGATCGATCTCGACCCGCGCGATTCGCGCCGCGAACAGCGGATCCTCGATCAGCGGCCTGCCGCGACGCCTGACCCTGCGCGCCAGCGCCTTCAGCTCCTCCAGCGCCTGCATGGAAGCGCCCACGCCCGCGATGCCGGTCCGCTCGTGCGTCAGCAGGAATTTCGCGATGGTCCAGCCGTTGTTTTCCTCGCCGACGAGGTTTTCGACGGGCACGCGCACATTGTCGAAAAAGACCTCGTTGACCTCATGCCCGCCTTCGATAAGGCGGATCGGACGCACCTCCACGCCCGGAGCGGCGATGTCGATGAGCAGGAAGCTGATGCCCTCCTGCGGCTTGCCGCCCTGTCCGGTGCGCACGAGGCAGAAGATCCTGTTGGCGTGCTGGCCGAGCGTGGTCCAGGTTTTCTGACCGTTGACGACGTAATGATCGCCGTCGCGTTCGGCGCGCGTGGTCAGGCTGGCCAGATCCGAGCCGGCCCCCGGCTCGGAATAGCCCTGCGCCCACCAGTCTTCTCCCGAGAGAATGCGGGGCAGGATCTCCGCCTTCTGGCGCTCGGTGCCGAACTTCTGGATGACCGGCCCCAGCATGTTGGGCCCGAAGGGCACGATGCGCGGCGCATGGACGCGGTTGCATTCCACATCGAAGATGTAGCGCTGCACGGGCGTCCAGCCCGGCCCGCCGTATTCCTTCGGCCAGGTGGTGCCGTGCCAGCCCTTGCGGCCGAGGATCTCATGCCATTCCTGATGAATTGCGCGCGGCAGCTCGCCGCCCGCCCGCACGGCGGCGCGGATATGCGCGGGAAGCTGCGTTTCGAGAAAATCCCGAACCTCGCTGCGGAAAGCCAGTTCTTCTTCCGTGAAGGACAGATCCATATCCCGTTTCCCCTCAGGCCCGACAGGCGATCAGAGCACTTCGAAAAGGCCGGCGGCTCCCATGCCGCCGCCCACGCACATCGTGCAGACGACGTATTTCGCTCCCCGCCGCTTGCCCTCGATCAGCGCGTGGCCGACCATCCGCGCACCCGACATGCCGTAGGGATGGCCGATCGAGATCGCCCCGCCGTTCACGTTCAGCAGCTCGTCCGGGATGCCCAGCTTGCGGGCCGAATAGATCACCTGGCACGCGAAGGCCTCGTTCAGCTCCCACAGGCCGATGTCGTCCATGGTCAGCCCGTGCGCCTTCAGCAGGCGCGGCACGGCGAGGACGGGGCCGATGCCCATCTCGTCCGGGTCGAGCCCTGCCGCCATCACGCCCACATAGCGCCCCAGCGGCGCGAGCCCCCGGCGCGCGGCCTCGCCGGCCTCCATGACCACGCAGGCCGAAGCGCCATCGGACAATTGCGAGGCGTTGCCGGCGGTGATGTGCCGCCCTTCGCCGACGCGCAGGCCGTTCCTGAACACCGGCGCCAGCGCGGCCAGATCCTCGCGCGTCGTGCCCGGACGGTTGCCCTCATCCTTCGCCAGCGTGACCTCGCGATACGAAACCGCGCCCGTCTGCTTGTCGACGACCGCCATGGTGCCGGTCAGCGGCACGATCTCGTCGTCGAAGCGCCCGGCCTCCTGCGCGGCGGCGGTGCGCCGCTGCGACCGCAGCGCGTAATCGTCCTGCTCCTCGCGGGAAATGCCGTAGCGGTCGGCGACGACCTCGGCGGTTTCCAGCATGGTCATGTAAAGGTCCGGGCGGTTCTCGACGATCCAGGGATCGGTCCGGCGATCCTGACGCAGGTTCTGGTTCTGCACGAGACTGATGGATTCGACGCCGCCGCCGACGGCGATCCGCATGCCGTCATGCACCACCTGCTTGGCGGCGGTGGCGATGGCCATCATGCCGCTTGCGCACTGGCGATCCATCGACATGCCCGCGACCGAGGTCGGCAACCCGGCCCGGATCACCGCCTGACGGCCGATGTTGCTCCCCGTCGAGCCCTGCTGGATCGCGCAGCCGACGATGCAATCCTCGATCTCGCCGCCTTCGAGCCCGGCGCGCTGAACGGCATGGCGCACGGCATGGCCGATCAGCTCCTGCGCCTGCGTGTTGTTGAACGCGCCGCGAAAGGCCTTGCCGATCGGGGTACGCGCCGTGGAAACGATCAACGCCTCACGCACTGTTTTTTCCTCCCTGATTTTTTCCTGCCGCCGGTCCCGGTCATGCGCCCGCCTGCCGGGGCATGAACCGGCGGTTGAGCTTGCGCATGCCGCCAATCCAGCGATCATAATTTTCCGCCTTGCGGAGCATGTAGCCGGCGACCTCGGCATGGGGCAGCGCGAGGAAGCGCCCCTCACGCACGGCCTGCAAGCCGCTCTCGGCCACATCGTCGGGCTCCATCATGCCGTCGATGCTGGCGACGCCCGGCGTGCGCCCGGCCGTCATGCCGGTGCGCACCGCCTGCGGGCAGAGGATGGTGACGCCGATGCCGTCGTCGCCATAGGTCAGCGCCAGCCACTCCGCGAAACCGACGGCGGCATGCTTCGTCACCGCATAGGAGGCCGCGCCGACCTGGTTCAGCAGCCCGGCTGCCGAAGCCGTGATGAGGAAGTGGCCGCCGCCGCGGCTGCGCATGCGCGGCACCAGATGACGGGCGGCGCGCACATGGGCCATCACGTTGACATCCCACGAAAGTTGCCAGTCCGCATCCGGCACTTCCTCGCCGCCGCGGCGGATGATGCCGGCGTTGCCGCAGAAAAGATCGACGGGGCCGGCCCGGCTTTCCGCCTCGTCGATCAGACGCCGGATATCGTCGTCCCGCGCCATGTCGGCGCCCACGCCGATGCCGCCGATCTCCGCGGCAGTGCGCGCGGCGCCCTCGGCGTCGATGTCGGCGCAGACCACCCGCGCCGCGCCGCTTCGGGCGAGCAGGAGGGTGAGCGAACGGCCGATGCCGCCCGCCGCGCCCGTGACCACCGCTACCCGGCCTGCAAACTCCCAGCCTGCAAACTCCCGATTTGCAAACTCCCGACCCGCAACTTCCATGGCGGTCCTAGCTCCACATGTTGGTTCCGCCGCACAGCGTCAGCGCCTGCCCGGTCATGAAGCTGCTGGCGCTGGAGGCGAGGAACACCGCCACGCCGGCGAAATCCCGCGGCTCTCCGAAGCGGCGCAGGGGCACCTGCGTGCGGGCGCGCTCCTCGCCCTCGGGCGAATCCCACAGCGCGCGGGCGAAATCCGTCTTGACCACGCCCGGACAGATCGCGTTGGCGCGCACGCCCTGTGGCCCGTATTCCAGCGCGAGATTGCGCACGAGCCCGATCAGCGCCAGCTTCGAGATGCCGTAGGCGCCGAGTGTCGGCGAAGGCTTCAGCGCGCCGACGCTGGAGGTGAAGATCATCGAGCCGCAGCCGCGCGCCACCATGTCGGGCACCACGAGGCGGGCAAGCCAGAGATTGGCCTGCACGTTGGTCTGCATGATCTTCTGATAGGCGTCGTCGGGAATTTCCGATATCGGCCCGTAATGAACGTTCACGCCGGCATTGCCGATCAGGATGTCGATCGGCCCCGCCAGGGCGCGGGCGCGCTCGACCAGCAGTTGCAGTTCCTCCGGGCGCCCGGCGTTGGCGGCGACGGCATGGGCGCGCACGGCGCCGCAAGCGTCGTTGATTTCGGCCGCCGCTGCCTCCAGCGGCTCCGGCTTGCGCGCCGAGATCACCACGGTGGCGCCGTGCTTCGCCAGCGCCAGCGCCATTTCCTTGCCCATTCCCCGCGAGGCGCCCGTCAGCAGCGCCGCCTTGCCTTCCAGATTGAACAGATCCGACATGATCACGGCCCCTCGAAGATGCCGGCGCTGCGGCGCGCGGCTGTCGCGTTGCGGCGCTCGTTCGAGCTTTCGAAAGCCTTGCGCTCGGCGCGGGCGACGACGGCGTGGTGAACCTCGTCGGGGCCGTCCGCCAGCCGCAGCGTGCGCTGCTTCATGTACATCTCCGGCAGGTCGGTCCATTGGCTGACGCCGGTCGCGCCATGGATCTGGATCGCCTGATCGATGATCTGGCAACATTTCTCGGGCACCATGGCCTTGATCATCGACACCCAGACCCGCGCTTCCTTGTTGCCCAGCAGGTCCATGGCGCGCGCCGCCTTCAACACCATGAGCCGCATGGCCTCGATCTCGATCCGCGCGCGGCTGATCGTCTCCATGTTCTTGCCCAGATCGATGATCTTCTTGCCGAACGCCTCGCGCGAGAGGCCGCGCGCGATCATCAGATCCAGCGCCTTCTCGGCCGCGCCGATCGAGCGCATGCAATGGTGAATCCGCCCCGGCCCCAGCCGCAACTGGCTGATCTCGAAGCCCCTGCCCTCGCCCAGCAGAATGTTTTCCTCGGGCACGCGCACGTTGGTGAAGCGAAGGTGCATATGGCCATGCGGCGCGTCGTCATGCCCGAATACGCACATCGGCCCCAGGATCTCGACGCCGGGCGTGTCCATCGGCACCAGAATCTGGCTTTGCTGGCGGAACGGCTCGGCGTCGGGCGAGGTCTTGACCATCACGATCATGATCTTGCAACGCGGGTCCCCGGCGCCCGAAATGTAATATTTCTCGCCGTTGATGACCCATTCGCCGTTCTCAAGCACGGCGCTGGCGGAAATGTTGCGCGCGTCGGACGACGCCATGTCCGGCTCGGTCATGGCGAAGGCCGAACGGATCTCGCCGGCGAGCAGCGGCTTGAGCCAGCGTTCCTTCTGCTCCGGCGTGCCGACGCGCTCCAGCACTTCCATGTTGCCCGTGTCGGGCGCGGAGCAGTTCAGCGATTGCGAGGCCAGCGGGTTCTTGCCCAGTTCGAACGCGATATAGGCATAGTCCAGATTGGACAGGCCCTCGCCCGTCTCTGCGTTGGGCAGGAAGAAATTCCACAGTCCCGAAGCCTTTGCCAGGCCCTTCAGCTTGTCGAGCACGTCGAGCTGGCCGGGAGCATAGGAAAACCGCTCTGCGCGCCCGCGGCCCAGACGCTCATATTCCTCGTAAGCGGGATCACAATGGTTGCGGACATGCTCGACCACCCTGTTCAGCAGCGGCCGCGCGCTTTCGGACATCGACAGATTATTCAGCAAATCATTCATATTGGCACTTGTCATTCACGCTTCCTCCCGCACCGATCGTCTATTTTTCATCTGTTCTTCCACTCGGGCTTGCGCTTCTCGACAAAGGCGGAAACGCCCTCGCGGAAATCCTCCGTCTCGCGCAGCTCGGCCATGACCTGGCGGCTGTAGAGGAGGCTCGCGCGCAGATTGTCGAGATCGTCCATCGCCCGCAGCACCCGCAGGGACGCCCGCACCGAGGACGGCGACACGGAAGCGACCTCGCGGGCCACCGCCATGGCGCGATCCATCAGCCGGTCCACCGGCAGCACCTCGTTGACGAATCCCAGACGCGCGCCCTCCTCCGCGCCGACATGGCGCCCGGTCAGGATCATCTCGACCGCCGCCTTGCGGCCGATCTGGCGGCTCAGACGCTGGATTCCGCCCGCGGCGGCGAAAAAGCCCACCTTGACCTCCGGCAGGGCGAAACGCGCGGTTTCGGCGGCCAGCACGATGTCGCAGCACAACGCGGTTTCGAAACCGCCCCCCATGGCGAAACCGTTGACGGCCGCAATGATCGGCTTTTCCAGATCAAGCCGGGTCGACAGGCCCGCAAAGCCGGTCGCGGGGGGCTTCATCGTGCCGCCCTGCGCCGTGTATTTGAGATCGTTGCCGGCCGAAAACGCCTTGTCGCCCGCTCCCGTCAACACCGCCACCCACAGATCCGCGTCGGCGGCGAAGTCGTCCCAGATGCGCGACAACTCATGATGCATGGGCGCATGCATCGCATTGTAAACCTCGGGCCGGTTCATGGTGACGACGAGGACGCGATCTTCCCGGCGGGTGGTGCAAAATTCCAGCGTCATCATGCCGTCTCCCCTTGCCTCTTGCCGCCGGTGCGCAACCCGCCCAGATCGAGATCGAGGAACGAGCCGCCCTCCGTGGCCAGCCGGCGCAAGGTGGCGGCCGGCGCGAAAGCCGGGTCCTCCGCCGCCAGTTCCTCCATGCGGGCGAGAATGCGCGCGGCGCCGAGCTGATCGGCGTAGTACATCGGACCGCCCCGCCCGGGCGGGAAGCCATAGCCGTTCAGCCAGACCACATCGATGTCCGAGGGCCTTTGCGCCTTGTTTTCCTCAAGGATCCTGAACGCCTCGTTGATCATCGGCGCCATCAGCCGCTCGACGATCTCTTCCGCCGGCAGCGACGCGGGTTCGGCTCCCGTCACCTCGCGGATCACCCGCGCGGCCACTTCGGAAGGCAAGCGGTTGCGGCCGGCGTCATAGTCATAATAACCCGCACCGGTTTTCTGGCCGCGCCGGTCCAGCTCGCAAAGCGCGTCGCGGATGGGATTGCCGGTCTTCGCGCCGCTCGACCAGCCGATATCCAGCCCCGCGAGGTCGGACATCTGATAAGGCCCCATCTTGAAACCGAAGCCGACGATCGCCTCGTCGATGTCCCATGGGGCGAGCCCCTTGAACAGGAGCTTGTTGGCCTGCTCGCGGCGGGCGGCGAGCATGCGGTTGCCGACGAAACCGTGGCAGACGCCCACCAGCACGGCGATCTTGCCGATGCGGCGGGCGAGATCCATGCTCGTGGCGACAACATCGTCCTGCGTATGCTCCGCCCGCACGATCTCCAGAAGCTTCATCACGTTCGCGGGCGAGAAGAAATGCAGCCCGATCACGTCTTCGGGCCGGCCCGTCGCGGAAGCGATCGCATCGACATCCAGCGCGGAAGTATTGGTGGCGAGGATCGCGCCCGGCTTCACGATCGCATCGAGACGCGCAAAGATCTGCTTCTTGAGATCGAGGTTTTCATACACCGCCTCGATCACCAGATCGCAGCCGGCCAGCGCCTCGAGTTCCAGCGAGGCGGAAATGCGCGCCATGCGCTTTTCCACCTCCTCCTGCGGGAACCGGCCTTTGTCCGCGCTGTTCCGGTAGTTGCGCCGCACGGTGGCGAGGCCACGCTCCAGCGCCTCCTGCCGCGTCTCCACGATCACGACGGGAATGCCCGCCGTGGCGAAGTTCATGGCGATGCCGCCGCCCATGGTTCCCGCGCCGATGATGCCCACGCTGTCGAGCGGCCGCAGCCTGCCCGCAGGGTCCAGCCCGTCGACCTGACCCGCCCGTCGCGTCGCCTCGGCCACGTAGTCGGCAGGAGCCAGCTTGCTCAAAGAATTATGCATTGTCCTCTTCCCCGTTGGAAAGGATGGGGGGAGCCGGACGCGGGCCGGCCACCGGCCGCGATCGCCATGCGGAAACGATCCCGGACATGCCGGGCACGATGTCGGCCATCTGCTCCTCCCAGTTGGCGATCAGCGGGTTTCAGGCCCCTGGCTGCTGCCTCTCCCGCCCGCATGCGCGCCCCGGTTTTCCGTGTATGCGCGCAAGGGTCGCGGGGCGCCGTGCCCCGGAATTGAGGCCACGATCGCCCCTGACATATGTCAGGATTAGGGCACTCCGGCCTTTCTGACAAGGGGTATTTTCTCCTGGGCCGCTTTTTTGCCTGCGCGCGGGATAGTCGCGCCGGTGCAATTGACGCGCCTGACAGGGCACCCTATAGTCGAAGCCTGACATTTGTCAGTATTTCTGAACCGATGCCGAAAACAAATGGTCCGCGGGTTTTTCACCGCGGCATCCGCGAGCAGGGAGGGCTCTTCGTGGCAGACTTCAATTCCGTGAAATACGATGTCCGGGACGCGATCGCGACCATCACCCTCAACCGGCCCGAGCGCCTGAACGCCTGGACGCCGGAGATGGCGGACGAGGTGCGCCATGCGGTCGGCGGCGCGGGCAACGACCCCGAGGTCCGCGTGATCGTCATCACCGGCGAGGGGCGCGGCTTCTGCGCCGGCGCGGATATGGAGGCGCTGGACAAGACCGCGGATCGTGGCAGGAGCAGCGGCCGCGAGGTGCTCTATCCCGACGACGTCAGCTTCCCGGCCGCCGCCGGCCCCGGTCTCGACGGGCATTATCCCGGACGTTTCGGCTATCTCTACAGCTGCCCCAAGCCGGTCATCGCCGCGATCAACGGCCCCTGCGCCGGCATCGGCCTGATCCTGACGCTGTATTGCGACCTGCGGTTCGCGGCGCTGGAAGCGAAATTCACCACTGCCTTCGCGGCGCGCGGGCTGATCGCGGAACACGGAAGCGCCTGGCTGCTGCCGCGTCTCATCGGCGAGGCGAATGCGCTGGATCTGCTGCTTTCCTCGCGCAAGTTCACGGGCGAGCATGCCGCCGGCATCGGTCTCGTCAATGCGGCGCTGCCCGCTGCCGGGCTGATGGAGCATGTCCGCGCCGTGGCGGGAGAACTGGCGAGCAATGCCTCGCCGCGCGCGATGGCGGTGATCAAGCGTCAGGTCAGACTCGCCTGCCTGCAAAGCTTCTCCGACGCGTTGACGGTCGCGGACAGCGAGATGACGCAGAGTTTCGGCTCCGACGATTTCCGCGAGGGCGTCAAGAGCTTCGTGGAACGGCGGGCGCCGCGCTTCGCCGGCATCTGAAGACATACCGGCTCGAACCCGCTTGCGGCGGGTTCGCGATCAGAGGCCAATTCATGACCCGTTCCGCACCAAGCTCCGCACCGATCTCGGCGCCCGCGCTGATCGCGCCGTTGCCAAAACATCGCTTCGACGAAGCCGGCTTCGCCCGCTGGATATCCGCGCAGCTCGACGAGCCGGCCGACGGCCTGGAGATCCGGCAATTCCAGGGGGGAATGTCGAATCCGACCTTCCTTGTCATCACGGCGACCGGCAAGCGCTATGTCCTGCGCAAGAAACCGCCGGGCAAGCTTCTGCCCAAGGCTCATGCGGTAGACCGCGAGTACCGCGTCATGAAGGCGCTCGGGCCCACCGTGGTGCCGACGCCGCGGGTGGTCGCCTATTGCGCCGATCCCGATGTCATCGGCGCCGAATTCTTCCTGATGGAGTTTCTCGACGGCCGCATCATTCCCGATCCCGCCATGGGGCCGTTGCCCCGCGCCGAACGCCCGATCCTCGCCCGTTCGCTGATCGACACGCTGGCCGATCTCCATCAGGTCGACTGGCGCGCCTGCGGTCTCGGCGATTACGGGCGGCCGGAGGGCTATCTGGCGCGCCAGACCACGCGCTGGTCCGGCCAATACGAAGCCGCCAAATCCGCCCTTCCGGCCGATTTCGATTACAGCGACATGGACTGGCTGCGCGACTGGCTGCTGAACAACGCGGCCGTGCCGGAGGAAAGCGCGATTACGCACGGCGATTTCCGCCTCGGCAACACCATCGTGCATCCGACCGAGCCCCGGATTGTCGGCGTGCTCGACTGGGAGCTTTCGACCATCGGCCATCCGCTGTCGGATCTCGCCTATCTTTGCCTGCCCTACAGGCTGCCGCAAGACCTGCCGGGAGCGAAGGATCTCGTCGCCGAGGGCCTGCCGACCGAACGGGAGATGCTGCGCCGCTATGCCGAGCGCACCGGACGCGACCGGATAGCGAACTGGGCGATTTTCCTCGCCTTCAACTGTTTTCGCTATGCCGCCATCGTCCAGGGCGTCGCGGCGCGGGCGGCGCAGGGCACCGCCAGCAGCGCCAGCGCCGACCCGGAGCGCGATGGCGCGCGAGCCCGCCGGGTGGCGCAGCGCGGCGCGGAAATCGCGCGGATGTACGATGCCGGCTTCGAGGACGGCGCTGCATGAAAAACCGGGAGACCGGGTAGATGCGCGCCTACCCCGTCTCCCGGCCGGATCGCCGCCGCGAAACGCCGCGGCCGGCCTGCACCGCCTATTGGCCCGGCATCGCCGCGGCGGGGGCGGGCGCCTGCAAACGCTCCCAGTTTTCGCGCAGTTCGCGTTTCAGAACCTTGCCGATCGCGTTGCGCGGCAGCGCAGGCACAACCGCGATGCCTGTCAGCCACTGAATGCGCCCCAGCCGGGCGTTCACCCAGTTCAGGATCTCATCCCCGCTGGCCTCGGCCCCCTCGTGCAGAATGACGCAGGCGACGGGCGTCTCCCCCCAGCGCGCGCTCGGCACGCCGATCACCGCCGCCTCATAGACATCGGGATGCTTCTCCAACACGGCCTCGATATCCGCGGAATAGATATTGAACCCGCCCGAAATAATCACGTCCTTCTGCCTGTCGAGCAGCATCAGGAAACCGTCTTCATCGAACTTGCCCATATCCCCTGAACGGATGTAAGCGTCTCCCTCGGGGCTTATCCAGACGATGCCGCGCGTCGTCTCGGGCGACTTGCGATAGCCTCGCATCAGCGTGCCCGAGCGTCCGACGACCTCTCCCGCCTCGCCGGGAGGCAGGGAGCGGCCTTCGCCGTCGATGATCCTGATTTCGGCATGCGGCGCGGGACGCCCGACCGTATGCAGCTTGTCGGGATGCGCCGAGCAATCGAGAACCGTGCTCACTCCCCCTTCCGTCATGCCGTAGATATTGATCATCCGCCCCGGCCAGCGCGCCAGAACCTCGCGCACGACCGCCGGCGGCAGCGGCGCGCTCGTCGAGAACTTGACCTGGAAGCGCGAGAGATCGTAGCGGCCGAAATCGGGAAACTCCACGAGGCGGCGTATCTGGACCGGCACCATCATCGCATGGGTCACGCGATGCCGCTCCGCCAGTTGCAGAAAGCCGGCCTCGTCGAACTTGCGCATCAGACACACCCGCGCCCCCTGCCCCAGCGCGGGAATCAACGTCGCCAGCGTGGTGTTGGAATAGATGGGAGTGGAGAACAGCGCCACCGCATCGGCGTCCAGCCCGAACCGCGCGAAGCGCGACACCTGTCGGTCGCGAAACCGCACATCGTGTTCGATACCCTTGGGCGCGCCCGTCGTGCCGGAGCTGTAGATGATGTCGAACAGGAGTTCCGGTGCGAGCACGCGCGGGGGCAGCGGGTCCGTTTCCCGCGCCTTGTCGACGAAATCCTCCAGATCCCGGCGCGGCAGCCCGGCCGTATCGAGCCCGGCCGCGCGATCATCGCCGAAGACCATCGCCGCATCGGCGTTGCGAAGCATCCTGTCGACGGCGTCGGGATGGGCCGAAACGGGAACGGGAGCCACCGCCACGCCAAGAGCCGCCGCGCCCAGAAACAGGATGACATGGCTGGCGGTGACGCCCGCGAGGGTGGCGATCACATCGCCGCGCTCCAGCCCCTGCGCGGCAAGCGCCGCGGCGACACGGTCCATCCGCGCGGCAAGTTCGGCGGCCGTGAACGTGATCTCGCCGTCGACCAGCATCACATGATCCGGCCGGGCGATCGCCGCCGCCCGGATGCGGCGCGGCAAATCGGACGGCTCCTCGCCCGGCACGGCCATCGGCTCAAGCGGCGCTCCCATCCATTCCATCTGCATTTTCCCCCATATCCTGTTTTTTATCTTGATGTCTCATGACCGCGCGGCGGGCCTGCGATAGCGAAACGTGCCGCTGCCCGTGGCGAGCAACGTGCCGTTCTCGTCCGTTACCCGCCCCTCCGCGAAGAAGGTGGAATTCCCGCCGCCCGTGCGCCATCCTTCCGCGATCATCAACGATCCGGTAGGGCGGGACAGGAAATTGGTGGTCAGCGACAGCGTCATGGCCAGCGACCGCCGTTCGGCGTCGCCGGTGTAGCAGCCGCTGTAGCCCATCACGGTGTCGAGGATGGTTGCATAGACGCCGCCGTGCGGAATGCCGTATCGATTGAACAGATGCTCGGCAATCGGCAGTTCGAAACGGGCGCGATTCTCGCTCCAGCCGAGCATGCGGAACCCCAGCAGCCGCTGAAACGGATAGGTGCCTTCCGCCACGGTCAGGTCATCGCCGGTATCAGTCATCGTTTTCTCTCCAGCTTCCGCTGATCTGTCGGGGATCAGGCATAGGTCGAAAGTCTCTCGTCCTCGATACCGCGCAGATGCGGCGTTTCGTTGAACGCGTTCAGGAACAGGGTTTCCCGCCCGCCCACGAGCCGGGTGACGCCGCAATTCTTCATCTGGAGTTGCAGCCGGATCATCTGCGCCGACGGAGCCTGAAGCGCCTCGGCGACGAGGTGGCTGATGGCGCCGCCCGAACTGACCGCGAGAACATCGCCATCCTCTGCCAGCATGGCCTCGCGCGCGGCGCGCAGCCGGGCGCAAAAGGCGCGCCAGCTTTCTGGCGGATCGGCGATTTCATCGCGCTGCCAGGCGAGAACCGCCTCGCGCAGGGCGCGGAAATAAGCCCGCCGGTCCAGCCTGATCTCGTCCGGCAGCCCGGCCGGGCCGAAACGCGCGGCGAACAGGGCCTTGGCATCGAACTCGTTCAGCCCCTCATGCTCGACCGCGTCGTCCGGGTCGAGACCGAGCGCGGGGGCCATTCCGGCCAGGGTCTCGCGGTGGCGGCGCATGGCGCCGGTGTAAACCCGCACGGGCGCCATCCCGCCGAGCCCGGCGAGCGCCCGTCCCAGCGCACGCGCCTGCTCATGCCCGAGAGGCGAGAGGCGATCGTAATCGTCGGCGCCGAACGACGCCTGCGCGTGGCGCACCATGATGATCTGCGGCATGTCCCGTCACTCCTTGCAAAAAACCGGCGGACGCCGCGATTTTCCCAAGCGGCGCGCGGCGTCGCGGCCGCTCACGCCGTCGCCGTTTCGAGATGGCGCAGGCCCAGCCAGTCGGCGATCAGCGCCGGACGATCCTCGCCTTCTATTTCGACCCGCACTTCCCAAACGGTCAGGATCGCATCGATGCCACGGGCCTCCACGTCCTTCAGGGTATAACGCCCGCGAATGCGCGCCTCGGATCTGACGGGCGATACGAAACGCACGCGGTCGAAGCCGTAATTCACGCTGGCGCGAACCCCGTTCAGCCGCGGCACGGCCGTTCTGGCGAGTTCCGGCAGCAGCGAAAGCGTCAGCAATCCATGCGCCACGGTGGTCCCGAAGGGCCCTTCCCGCGCCGCGCGATCGGGATCGACATGGATGAACTGATGGTCTCCCGTCAGATCGGCGAACGCGTCGATCAGCGGCTGATTTATCTCAAGCCATTGCGATACACCGACTTCCTTGCCCACATGGAGACCCAGATCGCGTGCGGAAATTGCTTCCATGTCGCCCTCCCGAAAATTCCTGACAGTTGTAAGGAATCATATAAAGCCAATCTTGAAGGGGAACAATGGCGGATGGCTCCCGGAAGCGGATTTTGGCGGCGAGCGACCGACAATGACGATCTGCCCATCGCAGAAGGCCGGTTTCTCTCCAAGCTCCCGCCGGGGAGAGACAGCGCACGTACCTCCACGGCGAAGCCAGGGCCGCAATCCGCGCGGGTATCATCAAGGGGCCGACCGTGGCGGATCGGGCGGCGCCCGGCAATCACGGGCGAATTTTCGAAAGGACGACTGCCTGTAAAGCAAGCTCACTTATCTTTTAAAGCTACAAAAACGTAGGTTTTTTCGCTTCTGTTCCATGGCTAGGATCACGAAATTCCAAAACGGTCTCGCGCCGCAAGTCCAAGCCTGTCGGAGAAGCGTCAGAATGTCGATCGAAGCCAGATTCACGCGGTTGGGCACGGACAATGCCCCCGGGCAGGAAGTCCGCCAACACACCTCCGGGATCGACGCGCTGCTCGGGGGAGAGGTTCTCGCCGGCCGGGCGGTCGATTTCTCGCATGGCGATCTGAATGCCCACGAACCGACACCGGGATCGTTCGAATTCTTTTCCGCAGGCGTGGCTCTGGGCGGGCAGCAGGCCTATACCGAATATCGCGGCGACATCGGCATCCGCGAACAGGTGGCGGCGCATCTCGCCGCCTTCACCGGCGCCCCGGTCGACGCCCGCGACGGCCTGATCATCACGCCCGGCACGCAAGGCGCGCTCTTCCTCGCCATGGCCGCGACAGTCTCACGCGGCGTCAAGGTGGCCATCGTCCAGCCCGACTATTTCGCCAACCGCAAGCTGGTGGAATTTTTCGAAGGTGAGATGGTGCCGGTGCCGCTCGCATACGTATCGGCCGACGAGAGCCACGCCGGGGTCGATCTGGCGCGGCTTGAAGAGGCGTTCAGGAGCGGGGCGAAGGTGTTCCTGTTCTCGAACCCGAACAACCCCGCCGGCGTGATCTATTCCGCGACTGAAATCGCCCGCATCAGTGCCCTCGCCGGCGAATACGGTGTCACGGTCGTCGCGGACCAGCTCTATTCCCGTCTTCTCTATACCGGAGCATCCTATACTCATCTGCGCGCGCAGATGCGGGATGCTTCGCATGTCGTCACCATCATGGGGCCGTCGAAAACCGAATCCCTGTCGGGCTACAGGCTTGGCGTAGCCTTCGGCGCGCCGGAGATCATAGCCCGGATGGAAAAAGTGCAGGCCATCGTCAGCCTGCGCGCCGCCGGCTACAGCCAGGCCGTGCTGCGCTGCTGGTTCCGCGAACCCACGGGCTGGCTGGAAGACCGCATCCGCCGGCATCAGGCGATCCGCGACGATCTGCTTCGGGTGCTGCGCGGTATCGACGGAGCCTTCGTCCGTACCCCGCAGGCCGGAAGCTATCTCTTCCCGCGCCTGCCCGCCCTGCGGATGTCCGGCACGGATTTCGTCAAGGCGCTGCGGATTCAGGCCGGCGTCGTGGTCACGCCCGGCATCGAATTCAGCCCCCACGCCGGCAACAGCGTAAGGCTGAACTTCTCGCAGGATCACAGCGCCGCGCTTGCCGCCGTCGAGCGGCTGGCCGCATTGGTCGAGCGGTATCGCGCGTGAGCCGAAGGGCGCGCAGGCCTGACAGCCGGCACGCATGTTTTCTTGAAACCGAAACCGGGAATGACATACGGCCTCCGGCTCTCGCAAGAGCCGGAGGTTTGTCTTTCAGGTGAGACGCAGGCGGTCCTTGAGCTGGAAAATCGGGAAGATATTACGCCCGACCGCAGTCTTGAACCCTTGCATCCGGATGGTGCGCACACCGTCCACCAGCTCGACGGGCACATCGTCGAGGTTGCGCCGGCCGCCGAAGAATTCACCCATCAGCAGGCCGAGATTCTGCATCAGCGACACACCGCGCGTCGAGCAGCCGAGCAGCGAGAAGACATCCGGCTTCAACCGCTGGATGTGCGGCAGATAGGCTTCGGTGATGCAGTTATAACCTTCCCAGTAGTCCTGAAACGTGATGTCATGTCCCCTGAGCTGCGGAAACAGCATCAGCACCTTGTCGCGCGAATACTTGAGCCCGTAGTTACGCGGGTTGATCGCCGACACGAATACCGCGCCGCCCGCTATCAGCCGCCCCTCGACGTCGAGCCGCGCGAAGCCTGTGGCGTCGCGCAGGTCGGTGAAGCAATTCTTGTTCGGAACGACGGTTTTCAGGATTTCCGGCGAGAGCGGACGGGTCGCACATGTGTAGAGATACAACGTGATGATGCTCTTCGACAGTTTCGGGACCAGATCGTCCGTATAGGCATTGGTGGCGATCAGCACTTTGCCGGCCTGCACGCGGCGGGACACGCCGTTCGCCCTGGCGGTGATCACCACCTGGCCCGGCGCAGGCTGATCGATCGCCGTCACCCGCGTGTCTTCGTAAATCCGCGCGCCTTCCTGCTCGGCGGCGCGGGCAAGGCCCTGCGAATGCGCGAAAGGATTGACCACCGCGCCGACGGGATTCTTCCAGCCCGCGATATAGCCCGAAGCGCCGGTTTCCGCGGCGATCTGCTCCCGATCGAGCCACTGGACGGGAGCGCCGAACGCCTTCCATTGGTCGTAGGCCGTCCGCACCTTGGCCAGAGAGATGCTGGAATGCGCCGGCAACGTCCAGCCGTTTTGCAGATAATCGCTCCGGATGCCGTATTCGCGCACGAGTTCGGCCACGCGGTTCGGCCCTTCCGCCACCAGCGCGTTGAACGCGTGTCCCTTGCGCGGGCCGAGACGCTCTTCCACATCGCCGGGCGTCAACCCATGGGGATGATTGGGCACCGTATAGCCGCCGGTGCGTCCGGAGGCGCCGACGCCGACGATCCCGCCCTCCAGCACCGTGACCCTGAGCCCCGCCCTGGCGGCGGTGATCGCCGTGGTCAAACCGCAAAAGCCGCCACCGACAACCACCAGATCGGCGGTTTCATCCTGCGTGAGCGGGCCACGCTGCACCCGCTTTTCCTTACAGGTCCGCGTCCAGGTGACACCCTTCATGCTGGTGTCGATCCATTCGGCAGTGGACATCCTTAAACCTCCAGAATCCTGAGAAAAACCGCTACACGCCGGTGGGGGCCGATCGGTCCGATCCTTGCGACGGCCTCCCGGACGGGAGGCTTCCGGCCATGCCCGTCGCTCAATGCACGCGAACCTGGGACAGAAAATCACGGGCGCGCTGATGCTGCGGATTGCCGAAGAACGCCTTCGGCGTCCCGGTTTCCACGATCCCGCCGCAATCCATGAACATCACCCGGTCCGCGACCTGACGCGCGAAGCCCATTTCATGGGTGACGCAGATCATCGTCATGCCTTCCAGCGCCAGCGAGACCATGACATCCAGCACCTCGGAGACCATTTCCGGGTCCAGCGCCGAGGTCGGTTCATCGAACAGCATGATGCTCGGCCGCATGCAGAGCGCGCGGGCGATGGCGACGCGCTGTTGCTGACCGCCCGACAATTCGCCGGGGAACTTCATTGCCTGCTCGGGGATGCGCACCTTGTGCAGGAAATACATCGCCTGCTCCTCCGCCTCGCGGCGGGACGCGCCGCGCACCAGCATCGGCGCCAGGACGCAATTTTCCAGAATGGTCATATGCGGAAACAGGTTGAAGTTCTGAAAGACCATCCCGACTTCACGGCGGATTTCGTCGATATGGGATGTCTTGTCGTCGAGCACGGTGCCCAGCACGTTGATCGTGCCCGACTCGTGCGCCTCAAGCCGGTTGATGCAGCGGATCAGGGTGGACTTTCCCGATCCCGAGGGGCCGCAAAGCACTACCTTCTCGCCCTTGGCGACATGCAGCGACACGTCGCGCAGGGCATGATAGGTGCCGTAATACTTGTTCAGCCGATCGATGGTGACTGCAACATTTGAACTGGTGGTCATCTGGCAGCTCCTGCTCACTTTCCGACCCGCATCCGGCGTTCCAGATAGGCGCCGTACCGCGACAGGCAGAATACGAAGACGAAGTAGACCAAGGCGATGAAGGCATAGACCTCGACATTGGCGAACGACCATTCCCCCGCGCCGTAGGCGGCGTTGCCCGAGGCCAGAAAGTCGAAGATGCCGACGATCATGACCAGCGCCACTTCCATGAAGCTGATCGAGAGCTGGCTGATGGTCGGCGGGAGAGCCCGGCGAAAGGCCTGAGGCAGCACGATCTTGCGCATGCGCTGCCAGTAATGCAGACCGAGCGTCTTCGCCGCTTCCTCCTGCCCCGCCGGGAGCGACTGGATTCCCGAGCGGATGATTTCGGCCTGATAGGCGGCGAAAAAGATCGACATACCGACGATCACCCGGCTCAGCTTGGTCCCCAGCGCGCCGGGGGCCAGGATGGGCAGCACCACGGCCACCGCGAAGAGGATCGTCACCAGCGGCAGCGAACGCACCGTATCGATGAACACCCCGGACAATCTCGCCACCAGCGGCAGGGAGGAACGGCGCAGCAGCGCCAGCGCCACCGCCAGCGGCATGCCGATGAGGACCGTCGCCACGAAGATGAAGATGGAGAGCGTCAGCCCGCCCCATTTATCCTCGCCGACATAGGTCAGGCCCAGAGTCCCGCCGCGCATCAGCAGGACGAAGATCGCGAATCCGATGACCCACAACGCCGTCAGGCGCGCCGCGCTCCAGAACCGCGGCAGGCAGGAGAGCACGATGACGGCGAGGAAGATCATGCAGGCCAGCGCCGAGCGCCAGTGTTCCTCATGCGGATAAAGGCCGAAGAACATCAGCCGCCAGCGCGCCGTGATGATCGCCCAGCAGGCGCCGGAAGCGGCGCGGCATGCCTCCGGGGGGCCGGAAAACACGGCGTCGATCACCGCCCATTGCAGCAACGACCAGAAGATCCAGACCGTCAGGGCGATGCCCAGCAGGCTGACGAGTCCGCTCAATGGCGTGGGGAACATCCGGCGTTTCAGGTAATCGGTGAACAGGTCGCCGCGCGCCGGAATGGTCAGGGAAACATCGGTCATGGTCGTCCATTCACAGGCGAAGCTGGTTGCCGCGCAGGGCAATGCGCCGGTTGATGAAGTTCATCACCGCGGCCAGCAGATTGTTCATGATCAGAAAGCCCGCCATCATGATGCCAAGCAGTTCCAGCGTCTGGCCGCTCTGGATGATCGACGTCGAGATCACCAGGAACAGGTCCGCGAAACCCACGGCGATGCCCAGTGTCGTGGCCTTCAGCAGCCAGACGTATTGATTGGTCAGCGTGGGCAACGCCATGCGCAGCGCCAGCGGCAGGCGCACGCGGACGAGAACCTGCACGGGGCCGAGCCCCAGCGCCTGCGCCGCCTCCACCTGCCCTTTGCCGACCGACAGGAAACCCGCGCGAACGATCTCGCCGATGAAGGCACCGCCGTAGAGACTCATGCCGGTCAGCAGCGCGGCGAATTCCGGCGCGATGCGGATGCCGCCGCGGAAGTTCAACCCCCTCAGTTCAGCGACCTGCACCAGCGGCATGTCCGGCGTCCGGCCGAGCCACAGAGCCGCCGCCGCAACCACGATCCCGCCGATCAGGCCGGCATGCGCCAGCTTCGGCAGCACCTCACGGGCCGCGAGGCTGCGGCGCGGCAGGAGCGCGAAAACCAGGCCGAGAACGATCCCTGCCATCAGGGCCGCCCCGGCCACCGCCGCCGCCGTCGGCGCCACGTTCAGCCCCGGAATGAATATGCCGCGCGCCGACAGGACGACCGCCCCGAGAAAGGTGATCGCCTGCCTGGGCTGCGGCAGGTGAATGAACACCGCATACCAGAAGAAAACCTGGAGGATCAGGGGCACGTTCCGCAGCGCTTCGACATAGCAGGTGCCGAGGAAGGACATCACCGGATTGTTCGAGATGCGCATGGTCCCGATGACGATGCCGATGAGCGTCGCCAGTATCAGGCCGATCAGCCCCAGAAACATCGTGTTCAGCAGACCGACCAGAATGACCCGCCAGTAAGGATCGTTGATTGTATACGGGATCAGGCTGAATCCGACATCCCATCCGGTCGCGCGGTCCAGAAACCCGAAACCGGAGGCGATCCCCTGCTCCGTCAGCGACCGATACGCGCCGCGCGCCAGCAGAACGCATCCGATCAGGATGGCCGTCCCGATAACGAACTGAATCCAAAAACTTTTCCGATGCTGGATTGAGAACATCCGCAATCCCCTCGCTCAGGCGATACTGTCGTCATGACCCGCAGGAACGGGCCATGGCTCGGTACGGAGCTGACGCTCCACAGGTATTCGCGTTGCAATCAGTCCAGCAGGATCGGCCACAGCACGCCGCCGTTCTGCCACAGCGCATTCGTGCCGCGCTCCAGTTTGTAGGGCGATTGCCGGCCGAGGTTCCGTTCCCAGATATCGGCATAATTGCCGACGCGCTTGATGACGTTGTAGCCGAAATCGTCGCTCAGACCGAGCGGCGCCCCGAAGCCGGGCGTGACGCCGAGCATCTTGGCAACCCGCGGCGAAGGAGGATTGGCTTTCATCTCGTCGACATTGGCCTGCGTCACGCCGGCTTCCTCGGCGGTGAGCATCGTGGAGAGCGTGAGGTTCAGCAAGTCGAGCCAGCGATCGTCGTTCTCGCGCACCACCATGCTGGTCGGCTCGGCGGCAAACGTTTCCGGCAGGATCATGTGATCGTCGGGATTGTCGGCCTTCAGGCGCAGCACGGCAAGCTGCACATCCCACTCCCCATAGGCGTCGCAGCGTCCCGACAGATAGGCCGCCTGGCTTTCCTCGGTTTTTTCGGAGACGACGAATTCCATCTCCACCCCCGAACGCTTCATATAGTCCGCAAGCGATTTCTCGGTCGAGGTGCCGGCAGGCACGCAGAGCGACCCGCCATCCAGATCCTTCACCGAAGTCGCCCCCAGTTCCTTGCGCACCATGATCTTCTGCGAGGCGAAGACGTAGACGTTGCTGAACTGGACGCCCAGTTCCGTGTCCCGGCTGGCCGTCCAGCCCGAGGATTTGATGACCGCGTCGATTTCCCCCGATTGCAGCAAGGGCCAGCGCTGCGCCCAACTGATCGGGATGATGTTCAGATGCCCTTCCCAGGTGCCGAAAACGGCCGTGGCGACGGCGCGGCAAAGGTCGATGTCCAGGCCCTTCCAGTTGCCCTTGTCGTCCACCTCGGCCAGACCGAGATACGAACCGTTATGGCCGGTGCAGTTCAACGCGCCGCGTTTCTTGACCTGGGCGAGCGTATTGCTGTCGGCGGCGAAGGACGGCAGAGCCGCCGCGACGACGAAAGCGCAGCCGCATAGAATGCCGGCGAGACGTTGCGAAATTTTTGTCATGGATACCCTCTGTATTTCTGGTCTTGTTATGATTCTTGCAGTCTACTCGATTCCAGGCCGCGTTCGGCCAGATGCCGCGCGGTCAGTCCCCGATCAATCCCAGGCTGCGGCGCGCACGCGCCAGATTGGCCGCCGCGGGCGCCCGCAGCGCCAGACGGTTGCTCTTGACGAGGCCCGTGCTCAACGCGATCTGCCCCATCGCCTCCGTGTACTTCAGCGCAACCGTCGCCGCGTCGACGACGGGAACGCCGGTGCCGGCCACCTCGGTGTAGCCCGCCGCCCGCAGCAGCGGCGAATAGAAGGTGCAGCCGATCAACACCACCTCGGCCCCGTCGCGCACGCATTCCCGCGCCACCGCGTCGAAACGGGGAACGATCTCGGCCCGCGCCGTTTCCGCGTCCACCGTGCCGAGCAGCATGGCGGCATCCGATTCCGGAGTGATGGCGCGCACGGGACGCACGATCGCCCGGTCCGCAAGGCCATAGGCGCGCAGGTCACGCTCGATCGCGACGGTGGTTTTCTCGGAAACCGTGACGACGGCGAAACGCCGCCCCAGAGTCAGGGCAGCCAGCATCGATTGCTCGCTGACCGAACCGACCGGGATGCCCAGCACCTCGCGCGCTTCCCAGAGCGGATCATTCCAGCAGCCGATGAACACGGCATCGAAGCCTTCCGCCTCGGCCTGCAAGGCGGCTTCGACCACGAGAACCGAATTGAGGTGTTCGGCATAAAGTGAGCGCAGAAAATCGCCCCCCTGAGGCAGAAACCTGAAGTCCAGTTCGGTTTCCGGGTGCAGGACGGGACGCACCATCTCATTCAGTTTCGCATAGAGCGGTTCGAAATTCTCGTTTCTTGCCGTCGTATTGATCCAGCATATCCTCATCACTTTTCTCCTGCCACAGCATGACATAAAGGCTTGAAAAGCTTCATTCGGTCGAATTTTTCCTTCTATGAAACTCCAGAACAGCGCGAAAACGATCGAGCCGGAACAGTGCAAGCCGGTGCCGCGGATCGAACGAAGCCCGTCAGTCGGCCGCGACGAGTTCGGATTGCGCCCCGAAGCGATCAAGCGGGCCGACTTCTCTTTCGACGAGCGGGATCACTTCCTTGCCGAAACGCTCCAGCGATTTCGACGCCCATGCGACAGGCATGTCGCCGAAGTTGAAGAACGTGCTGTAATGCACCGGATCGAGACGGCGGATTTCCTCGACGATGCGCTCGGCGACATAATGCGCATCGCCGCAAATGATGTTCCTGACGGTTTCCTCCAGCGGGACCTCGCCCTGAACGGGCTTGCTGACCAGATGAGAGCCGTCGAGTTCGGGCTGCGGGTCACGCAGGAGCGCCACGCCGCGGGCGACTTCGCGGGCATGGGCCGCCACCTTCAGCGCCTGCTCCCGGCTATCCGTGACATGGACGTATTGCTGCGGCGCGAAGGCCATCGGGCTCCGCATGTCGGCAACCTCCCAGGCGTTGCGAAGGTTGTCGTACAGACCATAGAGCTTCGGGGTGCCCGCCGCCCCCGCCGTCGCGAAGGAGATCGGCCGGTGCTTGTCGAACCGCTTCAGGACACGCGGGTCGGCCGCGGTCAGGAAGATGTCCGGCATGCCGCCGCTCAGGCGTGCGGTGATGACGGTTTTGGGAAGCGAGATGAACTCGCCCCCGTATTCGACCTCGCCCAGGGTCAGCGCCTGTTCCACGATGTCCCAGTATTCCAGGAAGATATCGGTCTTCCGCGCGACATCCTGCCCATAGCGGGTGAATTCGTAGGGCTGGTAGCCCGAGCCGATGCCGATCGCGATCCGCCCTTCGGTCATCTGATCGAGCAGCGCGATCTCCTGCGCCACCCGCAGCGGATGGTAAAGCGGCAGCACGATGACGCCTGTGCCCATGCGGATCTGCTTCGTCAGCCCGCTGAACCGCGCTCCCATCATCACGGGCGAGACCGAAAGCGAGTAGTTCGAGAAGTGATGCTCGGCAAACCAGGCGGTTTCGAAGCCGATGTCGTCGGCCATTTGGACGAGACGCTCGGCATCGCGGATCACGCCCCCCAAACCGCCCGGATTGTCGTGAACGGACATCAGGCAAAACAGACCAAATCTCATGAAATTCTCCTTTATCGACCTGCCGCGCGAACGGCGTTCCGGCACCTGCGGGCATTCCGCCGGAACACCCCGACGGACTTCGCGGCCAAGGATGTCTTTCCAGGCGCATCTTTCTTGCGGGGCTGCTTGAATCTGGCTCTGTCAGACATGCTGGTGCTCCTCGGATGGACGGGAACATGCGGCGCCATGCCGGCCGGAATTGCATGATCTTAGCCGTGGAACAGAAACGACAAAAACCTATTCTTTGTAGTTTCAAAAGATATATATGTTATCTTATGCGTACCCGGTTTCCGCAAAATTCATCATGCCCGCCGAATACGGCGCGATAGGCCGCTTTCAGGCGACGTGGCCGTCGGGCTAGAGCGTTTTCAAGCAAATCGGATACCGCTTTGCGTGAAGAAAACGCTTCAATTCAATAATATGGAGTATTTCTGCGTTTCAACGAAACGCCGAAATGCTCTCATTCGGTGATTTTGGGCGAGTTTTCTTCGATCAAACGATTCCGCTCGATCGTAACATGCGCGGGGGGAACTACAGATCCCCGGCGCCGCGATGGTAGGACAGCGTCGCCGCAACGGCCGCCGTCCATCTGCGGTAGCGGGCCTTTCGCCGTTCTTCCGCCATCCCGGGAGTGAAGCGGCGTTCGAGCCGCCAGCCCCGCGCGAATTCCTGCGGGCCGGGGCAGAGGCCCGCCTGCAAGCCCGCGAGCCAGGCCGCGCCCAGCACCGTCGCCTCCTGATCCTGCGGGCGATCCACCGGCAGGGACGTGATGTCGGCCAGAAACTGCATGGCCGGATCGGAGACGCTCACGCCGCCGTCGACACGCAGGGCGGAAACGCCGTCGCCCCCGGCGGCGTCCAGGTCCGCCCGCACCGCCTCAAGCAGATCGCGCGCCTGATAGCCTATGCTTTCAAGCGCGGCCAGCGCCAGTTCGGCCCGGCCAGTGCCCCGGCTGAGGCCGTAGATGGCGCCGCGACATTCCGGCGTCCAGTATGGTGCGCCAAGCCCGGTAAAGGCCGGGACCATGATCACCGATTGATCTTCCGCCGCCAGCCCCGACAACTCGCCCGCCTCGCTGGCCCGGCCGATGATGCCGAGCCCGTCGCGGAGCCATTGCAGCACCGCCCCGGCCACGAACACGGAGCCCTCCAGCGCATAGGTCACTTGCCCGGCGATCCGGCTGGCGATGGTGGTGATCAGGCGGTTGCGGCTGTCGACCCGCCGCGCCCCGGTATTGACCAGCATGAAGCAGCCGGTGCCGAAGGTGGCCTTGGCCATGCCGGGGCTGAAACAGGCCTGGCCGAGCGCCGCCGCCTGCTGGTCGCCCGCCACGCCCCGGATCGGCACCGGTGCCCCGAGGATATCCGGCGCCAGCACGCCGAATTCGGCGGCGCAGTCCTGCACCTCGGGCAGGAGCGCCATCGGAATGCCGAGCAGCGCGCATATCTGCGCGTCCCAGCAGCCGTTGTCGATGTTGTAGAGCATGGTCCGGGCGGCGTTGGTGGCATCGGTGACGTGCCGCCTGCCCCCCGTCAGCCGCCAGATCAGAAAGCTGTCGATGGTGCCGAAGGCCAGTTCACCCGCCTCCGCCCTTTCGCGCGCGCCGGGCACGGTATCCAGGAGCCATCCCAGCTTGGTCGCCGAGAAATACGGGTCCGGCAACAGGCCCGTGCGCGCGGCGATCAGCGCCTCGTGCCCGGCCTTGCGCAATTCCGCGCAGAACGATGCGGTGCGCCTGTCCTGCCACACGATGGCATTGTGCAGCGGCCTGCCGGTGGCGCGCTCCCACAGCACGGTGGTCTCGCGCTGATTGGTGAGGCCGAGGGCCGCGATGTCGCGCAGTTCCACGCCCCGCACCACCGCCCTCAGCGTGGAAAGCACCGTTGCCCAGATCACTTCGGGATCGTGCTCGACAAGGCCCGGCGCGGGGTAGATCTGCGGAAATTCCTCCTGCGCCTGGGCGACGATCCGCAAGTCCCGATCGAACAGCAACGCCCGCGACGAAGTGGTGCCCTGGTCTACGGCCAGAATGAAGCGGCTCATGTTTCCTCCCGCTGCGCTGCAATCGAGGCTTCCAGCGCGGCGACGCCTGCGGCATCGAGCCTGAGCCCCAGCCGCGTGCGCCGCCAGAGAATATCCTCGGCGCTTCGCGCATATTCCTCGCGTAACAGCCAGCGCACTTCGGCGCCGGTGAGCGTGCCGCCGAAATCCTCGCCCAGATCGGCCGCCGCGCGGGCCTCGCCGAGCACCAGCCAGGTTTCGGTGCCATAGGCGCGGATCAACCGTGCCGCCCAGGATTTCGTCAGAAAAGGATAATCCGCAACGAGCCGCGCCTGCAACGCCGCCACGCCGTCGTGCGGAAAATCGCCCCCCGGCAGCGCGACCCCCGCCGTCCACGTTGCGCCGGCCGCCGGAAAAAACGGCGCCAGCTTCTCCAGCGCATGTTCCGCGAGACGGCGATAGGTGGTGATCTTGCCGCCGAACACATTCAGCAACGGCGCGCCCCGATCGTCGAGCCGCAGCACGTAGTCGCGCGTGGCCGCCGTGGCTGAGCGCGCGCCATCGTCATAAAGCGGGCGCACGCCGGAATAGGACCAGACGATATCGGCCCGCGTCACCGGCCGCGCGAAATATTCCGAAGCGAAGGCGCAAAGATAATCCTGCTCCGCAGGAGTGCAGACGGCCTCGGACGGGTCGCCCTCGTGATCCTGATCGGTCGTGCCGATGAGCGTGAAATCCTGCTCGTAGGGAATGGCGAAAATGATCCGCCCGTCCCGGCCCTGAAAGATGTAGGAGCGATCGTGATCGAAGAGCTTGCGCGTGACGATATGGCTGCCGCGCACGAGGCGCACGCTCGCGCCGCCCTGCCGGCCCAGCGTGTCGCGGATGACCTCGCCCGCCCAGGGGCCGGCGGCATTGACGAGCGCGCGCGCATGGCAACGCGTCTCGCCTTCGGGGCCGCTCATGTCGACCGTCCAGAGCCCGCCCTCGCGCCGGGCCGCGGTCACGCGGGTGCGGGTGAGGATTTCCGCGCCGCGCCGCGCGGCATCGCGGGCGTTAAGCACCACGAGGCGCGAATCCTGCACCCAGCAGTCGGAATATTCGTAGGCGCGGGTAAACTCGCCGCGCAGCGCCCTTCCCGCCGGGTCGCTGCGCAGATCCAGCGTCCGCGTGCCCGGCAGTATCCGCCGGCCGCCGAGATGGTCGTAGAGGAACAGGCCGAGCCGGATCACCCAGGCCGGCCGCCGCCCCCGCATCCAGGGCATCACCGCCGTCAGCAGACGCGACGTCGGGGTTTTCGTCTCGAAACGCATGCCAGGATGCAGCGGCAGCACGAAGCGCATCGGCCAGCTTATATGCGGCATCGCCAGCAGCAGCGTCTCACGCTCCTGCAAGGCTTCGCGCACGAGGCGGAACTCGAAATATTCCAGATAGCGCAGCCCGCCGTGAAAGAGCTTCGTCGAGGCCGATGAGGTGGCCTGCGCCAGATCGCCCTGTTCGGCGAGGCGGACGGAAAGCCCCCGCCCCGCCGCATCGCGAGCGATGCCGCAGCCGTTGATGCCGCCGCCGATGACGAAAATGTCAACGGCGGATTGCGAACCCGCTTCCGCACCCATCGTTCTTTCCCCGTGGGCTCACGCCGCGCGCAGGATGGCGCGCACGGCATCCGGCCCGATCCCCTCATGTTCGCCGAGCGCGACGTGGCCGGCGCGCTCGAGATGACCGACCACGGACTCGGGATCGAAATCGACGCCGAACTCGGCGGGATGCACGGGACAGCCCATGCGGCGGAAGAAATCCTCGGTCGCATCGATGGCGCGGGCGGCGACCTGCGCCTCATCCTCTCCCTCGATCCCCCAGACCCTGCGCCCGAGCCGCGCCAGCATCGCCTGCTTGCGGCCGATCTCGTGGCGCATCAACGCCGGCATCACCGCCGTGAGCGTGCGGGCGTGATCGATGCCGTATACGGCGGTGATCGCGTGGCCGATCATATGAGTGGACCAATCCTCCGGCACGCCGGCCGCGATCAGCCCGTTCAGCGCCTGATTGGCCGCCCACATGACGTTCTCGCGCGCCTCGTTGCCCTCGGGACCGGGACCGTCGGACAGCAGCCTCGGCCCCCATTCCGCCAACACCTGCATCAGCGTCTCGCCGTAGCCATACTGGATCGGAGCATTGACCGGCCAGGTCATATATTGCTCCAGCACATGGGTAAAGGCGTCCACCACCCCGTTTTCGAGCTGGCGGCGCGACAGCGAGGCCAGGGTGGAGGGGTCGAGAACGGCGAAGCGCGGCCGGGCGCGCTCGTTGCGGAAGGGCAACTTCAGGTCGCGCTCCACCGAGGAGATCACCGAAACCGCGTTGCTCTCCGACCCGGTGGCGGCGAGCGTCAGCACCGCGCCCACCGGCAGGGTATCATCGGGAAAATCCCCGGCGACGAAGCGATCCCACGGATCGTCCTCGCCGGAGGCGATCATCGCGGCAAGGAACTTGGCGGCGTCTATCACCGAACCACCGCCCACGCCGAGGACAAGATCGACGCCCGCCGCGCGGCCTTCCGCCGAGGCGCGCTGCAAGGTTTCATAGACCGGGTTCGGCTCCACCCCGCCGAAGGCGACGATCCGCCGCCCGGCGAGCGCCGCGCGCACCTGCGCCTCGACGCCGTTCTTCAGGATCGAACCGCCGCCGTACAGCAGCATCACCCTGGCGTCGGGCGCGACAAGCCCGGCCAGCGCCGCGATCTGGCCCTTGCCGAAGCGGATATCCGTGGGAATGCACAGGGCAAAGGAAATCATCGGTTTCTCCTCCTCTGGTGCGGTCCCGCCGCAGGGGACGGCAGGCCGGGTCCGGTATCGGAGCGCCGTCGCCCCGTTTCTTGTCGCATACCCGTGGAAGCCTGCTCTTACAGGCATTTCCGACCTGTATCACCCCTGTGCTTCCCTGACGAGAACGGCCGCCACTTCCAGATCGAAATCGGTAAAGCCGGACTGAACGATGGCGCGGGCCGGCGGCGTCGGACCGACGAATTCGGCGTACGCCGCATCGAATCCGGTTTTGTCGGCCAGATCCCGGAGCCAGACCGTGACCTGCACGGCATCGCGCGCGAACACGTAGCCCGCCTCCTCCGCAATCGCAGCCAGATTGGCCATCGCCTGCCGCGTCTGCTCGGCGATCGGCGCATTCTTCAGGCGGGTTCCGTCGGGCAGGCGCGGAGTTTGCCCCGAGATGAAGAGAAACTCCCCGCTGGCGCGCACCGCTTGCGAGTAGGCCCCCGCCGGCGGCGGAGCCCGCTCCGTGTGAACGGCTGTCTTCATTCGACCGCTCCTCAATTCGGCTGCGCCAAAAGCCATTCACGGCGGATTTCGGTATTCTCGGGCTTGTAGCAGGTGATCTCGAGTTCGATCTTGACTTCCTCGCCGCCCGGCAGCGGTCCGCAATGAATCGCATGCACCGGATCCGTGCCTTCGAAATAGGTCGCCAGCGTTTCCAGCGCCTCGACCAGATCGTTCTGGCTCGTGATGAAGACGCGAATGTGAACGATGTCCCTGACGGTGGCGCCGAAGGCGGCAAGCGCGCTCGACAGGTTCTTCATCGACTGATGCACCTGACCCGCGACATCGGCGGAGATTTCGCGCGTGGCGTAGTTGCGGCCGGCAGTACCCGAAGAGATGATCCAGTCACCGATGCGGATCAGGCGCGAATACCGATATACCTCCTCGAACCTGCCGCCCGTCTTCACATGTTGAATGAGATTGGACATTTCTTTCTCTGCTGTTGCGTGTTTATCGGATTGGTGGAGCGGCATGCGTGTCCGAGCTTCGCCGCACGGCGGCGGCTCGATCCCGGCCGTATGCCGACGGGCTTTCCGCCCATCGATGCGATCCCATCTTAGCCAGAGAATGAAAGCAAATAAAAATAGCTCTTTGTAGTTTCAGAAGATACGATTTCCATCTTATGATGCATCGCATGCCGGAGAGTTTCGGTCATTTCGAAAGCGACACAATCAGGGAAAATTCCGAGACCGGCGGAAACGAAAACAATACGAACAGAACGATGTAGAATATGACGACGGATAGAACGGCCACCCTGCTCATGCTGCCGGACCTCACTGACCTGCCCGACCGGAGAACCGTCATCGCGCCGAACGCGGACGGCTCTCCCGCCACGCATTCCGCGATTCCGCGGCACAGCGATCCGGGTCGGGCGGGGCGGCTATTTCTGCGCCTTGAACGCCTCGTATCGCTGCCTTGTCCCGGCATTCATGGGATATAGGCCCGGCAGGGGAGCGCCTCTGCCGACTTCCTCCATGATCCAGGCTTCCATGCTCTCCTGCTCCGGCCCCTCGGCAAGAACCTGATCGAGGAAGGCTGCCGGGATCAGGGCGGCGCCGTCCTCATCGACGATGACGACATCGTCCGGGAAAACGGCGACGCCGCCGCAGCCGATGGGCTGCTGCCAACCCACGAAGGTAAGACCGGTGACGGAAGACGGGGCTGCGATGCCATTGCACCAGACCGGCAATTCGGTGCCGAGCACGCCGACCGCATCGCGGATGGCGCCGTCGGTGACGAGCGCCGCGCCGCCGCGCTTCCGGATGCGGGCGCACAGGATGTCGCCGAAGATCCCCGCATCCGTGACGCCCATCGCGCCGGCGACGATCACGGCGCCTTCAGGCACGTCCTCGATCGCCGCGCGCGTGGAAATCGGAGAGCCCCAGCTCGCCGGGGTCGCCAGATCCTCGCGCGCCGGGACGAAGCGCAGCGTGAAGGCGGGGCCGACGATGCGCGGCTGGCCGGGCCTGAGCGGCTTCGTGCCGCGCATCCAGACATTGCGCAAGCCTTGCTTCAGGAGGATGGTTGTGACGGTCGCTGTCGAAACGGCCTTGAGGGTTTCGATTGCAGCCTTGTCGAGTGCCATTGCCGTGTTCCTTCAGATGCTGGGAATGAGACCGCCGTCGACGCGGATGACCGAGCCGGTTATGTAGGACGCACGTTCGCTGGCGAGGAAAGCGACCGTATCCCCGTATTCCTTCGGATCGCCATAGCGGCCGAGGGGAATGGACGCGGTGCTTTCCCTCGCCACGTCGGCCGCATCCCGGTTCTCGCGCTTCGCCTTCTGCTCGTCCAGAAAGGTGATGCGCTGCGTCGCGATACGGCCGGGCAGCACGATGTTGGCCGTCACGCCGTCCTTGCCGACCTCGCGCGCCAAAGTCTTGGACCAGCCGACGAGAGAGAGCCGCAGCGCATTCGACATGCCAAGATTGGCGATCGGCGCGACGACGCCCGAAGATGTCGAGGTGATGATGCGCCCCCAGCGCGCCTCGCGCATGCGGGGCAGAACGCGGTCGGTGATGGCTATCACGGAGAGAACCATCATCTGGAAATATTCGCTCCAGACCTCCGGGCTCTGGCCGAACGCCGGTGTGGGCGGCGGGCCGCCGGTGTTGTTGACGAGCACGTCGACCGGGCCGAAATGCGTTTCGATCGCGCAAACATGCCGATCGATGCCCGCAAGATCGGCCATGTCCCAGGCGAGCGCCCGCGCCTTGCCGCCGGCCTGCCCGATCGCTTCCGCATTGCGATCGGCGGCCGGAAAGTCCTTGTCGGCCAGATGGACGACGGCCCCTTCCCGCGCGAGCGCGCTCGCGATGGCGCCGCCGAGCCCTCCTCCGGCGCCGAAGACCAGCGCATTTTTTCCGACTAGCCCGAGATCCATTCCTTACCCCTCGCTGGTGTCGCCGAGCGCACATGACGAGCCGGCATCGTCCGTTTCTTCCCGATCCGAAGCACTTGCCGACCAGACGGGATCATTCGGTCGATCAGGGTTTACTCCAAAGGCAGACCTGATCGACACCGTGGAGCGTGATCATGGTATGGACGATCATGTCCAGATCGCGCAAACATCGATTTCTTATCCTTGGATAAGAAAGGCTTACTCGTATTTCGCGCGATCATGACAACTGATCCGGGCAGCCGGCCCACGGCCCCGGTTAAGCACAGCTAATGCGGGATGCACTGCTGAATGGCTCTAACGCCACGTTTAGAATTCACTGATTGCCAAGGCGGACGCTTCCGGGGAAGTTGGAGCCATCGCAGCCGTTGTCACGAGTCTCATCCATGGCAATCTCCGTCAGCAACATTTCCGCCGGCACTCTTGACGCCGATACCGTCAGCCCCGCCGAATTCCGCAATGCCATGCGTGAAGTCGCGAGCGGCGTCAGCATCATATCGTCGGGAAGGTCGGGCCGCGCCAGAGGGCTGACGGCAACCGCCTTCGCCTCGTTATCCGCAGAGCCCCCCGCGGTGCTCGTCTGCGTCAACAGGGACAGCGAATGTCACCGGACGATTCTGGAAACGGGCGCCTTCTGTCTCAACATCCTCAAGGCCGAAGACGAGGCGCTCGCTCACCGTTTCGCAGGGCGCGGGGGGATCAGGGGCCATGAGCGTTTCCTCGAAGGCAACTGGATGACGCTGGCCACAGGGTCGCCCGTCCTGTCGCACGCGCTCGTCGCGTTCGATTGCCTGCTCAGGGAATCCGTCGCCTCCCATACGCATATGATCTTCATCGGCGATGTGGCCGCCATCTCTTCCGCGGGGTCCGGTTCCGCGCTCGTTTACCGGGCAGGCGCGTTCAGCGCCATCGGATGAACGGACCACCGGCGGTCGGCCGACAACGTCATCATTGGGGAGGAGATTTTCGTGAGCACGACCATCAGCCTACAGAATGCGTTCTACCGCGCGCGGGATATGGAAAAGGCGGACCGCTTCTACGGCGGCCTGCTCGGCGCATCGCTGAAGTTCGCCGACGGGACGCGGTGGCGCCAATACGAAATCGGCGGCCGAAAGTTCGCCCTCGCTTCCGAAGAAGAGGCCCATCCGCAGATGCGGGGCGCCGCGCTCGTTTTCGAGACCGATGACATCGAGGCCGGCAAGGCGAAGGCGCTCGCGCTCGGCGGACGGATTCTGGAAACGCGGGACATGGGTCCCCATGGCGTCACGATCGTGGTTGCCGACCCGGAAGGGAACATCCTCCACCTCTGGGCGCGCGCCTCGTCGCGGTAGCGTTTTTCGCATTCCGGCCGAATCGGGAAGTCGAAAGCTCATGAGCCCGCGCAGCGCTTGACCAGGGGCCGATGAGCCGGGATCATCGGCCCTTGATATCATTGAAACGATGAGACCGTCGCATTCGCTTCCGTTTGCAGCCAGTTCCTGAAGTGCAGCGTCGCGGGCTTGTCCGCCGAAAGCGGGCTGGTCAGCATGTAATAACCCTCCAGCTTGAGATCGACCACGGCGTCGAACGGCCGGACCAGACGGCCCGCGCGCAGGTCCTTTTCAGCCAGCACGAAATTCGTCAGGCATACCCCTTGCCCCTGCACCGCCGCCTCCAGCATCAGGGCCGCGTCGCTGAAATACAGGACGTCGCGAAATGCCGGCGCCATGCAGCCGGCTTCCTCGAACCACTCCGTCCACACGCTGCCGACAACCTCATGCAGGATCGTCTTGTGCTCCAGCTCCCGCGGAGACCCTATGGGCTCCCTTTCAAGATAATCCGGCGAGCACACAGGGAAATGATAGTCGTTGGTCAGCAGCTCCGCCCGGATGTCGGAATGCCAGGAAGCATCTCCCCAACGAATGGCCATGTCCATGTCCTGCCGCTTGAAGTCGATCGGATCGTTGGAGGCGATGAGCGTAATCTTGATATGCGGATAAAGCGCCATGAAATCCTTCAGGCGCGGCAACAGCCAACGCGACGCCAGTGAAGACGACGAATTCAGGCAGATGACCGTCGGCATCGTGGGATCGACGAGACGGTTGCAGCCGTGAAGCAGCATCGAAAGACATTCCTTGACCACCTCGGCGAGCACCATGCCCTCCCTGGTCAACTCGATCTGCTGCGGAAGACGTCTGAACAGCCTGAATCCGAGAAAGTCCTCAAGCTGGCGGATCTGCTGGCTGACGGCGGAGGGTGTGACGCACAGCTCGGAAGCCGCCAGGCGAAAACTGCGGTGGCGGGCCGCGGCATCGAAAACCCGGAAAAGATTCAGGGAGGGCAACTTGCGGAACACCTTTCCCTGAATGCCCTTCTTCAAGGAAACAGCCTGATCGCTCTCTTCCGCGCCACCCAAAGAAGAAGACACTCCGCTTTCATTGATTCCGATATCCATGGATAACAGTCTCGGCTTCGGTTCACCGCTCTGGCATGTCGATCCAGCAGCGCAAAACTCAGGTGAAGTCAGGCCATACCTGCGGAAGCGATACAATTGTATGCTTGCAGGTTATGAGATACGAGTAAAGCCGGTTTTTTATTCAGCTATCGTTAAATTTTAGGCTTCTACTCAATGGCAGGTTAGCCAAAATTATCCACCTGTCAATCCATAAGGGACTTTCACGGCGTCGTTAGAATTCATCGTTTGCGACAGTTCCCCGGCTCATAGTCATCTAGCACCGGAAGCGATCTCAAAAGATCGCAGGAAGGGGAATCCAGATGCACGGGAAAAGCGTAATCGTCACCGGGGCCGCGGGCGGATTGGGCAAGGCAACTGCTTTGACGCTCGCGAAGGCGGGCGCGAGTATCGGCGTTCTTGATATAAACCGGGAAGGCGCCGACGTTGTTGTAAACGAAATCGAGAAAATAGGTGGAAAAGCTTACCCGGTCATCGGAGACATCACCGCGCGGGCGAGCGCCTTCGAACTTTTCGACCGCGCCGTTCAGAAGCTCGGCCGCGTCGACGGCCTGATCAACAACGCGGGAATCTATCCGCGCCGTCCGATCATGGAAATCACCGACGACGAATGGAACGCCAGCCTGGGCGTGAACGTCCGGGGCCTTTACAACATGACCGTAGCGGCGATCGCGCATATGACCCCGAACGGGGGCGGCCGCATCGTCAACATCGCGTCCATCGACGCGTTCAAGCCCCACCCGAAGAACAGCCACTATGCGGCGACCAAGGCGGCGGTCGTCAGCCTCACGAAAACGTTCGGGCTGGAAGTCGCCCCGCGGCAGATACTCGTAAACGCCGTGGCCCCCGGCCCCATCGCCACCGAGACCGCCAGGAAGATGGGCTTCCTTCCCGCGATCGAAGCCGAAACGCCGATCGGCCACGCGGCCGAGCCCGAAGACATCGCCGAACTCATCCTGTTCCTGGTGTCCGACCGCAACCGCTACATGGTCGGCGAAACCGTGGTGATCGCGGGCGGCTATTACATTCCCTGATATTCCCGATCCCGCGCCCGACCCCGCGCACCGGCAGCGTTTTCGCAAGCCCGCCGCCGGGTCCGGCAATTTCCGGGCAAGCTTTTCAAGATCGTAAAGGGCGCTTCCATGAAAGGATCGAACGTCATCATCACGGGCGCTGCCAGGGGACTGGGCAGAGCCACCGCCGGGATCATGGCGGGCCGGGGCGCGGGCGTCGCCATCGCGGATATCGACGGCGACGCGGCGCGGATCGCGGCGAAAGAGATCAACGATGCAGGCGGCAAGGCAATCGCCGTCGCCGGCAGCATCACGACGCGGGATGCGGCGCAGGCCATCTTCGGCGAGGCCGTATCGCGCCTTGGAAGGATCGACGTACTCGTCAACAATGCGGGCATCTATCCCCGTCTGCCCATCCTGAAGATCACCGATGCGGACTGGGATGCGAGTTTCGCCGTCAACGTGCGCGGCCTCTATAACATGATGGTCGCCGCCGTGGAGCACATGCGCGAATTCGGAAGCGGCCGCATCGTCAACATCGCGTCCATCGATGCGTTCAAACCGCATCCGAAAAACTGCCACTACGCGGCGATGAAGGCCGCGGTGGTGAGCCTCACCAAGTCCTTCGGCCTCGAGGTCGCGCCGCTGGGTATCCTCGTCAATGCCGTGGCGCCCGGCGGCCCGATCTCCACCGACACCGCCCTGAACGCCGGCTGGCTTCCCTCCGTCGTCGAGGAAACGCCGATCGGGTTCACGGCGGCCCCGGAAGACATTTCCGAAGTCGTGACCTTCGTCGCCTCACCCGCCAACCGCTTCATGGTGGGCGAAACGGTCGTTGTTGCGGGCGGCTATTACATTCCGTAAGGCCGCCGCCTTTTGAAAATCAGGATGAGCGAGATGAAATTCGGCCTGTTCAACTTGATGTCATACCAGGACAATCCGGGTGGCGTCAGCGGAATCATATCGAATACGCGCGACATGATCACGATTGCGGAGCAGATCGGCTTCGACATCGCCTGGTTCGCGGAACACCACTTCACCAACTACTCCGTCAGCGTTTCCCCGCTGATGATGTGCGCGCATTTCGCGGGCCTGACGACAAAAATCCGCCTCGGCGCCGGCGTCGTCGTCCTGCCGCTCTATCATCCGATGCGCGTCGCGCAGGAAATCGGCCTCGTCGACCACCTGAGCGACGGGCGCGTGGTTCTCGGAGTCGGCACCGGCTATCAGCACTACGAATTCGACCACTTCAACACGCCCATCGATGAGAAGACGGATATCTTTCTCGAGTATTGGTCGATCCTCGAACAGGCGATGGAACATGGCGTCGCCACGCTCGACGGAAAGTACATCAAATCCGACAACACGGTCTTCACCGTCCGTCCGCGCCAGAAACCGTTGCCCGAACTCTTCATCACGACTGTCGCGCCCAAAATCATGGAACCGCTGTGCAAGCGCGGCGCGACGCCTTTCTTCACCGCCGGATGGCGGGGGACGAAAACGCTGTTCGAAATGGTCGACAACGGCCGCGAGGTGTGGAACTCCGTCGGTCTTTCCGGCCGCCCCATGCCGGTTGCGCTACAGCAGTACATTCATGTGACGGACAGCGCCCGGGAGGCGCTCGAAGCGGCCGAGCGGGCGCGCTTCGTCGGCCGGATGGTGGCCGCTCTTCGCCAGCCGACCGTGAAGACGAAAGGCTCGTTCCTCGAAGTCGGCCCCTTGCCGGACGAGCCGCCGCTGGAGACGTTCCGCGACAACCTGATCATCGGCGATCCTCACCATGTCGCGCAGCGGATGGCCGAGGAAATCAGGTATCTCAACCCCGTTCACTACAACTGCTTCTTCCAGTTCGGCGACATGCCCGTCGCACGCGCCCGCAAGTCGCTGGAGCGGTTCGGCACGGAAGTTCTTCCGCTGCTCGAACGGGAAGTCGGCCCGCTCGACAAGATCGGCATCCAACCGTCAAGCGTCGCCGCCGAATAACATCCGCAAACAGGAAGGAAAGTTCAATAATGAGCAAGCGTCTGGAACAAAAGGTCATCGTGATTTCCGGCGCCGGCGCCGGCATCGGAAAGGGGATCGCCACGCGCTTCGCCGGCGAGGGCGCGAAGCTCTTCCTGACCGACATCAAACAGGAGAACCTGGACAGCGCCGTCGCCGATATCAGGGAATCGGGGGCCGACGTCACGGGCCTGATCGCCGACGCGAGCACCAATGACGGCATCGCCGCCACCTTCGACAAGGCGCGGGAAACGTTCGGCCGGATCGACGTGCTGGTCAACAACGCCGGGGTCCCGGATTACTGGAAGACGCTGGTGGAGGTCAGCGACGAAGACTGGCAGCGCAACATCGGCATCAATCTGACCGGCCCCTTCCGGGCCTGCCGGGCGATCGTGCCCATCCTGATCGCGCAGGGCGGCGGCGTCATCATCAACATCGCCTCCATTTCCGCCTTGCGCGGCGGCCGGTCCGGTCTCGCCTACACCGTGGCGAAACATGGCGTCATCGGCCTGACGCAGGCCGTGGCCGTCGAATACGGCGATCGGGGCGTGCGCTGCAACAGCATTTCTCCCGGATCGGTGATCACCAGCCTGTCGAGCATGGACGGCATGTCCGAAGAAGGCATGAAAATCCGCGAGAAGGGAATCGTGACCCGCCCTGCCCGCGCCACGCCGGACGACATCGCGCCCGCCGCTCTCTTCCTCGCCAGCGATGACAGCCGCTACGTCAACGGCACCAATCTCGTCGTCGATGCCGGCTGGACGGCGTGGTAACGCCGCCCGCCCCCGCCAAAATACATGAATCATCAAGTCATGCGAGGAGAACGGCCCGCACACGAAAAGATCAGACCACGCATACGAGCAGAAAATCAAACCGGATAAACACCAAAGGGGATCATCATGACTTTCTTCTCATGTCGCAAAGCTATCACCGGCGTTATCGCGGGCCTGGCCCTGAGCCTTTTCGGGCAGGCCGCATCGTCCATCACGCTCGAGGAGGCCAGGTCCCAGGGCTTCGTCCGCGCCGCAATCCACAACGAGCCTCCCTACGCCTACATGAACCTGGAAGGCAAGGCCGTCGGCATCGGCCCGGAGACGGTTTCCGCGGTTCTGAAACGCATGGGCATCCCGGAAGTGGTCTGGGTCGTCAGCCCGTTCAACACGCTCATTCCGGGCATGATCGCACGCCGCTGGGATATCGTCGCGGCCCAGCAGACGATTTTCCCGAAGCGTTGCGAGCAGGTTGCCTTCGCCGAGCCGACCAATGCCGGCCTTGAGACGCTTCTCGTCAAGGAAGGGAACCCGAAGAACCTCCACAGCTACGACGACATCAAGGCGAACGACAACGTCAAGGTCGCCACGGTCAGCGGCACGACGGAACTGAACTATCTGCGGGCCTATCAGGTGCCGGAAGATCGGATCATCATCATCTCCAACCACGCGGACGGCGCGGAGCTGGTGATGTCCGGCCGGGCCGATGCCTATACGATGGAGGAACCGGCCGCCGCGATGCTGCTCAAGACCGGCAACGTGCGCGGACTGGAGACCGCCAAGCCGTTCAAACTGCCCGTCGTCGACGGCAAGGAGGTCATCAGCTTCGGCGCCACGACCTTCCGCAAGGAGGACAAGGAGTTCCTCGACGCCTACAACAAGGAGCTGAAGGCCTTCCAGGAGACGCCGGAATTCATGGCGATCCAGCTCAGCCACGGCTTCAGCGAGGAAGGCGTCAGGAAGGCCATAGCGACGACCGCCGCCAACCGCTGCCAGCCGTAGCAACGTCCGCGAGGCTGCCCTCCGCAATTCCGTCTGTCTGCGCGGGGGGCGCTTTCGGTTGTGAAACAGGGAGCGGACCGATGCAAACAACCTTGAACTACTTCGATTTTCTGGCCGTCGGCGCCGAGGCGACCGTGAAGGTGGCGGTTCTGTCTTTCGGCTTGACGCTCGTCTTCGCCTTCGTCGCCGGCGTTTGCAGGGCGGAGAAAATCCCGGGCCTCAATTTCATCGCCGGGATTTATGTCGAGATATTCCGCGGGACATCCCTGCTGGTCCAGCTTTTCTGGATCTATTACTCCCTGCCGCTGATCGGCGTGACGCTCTCGCCGATGATCGCGGGCTGCTTCGCCATCGGCCTCAATGCGGGCGCCTATGGCAGCGAAATCGTGCGCGGCGCGATCAGGTCCGTGCCGGCCACGCAACTGGAGGCGGCAAAGTCGCTCAGTCTCAGCCGCATGCAGACCATCCGCAAGATCGTTCTTCCTCAGGCCCTTCCCGAAATGATCCCGCCCTTCGGGAATCTGGCGATCATGGTGCTGAAGGATACGTCGCTCATTTCCATGATCTCGATCGCCGATATCGCCTTCCGGGCCCAGCAGCTCAGATCCATCACCTATGACAGCGCAAAAATCTATCTGATCTCGCTCATCATGTACTTCTCATTCTCGCTGATGATCATGGCCATCACGAAGATCTGCGAGAACTATACAAAACCAAGGTTCAGGCGAGCCGGGTTCTGGAGCATGGGAGCAAGCCATGGATGAGATACTCAACATCGATACCAGTTCGACCGCGGCATTCATTCTTTCCGCATTTCCGATACTTGTGCGCGGATTGCAGATCACGATTTCCGCCGCGCTTTTCGGATTTGTCATCGCGGTCGTCCTCGGACTCCTGTTCGCGGTCATGATGCGGGCGGGAACACGCCTGATTACATGGCCTCTCGGCCTTTTCCTGGAATTCGTTCGCGATACGCCGCTCCTCATCCAGCTCTTTTTCATCTACTACGTTCTGCCCGGCTACGGGATCATCGCTCCGGCCTTCCTGACCGGCGCGCTCGCCATCGGCATTCAGTACAGCGCTTATATGGCGGAGGTCTATCGCGCCGGCATCGAGGCGATCGACAAGAGCCAATGGGAAGCGGCGACCGCGCTGAATCTCAACCGGCGCCAGACCTATCACGACATCATCATTCCGCAGGTGGTTCCCCGCATCATTCCCGCAACCGGCAATTATCTGGTCGGCATGCTCAAGGAAACGCCCATCCTGTCGACGATCTCCGTTCTGGAAATGCTGAACTACGCCATCATCATCGGCGACAGAACCTATCAATACATGATTCCGCTGACACTGGCAGGCCTCCTGATGATGTTCGTCACCAGCGTTTTCTCCTGGCTGGTGCGCGGTGTCGAGTTTCTCATACCCAAGGCCGGAGTGGCGATGCGATGAGACCTTACATCTCCTTCAAGGGCGTCACCAAGAGCTTCGGCGCTTTCAAGGTTCTCGACGATTTCGACTTCGAGGTGCGCAAGGGCGAGAAGGTCGCGCTGATCGGGCCGAGCGGCTCCGGGAAGTCCACGGTACTGAGAATCCTGATGACGCTGGAGCCGTTTCAGGAGGGCCAGGTCACGCTGGACGGGGTGAACTATCACCTGCCGGACGGCGCCGGGCGGTTTCGTGCCGACGAGCGGCATCTGTCCGAAATCCGCCAGTATGTCGGCATGGTATTCCAGCAGTTCAACCTCTTCCCGCACATGACCGTGCTGCGCAATATCGTTCACGCGCCGATGGCGGTGTTGCGGATGAAGCGCGCGGACGCCGAGGATCGCGCCCGGAAGCTGCTGGCCATGGTCGGGCTTGCCGACCGCGAGGGGCACTTCCCCGACCAGCTTTCCGGCGGGCAGAAGCAGCGGGTCGCCATCGCCCGCGCGCTCGCCATGCGGCCGCGCGTCTTGCTGTTCGATGAACCGACGAGCGCGCTCGACCCCGAAATGGTCAATGAGGTGCTCAATGTCATCCGCTCGCTTGCCGATGAGCATGACCTGACGATGATCCTCGTGACCCATGAAATGGGGTTCGCCCGCGATGTCGCCGATCGCGTCTGCTTCTTCGACCGCGGCAAGATCGTCGAACAGGGGCTTCCCGAAACCGTCCTGTACCGGCCGGCGCATCCACGCACGAAAGCCTTCCTTTCGTCCCTCCTGCACCATTCGGGGTCTTTGCCGGAACCTTCGCCCGAACCTTCGCCCGAACCATTGCGCATGCCGAAGGTGCTCAGCCGTTGACAAATGGATCCATCGCGTCGCCGGCCGCCGGGACCGGAGCCTTCCGAACGAATGCCGCAACAACCGCACCGATAATGGAGTCGCCAGAATGAATGACATCAAGCTTGCCGGACAGATCGCCGTCGTTTCCGGCGGCACGGGCGGGATCGGCCTTGCCACCGTCGATCGCCTTCGCGCCTCCGGCGCAAAGGTGGTGCTGTGGGACATCGACGAGGGCGCGCTGGAGGCGGCAGCGTCCGCCCGGCCGGATATCGAAGCGCGAAAGGTCGACCTGCTACAGGAGGACGAGGTGGGCGCAGCGGCGCGGGCCGTCGCCGAAAGATACGGACGGCTGGACATCCTGGTCAATTGCGTCGGCCTCGAAGGCAAGCGCTCGGCCCTCGCCGAACACGATCTCGCCCTGTGGCGTCGGCTGATCGACATCAATCTCACGGCTTCCTTCATCTCCTGCAAGCACGCCGTGCGTGAGATGCTCAGGAACGATTACGGCCGGATCGTCAACCTGACGTCGACGGCGGGCAAGGACGGCAACGCCCTCGACGCCGCCTACTCGTCCGCGAAGGCCGGCATCATGGGCTTCACCAAGAGCGTCGGCAAGGAGCTGGCGACGACGGGCATCCGGGTCAATTGCGTCTGCCCCGCCGCCATCGACAGCCCGCTGTTCGATCGTTTGCCGCCGGAACAGAAAGCTTTTTCCATCAGCAAGATCCCCGTCGGCCGCCTGGGCAGGATGGATGAGGTGGCCGGCATGATCGCGTGGCTTTGCAGCACGGAATGTTCCTTCTCGACCGGCGCGACCTTCGACGTCTCCGGCGGACGCTCGACCTATTGATCGCACGAAGGGCCCGGACATGACGACCAACCATGAAACCACTGCACTCATCACCGGCGGCGGAACCGGAATCGGCCGGGCGACGGCGATCGAACTCGCGCGGCGCGGCTGCGGGAGGATCGCTATCACCTATACCGCTTCGATCGACGACGCCGAAAGCACTTGTGCCGAACTGAAGGCGCTCGGCGCCGAAGCGGTCGCCCTCAAGGCGGACGTAAGGAGCGAGAACGACGTCAGGAATATGGTTCGGAAGGTTGTCGGGGCGTTCGGCCGGCTCGACATTCTCGTCAACAATGCCGGCATCACCCGCTACGTGCCGCTCGCCGACCTCGACGGATTGACCGACGAGATCTGGGATCTGGCGTTCGACACGAACCTGCGCGGCACCTTCTACTGCTGCCGGGCGGCCGCCCCGCACCTGAAGCGGACGGAAGGCGCGATCGTGAACGTCGCCTCCATGGCCGGCGTCCGGGGCGCCGGTTCCTCCGTCGCCTATGCGGTTTCGAAGGCCGGCGTGATCCACCTGACCAAGGTTCTCGCCGTCGCCCTCGCGCCCGCGATCCGCGTCAATTGCGTCGTCCCCGGCTTCGTTCAGACCCGGTGGATGGAGCGCGGCGTCGGCAAGGAGGCCAGCGCGAGAGAGGCCGAACGCGTCGGCGGGGAAACCCCGCTGGGGCGTGTCGCGATGCCGGAAGACGTGGGCGAGACCATCGCGAACCTGCTCTGGAGCCGGTTCGTGACCGGCCAGGACATCGTCATCGATGGCGGCAAGAGTCTTAAATACGATTGATATCAAACGGATAGAGAAGAAAAAAAGGAGCACGGAACCGATGTTCACGCATGCCGATTCGATGGAATTTTGCGTCAAGCTTACAAAAGGTTAAGGGAGGGAACCATGAAACTTGGTCTTTTCAATCTGATGGGGCTTTATGACAGAAACACCTCTCCGATATCCGTCGTCAACACGGCGATAGATACCGTCAAGATGGCCGAGGATTTCGGCTTCGATGTCGCCTGGTTCGCGGAACATCATTTCACAAACCACACGATATGCCCGTCGTCCCTGATGATGCTTGTGAGATGCATCAGCGAGACCCGCCAGATCCGTCTGGGAACCGCCGTGCTCGCCCTCCCCTTCTACAATCCGCTGCGGCTGGTGCAGGAACTGGCGTTCGCCGATCTTCTGGCCACCGGCCGCCTCGTTCTCGGTCTCGGTTCGGGATACCAGCCGCAGGAATTCGAACGGTTCGGCGTGAACATCGAAGACAAGAACGCCATCACGATGGAGGTGTGGGACGTCATCGAACAGGCGCTGCTGACGGGCCAGGTCGAATACAATGGAAAGCATGTGCGAATACCCCGCATGGAGCTGCCGATGCGCCCGTTCGGGCTTTCACTGCCGGAAATGTTCATCGCAAGCAGTTCGGCGGAGCTGATCGGCCGGGCGGCGCGCCGGCATTGCACGCCATTCATGAGCTTCGGACATCGCGGCCTCGCCTCCGCCCTCAATTTCCGCCGGTTGCTGTGCGAGCGCTGGCAGGCGGGCGGCGGCGAGCCGGATGCGATGCCGCTTGCCGTCCAGCGCTATATCTATGTCACGGACGACGACCGCGAGGCGCAGTATGCCGCGCAATGCGTCCGCGATCTGGCGCGGGCCACCAACAGTCTCAGTTCGAGATTGCCTTCACGGGACGGCATATTCCTGCGCCTCATGCCCATGAACGACGAGCCGCCGCTCGCCGACTTCATCGACAACGCCATCATCGGCAGTCCGAACCATTGCGCCGAGAAACTGCATGAGGAGATCGAGGCGCTGAAGCCCTCTCATCTGTGCTGCTTCATGGCTTTCGCGGGTATCGGCAGGGAGCAGACGCTCGCGTCCATGGAGCGCTTCGGCTATGATGTCATCCCGCAGCTGAGCGGGCTCGTCAGCATGCGGCAAGCGGCATAAATGCCCGTGGTCGAAGACACTTTCAGCCGGAGCCGGAGCGGCAGCGGCCCCCGCCTCTTGACTTTGACGATCGCGCGGCTCTTGCGCATTTTTCTGCTTTGACGAGCTGGCGGGACGGGCGCGGAAGCGGCTACACCTGCACGACCCTCAGGTTGTTCGTCGTGCCGGCTTGCCCGAAGGGGATGCCTG
>NZ_JBMNUS010000005.1:0-273901 GCF_050946405.1 Pseudochelatococcus sp.
TTGTCGTCATATGCGCCAGTGGCTGCGGTCACGTCGACGGATACCGTGTCTGTCGCGACGATCCCGTCGAGGCTGACCCCGATGGCGGCGAAGTCTGTGACGTCTGTGCCTCCGTCATAGACCTTGGCGGTGCTGCCGGTGAGGGATGCGGTTATCGTCTTCGGCCTGATGGTGCCGTCATAGGTGGTGTATGCGCCGCTGTCGGCGAGGATGTAATTGCCGACCGCGGTGTCGGTCAAATTCAGCTCGTATTTCCAGTTGACCTGTTTGTTGCCGGTTCCGGCATCCTTGTCCTCAAAGGTGGCTGTGCCGTATTCCAGCGTTACTTTACTCGCGTCTCCGGCAAGGATGTTTTGCGGCGTGGCATGGGTGGCGATCGTGGCGTCCGTCCCCCCATCGTAGTCCTTGGCCTGGACGGTACCGCCGGCGATGGTGATCGCTCTTTGGCCGATCACGACGTCCGCCGTGTAGATATAGCGGTAGCCGGCGCGCTGATAGGGTGCTTTGGAAGAATCGTCGTCGCCGTTGGCGCCCGCCAGTTCCACCGTGTAGGAGCCGGCGTTCAGGCCCGCGATGTCGATGCTGACGTCGTCTCCGAAGTCTGTATCATATCCGTTGTAGCTCGCGTCGCCGGAGATGTGTTTGTCTTTGCCGTAAGTCACGACGCCGGGAGCGACGCCGTTTTGCCAGCTTGCCGAAGTATCGCCGTAGATCGCGTCGGCCACATCGTCCGCATGGACGCGGATTACCTTGGCGAGCGCGTAAAGCTCCGGCGCGAAGCCGTCGCCGGGCGGGGCCCAGACCTCCTTGAAGTCCCATGCCGTCGCCATTTTCATGAAGGTGGCGGTGTTCCTGAACTCATCCATCGTCAGGCCGGTGCCGGCGGGTGAACTACTGTTCTGATCCTTGTTCCAGTAGCTTTGCGTGACGGTGCCGCCGCTTGATCCTACGAGGGCGCCTAAGTTATTGGCGGAGTTTCCTGTTACCTTGCCTGTGGCGTAGGAATAGAAAATCTTACCCTGGTTATTGCCCACGAGCCCGCCGACCCGGTAACCGATACTGCTGACGTTGCCGGTAGCATAGGTGTTTCTGATTGTGCCGTTGTTCCGGTTAAATCCCACGAGCCCGCCGACCTCATTGCCAGCGCTTGAGGAGACATTGCCAGTGGCATAGGCATTCTCGATTCTGGCGTTAGCGCCGTCGTTCTCGCCAACAAGTCCGCCTATGTTATTGCGCCCCGATACGGTCGCTGTGGAGTAGACATTCTCGATAATGCCCGTATTCTCGCCCGCAAGCCCGCCAGTGTAAAAACTATTCGACGTCGAAGATCCGTTTTGAATGACGCCCGTAACATAGGTATTTTTGATCTCGCCTGCGTTTTGGCCCGCGAGTCCGCCCATGTGGTTGACGCCTTGAGTAGCCGTGACAACGCGGACGTCAACGTTCGTGAGCCCGACGTTCCAGACCTTGCCGGTTGTGCCGATGGCGCCGAACAGGCCCCGTTCAGCGCTGTCGCTCCTGATTGTCAGCTTGTCGATGATGTTGCCCTGCCCGTCGAACGTGCCGGTGAACGGATTGGCGCTGCTTCCGATCGGCGCGAAGCCGTAGCTGGAGCCGGTGAATCTCGCTTCCGTCTTCCACATGGAGGCGTCATTGGCGAGGTCGGCGGCAAGGTCGATGTCGGCGGCGAGGGTGTAGCTCGCCGAAAGGTCCATCGCCATGAGCTGGAGCTGGTGGCTGTTGCGGATGGTGGGGGACCATTCCGAGCGCAGGAACGGGCGGGTCTCCCCGTCCAATATGTACCAGGTGGTGTCGAAGTTGAAGTTGCCGTACGTATTCTTCAGGAAGGCATTGGCGGCCGTGGTGATGCCGGTCAGGTTCGTCGTGGTCACGGTGCCGCTGGTGGTTCCGACCGCGCTCGTCGGCTGCGTCCCGGTCGTCCTGTCCCAATAGCTGTTCGTGAGGCTGCTCTGGCGGAGGTATCCCACGAGGCCGCCGACGCTGCCGCTGCCCGTCACCTCCCCGGTAACATAGGTGTTCGTGATGGTGATGGTGCCACCACCACCGGGGGAGGTGTTGTCAATCTCCGCCACGAGGCCGCCGACGTAGCTGCCGCTGCCCGACACCTTCCCGGTCGCGTAGGCGTTTGTGATGGAAATGGCACCGGTGGAGGTAGTCTGTGATCCCACGAGGCCGCCGACCCTGCTGCCCTCCGACACGTCGCCGGTGGCATAGACGTTCGTGACGGCGATGGTGCCTTGGGAGGCCCGATTAAACCCCACGAGGCCGCCGATGTAGGTTTTGTCGCCGCTTCCTGTCACCTTCCCGGTTGCATATGCGTTCGTGATGGAGATGCCGCCGCTGTCGGAAGTCTCATTACGCCCCACGAAGCCGCCGATGTAGTTGTTGCTGCCGGTGGTGGCGATGCCATTCTCTGTCACCTCCCCGGTTGCATATGCGTTCGTGATGGAGATGCTGCCCGTGGCGGTGGCCCGATTAAACCCTATGAGGCCGCCAACGTAGAGGCTGGTGCCGTTGGCGGAGCCGCTGGCGCTCCCCTCTACCTTCCCGGTTGCATATGCGTTCGTGATGGAGATGCCGCCCGTGGCGGTGTTATTATATCCCACGAGGCTGCCGATGTAGGAGGTGCCGCTGGAGGTGCGGCTCCCCTTCACCGATCCGCCCACCAACCCGATGTCGCGGATAACCGCGCCGCTATCCGTGGCGCCGAACAGGCCGACATAGTTGGATGTTGAGTCGATGGTGAGATTTGAGATGGTGTGACCGAGACCGGCGAAGGTGCCGGCGAAGGGGGAAGAGCCCGTGCCGACCAACGCCGCGCTATAGGTCGGACCCGCCGCGTCGAGGTCCACCGCCAGAGCGTAGCGGCTGGTGGCGTTGTCGGGAATGGCGTCCAGCGCCGACATGGAGCGGATCAGCGTGTAGTCGGCGCCGTTCACGGAGAAGGTGGAACTCGCGCCCGACAGGGTGACGGGGGCGTTGACGCTGTAGTCCTTGCCCGCGCCATGAACCAGCGCCAATCCGGCGCTGGCGCCCGTTGCCGTAATGGGCGCGTTGATCAGGATGTTGCCGGCGGCGTTGAGGGTGAGTTTGTTGTCGGACCAGCCGATGGCCGCCGCCACCGTGATGTTGCCGTCCTGGCTGCCGCCGGAGCCCGTGGAGACGATGACATCCGCGCCCGCCAGCAGGCCCGTCAGCGCATCGACATTCAGCACGCTGTCGGTACCGGCGGCCGTGGTGCCGGAGATGGTGCCGGCGGCGCTCGAGATGGTGAGGTTATACGGATCGAGCAGCAGGGTGCCCGCGCCCGTCTCGCCCAGCAGGTTGGCCGTGCCGGTGAAGCCGAGCACCGCCTTGCCCGACACCTCCGCGTCGCCGCCGCGCCCGAAGGTGCTCTGCGCGTTCACATGGCCGGCGAAATCCGTCCGTTCGTCCGACCACAGCACGATGCGCCCCGCATCCGCATGCCCGTCCGCGCGCACCTCGGCGCCCTCGGCTACCGTCAGCGTCTGCGCCGTCGCGACCTGTTCCGCCACGTAGTTGTTGGCTGCGTCCTTGCCGCCCTGATAATCGCCGCCCACCAGCGCCACGCCGCCGCGTGCGCCGGAAACGTCGATCAGCGCGCCGTTGTCGAGCGCGATCTCCCGCCCGCTGACGATCGCCGAGCCGCCGTCGCCGGCCTCGGCCAGCGCCGCCGGGCGCGCGGGCGGCAGCGGTATGTTTTTCAAGCCGCTCGCGTCCAGCGTTGCCGCCACCGTCACGCGCTTGCCGGAAACGCGGATCGCGCCGCCGCCATCGGCCTTGCGCGCCGTCACCTTCTGCCGCACTTCCACGTTGCCGCCATCGCCCGCCGTCAGGAACACCCGGCCGCCGCGCTTCGCCGTGCCCGTGGCCGAAATCGTGCCGTTGCGGTTGCCCGCCAGCGCATAGACGTTGCCGCCGTTGGCGCGCAATTCCACCTCGGCGGCCTTCATCACGCCGGTGTTCTTCGCCTCCGTATCCGCGCCGCCCACCTTCACCGTGAAGCGGCCGCCGGCGTGTGCGCGGTCCTGCACCAGCACCTCGCGCCCGGCGACGAGCGCCGCCGTGCCCTGCGGCGCCTCGATGGTGCCGCTGTTTTCCACCTTGCGCGCCACCAGCGCCACATCGCCGCCCAGCGAGCCGATGCGGCCCGCGTTCACCACCGTGGCATCGCTGTCGCCCTTCAGCGTATACGACTTGCCGCGCGCCGCCTTGTGGAACTCGTCATCCGCGATATCGAGCGTGGAGCCGACGAAGGAACCGCCGGTCTCGATGCGCCCCGTCGGCCCCACCGCGATGCCGGCCTTGTTGACCAGATAGACGGAGCCGGTGGCCGTGAGCGAGCCGTCGATGCGTGAGGGCACGTTGCCGCGCACCCTGTTGAGCGTCGCCCCGCCGCCGTTGTCGAAATGCACGCCCGCGTCGCGCCCGATGGAAAAATCCTGCCACGAGATGACCGCCGCGCCCGAGCCCTGCCGCACGGTGAGCCCGTTGCCGCCCGCCGTGATCGACGCCTGGCCGCTCAGAACCGCGCCGCCGGAAGGCAGCGCGCCTGCCGCCGGCGGATCGGCCCGGGCGACGCGCGTCCCGGACGCAAGCATCAGGGCGACGCCGGCAACGCCGGCCAGAAGCAGATGGGTGCGGCGAGTCACGATCATGGTGCGCAATTCCGTATCCTGAATGAACAATATGAAATGAACCGAATGCCAAAATATAAAATAATGCCATTCAATCATATTATGCGGGGTCAATGCGATAGATTTATGAAGCTCATTTGATTTGCGATAATATAATATTTACATAAGATTGTTTAATATTTTTGCATTAATTATTAATATATGCTTATATATTAAGCATATATTTCTTGATCGAGCGAAAAATATGCATGCGATATGTGGCTGGATGACCGGAATTCAGCGTCTTTTCCGTCGGCGTTTCGGCGCCGCCATGGGAAGGGGATGCAAAGGCGCGGGGTTTTGCGTATGGTGCGCCGGTCGTTTCAAACGGGCGACGTCCAGACCCTGTCCATGGTCACTGACAGCCTCTAGAGTCTCGTAGGAACTTCGCAAGACGGGAGAAAGCCGGATATGCTCCGCGCCATCGCTTCACGCTTCAGCGCCAGCGCCGCGGCCAGGGTTGCCGCGGGCGCCTCGCTCGCCCTCATCGCGTTCGCCGCCCCCGCGGCCGCGCAGCAGAAGACCGTGCATGTCTATAACTGGTCGGACTATGTCGACCCTGAGACCCTCGATGCCTTCACGAAGGAAACCGGCATCAAGGTCGTCTACGACACCTATGACAACAACGAGATCGTCGAGACCAAGCTGCTCACCGGCAAGTCCGGCTACGATATCGTCGTGCCATCCGGGCCGTTCCTGCAACGGCTCATCAAGGCCGGCGTGTTCCAGAAGATCGAGCCGGAAAAGATCCCCAACGCCAGGAACCTCTGGCCGGAAATCAGCGAGCGCCTCGCCGTCTTCGATCCCGGCAACGAGCATGCCATCAATTACATGTGGGGCACCACGGGAATCGGCGTGAACGTCGCCAAGGTGCGCGAGCGCCTGGGCGCGGATGCCGTGCTCAACACGTGGGATCTGGTGCTGAAGCCGGAAGTCGCCGAAAAGCTCAAGGACTGCGGCATCTACTTCCTCGATTCCCCCGAGGATCTGCTCCCCGGCGTGCTGAACTATCTGGGGCTCGATCCCGATTCCAAGGACTCGAAGGACCTTCAGAAGGCCGCCGACGCCCTCCTGGCGGTGCGGCCCTTCATCCAGAAGTTCCATTCGTCGGAATACATCAACGCTCTCGCCAACGGCGACATCTGCGTCGCTGTCGGCTATTCGGGCGATTTGTTGCAATCCGCAACCCGCGCGGCGGAAGCGGGCAACGGTGTCGAGATCGAATACAGGGTGCCGCGCGAGGGCGCGCTCATGTGGTTCGACAGCTTCGCCATTCCCGCCGACGCGCCGCACCCCGAGGAAGCGCGCGCCTTCATCGACTTCATGAACCGGCCGGAAATCGCGGCGAAGAACGCCGGTTTCGTTTCCTACGCCAGCGGCAATCTCGCCGCCCGCCCGCTGGTCGTCCCCGAAGTGCGCGACAATCCGGGCATCTATCCCGACGACCAGACGATGAAGCGCCTGTTCACCAACACCGCCTACGACGACCGCACCCAGCGCACCGTCACGCGGCTGTGGACGCGCATCAAGACGGGGCGGTAAGCGCATTCCGCGATACAAGTCTTCCGGCGGTTGAAATGCCGCCGGAAGCGGCCGATTGTTACAGCCTATGGAAAATACGAATTTATATTGCAATCGGCTCTTTGGAGCGGGAAAATGAGGTGGCGCTCATCTCGTATAGCGCCTAAAGTGCTTCCGTTTCGAACAGAGGCGCTTCAGCATTGGCATTTGGCTGAAAAAGTCTTGCTTTTCAACGCTCGATCGCCGCATGGGCTTGGGAGCTTTGCGCTTTTTGATTCCGTCAGAATGCGGCAAGCTCCTGCATGGAAGCCCTGTTCGCTTGCATCGGGTGTGAGCAGGGGACCGATGGGATAAGTGAATGCTTGGTCAGAGTTCGTCAGGGCGTTGGTATGTGGCTGCGACTCAGGTGGGGCGGGAAGACTCGGCCGAAAGCAATTTGCGACGACAGGGATTTCCCGTCTGGTTCCCGCGGCAGAAAAAAACCGTGAAGCACGCACGGCGCCGGATCGAGAAGATCATTTCGTTTTTCCCCGGCTATATGTTCGTGTTTCTGGATCTCGAGCGCGACCGCTGGCGCTCCGTGAACAGCACCATCGGCGTTCGCGCCCTCGTGATGCAGGGCGGTTTTCCCAGCCCTTGCCCGACCGGGCTGGTCGAGAACTTCCAGAAGCTGACCGATGCCGACGGCATCATGGATGTGGACGGTTTTCTGGTCGAGGGCAGCAGCGTGCGGATCACGTCCGGCCCCTTCGCCGATGTCGTCTGCACGCTGGTGTGTCTCGATCGCGCCGACCGGGCGCGCGTGCTGCTGAAGCTGCTTCACGGTGACGTCATCGTGACGATGAGCAAATCGCTTCTCGCGCCGGCGGCGGGCTGACGCCGGCTTCGCCGGCGCAATCATGGCCGGCGCAATCATGGCCGGTGCAACCATGGCCGGCGCAATCATGCCGTTCGGCAGGCGTCCGTCTGTTCGCGGCGGCTCGCCCATTCGCTCAAAATCAAAAAATTAAAGGCTCTCCGCGTTTTGTTGAAACGCGGAGAGCCTCCAGAAAAGGATGCTACTCCACCGTAACCGATTTCGCGAGGTTTCTCGGCTGGTCCACGTCCTTGCCCATCAAATGGGCGGTGTGGTAGGCGAGCAACTGGACGGGGAGAGAGTACAGCAGCGGCGCGATCGTCTGGTGCGTATCGGGCACGACGATCGCCGTCTCGCCGGAAAGGCCGCTTTCCGCCGCCGCCCGCGCATCGCCGATCAGGATGATGCGGCCGCCGCGCGCGGCGACTTCCTGCACGTTGGAGACCGTCTTCTCGAAAACCTTGTCGCGCGGCGCCAGCACGATCACGGGCATCGATTCATCGATCAGCGCGATCGGGCCGTGCTTCAGCTCTCCCGCGGCATAGCCCTCCGCATGGATGTAGGACAGTTCCTTGAGCTTCAACGCCCCCTCCAGCGCCAGCGGATAGGACAGGCCGCGCCCGAGATAGAGAACGTCGCGCGCCTTCACGAGGTCGCGCGCCACCCGTTCCGCCTGCGCCTCGTTCGCCAGCACCTGCGTCATCTGGGAGGGCACGCGGCTCAGCGCGTCGACCAGTTCCTGCTCCTGCGCCGCGGAGAGGACGCCGCGCGCGCGGCCGGCGTGGATCGCAAGCGCCAGCAGCACCGTCAACTGGCAGGTGAACGCCTTCGTCGAGGCGACGCCGATTTCGGGACCGGCCAGCGTCGGCGCCACCACGCCGCTCTCACGGGCGATGGTGGAGGTCGTCACGTTCACGACCGCGAGCGCCGGCCAGCCGCTTTCCTTCGCATAGCGCAGGGATGCGAGCGTGTCGGCCGTTTCGCCGGATTGCGAAATGAACAGCGCGAGCCCGCGCCCCGACAGCGGCGGTTCGCGATAGCGGAACTCGGACGCGACGTCGATCTCGACCGGCAGGCGGGCAAGCTGCTCGAACCAGTATTTCGCCACCAGCCCGGCATAATAGGCGGTGCCGCAGGCCGAGATCGCCAGCCGGTCAATGGACGTGAAATCCACGTTCACGCTTTCGGGAAGTTGCACGGTGCCCGAGGCGAGATCGACGTAATGGGCGAGGGTGCGGCCCACCACTTCCGGTTGCTCGTGAATTTCCTTCGCCATGAAATGGCTGTAATTGCCCCTGTCGGCCAGCAGCGTGCCCGGCGGGATGAGGCTGAAAGGGCGTTGCACTTCCCTGTCGCCGGCATCGCGGATGGACACCGTTTTGCGCGACAGCACCACCCGGTCGCCATCCTCCAGATAGATGATGCGGTCGGTGAAGGGCGACAGCGCCAGCGCATCGGAGCCGAGGAAGTTCTCGTCCCGGCCCAGCCCGACGGCAAGCGGCGCACCTTGCCGCGCGCCGATGAGCAGATCGTCCTCGCCCGTGAACAGAAAAGCCAGCGCGAACGCTCCCCTGAGGCGCGGCAGCGTCTCGCTCACCGCCTCGACCGGCGACAGACCGCGCGCCAGCGCCCGGTCCACGAGCAGCGCAACCACTTCCGTGTCCGTCTGCGTGCGGAAGGTGACGCCCTCCGCGGCCAGGGCGTCGCGCAGCTCGCGGAAATTCTCGATGATGCCGTTGTGCACCACCGCCACCCGCTCCGTCGCATGGGGATGGGCGTTATCCTCCGTCGGACGGCCATGCGTCGCCCAGCGCGTGTGGCCGATGCCCACGCGGCCCTGAAGGGGGTGATCGCTCAGCCGCGCCTCGAGATTGCGCAGCTTGCCTTCCGCGCGCACGCGAGTCAGCACGCCGTCCTCAAGGGTGGCGATGCCCGCGGAATCGTATCCCCTGTATTCCAGCCGCTTCAGCGCGTCGACGAGGTTTTCCGCCACCGCAGACTGTCCGAGAATGGCGATAATGCCGCACATGTGCACTTCCCATGGTTGCAGGTGAATAAGAATATGAATCGCTGGACATGTTTAGCCGAAATGGAACGCCCGGCCCAAATCACGTTAGATGACCGTTTATGACCGGTTCTTCGCCCTGGAGGCATGCAAGGCGCGCACCCGCGCCGCCCAGCCTTCCTTGTTCACCTGCTGCGCGCGCCCGAGCGCCAGCGCATCGTCCGGCACCTCCCGCGTCACCACGGAGCCGGAGCCGGTATAGGCGCGGTCGCCGATCGTCACCGGCGCAACCAGCGAGGAGTTGGAGCCGATGAACGCATCTTCGCCGATTCGGGTGAGGTGCTTGGCGAAGCCGTCGTAATTGCAGGTGATGGTGCCCGCGCCGATGTTGGTGCCCGCGCCGATCTCGGCATCGCCCAGATAGGAGAGATGGCCGGCTTTCACACCCGCGCCGAGTTTCGCGTTCTTGATCTCGACGAAATTGCCGACATGCGCGCCCGTGCCCACATCCGCGCCGGGCCGCAGCCGCACGAAGGGGCCGACATCGGCGCCAGCCCGCACGACGGCGCCCGCCAGATGCGAAAAGGCATGCACCACCGCGCCTTCCTCCACCGTGACGCCGGGGCCGAAAACCACATGCGGTTCCACGACCACATCGCGCCCCAGCACCGTGTCGAAGGAGAAGAATACCGTCTCCGGCGCGATCAGCGTGACGCCGGACCGCAGCGCCGCAAGGCGCAGGCGTTTCTGGATCACGGCTTCGGCCGCCGCAAGCTGCGCGCGGTCGTTGATGCCTTGCAGTTCTTCCTCGCCGGCGATCAGCGCCGTGGTGCGCAGGCCGGCCGCGCGGGCATGGGCCACCACGTCTGTGAGGTAATATTCGCCCTTGGCGTTGTCGTTGTCGACCCGCTCAAGCAGGGAAAGCGCGTGCGCGCCGGCAATCGCCATGATGCCGCCGTTGCACAGACGGATGGCGCGTTCGTCCTCGGTTGCGTCCTTGTGCTCGCGGATGGCCGCAAGCTCGCCATCCTCCAGCAGCAGGCGGCCGTATCCCGTCGGATCGTTCGCCTCGAAGCCCAGCACCGCTACCGCGGCCCCTTCCGCCAGCGCGGCCCGCAGGCGGTCGAACGTCTGCGGCTGCACCAGCGGCGTATCGCCGAACGCGATGATCACGTCGTCGGTCTCCGCCTCCAGCGCCGGGCGGGCGGCCAGCACGGCATGGGCCGTGCCCAGGCGCTCGGATTGCACGTGGACGGAGGCGCCGGGAGCGGCGCGGTGTACTTCGGCAGCCACGTCCTGGCGGTCCGGCCCGACAACGACGGCTATCGAATCGACCTCCGCCGCGCCGATGGCGTCGAGGACATGGGAGACGATCGCACGGCTGGCGATCTTATGCAGGATCTTGGGGAGCCGCGACAGCATGCGCGTGCCTTCGCCCGCCGCCAGCACCACGGCCAATGCGCGCCGGTGACCGGAAACGGACGGCGAAGCGCCGCCGGAGGAAGGAGAGTCGTATTGAGCTGACATTGACCAACCCGATGGTTCAGTATCCATTTGACGTGTCGGCGTGAATCGGCCTCGCGAGAAGCCCGCCGGACGGCTTTGATCATACCTGCTTCAGCTTCCGGCGCCGAGAGGCGGGTGCATCGTGAATGGCAGGGCAGCATTGAATCCCGCGTTACACCCCGATGCTGGTAGAGCATTTCCTCATCAGTTGCATCATTTTTCTCCGGATGCCGGCTTCTTGGGGATTTTTACAGATACAGAAATGAATTTTTCATTTTCAGCCATGAGCTGATTAAATAACTCTGGGCGCATTCCGTGGCAGTCTGATGAATGCGTCGGCGCCTTTCTCATTTCCCTCTTCCTCCCGCATGCCGCGGCTCCACGCCTTCCCTGTTGTCCGGCGGTGAAGGGGGGAGTGGAACGCTCCAAGGGGCGCTGTTCATCCAGTGATATCCATACTGTTCGTTTCGACGTCTACCCGTTCGATGATCGATTGACCTGCGATCGCGCTCCCGGCCCGGCCGACGAGGACCGGATGCATGGGGTGATTTCGCATCGATATCGGGTATCAAAAATGTCTCATCACACTGGAAATGAATCTGATTTTGAATTCGAATATCGTTCGTTTGATCATATTGTCACAATATAGGGTATAAGAAAATCAACGACTTGATTCCGTGGTTGAGATGATCGCGGGCTTATTTTATAAGCTTCCGCCTTGTCGTCCGTTCTTTATGTGGAACGGTTGCAGAGAGCCGCACCAGCGCGCTTCAGGGCTGCACCCTGGAGTGCGGTAGCGTTGGCTTGCTTCCCGATGACGCGGCGGGTGGCGGATGCCCCGGCCCAGGCTCTCCCAGAGTGAGTTCCCCATCTGCGCAGGTGGGCGGCGTGCACGGCTGATGCCGTGCTTGTAGCGCGATCCACTGTTCAAGAAACTGCAAGTGTCGAAAGGGCGTCCCATGTACAATCAGATCGGTTACCTAGGCGGTCTGGGTCGACCGCAAGCGCTGTCCCAGCTTCAGTTGCCCGGCGGCTTGCTGTTCGCGATCGGCATTCCGTTTCTGGTCCGCATCATGGTTGCGCCCGAGGTATTTTTCTCGATCAATCATCAGGTGACGGTTTCCGCCGGCATCATTGCGCATCTGGCGGGCTATTTCATTTACAGGCGCCTCGGCACCTTTCCGGGCGTGGCGGCGGCAGGCGTGATCCTGCCGACATTCCTGTTGACTTATGGCATTGTTTTTGTCGCTATTTTTCTGTTCCGTTGGGATTATAGCCGGTTTCAGGCAATGGGCTCGTTCCTGATGTCCGTGACCTGGTATTTCGGTTTGAACCTTTTGCGCGCCAGCAGAAGCAATGCCTACAGGCTTGCCATCATTCCCGGCGGGAACGTCGGGCAGCTTCGGCGCATCAAGGGGGTGAGCTGGCATATGCTGCCGTCGCCCGAAGCGGCGATCGGGCATGTCCACGGTGTCGTCGCGGATCTGCGCACGGAATTTACCGATGCGTGGGAGCGCTTTATCACCAATTGCGCGCTTTCCGGCACGCCGGTCTACCATGTCAAGCAGATCACGGAATCCTTGACCGGCCGCGTGGAGATCGAGCATCTTTCGGAAAATATGCTCGGGTCGCTGACGCCGAATACGACCTATACGCTGTTCAAGTTCATACTGGACTGGATCGTCGCCCTGATCGTCGCCATCGTCCTGCTGCCGTTCTTTTTGCTGGTTGCCGTCGCGATAAGGCTGGACTCACCCGGCCCGGCCCTGTTCCGGCAGAAACGCGTCGGGCATAGGGGAGAGGTGTTCACCGTTTACAAGTTTCGTACCATGCGCCCCGTGGAGCAAACGAAGGACGGCGGGAGCGCGCGCGAGCAGGCGATGACCCGCGACGGCGACAAGCGCATCACGAAGCTGGGGCATTTCCTGCGCAAGTCCCGCATCGACGAGCTGCCGCAGATCATCAACATTCTGCGCGGCGAAATGAGCTGGATCGGCCCCCGTCCCGAGGCGGAAGTGCTGTCGCGGTGGTATGAGAAGGAGTTGCCGTTCTATCTCTACAGGCACATCGTGCGGCCGGGGATCACGGGATGGGCGCAGATCAACCAGGGCCATGTGACGGCTGTCGAGGATGTCCATGAAAAGCTTCACTATGATTTTTACTATATCAAGCATTTTTCTCCCTGGCTGGACATCATGATCACCCTTGGCACGATCAAGACCATGTTGACGGGGTTCGGCGCGCGGTAGGTCATCCATCCGCCGGGCGGACTCATCGCAGCGATCAGAATTGGCTCAAAATCAGGGACTTGAAGGCTCTCCGATCAGATGGAACCATCTGATCGGAGAGCCTTCAGCGATATGGACGCATCGCAAGTGCCGAGGTGCTTCCCGTCAGGAACCGTCCTTGCCGCCATAGCCGTGAGGGTTCCGGCTCTGCCAGCGCCACGCATCGGCGCACATGGTATCGATGTCGCGCAAAGCCTTCCAGCCAAGCAACCGGTTGGCGTGTGACGGGTCGGCGTAACATGCGGCGATATCACCCGGCCGACGGGGGGCGAACCGGAGGGGAATGCGCCTGCCGCTCGCTCGTTCGAACGCCTGCACGATCTCAAGGACACTGAATCCGTTTCCGGTGCCGAGATTGGTCGTCACGAAACCGCCCTGCGCGGTCAGGTGAGTGAGCGCCGCGATGTGCCCTTCCGCCAGATCGACGACATGAATATAGTCGCGCACCCCTGTGCCGTCCGGGGTCGGATAGTCGTTGCCGAAGACGCTCAGTTCCTGCCTTCTGCCGACAGCCACCTGCGCCACGTAGGGCAACAGATTGCCGGGTATGCCGCTCGGATCCTCGCCGATCAGACCGCTTTCATGCGCGCCTATCGGGTTGAAGTATCGCAAAAGAGCAAAACGCCAGTCCGGGTCGGACCCGGCCAGATCCGCCAGAATGTCTTCCACGACCATTTTCGTGCGACCGTAAGGGTTCGTGGGCTGGCGCGGGAAATCCTCATGGATCGGTACCGTGGCCGGATCACCATAGACCGTTGCGGACGACGAGAAGACCAGCGTGCGCACGTTGCCCTGGCGCATGGCTGCGAGCAGGGTGAGAGTGCCGGTCACGTTGACATCGTAATAATGCAGCGGCTGTTCAACCGATTCACCGACCGCCTTCAGGCCGGCAAGATGGATGACCGCATCGAAAGACGTGTCCGTGAAGACCCTCTCAAGCTGATGTGCATCCCGGATGTCGGCATGGATGAAGGCGGGCCGGGAGCCCGTAAGCCGCTCGAGTCTGTCGAGCACCGCTGCGTTCGAGTTGCTGAGATTATCGTATATGACCGGTCGGAAGCCGGCGCGCACCAGAGCCTCACACGTATGGGCCCCGATGAAACCTGCGCCGCCCGTAACCAGGATGTTTGATGCGTCTGACATGTCCCAAGCTTCTCCTGATAAGGACACACCGCAAGATATCAAGCGGTTGTCAATCGTTACTGTTCATTTCTAACTCGTTGATAGAATCGTTCAGTGTATAAAACACCAGTATACGCTTCAGTCAAAGTGTTAACGTCATGGCTTCCGGTTAGCAAGTCATGCCTTCGATGAACCGATATGTATGCCTGCCTCCCGATTCGCGCGCCGCCCCTACGCGGGAATTGTGCCGCCCCCGGCTCCGTTTCCGGCGTTGGTCATCGTTATCTGCGCCGGCAGGTGGTGTTGCTTTCTCGCCGCCACAGGTGGCTGATTTACCACGACGATCGCCAAACAATCGGAGACAAATTACCGATTTTGTTAGTTTAATTGTAATGTCATGAAATCAAGTGTACTCAGGGGCAGATGGCGCATGTGTCTTGCTTTTAGTGATGCCGTATTCTAGATGGCGTGCTCCTGCACTTCCACCTCCCCGTGCGGCGGTTGTGGAATCGATCATGAAGCCGACTTCAGGCGTTCACCCTGGAGTGCGGTAGCTATGGGATGTATGCCATCGTTATTTGAAATAAGTTACGATATATTTTAAAATATAACCGAGTTATCTATTTTCGCTAAAGGGCGATATATCACGATGTTTCGGGTTCCGATTCTGCTCTCGATACCTTGCAAGGCAAAGCGTTGCACGCAGCAGCAAATGGGTTGGATTGGAACTTCGTATCCGGCGCGCTCAAAGGTGGTGCATGCCTCATTGTCGGGCCGAAAGCGGCCGCAGCGAGGTTGGCGGCTCTCGGTGGGTGAAATTTTTCCGGCCCGGCGGACTTCCGAAGCGCTTGTGAGTCCGGCGTATTCCGAAATTGCAGAAGCAATGGCGATAATGCCGTCGCTATCTGTCACAGAAACATGTAAAAATGCGGCACAGGAAGGCGTTGTAAGGCCATGCCAGCGAGCTTGATTTCGACAAAGAAAGCGGACGTTGCCGGCACGTCGCTGTGGAAAGTGCTTGTCGGACTTTATCGGCAGCTCTCGCCGGCTATGCGGCGCTCTTTCCCCGTCCTTCTGGCGGTGATGCTGCTTGGTGCGGTTGCCGAGGTTGTGACGATCGGCGCGTTGCTGCCCTTCCTCGCCGCGATCGCCGATTCCGAGAACTCCCCGGTGCTTTCCTTCATCGCGCCGGCGCTGACGTTTCTGGGCGCGGACGATCAGGCGAAAGCGATTTATGTCCTGACCGCGCTGTTCGCTTTGGCGGCAATTGTCGCCGCAGCGCTGCGGCTGTTGCTCCTTTGGATGAGCCAGAACTTCCTGAACGGCATTTCTTACGAACTTTCCATTCGCCTGTACACCAACGCCCTTTACGAGTCCTACGCCTATCACATTCGGCGAAACTCAAGCGATACAATCGCAGCGATCAACAAGGTCGAAATCGTTACCGGCTACGTTATCGGCCCATTGATGCAGGCCACGATCGCCTTTGTCCTGGCCAGTTTCATCATCGTCGGTCTGGTTGCCATCGATGCGACCGTCGCGTTGGTTGCCGGAGTCGGCTTCTCGGCCATCTATCTTCTGGCCACGGCCTTGACCCGCTCTCGTCTCAAGCGCAACAGCGCCGTCGTTTCCCGCGCTCATGATCGGCGTGTAAAAACCATGCAGGAAGGTCTGGGCGGGATCCGCGACGTCCTGCTGGATCAATCTCAACCTGTGTTTCTCGAGACTTATGAGCGTGTCGAAGCAGGTTATCGTACCGCCAGGGCCAGGACGAGCTTTCTGGGGGGCGCTCCCCGCTTCATCGTCGAGGCGGTCGGCATGATCGTGATCGCACTCGTCGCCGTGACGATCAGCCAGCGCCCCGGCGGGCTCATGGGGGCGATACCTGTCCTGGGCGCTCTGGCGTTGGGCGCGCAGAGACTGTTGCCGCTCATTCAACAAATATATAGCGGCTGGGCGCAGGTGATGGGTCATCAGCAGGTTCTGTTCGACGTCGCGGCGATGTTGAGCCGACCGGCGCCCGAGAGAATCATCGCCGACATGTCGCTGCCTTTCGAAAATCAAATCCGCCTCAATAACGTTGGTTTTGCATATTCCGAAGGCCGCACGCCGGCTTTGAATGGTGTCAGTCTCGAAATTCCCAGGGGCGCGCGGGTGGGGATCGTCGGCAAGACCGGCAGCGGCAAGTCGACATTGATGGATCTGGTTATCGGCCTTCTCGAGCCGACCCAGGGAGATATCTTTATCGACGGGGTAAAGCTGACGTCCGACAATCGCGCCGCATGGCAAAAAAACATCGCCCACGTACCTCAGGCGATCTACCTTTCGGATGCCAGCATTGCGGAAAATATCGCATTCGGCGTCCGGCCGGACGAAATCGATCGCGAGCGGGTGCGCCGTGCCGCCGAGCAGGCGGAACTGGGACAGGTGATCGCGGCGCTGCCGCAGGGATACGACACTTACGTGGGCGAGCGCGGCATCCAGCTTTCGGGTGGCCAACGCCAGCGTATCGGCATCGCGCGGGCCCTCTACAAGCAGGCGAGCGTGTTGGTCTTCGATGAGGCAACCAGCGCTCTGGATAATGAAACTGAAAGCGCGGTCATGGCTGCCGTCGAGCGGCTGGACAGAAATCTCACCATCCTCCTGATCGCTCACCGGATATCGACACTGGATGGCTGCGATATGATCGTGCGACTGGAAGGCGGGCGGATGGTTCATGCGTCATCGCCGCTTGAAGCAACAACCTCATCCTGACCAGAATAGCGGGCCCGAGTAGAGTATTTCCCATTATCGCGGCTAAGGGCTTGTCCTGTCAGGTGTAGACTGGATTTTATCCAAGTTAGGTATTGGAGTTTTCTCGGTTTGGTTGAAGCGAAAAGCTGAAAACTCCTGATCCTGCGCGGCATTTGAGTGTATATTCAGGATTATGTAATACGATATGGGAATGCGTTGTTTATTTAAATAATTTCAAACATAAAATATATTATAGGCCGAATATACTCAATGACAGCGGAGAAGTAAAATGTCTCTTAAGTTAAATGCCAGTGATGCAAATCTGAAACATCCTCGTATATATGTTGTTTCTCTACGGCGAGCGGTGGAGCGTCGAAAAGAAATAGCGCGGCAGCTTGAAGCGTATGATCGTTGTTTTGAGTTCGTTGATGCTGTTGATGCAAAGGAAGTAGGCTTGGAGACACTTCAAGCACAGGTTGATGAAGTTGCGGTGTTGCGCAACATGGGCAGGATGTTGAGTGGACCTGAAATAGGATGCGCGCTGTCACACAGAAAAGTCTATCAGGCAATTGTTGATGAGGGGCTTGTGGGAGGCATTATACTTGAGGATGATGCAATTATTCAGCCAATATTCGCAGATTTGCTTTCATATTTCCATGAAAAAGGTCGGCATCTAAGTGAAGTGCCGGGTATCTACAACCTATACGCCATGTCGGCGTCCTATATGCGTGATGTGCCCTTGAGAAAACGGTTTCCGATATGGGCAACTGAAACCTTGTGTTTTTATGAGAGGGTAAATCTTTTTTCGTCGGAAGTTTGTGGGACTGTCGGTTACTATATTACGTATGCGGCTGCAAAAAGTTTGCTGGCTGTTCCCCGTATAGAAGCCGCAGCTGATGGGTGGTCGGCTTGGCTTCGGAGATCGGATGGAAAAATATACGTTTCCTCTCCCGCAGTTATCATTCATCCGCCTGACGAGACTGAAAGCTATATCCAGGAAACGAGAGAAATAATGGCGGCTCGGCTGCCTTCCGGAAGTGGGACAGAACGTAAAAAATGGCTTGCAAAAGCCATCAGGCTATCCAGAAAACATATAAGAAGAAGAATTATATTTCCGATAATTGAAATGGTGTAGAGAATTTATGATAATTTTTAATTGCTTAAATCAATAAGGAGTGATTAAATGTCCACTGATGTGACTGGGAATCGTTCTTCTTTGATTGACGTTTGTTCTAATGAGGGGGTGGGGAGAAAAATAAAAGTTGCGATAGTCGTATCTCACCCCATTCAGCATTTTGTTCACTTCTATCGTGCGTTGGCTGCTCGAAATGAGCTGAGCATAAAGGTGTTTTTCTGCTCGCGTATTGGCGTAGATGAATATTTTGACAAGAACATGGGCGTTGTCATTCGCTGGGCGGGCGACATGACGGGCGGTTTCGATCACGAGTTTCTGCCGGAGGCGAGCGGGATTAAAAATACCCGTTTCCGTTCAATCAATAATCCTAGTATCGGGGCCGCGCTGCGCGCTTTCGAGCCTGATGTTGTCATGATCTATGGCTTTGCCCAGGCTACTCCTCTGCGTGCCCTCGCGTGGTGTCGTGTCAACGGAATTCCCGTTCTCATGACGACTGATAGCAATTTCGTGACAAAGCGCCCTTTTCACAAACGTTTGCTGCGACAAACGATGTTGCGGCTTCTTTTGAGCCAGGTTTCCGGCTTTTTGACGGTTGGCGACCAGAATGAGGATGCGTTGGAGGAACTTGGTGTCCCTCGTACAAAAATGTACCGCACTCCTTTTACGATCGATGAGCAGCGTTACCGCAGGGCTAGAGCGGAAAGGGCCGAACTCCGCGTACAGATCAGAGAGCGATATGGAATTGCGAGAGAGGCGTTTCTAGGAATTGCGGTCGGCAAGCTCATCCCGCGCAAGCGAACGCAGGATGCTGTTATGGCGTTCGCGGAAGTTGCAAAAACGGACGGCGACGTGAATGCCCATCTCCTGGTTTGTGGCAACGGCCCTGATGCCGAACAGATTGAAGCGCATGTCAAGACGGGAGCTCCGGTCACGATGGCGGGATTCGTAAATATCGATGAATTGCCAAACCATTTTGCCGCGGCTGATGTCCTTGTGCATCCTTCCGGCCAGGATCCCCATCCATTGATCTGCTCCGAGGCGGCATGCATCGGGCTTCCCATGATCTTGAGCGATCGTGTCGGGACGATAGGTCCAACGGACATTTCACGCAGGGATGAGAATGCGCTCGTATATCCGTGCGGGGATGTAAAAATTCTTGCTGACCGAATTTTCGACTTGGCTGTCGATCGGCATGCGCTGGAGGAAATGTCAGCGGCATCGCTACGCATTTATGAGGAATGCAGCCTCGCGGTGAGCGTGGATGGATTTCTGCGTGCCGTAAACGGCGTTGCATCGAAAGTTGCATGTCAATGAAACGGGCCCCGGTCATGGTCTTTGCTGGCGAGTTCTGGGCGGGTTCATCCGGCTGCGGGCTCGCCGAAGGCTTCCGTCAGGCCGGATGGGCCGTGCGTGAAGTAGATCTCAAGCACTACAGAATACCCCCCGTTGGAGGGCGGGCGCTGAGCATCGTGTCGCGTCTGGCCCACAGGATGACGCGCGAAGCCTATCTGCGCAAGGTGTTGGAGGAATGTCGCACGCTGAAGCCCGACATTTTTCTGACTATAAAGGGCATGGGCATGACGGCTGAGCTTTTGCGCCGGATCAAGGAGACGGGTGCCCGCACTGTCATGTATTATCCAGATTATCATTTTGATTATGCTGGTGTTTCCATTGATAGTTTCGGCGAGTACGATTTGTTCGTGACGACGAAGACATTCCAGCGCCAATATCTCGAGGGCCTGATCGGCGGCGAGAGAGTGGCGTATGTGCCGCACGGTTATGTCCCTGCCGTTCATCGCCCCATCTTTGATGAAGTCGCGGAAGACGGGTTTCGCGTCGATGTGCTCTATCCCGGCAACCATTCGGCTTATAAGCAGAAATGGCTGGAAAGCACGCTGGCCGGTATGCAGGATTTGTCGGTGGAGATTGTGGGCAACAGGTGGCGGGAAAACGTGTCATCCGGGCCTCTCGCGCATTGTATTATGACGGGTGAGCGCATCGGCGTAGGCTATGTGGCGGCGATCCAGACGGCACGTATCAACGTCGCCATCCATCACGGTCCAGCAGCGTCGGGGTGGGAGGATCTTGTCTCAACCCGCACTTTCGAGATACCCGCCTGCAAGGGCTTCATGCTGCATATCGATAACAGCGAAGTTCGTGAATTATATACTCCAGGTGTCGAAATCGATGTGTTTTCGGATCCCGAGGAGCTGGCGGATAAAATGCGCTTTTACTTGGCGCGTCCGGAGTTGCGAGCCGAAATGATCAACCGTGCTTATAAGCGCTCCGTTCCCGCTTACAGTTACAGTTCGCGTGTCGCAGCGATCGATAGTCTCATCGCCGAACGTGTGTTGATCAATAGCAGACGTGCAGCGTCGATATAAGTCCATAAGAATTATAAATTAAGCATATTTATAAATATATATAATAATATCACAAGCATGCAGCAATCCATTATGAAGTTTTATCTTCGTAATGTGAATATAGAAAAGTAAATTGACATGAACGAAAAGCTAATCATTGATGATCGTATCCCGCCCACGCTGCCGCTGGGAGCATCGTCATTGCATGTCAAGGCGACACAGCAGGATGCTGTAGCTAAACGTGATTCATTCAACGGATTTATGTTGATCTCCGTCTTGATATCTCTTGTCGGATATTTGCTTTTTATGTCATTTGAGGTCAGAGTATTATTTTATATCGGATGTGCGTTATTATGTATTTCCTGCGGTCAGTATGCTATCAAAAGCCTTTTCAGGAGAAAATTGAATACAGGCGCTCTCATCACGTCACAGACGATGCTCTGGTATGCGCTACCCTTTAGTTATATTGGCTTTTTTGGATATGAATATTATATATGGAATGCATTGGAAATAGACAATGCGGAAACCGTTGCAATTATTATTTTGGTGTCTTATATATTGTATTTTATATTCGATCGTTATGGAAAAGAAATAACGATACCTGACGTTGAAATTCGCTTCAATAGTTGTGCTCTTCTGCTTTTGCCAATTTTACTTTCCCAGTTATATATGGTTATTGCGGGTCAGCGTGGTTATGCCAATGTTGTAGGCGTAGGGCAGACGCAAGAAGAAGCGTCGCAGCTTTACCAGTTTACCGTAGCGCTGTCGACGTCGGTCATGCCTCTGTGTGCCGTTATGCTTGCAAAGATACTGATTGATTCTGAAAATAGGCAAAAACTTGCTCGCTTGATGTTCTGTATAAGTGCCTTACTGGTGCAGTTTTTATGGTGGACTACCGCCGGAAGGCGAGCTATGACGATATTGGCTATTATATCCGTTGTCTCTTTCTTTTCGATATATTATAAAAGAAAATTGACTGAGCGTAAAATATTTATGATAATTGCTTTCTCCATCGTGTTTGTGCCTGCGGTTTGGTATTTGTGGGAGTCCTATTATCTGCTGCGGTTGGCCACTACTGCATCACGCGGTGCTGAAAACTTGTCTATCATGGATCTGGGGCGCGCTCAGGAGTTGACTGGTGGTTTGGACATGGATAGCGCATTTACTAATAATGTGATAAAACGCCCATTCTCCTTGCCGACTAGCGTAACCGTTGTTCGTGAGACCGCCAGCGGGTTTCTTTATGGATGGAATACGCTTTCCCAGCTTCTGCTATCAATTCCGTCGGCCTTTTTTCCAGGGAAGTTCGATTTCATCGGCCCTGTCGGCGAGCTGCTTTGGTTCGAAGCGTTGGGTGTGCCTCTCACTGACTGGTCTAATACGCTATTTATTGAATCTTATATTGATTTCGGTGTTTTTGGGCTCTTTATATATATCATTATTATTAGCGCTTTGATGAGATTAACCCTCTGGATCGCGCGCGGAATTGGTTGGGATGTGGTTATCTGGTTTACATATTTTAATTTAGCGTTCTTCATGTTAAGCATAGAAGCGTCCGCGAATACCATATTTGTCGGTTTCAGATCGGCATTTATTGCGCTTTTCATTGCCTTTGTCGTTCGCATAATCGCGAACGCCGGCGGGGTGAAGTTGCGTCGCGGTCCCCGGTTAAATCATCGCTCCGTTCAATAGGTTGAGGATTTATGCGCAATGCTTCGGGTCACCCATTTCATGCGGCGCCCTGGTCCCAACGCTTTCAGCATGGAGCGGCTTTATGAAGATGTACGGCAGGCTCTCCCGGCCGATTGCCGTGTCAAAGTTTGGATCTGCCGTCATTTTTCCCGCGGCTTCTGGCCTCGCGTCAAGGATGTGTGGCTTGCGCGTGCTCAGCAGGGTGACGTCAATCACGTTACCGGAGATGTGCATTACCTGACTTTCCTTCTCGATTCGAGGCGAACCGTTCTTACTGTTCATGATCTCGTCATGCTTGAGCGGTTGCGTGGTGTCCGGCGGTTCGCGCTATGGCTTTTGTGGTATTGGCTGCCAGTTCAGCGCAGTCGTGCCATTGTGGTTATCTCCGAGACGACACGCTCCCGGTTGCTCGACAGCGTGCGGTGCGATCCGGGCAAGGTTGTCGTGATCCATAATAATGTATCTGACGAATTCAGGCCCGTTCCACGCACATTCGCCGACACCTGCCCGCGCATTCTCCAGATCGGAACCAAAACGAACAAGAACCTTGAGCGTGTTGCCGAAGCGCTCTCGGGCATGACGTGCAGGCTGGTGATCGTCGGCCCGTTGTCGGAAGCGCAGCAATCGATGCTGCATCGATATGGTATCGACTACGAGAGTCACGTCGGGCTGTCCCGCGAGGCGCTCGTCGCCCAGTATGTCGCGGCTGATATGCTATTGTTTGCATCGACTTACGAAGGCTTCGGTCTACCTATCGTCGAGGCGCAGGCTGTCGGTCGACCGGTTGTGACAAGCAATCTTTCCGCAATGCCCGAAGTGGCCGGAGAGGCGGCTTGTTTGGTCAATCCATTCGACGTCACGAGCATTCGGGCGGGCGTACAGCGCCTTGTCAATGATGCGGCCTACAGAAACGACCTGATAGCAAGGGGGCTTGAGAACGCCAAACGTTTCAGAGCGTCTCAGGTGGCGGCGCGATATGCAGCACTTTATCGTGGGGTGGCTGAAGGTGCGGGCCAAGGTATTTCGAGGGAATATGAATCTGATCCAGGTCGTGCCCAGCATTGAGGAGGAGGCTAGCGGGCCTTCTTACTCCGTCGTGGCTCTCAATCGTGCGATCAACCGTGCCGGCGTAAGCAGCAGGCTTATCGCGACAGGCAGGGAGACCGCGGACACCAACAGCGGAATTCGAACTTTCACACGCTCCGGCTTTCCTTTTCGCCTCGGTCGCTCGCCCGACATGTACAGGTGGCTGCGCCGCGAGGTGGGGGCGGGGCGTGTTGATGTTATTCATAATAACAGCATCTGGATGATGCCCAACGTGTATCCCGGCTGGGTAACGCGCGGAAAGAATGTTCCTCTTGTCGTTTCGCCGCGTGGAACATTCTCCGGTTGGGCCATGGCGCGATCCCGCGCAATCAAAATTCTATTTTGGAGCAGCCTGCAAAAAAGCGCAATTTCGCATGCGAAGCTTTTTCATGCGACGGCCGAGAATGAGTATTCGGACATCCGCCGGCTCGGTTTTCGTCAGCCGGTTGCGGTCATTCCGAATGGAATAGACATTCCTGAAGTTTCTCGCCCCGCTCATCGGGGTAACGACAGAATCCTGCTGTTTCTCGGCCGGTTGCATCCGGTGAAGGGCGTGGATTTGCTGCTTGAGGCATGGGCTCGCCTGCAAGGTTCTCATCCGCGTTGGCGGTTGCGGATCGTCGGGCCAGGCGACGCGGATTATCTGCGCAAGCTCAAGGAGCAAGCAGACGCATTGGGATTGGAGCGGGTGACATTCGCAGGTCCGCTCTATGGCGAAGAGAAGGGTGAAGCCTATCGATCGGCCGATTTATTCGTGTTGCCCACTCATTCCGAAAACTTCGGCGTGGCGGTTGCAGAGGCGTTGGCTGCGGGCGTGCCGGTCGTCACGACCAAGGGAGCGCCCTGGTCCGGCCTTGTCGAGCATCGTGCGGGATGGTGGGTCGATATCGATGCTGAATACTTGCGGCGCGCCCTGGATGAGGCAATGTCAAAAGATCCGCATGCGCTTGCGGAAATGGGTGAACGCGGCCGCGGTTGGATGGAGCGCGATTTCTCATGGGATCGGATCGCGGCACAAATGATAGAATCCTATCGCTGGATCCGCGAGGGCGGAACCCGGCCAGCATGGATACAAAATGACTAGCGACAATACCGCTTTGGCGCGAACGGAAAGCGTCGCGCCCGGCCGCCCTGTCTGGGAACGGGGAACGGCGCCGATTGCAGTCGTCATGATCAGCCTGAACGAGGCGCATAACATGGCGGATGTGCTGGAGAACCTGAAAGGGTTTGCCCAGGAGGTGTTTCTCGTCGACAGCTACAGCAGCGACGAGACGGTTGGCATCGCGCTCGCTCAGGGCGTTCATGTTGTGCAGCGCAAGTTCCGCGGTTTCGGGGACCAGTGGAATTTCGCCATGCGGGAGTTGCCGATCACCGCGCCCTGGACGATGAAGCTCGACCCCGACGAACGCCTGACCGACGAACTGAAGCAAAGCATCGCGGAGACGGTCGCGGGGGGAGGCGGCGACGCCTTCACACTCGCGCGGCGTCTCTGGTTCATGGGAAAGCCGTTGCCCATCGTACAGGTCATTCTGCGCGGCTGGAAGACGGGGACCTGCAAGTTCAGCGATGTTGTCGTCAACGAGCATCCCCTCGTGGAAGGGGCCATCGTCAAAGCACAAGGCTATCTGGAGCATTACGACAGCCCCGATCTGCATCATTGGGTAGATAAGCAAAATCGTTATACGTCCTTTGAAGCGATCTCCCTGCTGCGCGGGGATGAACTGGCGGCAACTCCAAACCTGTTCGGCACTTCGTTGGAACGCAGAATGTGGTTCAAGAAGAATTTTGTCCGCATTCCCGCACGCTACAGCCTCACCATGCTCCTCAATCTCATTCAGGTGCGCGCATGGAGAACGGGGCGTGTCGGCTTCGCCTGGGCGCGGCTGAGAACCTGGGCGCGGCGGCTGAAAGAAGACAAGATGCGTGAAATGACGATCACGGGCCGCCAGATCGGGATTCCATCGGCGCGTGTCGGAAAGGCCGATCCGCGTGTCAGAAATTACGACAGTGTTGTCGAGGACTGAACGGTATGCTTTTTATCGGCGACGTCGCGGTGGACGGAAGCGATGTATTCACACATGTCGGTTTCCCGTCGGTTTTTTCAGCAAAGCCAATCTGCCTCAATTTCGAGGGGCCTGTCATCAAAGCGGGAAGTACGCCGGCGTGGGGCGTGTTCAATTCTGAAAATTGGCATGCGTCCTTCAGCGAGATGAAACCCCGTGTCGCATTCCTTGGCAACAACCACATCGCGGATATGCCGGATGGGGTAATGGCGACGCGGCGCGCGCTTCTGGCGTCCGGTATCGGGGTTTTCGGCGCCGGCGCCGATCTTGCGGAAGCTTCCGCGCCAGTCGATTGCGTTTCGGGTTCCGAAACCTTCCGTCTGCTCGGGGCCGGCTGGCCGGTAATCGGCTGCGGGTCAGCCGGTTTGCGAACGCCTGGGGTCAACCCATTTGACGCGCGGCGATTGGTTGAGGGCGTTCGCATTCTGCTGACGGAAGCGCCATCTTCGCGTGTCGTGGTCGTCCTGCACTGGAACTACGAATTCGAGCGGTATCCGCAACCTGCGCATCGGAAACTGGCCATTGATCTTGTCGATGCAGGCGCATATGCCGTCATCGGCCATCATCCGCACATTGTCGGCCCCGTTGAACGTTACAAGGGGCGTACAATCGCATACAGTCTCGGAAATTGGGCATTTTCCTATGGCCGTTATTTCGGAGGCAAGTTGCGTTTCCCGCCTTCCAGCTTTCATCAGATTGCTGTCGAGCTGGAGGACGGAGCGGATGTCGTGCATCATGTCCAGTTCTCACCGCCGCTAACGCTCGACTATAAGTTCCGCGAAGCCATACATGAGCGAAATTTTTCTCTCAAACCTGAGTTCGAGGGTTTTTCACGCGATGAATATGTAAAATGGTTTCGCGAACATCGACTGAAAAGCAAGTTATTGCCCATATACACGGACCCGGAATATTCGTTGACGAATACGCTGCGGGATCGCTGGGTCGATTTGCGGCAGATACTTATAGACGCTGCTGCAAGGGCCGGTATCAAGAAATTGAGACGCTAATAGAGTTAATAAAGTTGTAAATTCGAGATGTGATAAATAGCGGTATGTTTTGTGGGCTGTCTATTTTGCATTATGTGTTATGCAGCATCATCGCTTCTCGATCAGATGGAATCAGTTCATTGGTCGTGCCGTCGTATTGTCGTGCAGGCGGCTTTGAGCGTAGGCCGGGAGCCATCGCTTCCCGTGTCGAGAACGGGAACGCCGCATCTGCTGGCGGAGCATCGGGATTGATCATGTCTGTTCGCCGATTCCTCAAGAATATCGTGGAGGATGTGCCGTATCCACTCGGGAAGATCGTGGCTGCCGTGCCTTTCCGGTGGCGGCTCGGTTCCGTTTACAAGTCTATGTCGGCCGAAGTGAGCAGGTTGGACCGCGCGCCGGCCGGCATGGTCAAGGAATGGGCGTTTCCGAAGCTGAAGGCGATCGTCGAGCACGCCTATGGCCGCAACCTTTGCTATCGGACGATCTGCGAGCGTCACGGCTTCCGGCCCGAGCATTTCAGGACGTTCGAGCATTTTCAGGATGCGCCGATCATTACCAAGAGCGATCTGCGTGCGTTCGAATTGGCCGACAGGTCCGTTCCGTCGCCGGGCGGGATGCTGATCAACACAGGCGGCACCAGCGGCGAGCCGCTTGCGTTCCATATCGACAACCAGGCATTCGCGCGCGAATGGGCCCATATGCATTTCATCTGGGCGCGGGCGGGCTATCGTTATCGCGATGTCAAGCTCACGATGCGCGGCCGGAATCTGGGTGAGCGCCTGCTCAAGTATAATCCGGTCCATAACGAGTGGATCGTGAACACCTATGCCGATCGCACGGCCGTCCTTGCCGCTCTTTCCACCCTGATGGAGCGGGAGACGGTGTGCTGGATCCACGGTTATCCGAGCATCGTGTCGGAAATGGTTTCCGACATGGCGGCGAGGGACGGCCGGGCGACGGAAAAACTGCGCCGCAGCATCAAGGGCGTCCTTCTGGGGTCGGAATTTCCCGCGAGCCAGTATGTCGAGCCCATCAGGCGCATTCTCGGCGTGGAGCCCACCGCGTGGTACGGCCACAGCGAGATGTGCGTGCTTGCCTATGACGAGGGCGACAACCGCTACATTCCGATGCATACCTACGGGCTTGTCGAAGGGGTTGCGGATGGCGGCGGCGACAGCCGGCTCCTGGGCACCTCGTACTGGAACACGGCGTCTCCCTTCATCCGCTACGACACGGGCGACCGGATACAGGCGGATACCGAACAGGGCGTCGTCCGCTCGTTCGCCATTGCTGCGGGCCGTTTCGGCGATTTCATTCTCGACCGGGACGGCACGCGCATCGCGCTGACCGCGCTCATCTTCGGCCGTCACCATGCCGCTTTCGACAAGGTGCGCCATGTGCAGGTCCGCCAGCCGGCGCCCGGCAGGATCGAGCTGCTGGTCGTGCCCGGCGAGGAACGGCTGACGCCGGAAGAATTAATGAAGGGCTTTGATTTTTCGAACGTGGCGCTCGATGTCACGCCGCATCTTCTCGACAAGCCGGTGCGCACGGATAGCGGCAAGCTCCGCCTTCTGGTGCCCTGAGTCTTTCCCACCATTACGGGCGGTCCAGAATGAGACAGATCCTCCAATCCCTGAAAACGGGCGCGACCGAGGTCGCCGACGTGCCTTGTCCTGCACCGGGGCGCGGGCAACTGCTGATCCGTTCCGCCCGCACGCTGGTTTCGGCCGGCACCGAGCGCATGCTGGTCGATTTCGGCAAGGCCGGGCTCATCGGCAAGGCGCGTCAGCAGCCCGACAAGGTGCGGCAGGTGCTCGACAAGATCAGGACGGACGGGCTGGCCCCGACGCTCGAGGCCGTCTTCAACAAGCTGGATCAGCCGCTGCCGCTCGGCTATTGCAACGTCGGCACCGTGCTGGAGGCCGGCGCGGGCGTGGCGGGCTTCGCGGAGGGCGAGCGGGTCGTTTCCAACGGCAAGCATGCCGAGGCGGTCGCCGTGCCGGTCAATCTGTGCGCGAAGGTGCCTGATGCGGTGTCGGACGACGAGGCGGCCTTCACCGTGCTCGGGGCCATCGCCTTGCAAGGCATCCGGCTCGTGCAGCCGACGCTGGGCGAGGCGGTGGTGGTGACGGGGCTCGGGCTCGTCGGTCTCATGACCGTGCAGTTGCTGCGCGCCCACGGTTGCCGGGTGCTCGGCATCGATTTCGATCCGCACAAGCTCAAGCTGGCGCAATCCTTCGGCGCGGAAACCGTCGATCTCTCCGCGGGCGCCGATCCCGTGGTCGCGGCGGAAAGCTTTTCGCGCGGCCGCGGCGTGGATGCCGTCATCATCACCGCGTCCACCAGAAGCAGTGAGCCGGTCCATCAGGCCGCCCTCATGAGCCGCAAGCGCGGCCGCATCGTGCTCGTCGGCGTCACCGGGCTCGAACTCTCCCGCGCCGATTTCTACGAGAAGGAACTGACCTTTCAGGTCTCGTGCTCCTACGGCCCCGGCCGCTACGATCCCGATTATGAGGAAAAGGGGCAGGACTATCCCTTCGGCTTCGTGCGCTGGACGGAGCAGCGCAACTTCGAGGCCGTGCTCGATATGATCGCCGATGGCCGTCTCGATGTGAAGCCGTTGATTTCGCACCGCTTCGCGCTCGCCGACGCGGCCGGCGCCTATGAGCTTGTCACCGGCGGCGCGCCGTCTCTCGGCATCCTGCTCGATTATCCGGCGGCGGAAGCCGCGCCGGCCGCGACATTGCGCCGGCGCACGGTGCCGCTCGCACCGACGGCGGCCGCACCTGCGGCGGCCGGCAAGGCGGTGGTCGGCTTCATCGGTTCGGGCAATTATGCCACCGCCGTGCTGATCCCGGCCTTCAAGGCCGCCGGGGCGCGGCTGGTGAGCGTGGCCTCCAACGCCGGCGTCAGCGGCGTGCATGCCGGGCGCAAGTTCGGTTTCGAAACCGCGACCACCGACATTGACGCGCTGCTGGGCGATCCCGCCATCAACGCCGTCGTCGTCGCCACGCGCCACAACAGCCATGCGGATCTCGTCTGCCGGGCGCTTGCGGCAGGCAAGCATGTGTTCGTCGAAAAGCCGCTGGCGTTGACGCACGATGAACTGTCGCGCATCGTCGCGGCGAGGGAAGCCGCCGCGGCAGCGGGCGCGGCGCCGCTGGTGGCGGTGGGGTTCAATCGCCGCTTCGCGCCGCAGGTGCAGAAGATCAGCAGCTTGCTCGCAGGCGCGTCGGGCGCCAGGGCCTTCGTGATGACGGTCAATGCCGGCGCGATCCCGGCCGAGCACTGGACGCAGGACCCACAGGCCGGCGGCGGGCGGATCGTGGGCGAGGCGTGCCATTTCGTCGACCTGCTGCGCTTTCTCGCCGGCACGCCGATCGTGTCCCATCAGGTGCTGGCGGCGGCGGGCGGCAGCGGCGATACGGTCACGATCACGCTATCGTTCACGGACGGCTCCATCGGCACCATGCATTATTTCGCCAACGGCAACCGGGCGTTCCCGAAGGAGCGGCTGGAGGTGTTCGTGGACGGGCGCGTGCTCCAGCTCGACAACTTCCGCCGGCTGAAGGGGTTCGGCTGGCCGGGCTTCAACACCATGAACCTGTGGCGGCAGGACAAGGGGCAGAAGAACTGCGCCGCGGCGTTCCTGAAAGCCGTCGAAACAGGTGGGCCGGCGCCCATCGCCTTCGATGAGCTGATCGAGGTCGGCGGCATCGTGATTGACCTTGCCGAAGCCACCCGTTAAAGCGTTTTCAAGCAAAGAAGAGGCTGCTTTGCTTGAAAACGTGTAAAATCGAAAAAATTACAGCTTATCGGCGTTTCAGTGAAGGGCCGATAAGCTGTAGCCGGCGGCAGGGTAGGGGCAACAGCCTCCGCGTCGTCAACCCCACCATCCGTGCAGCCTGAGCGAAGTGCATCCGGCATGAACCGAGACCTTGCCCCGGCCGGCTGTTTCCGAGTCGCCTTCATCCGGGAAACCTCGTCCGCTTCCCGGCGAGATGCGGCGGGCCGCGCGTGATGCTCATTGCAGGAAAATCCTCGTGCCGGTGAATCCGTCATTGGCGAAGTTGCGTCTGTACTGGGAGACCGTGCGCCATCTCCGCGCCGTGCAGATATATAGCCGGCTTTTGTTTCGCCTCTCCCGTCCCGTGCCGGATACGCGGCCGCCGCCGCCGCTGCGCTCGCTCGCCGAGAGGTGGGCGCATCCGGCCGCGCGGCGGCAGAGTCTGTTCGGAGAGGATGCGTTTCGTTTTCTGAACGAAACGCATGAGCTGTCCCGATGCGGATGGGACGATGCGTCCATCTCGAAACTGTGGCTCTACAATCTCCATTATTTCGACGATCTGAACGCATCCGGGGCGGGCGGGCGGACGGCGCTTCATCGCACGCTCATCGCGCGCTGGATCGCCGAGAATCCGCCGGGCAGGGGCACCGGCTGGGAGCCCTATCCGGTTTCGCTGCGCATCGTGAACTGGATCAAGTGGGCTCTGGCCGGCAACGCGCTGCCGCCGGATGCGGTCCACAGTCTCGCGGTGCAGGCCCGCTGGCTGACGCGGCGGCTCGAATATCATCTTCTGGGCAACCACCTTTTCGCCAACGCCAAGGCGCTGGTGTTCGCCGGCTGCTTCTTTCAGGGAGACGAGGCGGAGGCCTGGCGCAAGCGGGGGCTCGACATCATCGAACGCGAATTGCCGGTGCAGGTGCTGCCGGACGGCGGGCATTTCGAACTCAGCACGATGTATCACGCGCTGGCGCTGGAGGACATGCTCGATCTCATCAACGTCGCGCGCTGTTTCGGCAACGGGCTGGTGGATCGCGCCGCCGAGCGCGCCGCGCGTGTCGCCGCGATGCGGGAATGGCTGGCGGCGATGTGCCACCCCGACGGCGAGATTGCTTTCTTCAACGATGCGGCGATCGGAATCGCTCCCACGCCGGCCGAGCTGGAGGGCTACGCCACGCGGCTGGGCTTTCCCGAGCGATCCGCCGGGGAAAACCGGCTGCGCCGGCTGCGGGACAGCGGTTATATCCGCATCGATGACGGGTGTGCGGCGGCGATGCTCGATGTCGCGCCGATCGGCCCGGATTATCTTCCCGGCCATGCCCACGCCGACACGCTGTCGTTCGAGCTGTCGGTGGGCGGCCACCGCGTCCTGGTCAACTCCGGGACGTCGGTCTACGGCACCGGCGCGGAACGGCTGCGCCAGCGCGGAACCGCGGCGCACAACACCGTTGTCGTGGACGGACAGGATTCCTCGGAAGTCTGGTCGGGCTTTCGCGTGGCGCGGCGGGCGCACCCGCTCGATCTCGTCGTGCTGGACAACGACGGCGTGAGCGTCACCTGCGCGCACGATGGCTACGAGAGGCTGCCGGGCGCGCCGCGCCACCGGCGGAACTGGCTGATGCGCGACGGGACGTTGACGGTGGCGGACGAGATATCCGGTCCGCCCGGCCAGGCGGCGGCCTGTTTCCATTTCCACCCCGATGTCACGCCCTCCATCGGCGCCGACGGCCGCGCGGGCGCCGTCAGCCGGGGCGCGGACGGGGTGTTGCTTTGGCATGTCGACAAGGGGCAGGCGAGGCTTGAGGCGTCGACATGGCATCCCGAGTTCGGGATGAGCATCCCGACACACTGTCTTGTCGTCGATCTCGCGGAAGGCGAAAGCCGGATCGCGTTTTCATGGAACGGTGCTTCTTTGAACAATGCTTCTTGGAACGATGTTTTTCTGGGACGATGACTGATGCACATCCTCTTTCTCACCGATAACTTCCCGCCGGAAGTCAACGCGCCGGCCAGCCGCACCTTCGAGCATTGTCGCGAGTGGGTGAACGCGGGCCATCGCGTCACGGTGATCACCTGCGCGCCCAACTTTCCGCAGGGCAAGGTCTTCAGCGGTTATCGCAACAGCTTCTGGCAGCGCGAGACGATGGACGGCATCGAGGTTTGCCGGGTATGGACATATATCACGGCCAATGAAGGCTTCGTTCGCCGCACGCTCGACTATGTGAGCTACATGGCCATGGCGGTGCCGGCGAGCCTGCGCATCGCGAAGCCGGATGTCGTCATCGCCACCTCGCCCCAGTTCTTCACCGCCTGCGCGGGCTATCTCGTCGGCGGGCTGCGGCGGGTGCCGTTCATCTTCGAACTGCGCGACCTGTGGCCGGAGTCCATCCGCGCCGTGGGGGCTATGAAGCAGTCGCGCGTGCTCGACTGGCTGGAGAAGGTCGAGCTGTTTCTCTACCGTCAGGCCACGGCGGTCGTTTCCGTGACCCATTCCTTCAAGCAGAACCTGGACCGCAGGGGCATCGATCCCGCCAAGATCTTCGTCGTGACGAACGGCGCCGACCTGTCCCGCTTCGCGCCCCGGCCGAAAGATGCCGAACTCGAAGAAGCGCTGGGTCTCAAAGGCAAGTTTGTTGCCGGCTATATAGGGACGCACGGCCTGGCGCACGCGCTGGAAACGCTGCTCGATGCGGCGCGGCTGCTGCGCGAGGCGGGCCGTGACGACATCCACCTGCTGTTTCTGGGGGACGGCGCATCCAAGGCGGCGCTTCGCGAGCGAGCGCAGGAACTTGAACTTACGAATGTAACTTTCCTTGATTCGGTTTCCAAGGCAGACGTTGTGCGATACTGGTCTTTGCTGGATGTTTCGGTGATTCACTTGCGTAACACCGATCTTTTCAGGACAGTGATTCCGTCGAAACTGTTCGAGTGCATGGCCATGGGGATTCCCGTTCTGCACGGTGTGCGCGGGGAATCGGCGGACATCGTGAACAAGGAGCGGGTGGGGCTGACTTTCGAGCCCGAAAATGCCGAGGAACTGCGCGACAAGCTTGTCGAACTGTCGGGCAATCCCGATTTGCGCCGTCAGCTTGCCGCCAATTGCGTCGAAGCGGCGCACAAGTTCGATCGCGCCCATCTTGCGCAACGCATGCTCCAGATCGTTTCGGATCATGTGCCGGGCGCAAACGCGGGGCAGAACATCAACTGACGGGTACCCAAAACGGGGGCGAGATTGTGAGTGAACGGAGCAAATCAGAGTCGCAGACGGCCCGGTTGATCGAGAGCCGCGAAGCCGTGGCGGGCATCATCGGGCTTGGCTATGTCGGGCTGCCGCTGGCTGCCGCCGTGGCGCGCGGGGGCTTCCGCGTGCTGGGCTTCGACATCGACGAAAGCAAGGTCGAGCTCATCAACGCCGGCACTTCCTACATCGAGGCCGTGCCCACGGAAGACCTCGCCGCGCACGTCACGGCGGGGAAGCTGCGCGCGACCGGCGATTTCAGCGAGCTGGCGCAATGCGACGTGATCGTCATCTGCGTGCCGACCCCGCTTTCGAAGCAGCGCGAGCCGGATCTGCGCTTCGTCGTGAACACGGCGCAGATCATCGCGCGGCATCTGCGCGAGGGACAGCTCGTCGTGCTCGAATCGACCACCTATCCCGGCACGACGGAGGAAGTGGTGAAGCCGGTTCTTGAGGAAGGCGGCCTCAGAAGCGGGCAGGATTTCTTCCTCGCCTTCTCGCCGGAGCGCGAGGACCCCGGCAATGCGAAGTTCCGCACCACGACCATTCCGAAGGTCGTGGCGGGCGAGGGGCCTTCGGCATCGGCGCTGGTGGAGGCGTTCTACGGCGCCGTCGTGGAGCGTGTCGTCGTCGTTTCCTCGCCGTCGACGGCCGAGGCGGTGAAGATCACGGAAAACGTCTTTCGCGCCGTCAACATCGCGCTGGTCAACGAGCTCAAGGTCATCTACCAGGCGATGGGCATCGACGTGTGGGAGGTCATCGGGGCGGCGGCCACGAAGCCCTTCGGCTTCATGCCCTTCTATCCCGGTCCGGGGCTCGGCGGGCACTGCATTCCGATCGATCCGTTCTATCTGACGTGGAAGTCGCGCGAGTTCGGCCTGCCGACCCGCTTCATCGAGCTGGCCGGCGAGATCAACGTGTCGATGCCGCGTTATGTGATCGGCAATCTGGAGCGCGCCATCGACGCACGGCATGGCAAGTCGCTCGGCTCGTCGAAAATTCTGATCATCGGCCTCGCCTACAAGAAGAACGTGCCGGATATTCGCGAGAGCCCCGCATTCGTGTTGATCGAACTGCTCGAACAGCGCGGAACGAAGGTGGATTATTTCGATCCCTACGTGCCCGAGGTGCCCGTGACGCGCGAGCACGCCGCGCTGGCCGGCCGCCGGTCGGTTGAACTCACCGCCGAGACGATCGCCGGCTATGACGCCATTCTGATCGCGACCGATCACGACAATATCGATTACGGGCTCATCGATACGCATGCCTCGCTGATCGTCGATACGCGCAACGTTCTCGACAACCGGGGCTATCGTTCCGACAAGATCGTCAAGACCTGAGCCGCTTTCGGATCGCTTGACGGCGTTTTCCGGACAGGAAGACGTAAGACAAGAGAGGGGCGCCCGGAAACTCATCCTCCCGGGCGCCATGCAGCAGGCGCCGGCGTCGCGGGCTTGCAAATGGCCCGGCCGCGCCGGCCATTCGGAACCATTGCCGCCGCCAGTATCCGCGCGGCGCAACAACGCGGGGGCTTCCGGCATGAGCTTGCCACTCATCGATATCATCGCGGGCGCGCGACCCAATTTCATGAAGATCGCGCCCATCATCCATGCGCTCGAGGCCCACAAGGCTGACGGCGGTTCCTTGCGTTATCGGCTCGTCCATACCGGCCAGCATTACGATGCGCGTATGTCGGGCGATTTCTTCGAGCAACTCGGCATACCCGCGCCGGACGTCAATCTGGAAGCGGGATCCGGCACGCAAGCCGAGCAGACGGCCGCCATCATGGTGCGCTACGAGCGGTTGATCATCGAAGCGCCGTCACGGCTGTGTCTCGTCGTCGGCGATGTGACGTCGACAATGGCGACCGCGATCGCCGCCCAGAAATTGCGCATTCCCGTGGCGCACGTGGAAGCCGGCATCCGCTCCGGCGACTGGGCCATGCCGGAGGAAATCAACCGCATGGTGACGGACGCCATCAGCAACTGGTTCTTCACGACCAGCGAGGTGGCGAACGAGAACCTGCGGCGCGCCGGCGTGGACGAAAGCCGCATTTTCTTCGTCGGCAACACGATGATCGATACGCTGCTCGCCAATATCGAGCGGCTGCGGCCGCCCTCCTTCTGGGACGAGTTCGGCCTGACGCCGCAAGGTTATTTCGTGCTTACGCTGCATCGGCCCGCCAATGTCGACGGACAGTCCGCATTCGCTCGCCTGCTGCATACGATCGGCGAGCGAACGCGTGGCCTCCCGGTCATCTTTCCCGTGCATCCCCGCACGCGAAAGACGCTCGATGGCCTGGAATCCTTGCCCGGCAACATCCTGTTCGTGGAACCGCAACCGTATCTCGAATTCAATCATCTGGTGCGCCACTCGAAGGCTGTCGTGACCGATTCGGGCGGCATCACCGAGGAGACGACGGTTCTGGGCGTGCCGTGCATGAGCTTGCGCGATACGACCGAACGGCCTGAAACCGTCACGATCGGTACCAACGAACTGCTCGGCGCCGACCCGGAAAAACTCGCCGAAGCGCTGGAACGGCTGTTCGCGGGAGAGTGGAAGAAAGGCGGCATTCCCGAGAAATGGGATGGGCGGACCGGCAGGCGCATCGTCGAGGCGCTGGGCGGGCTTCTCGCATCCTGATCGCATCGCCCGCCGGCCGGGCGCACGGGACCGTTCGATTAATCGGAATCCGATTAAGGAAAGAATCGGGAAGCCTTTTTCGATCGACTGCGATCAGAAAGGCTTTCTTCCCGTTGTTTTCGGCGAGCGCCCCGAGCGCCCGACACCGACTCACTCTGACGCCGACTCACCTTGCCGCCTCAATGATGAAGCTTGCTGCCGACTTGCGCATCGGAGTGCGATTATGAGCAGTAGTAAGGGGCGAGAGCCAATAATTCACCGTCAAATTCGCCAGACCGTTGGATTGTCGGTGGAGTATGGCGGCCGGGATGCGTGAGGAAATGTTTTTTGCCGGATATGAGCGCACGCGGCGGCCCTAAAAAATACCTGACATCGATATGCTTTGAAGGCCGTGCTGCGCATGCCCGCGGAATGCACATTCGGGCAAGTATGCTGCCTGAAGAGACGCCAGGATAAGGGCCGCGATCGGACGAAGACCCCTAAACCGTTGCACCGATTGCCGGATTTGTGGCTACAGCCTTTCCTGATGCCCCGGCGTTACCTGCCCGAAGCCGGCTTGATGAATCGATTTCAAGAGTAGGATAATCGGAGAAAAGTCATTCAAAACAATCATCTTGTCAATACAGATAAAAATGTCACAGACGAGACGTGGACTGTTATCAAATTTGCTGGTGCTTGATTATGATGCGGTGCGGCGGTATAAGAAACTGGATTGATGCTGTGGCCACTTGAATTGTCGATGGGGCCTACTGATAGAGGATTGAGCGATGCAAAATTTTGCTCGTATTCTAGTGGTTTCCGCAGCGGCTGCTGTGCTCGGAAGCAGCGGTGCGTTTGCTCAGCAGTTGTCGAGGGAAGAAGTGGCGGCGCTCGGCTGCGAGTGCTTCACGAACGTGCGCGGCAGTCAGGATCGCCCTGTCGGCAGCGTTCGCTCGTCCGTGGGCAGCGTCGATATCTTCGATCGTTCTTCCACTTCGCGGCCGGGCGTTCCGGGGGAAGCGCTCGTGGCGAACGAGCGCGTCGTCACGGGTGAGCAGAGCGAGGCGGTTGTGCAGATCGGCACTTGCCGTCAGTCTCTCGGCCCGCTGAAGGAGTTGCTGGTGCAGGGTCAGCGGGGCGGCATCTGCCTGCTGGTCAGCGATGCGTCGGCTCCCGTTTCTCCGGGCATCTCTCCGCTGGTTCCCGCCATCGGCGGTCTCGCGGTTCTCGGCACGGGTATCGCGCTGGCTGCTGACGGGGGCGGCGATGACCCGGTGTGGTTCGATCTCGGCGACGGCTCTCCGATCAGCCGGTAATCGTTTCCCGTTTGTGTCGCGGGGTGCCTGAAGCGGTTTGGTGGCAGGGTAGCGAATATGATCGATCTCCATTGCCACTTGCTGCCCGGTATCGATGATGGTGCGAACGACGTTGGTATTTCTGTCGAAATGGCCCGCATGGCGTCGGCGGACGGCGTGCGGACGATTGCGTGCACGCCTCATATTGTGCCGGGACTTTATAACAACGAGGCCGAAGGGATCACGCGCGAGGTGGAAGCTTTGCGGCGCGCCCTCGATGAAGCCGGTGTGGCGCTGGAGCTTGTGGTCGGCGCCGACGTTCATGTCGACCCGGAGCTTGTCGTCCGTCTGAAGGCGGGCGTGGTTCCGACTATCGGCGGTTCGCGTTATTTCCTGCTTGAGCCGCCTCATCACGTTCTTCCCCCCAATTTCATCCAGTTTTGCCGGCGCCTTATCGAAGCCGGTTACATTCCCGTCCTGACGCACCCGGAGCGGCTGACGTGGGTCGAGGCCCACTACGACGTCATCGAGGCGGTGAATGCCGAGGGTGTTCTTCTCCAGATTACGGCCGGTTCGCTGATGGGTTCGTTCGGCCGTTCCGCGCAATACTATGCCGAAAGGCTGCTGTCCGAAGAACGCGTCGATCTGATCGCCAGCGATGCGCATAACGTGAGCAGCCGGCCGCCCACGCTTTCCGTGGCTTATGCGGAGGTCGAGCGTCGTTGCGGCGCTGCCGAGGCCGAAAGGCTATTTACCGTTGTTCCCTCGCAGATACTGAAGAACGAGGTTCTTGCGCCGCGGGCGAATACGGCGGTCCGGCGTGAGAAGCAGCCGCAACGCGATGCCGGTTTCTCCGCTTCGCTTTTTTCTCATTGGGGGTCGAAGAAGTCGTCCCGTCGAGCGCGCAGAGTTGAGCTGACATGAACGGGTTGCACTTGCATTTTTGTCGTTGTCTCGTCCTGACTCTGGGATTGGTGCCGCTCGTGGCCTGCACTGCGATGGGCGACGTGGATCCGGGTGCCGAGGTTGCCGGATCGGCGGAGGCTCCCCAGGTCGTCTCTTCGCCTGCGGCTGTTTCTTCGGGGGCGGTCTCTCCGGCGGCCCAGGCGCCCGCGGAGGCCGCGCCTGCCGGCGACCTGCGCCTGGTCCCGGATCTGCCCGCGCCGGCAGCCACTTACGGGGGGACCGAGCAGCCGATTGCGCCTTCCGATGTGCTCGATGTGTTCGTTTTTCAGGTTCCCGATCTGACCCGCTCCGTTCAGGTCGATTCGAGCGGGCGCATAACGCTGCCGCTGATCGGGACCGTCAGCGTGGCGGGCAAGAGCGTCGGCGAAGTCGGAAACATGCTCACGAGAGCCTATGCGGCTGATTATCTTCAGAATCCGCAAGTCTCGGTGATGATCAAGAGCTCAGCCTCGATGCGCGTGACCGTCGACGGCGAAGTCGTCAGGGCGGGCGTATATCCGCTGCCGCCGACGGCGACGCTGGTCGATGCGATCGCGCTTGCCGGCGGTCTCAGCAGGATCGCCGATACCAGTAAGCTTTTCGTGTTCCGCAATATCAGCGGTCAGACGCTGGTCGCAAACTACGATGTCGGCCAGATCCGGCAAGGCGCAGCTCAGAATCCTCGCATTTATGGCGGCGATGTTGTCGTGGCGTTCAGCTCCGCCAGCAAGGTGGCCATGCAAAATCTCCGGGAAGCCCTGGGAATGGCGGTGCCGGTTGCCAGATTGGCAATTCCATGACCGTCCGCGTTCCCGCAAACGACGAAATCCAGGTAGATGTCTGAACAGAACATACCCATCTCCGCGCCGGGCGGTCTGGCTCCAGGACTGCGCGGTCAGACTGTGGGCTTCGCAGGGCGCCCGCAGTTTTCCGACTTCGAAGCGGTCAACGATGAGGAAAGCTTCGACCCGTTGAGGTTGTTCTACTTTGTACTCCAGTATCGGTGGATGATCGGCATTCTGCTGGTTATCGGTCTGGCGGCTGGTTTCGTTTTTACGAAGGCGCAGACGCCGCAATATCAGGCGTCGTCCCGTCTCGAGATACTGGTGCCGTCGGCCAGGGTGTTTCAGGACATCGAGGTCGTCTCCGAGTCGAAGGACATGCGCGCCTTTCTGACCGCGCGGGAACGTCTCACCAGCCGCACGCTGGCGCAACATGTCGTGCTGAGTCTCGGCCTTGCCGACAATCGGGCTTTTCTGTTTCCGCCGCCGAGCTTCAGTCTGGACAACATTCTGCGCCGCGCCTTCCATCTGGAATCGTCGACCCGGTTGGAGGACTTCACGCCGGAAGAACGGATGTCTATCGCCGTAGACCGGGTGCGCCGCAATATGTCGGTTAACCTGATCAACAGCACGAGTATTCTGGGCATTACGTTCAAGGATCCGAATCCGCGTATCGCGCGGATGATCGCGGACCAGATCGCACAAAGTTATATAGATCAGCGCGTTGACCAGATTGGCGCGACGTCCGAACTCGCGCGGCAGTTCATTGAGGATCAGGTTGCCCAAGTAAAGGCTAAACTGCAAACATCGGAGCAGGCGCTCGTCGATTATGCCAAGCAGGCGGGGATCGCCGTGACGGGAACCGACCAGTCACTCATCGATTCCAGTATCCAGGCGATTAATGGCGCGCTCTCGGAGGCGATAAAGGACCGGCTTAAATACGAGGCTCAGGCGAAGCAGATCAGCAATGGCCGGGGAGGCAGTCTCGAAGAAGCTTTGCGAAGCGAGGGGTTGCAGAGGTTGAGAAGCGATATCGCTTCTCTCAATGCAGAATATCAGCAGAAGCTGCGTGTTTACAAACCCGGATTCCCGGAAATGCAGCAGTTGCAGGCCCAGATAACCGAGATGCGGCGGCAATATGAAGACGGCATTGCGCTGATTGTCGATGGCATCCAGTTGCGTCTGGAGGAGGCGAGCGTTCGGGAAGCCGATTTGCGTGCTCAGTTGGTGAACTTGCAGGCGGAGCAGGTCGCCTTTCAGGACAAGAACATACAATACTCTATCCTGAAAAGAGAGTTGGACTCGAACAGAATCCAATATGAATCTCTCATAGGAAAAATGAATGAAGTTGGTGTTGCGTCGGAATTGCGCACCAAGAACGCGACGATCGTGGATAATGCCGTTCTCCCGGGGGCGCCCGTGTCGCCGAGAATGCCGATCAACCTTGCGCTCGGCGCCATTCTGTCCTTGTTCACTTCTGCCGTGGTCATTTATGTTCGTGAGAAGCTGAGCAACACGTTCGTCAGCCCGGATCAAGTCGAGAAAACCCTTTCGCTTCCCGTACTGGGTCTGCTGCCTTATGTCGACGAGCAGCAACGGGCGGAAATCGCGGATAATCCGAAATCCGAACTTTCGGAAGCTTATCGAAGCTTGAGGACATCGATTCAGTTTGCCTCCGGTGAAGGTCCCCTCGGTACGTTTCTGATAACCTCGTCGGTGCCATTCGAGGGCAAATCGACTACGGTGTTTAAGCTTGCGCAGGATTTTGCGCAGTTGAACAAAAAGGTTGTGGTTATCGATGGCGACTTGCGCAAACCCAAGGTTCACAGGCTCTTCGGTCTCGATAATACTCTGGGTTTGAGTGATATTCTGCTGCATGGCGATGGCAACGAGAACGTTACGCGGCTCATTCGCCAGACGGGGATGGAGGGCGTCTGGACGATCACGTCAGGCACGATTCCGTCGAATCCTGCCGATCTGCTCGCGTCACAGCGCATGGCGGCATTGATCGATAGCCTCCTGCAACGTTTCGATGTCGTGTTGATCGATGCGCCTCCGGTGTTGGGCCTGGCAGATGCGCCAATCCTTGCGCGTCTCGCGCGCAACACCTTGTTGATCGTCTCCACTAATCAGGTGACGCGCAACACTGCGATCGGGGCGCTCAAGCGGTTGCGCGCTGCGGGCGCGAATGTGATCGGGGCGGCGATGTCGAAGTTCACGGCGAGCAAGTTCGACTACAGCTACTCTTATCGCTATATGAGCCAAGTCTACTATAGTTACGGTAACGACGCGTTGCAGCTGGAGGGACGCGATGAAGGAAAGAAGCCCCGAAAGCAGTCGTCGAACTGGCTTTCCCTTCGGGCTCTTGGCCTTGGTCGGAATTCTGCTGCCGGCGGTGATCGCAACCGAAGCCGCTAGGCTTGTGGAAACGAGCTCTCCAGCGCTCGCCGTCCGCCTGAATCCGTTCAATACGAATGCGCGTCTGCAACAGGTCACGGACAGGCTGAACGGCGAGACCACGGAAGATTTCGGTGATCTCAAGGCAGAGGTGCAGCGCGGCATCTCGTTCGATCCTGCGGACGCGCGGCTTCGCTCGGCGCTTGGCGAGATCGCGCTGAGAGAAGGGAACGCCGATGAGGCGAAATCTCTTTTCCTTCAGGCGCACAGGCTGTCGCAGACCGAGCGTCAGGCCATTCGTTCGTTGATCCGGCGCGGCATTGAAGATCGCAATTATTCCGAAGTTCTGCGTCTCATCGACATATCGTTGCGGCGGGCGCCGCGCGATTATGAACAATTCGAGTCCATCCTGCTTGGCCTGCTGGTCACGCCGGCAGCCTATGACAATGTGATTGCCATGCTGCGCCATCCTTCTCCGTGGCGCAGCAGTTTGCTCCGATCTATAGCGCGGAACGATGGTGAAAGTTTCCTGACGCTTCGTGTCATGCAGGAGCTGATGGAAGGAGAAACACCGCCTCCGCAAGCCGATGTCGCCGCCGTGGTTCAGCAACTCGTCCGCCGGAAGCTGTATCGGGACGCATACCGCGTGTTTCTTGCCTCGATGTCGGACGAAGACTGGATGCGCGCCGGGTTCATCTACAATAGCGGCTTCACCACCCCGCTGGGTGTTCAACCGTTTGACTGGACCTATGCCTCCACGGCCCGCGTCGAAATATCGCTTGGCGGTCAGGCCGGCTCCGTGCCGGGCGCGACCGTGCGATTTCTCAATACCCCCGTGCGCGAGCTGCAATTACAACAAACCCTATTGCTCGGACCCGGAAAATACAGGATGACATCCGTGGCGTCAGCACGCGGATTGGTCATTCCACGCGGATTATTCTGGAACATACGTTGCATATTGCCCCATCAGCCGATCGCTACACTCGATATACAGCCAGGTACATACATCCACGCTGATGCGACCGTTGATTTCGAAGTCAATGAATGTGCCGTGCAGATGCTGGAATTGCGTTCGGGGCTGAAAGTCGATAGCGGGCGTTACGCTTACGCAGGGAGCATATCGTTCCATAACGTATCGATAGAGAGAGCGCATCGTGACTGAATCTGTCGGGAAGGGAGAAATTTACCTGTTCGGCGCCGGCACGGTTGCCGCCCTGATGATCGGAGGCGGGACGATGCCGGGCTTGTGGACGGATTCGGTGCTGCAAGTCGCGTTCCTCGTTTCCGCGATCCCCATAATATTGGCTTTCCATCATCGAAAGATCGACTTGTCTGTCGTCCTGTTTCTCACTTTTCTGGTCTTGATCGCATTCGTGCAGCTCCTTCCGCTGCCGCGTTCCCTTGTCGAACTTGTCCGGCCTGCGATTTTCGAGCTGCCGGCGGGTATGGAAAACCAGTACCTGTTCGCGTCGCTCAGCCTCGGGCGCACGATCGACAGCGCGATCTACATAGCCGTCCTTGTCGTCGTATCCGTCTGCATGTTCCTTTTGCCGAGGCAGCATCTGTACTTTCTGGGGTATTTTCTGGCGGCAGGTTTCGCGTTCAACGTGATCCTGTCTTTGATCCAGTATTCCGCTTCCTTTTCCGTCAAGCTGTCTCCCGATGAAGCATACGACATGGCTGCGGGTGCGTTCGCCAATCGGAACCATCTGGCGGCATTGATTTACATGTCAATTCCGTTTTTCGTCTATTTTTACATTGATGACAAGTATCGTGTGTGGTCCGGTTTGGCGCTTGCGATATCTCTGCTGGTTCTTCTCGCGACAGGGTCGCGGGCGGGCGCCATTCTGGCGGTGATCGCCGTTCTCGCATCGTATATCGTGCTGTCCTCGCGACGTCATAACACTTTCCGGGCCGTTGCCGGTATGGCGGGAATTCTGTTTTTTCTGGGCATGGGGCTATGGGGGTTGCAGGATTCCTCCTATGGATTGCTGCAAGATCGGATGCGCCCGGAAATCGCGGCTACCACATTGTCCGCCATTGAAGAAAACTGGGCGCTCGGTACAGGCTACGGCACCTTTCCGACTGTTTATCAGGCTTATGAATCCGCTTCGTCGATCGGAGTCCAGTACATTAACCGCGCTCACAACGATTACCTGGAGGTGGCCCTTGAGGGAGGCATCCTCGGGGCGATGGCCATTGCCGTCTACATCATCGTTATCGGTGCGAAGCTCATCCGCGGAAATCTCAACAGCAAGCAGAAGGCGGCTGCGTTGGGCATATCGTTTATTCTACTTCATTCTCTTGTCGATTATCCGCTGCGCACGATGGCGATCGGGGTCGTATTCATCTATTTCAACGCCATGCTTTTTCACCGACGGGGCCGTGCGCGGGCATAAGATAGCGCCGATCAAATGAGGCCGTTTGATTGATTTTATTGAAGATAGATGTGCTTCATTCCATCGAAGATAAGTTTTAAGTGCTCAAGATATCGCGGATAAAAGTCACGATGATTCGGAAAATTTGACATACCATAAATATTTCAGACTGTTCTGGCACGGAAAGCCTGACAAATCCGACGCAACCGGTTGTTCACGAAAACCCGATCCCGGAACGCAACCCCTGTTGCATGCGTGTAAGACGCTGTAATAAAATAAGAATCTTATATATTGGACCAAATGCGAAAAATTCCCATACAAGATCGTCGTTGACAGACGTTGCTTTGCTTGATACCCCTAAACAAGTTCAATTAATGAGCATCTTGTATCTTTCTGCATATGTTATACAGTATAGATGGCATATGCGGGGTTGTCGGTGATGCATGTATGTCGAGGCTGAACCGGGAAGTCGCCCTGTCGCGTGCTTCTGGCGGTGAGCCTTGTTGTGGTTTTTTACGGGGTCTTTCAACGTGGGGTTGTGGGCGGCGAACGGTTCAATCGATGTCATCTGAACGATGAGTGTTGCCGTTGTCCGTCGTTACGGGCGCGGCTCCGCCGGCTTCATGCGGGGGCTTCCGGGGTGCCAGCAGTCCGACAGGGCGGCTGGTAAACATGGATGACGATATACGAGAAGGGGCTTCGAAGATGACCGATTTTGTAACCAACGCCACGTTTACCACGGGTTTCGCGACCAACCGCTGGGATGACATCGTTACCGTGTCGCTCGCTGGAAAGCGGACGATCGGCAACAACCGCAACATCCTGCAGGATTCTGGAGATCATATCCTGCGGGGCGATCGGCACGCGACCAACAAGAATGATGCCATTCTCTACGACCTGCGGTTCAACAACGGCGTCAATCTCGACGGCACGACCCAGCGCTTCGTGAACACCTTTACGCGCTTCGAGCTCGGTGCGGGCGATGACGTGCTTGATCTCACGGTGAATCCCGGTCGCGGCGTTCCTGACTATACCAATTCCGTGACGGCTATCGGCGGCATCGGGTATGACTCGCTCTGGACCGGCTACGGGAATGACACGGTTTATGGTGACGATGCGACCGGTTCGTTGATCGACATCGATATTGGCCTGGGTGGCGAGGGCTTTAGTGACACCATCCATGGCGGTGACGGCCACGACAGAATCTATGGCGACTTTGGCGATCTCAGCCTGCTGAATGTGAGTGTCACGCTCGGCAATGCCCAGCTTGGGGCTGACTTGCTTTACGGCGGTAATGGCGACGATATCATTTATGGCGATCTGGGCCAGTTTTCGCTGCTTTCCGTCTCGATCTCCGCTCTGGGCGGCGGCGATGACACCATCGACGGCGGTGCCGGTAACGACACGATTTACGGCGACGTCGGTCCGGGTGGCGTGCTGAACATCGGCGTTTCCGCGCTGACTTTCGGCCACGACAGCATCAACGGTGGCGATGGCGCCGACTACATCGTCGGTGACAGTGCCGCCGGCGTGCTCCAGAACCTGAGCCTGCTCGGTGTCGGTAACGACCGCCTGTACGGCGATGCCGGCAACGACACGATCATCGGTGACTTTACCGGTACTCTCAACGGTCTGGTCGGCGGTCTCAATTTCGGCAACGACACCATCGATGGCGGCGACGGGAACGATCTCCTGATCGGTGATTTCACGTCCACGCTTCCGCTTACCTTGACGTCGCTGTCGTTCGGTCACGACAACATCAAGGGTGGCTCCGGCAACGATACGATCTGGGGCGACACGAACAACGGTGTTGTGCTCGGTATCACCGGTGGTAACGACACCATCGAAGGCGGTGGCGGTAACGACGAACTCTGGGGCGATTTCCCCGCTCTTCTCAATCTGCGGGGCGGATTCGACGTCTTTGTCTTCGGTCCCGGCAGCGGGCAGGATACGATCAAGGACTTCGAGCTGGGCGGCCTGCTCGAGACCTATCACGACCGTATCGATGTCAGCGCCTACGGCATCACGCAATTCAGCCAGATCAACTTCAGCGTCCCGTTCCTGGGGGGCGATGTCACTATCAACTTCGGCGGCGGCAATCGGGTTGTGGTCGAAGGCGCGGCGCTTCTCGGCGTGAATCAGCTGGGTGCTGAGGACTTCATTTTCGCGTAATCCGGCGCGGCGATCGGGGCATTTGCCGGTTTCGTGAAATCGGGAAATGCCCGGCGATCTTTCTTTCGAGTGAACGCTGATCGATCGGCCGACGCTCCGAAGATCCATCTCTCGATACAGATATAATGGAGTGAACCGTGATCAGGCGTGAAGACGAGAACAAGATGAATCTCGCAGTGGAACCCGTGGGAAATTCCGTTGAGCAGCCGGAGCGCCGCGAAGTGGTGGGCCGGATGCTGAAGCTCGCTGCGGCGGCCCCGATGGCCGCTCTGCTGTTCGATCCGAGGAGCGCCCGCGCCGACTCGACCGGCGGCGGTATCGAAGAGCCGTAAGGTCGAACGGCGTCGGTTCAATGTCTTCCATTGCGTCGCGTCGGTTTGCTTTTGACGGCGGTCTGGTGCTGCGCGATGGCGAAAGCGGCCGGGTCTGGTTGCTTCAGGATGCTGCGGCTGAGGCGTGTCGCGGTCTCGATAATGTCGAGGCTGTGGCCGCCTTGTCGTCGCTTCATCAGACTTCGGATGATTCGGCTTCCCTGATCGGGCGCCTCTGGTCGCCGCCGGAAGAAAGCGCCGAACTGGATCTTGTGCTGCGCGACGGCGGTCCCGTCGTGCGTGTCCGGGTGTGGGACAGGCGGCTTGCCGTTCCGCTCGCTTCCATGCTCACCTCGCTCGCGGCGGTCGGTGAGCCGTCCGTCGTGCTCGACCTGTTCGTGGCCGGAGACAGGACGGCCGTCGCGCGCGACGGGCTCGTGGTGCAGGATGGTCCCGGAATAGGTTGGTGGTTTCTGGTGCGCTGGCTTTCCCGGTCGCTGCATGCGGGCCGTTCGTGGCTCGGGGTGCTGCATGCCGCGACGGTCGTGCCGCCGGGCGGCGATGCCGTGGCGATTGCCGGTGTCTCGGGTGCGGGCAAGACGACGCTTGCCGGTGCTATGATCGCAGCCGGCGCACGCCTGTTGTCGGATGACGCGACGCCGATCGAAGCCGGCAGCCGGCTGGCTTGGCCCTGTCCGCTCGCGATGGGCGTGAAAAAGGGGAGCTGGCCGCTTTTCACGGCGATGTTCGATGATTTCGCCGACGTGACGCCGGTGCATTTCGGCACGCTCGCCATCCGTTATTTCCCCGCGCCCCGCATGGTGAGGGGAGAGGGCCGTCCCGTCGCGGCGATCGTGTTTCCCGCATGGAAATCCGGCGCGGCCTTGACGCCCGAGCGGCTGCGTCCGAGAGACGCGCTGTGTTTGCTGGCGCAAAGCGGCACCGAGCCGTCCGTGCAGGAAGAGCATCTGGCCGACATGCTGCAATGGCTGGAGACGGTTCCCGCCTGGCGTCTGGGCTATGGCGATCTCGGCGAGGCGGTGTCTTTCGTGCGCGGATTGGCGAGCGGCGGGCAAGACGAAGCCACATGAGTCCATTTGCCCAGCTTTGCCTGCTCGTTCGCTGCGCGCTCGGCAATGAGGCCGATCCGGCCGGCGCGATGGCGGCGGCGAGGCTCGATAGCGACGAACTCATCCGTCTCTCTCTCGTTCATCGGGTTGCCGCGTTTCTGCATATCGTGGCGGCCGATCCATGTCTGGGGCCGATCCTGCCGGGCGAGCTGCGCGACGCCCTGCCGGTGGTGCATGAGGCCAATGCGGCGCGTAACGTGCAGTTGCGCCGGCAGCTCGGCGGTCTGATCGGGCTGCTGAACGATGCGGATATCGAGCCTGTTCTGCTCAAGGGCGCCGCGCGGCTTGTCGACGGCGCTTACGCCGATCCCGCCGGCCGCTTCATGGGCGATCTGGATCTGCTGGTGCCGGAGGCGCAGCTTGCGACGGCGGATCGATGTCTCAGGGCGGCCGGCTATTACTCCGACGACGCTCATCGCAACCCGGACGAGCACCATCATCTGCCGATGCTGCGGCATGACGATGCTGTTGTGGGCGTCGAGCTGCACCGCGCCATGGCGCGGCCGTGGCATGCCGCGTTGCTGCCGCCCGCCGATGTCGTCGCCCGCTCGACGCCGACGTTCGTGGAAGGGCATCGCGCGCGCTTGCCGGCTCCGCGCGACAGCGTTGTCCATCTGATCGCGCATAGCCAGCTACAGAGCCATCGCTTCGTCACCGGCGGCATTCTCCTGTCGGATATAGTGGAATGCGTGCTGCTCGCGCGCGCTGCCGGTCCGGAACCGCTGCGCGCGGCGCTCGAGGCGGGTCGTCATGCGGGTGTGGGGCTGTCTTTTGAGACCTTTCTCGATATCTGCGCGCTGGTCTCGGGCGAGCGGATCGCGTTGGCCGGGGCGTCGACTCCCGCAAGCCGGCTGCTCGCGCGGCGCGGCATGTGGCAGCAGGATCATCGCGCTGCGCAGGTGGCCAGCGTGATTGTCGAGCACCTGATCCGCACGATGCTGGTGTTGCCGCGTTATCCCTCCGTGCGGCGGCGCTTTCCGCGGCGGCTGGCGCAGGCCGATTTTTACAGCAGCCGCTGGCGCGAATTCCGGCGCCTTTTTCGTGGCTGAACGGCCCGCATCGGACGCCCACGCGGCGCTGGCGAGATCCGTTTGAGCGTGTGGCGGAGGGATATTGCTTTCCCGGAAAAGATATGGCAGCCTGTCTAAGTTATTCGTGGCAGGGGGCTTTTCGCATTTCATTGTGATGCGGGAAGCCGCTGTGTTTTTGAGATTGAGTGATTTCTTGTCGATTAAAACAAGAAATGTAGGATATCTCCTGTTTTAACTTAAACAGGAGATATTCCAGGGTCTGTGACCTTATTTTCAAAGGATATTGATGACATGACGGATTTCGTATCGTGGGGAACGTCGCTCGTTTCTCATCCGGTTTTTCATCGCGCGGAACTTCAAAGCACGGAACATGGCTTGCCGTCCGCGCGCGCTATATTCGGAAAAGCCGTTTCGGCGCATGACGATCAGGATCGCGCGGTCAGCGTTCACGAGAGCGGGATCTTCTCGTTCAGGGATTCTCTCAAGTACTGGTTCAGGAAGATCGTCGACAGCTTCGGCGCCACCGGTGCGATCATTGGCAGAATCGGGGGAAGCGTCGCCGGTAGCGCGCTCGGCATGCGCGTTGCCGTGCTGATGTCCGTCAATCCTGTCGAGGGCGGCCTGCTGGGTGCGCGCTATGGTGCGGAAGCGGGGGAATGGGTCGGCCGTGCGGCCGGCCTTCTGGTCGGGGTCATTGTGGGCGCGGTCGTCGCACCCGCAGCGGCGGCGGGCAGCATGGCGTTCGAGACATTCCACGCAAGCGCCTTTCCCGCGGCATGAAGCGAGCGGTGCCGGACGACCTTTCCGGCACCGTGCCGCCCTGCGCGGGTGAAACCTATCCCGAAACCGCCTTGCCGCCGTCGACGCCGGGCGTTTCGTGGGTAAGGATCGCATAGATGGCGGCGGCGTCGCGCGCCGAGCGCAGCCGGTCGAGATTGCCGGGCTCGCGCAACAGGCGCGCCACGCGCGCCAGCGCCTTCAGGTGGTCGGCTCCCGCCGCCTCGGGCGCCAGCAGCAGAAAGACGATGTCGACCGGTTGACCGTCGATCGCCTCGAAGTCGATGGGCTTTTCCAGCCGGGCGAACAGGCCGAACAGACGATCGATCCGCGCCGGCTTGCCGTGCGGAATGGCGATGCCGTCGCCGATGCCGGTCGAACCGAGGCGCTCGCGCTGTAACAGCGTCTCGTAGATTTCACGCTCGTCAAGGCCGGTGAGATCGGCGGCTCTGGCCGCTATCTCCTGTAACGCCTGCTTCTTGCCGCTCGCTTTCAGCGACGGCAGGATTGCGTCGGGTGTAAGGATGTCGGTCAGGGGCATATCTCGAACGCGCGCAGCCGCGGGTCGCTCCTTCAGTGCAGATCGGCGCACGCGTCGTCTGCGCGGCCGGCCATGCAATCTACCACGGATATGAGCATCAGGCGTCCGCGAGGGGCATGCCCGATGCTCGCTCAACATCGCACGGTGTCATCCGCAAACGATCAGCCCTGGCCTTGCGAGCCGGCGGGCGGATCGATCCAGCCGATCGTGCCATCGTGACGGCGGTATACGATATTTACCCGGCCACTACCAGCATGTCTGAACACAACTACGGGAGCCCCCGTCAGGTCAAGCTCAACCACGGCCTCGCTCACGGAAAAGCGGTGGAGAGCGGCGATATTTTCCGCGACGATGACGGGATGGAAGGCTTCATCGACATCCGCCTCTTCCTGGAGCGGCTCGATGACGTAGGAGCGAAGCTCCTCCGCGCCGGCCGCGTCCGCGACGGGCAGATGGGCGAGATCGGCGGAGCCGGGCTGGGCGCGTTCCTTCAGGCGGCGGCTGTGGCGGCGCAGGCGGCGTTCGAAGCGGTCCGCCGTCTGGTCGAAGGCCGCGTAGGCGTCCGGCGCGAAGCCCGTCGCCTCCAGCGTGATGCCGGTGTTCAGGTGCAGCACGCCGACGGCGCGAAACCCGTTGCCCTCCTTCTCCACAACGACATGACCCGAATAGCCGGTATCGAAATACTTGGCGATGGCCGTCGAAACGCGCGCCTCGATCTGGCCGCGCAGCGCATCGCCGATATCGATGTTCTTGCCGGTAATCCGTAACGCCATCATATCCTCCTTCCCTGATACGCGCTTCGTGCCGGGTGGGCCGGGGCGCGCATAGTCAGCTTATGATCATGGCCGTGCGGCGGCCAGCACTATTTCTCCGTCTCAGGGGACTTTGGCGGCGAGCGCCCTGCGGCGCTCCACCGATGAGGGGATGCGCAGCGATTCCCGGTATTTGGCGACGGTGCGGCGCGCCACTTCTATGCCTTCCTCGCGCAGCTTGCCGACGAGCGCGTCGTCGGAGAGCACGTCGCGCGCCGCCGTCTCCGCGCCGATGAGCTGCCGGATGCGGAAGCGCACGGCTTCCGCCGCATGGGTATCCCCGCCGTCGGTGGCCGCGACTGCGGCGGAGAAGAAATATTTCATCGGGAACACGCCCCTGTCCGTGCCGATGGCCTTGTTCGCCGTCACGCGCGAAATGGTCGATTCGTGCATGTCGATGGCTTCGGCGATCGTCTTCAGGTTGAGAGGGCGCAGATGCGCCGCGCCGTGCAGGAAAAATCCCTCCTGCCGGCGCGCGATCTCGCTCGCCACCTTCAGGATGGTGCGGGCGCGCTGGTCGAGGCTGCGGGCCAGCCAGTCGCCGCTTTGCAGGCATTCGGAGAGGAATGCGCGGTCGGCGTCGGAGCGCGCATTCCGCATCAGCGTCACATGATAGGCCCTGTTGACCAGCACGCGGGGGAGGGTGGCGTCGTTGAGTTCGACGACGAGGCTGCCGTCGCCCTTGCGGCGCACGAAGGCGTCGGGCACGAGGGTCTGCGCCGGCTCGTGGCCGAAGCCTCGTCCGGGCTTGGGGTCGAGCCGGCGCAGCTCCGCCAGCATGTCGTTGAGATCTTCCTGATCCACGCCGCACAGCTTGCGCAACGCCGCGTGGTCGTGGCGGGCGACGAGCGCGAGGTTGGCGACGAGCGCCTGCATGGCGGGATCGTAGCGGTCCTTCTCACGCAATTGCAGCGCCAGGCATTCCGCGAGATCGCGCGCGCCCACGCCCGTGGGCTCGAAGCTTTGCACCAGCGCCAGCACTTCCGCGACGCGCGCCTCGTCGACGCCGAGCCGTTCGGCGATCTCCGCCGTGGGCTCGCGGAGGTAGCCGGCGGAATCGATGGCGTCGATGATATGCCGGCCGATGAGCCGCGCCGCCGGATCCGCTGTCGCCAGATCGAGCTGGGCCGACAGATGATCCGACAGGCTGATGCCTGCCGCGAGCGTCGCCTCGATGTCGGGCGCGGTATCGTCGGGATCGCGGTTGCCGCCCGCATGGGGCGGCGCCGACGACACCATCAGCCCTTCGTCGGCGGCGAGGGATTCGGTGCGGGGCGGGCCGCCGTCGTCCTGAAAAACGTTGTCGAACGAGGTGCCGAAATCGTCCTCGATCGAATCGCGCTGCAACCGGGGTTCGTCGGGCGACCAGTCGCGCTCGTTCTCCGTTTCCGGCGCCGCGTCGTATGTCGCGTCGTGTGCCGTATCCTGCGGGGTATCCTGCGCTGTCTGGGGAAATGGCGTTTCCGGCCCGGCCGGGTCGGGCGGCGACTCAGGGCGTGCGCCGTCGTCGGGCGCCGGGGAGTCGTCCGTGCGTTCGAGCAGCGGATTGCGCTCCAGCTCGGTTTCGATGTGGGCGGCGAGTTCGACATGCGACAGTTGCAACAGACGTATCGCCTGCAACAATTGCGGCGTCAGCGCGAGCGACTGGCTCTGACGCAGTTCCAGCCTGTGGGAAAGTCCCATCGACGCAATCCCCGGTTCCCTGCGGCCTTTCGCCCGCGGGAGGGAGGCGGGCGACGGCACGCTTCTTGCTTGGCGTTGCGGTTGACTTTAGCGCCTTTGCAGGGTCACGTCAAAGTTGAAAGTCCTCGCCGAGATAAAGCCGCCGCACTTCGGGGCTGGCGATGATGTCGGCGGGCGGTCCCTCCATCAGCACGCGGCCGGAGTGGATGATGTAGGCGCGGTCGATGAGGCCCAGCGTCTCGCGCACGTTGTGGTCGGTGATCAGCACGCCGATGCCCCGGCGGGTGAGGTGGCGCACGAGATTCTGGATATCGCCGACGGCGATGGGGTCGATGCCGGCGAAAGGTTCGTCGAGCAGCATGAAGGCCGGATCGCCGGCGAGCGCGCGCGCGATTTCGCAGCGCCGGCGCTCGCCGCCGGAAAGCGCGATGGACGGCGACTTGCGCAGCCGCGCGATGTCGAATTCCTCCAGCAGGGCGTCGAGCTTTCTCTCGCGCGTCTTGCGGTCCCGCTCCACCACCTCCAGCACGGCGCGCAGGTTGTCTTCCACGCTCAGGCCGCGGAAGATCGAGGCTTCCTGCGGCAGATAGCCGATGCCGAGCCGCGCGCGCCGGTACATCGGCAGCCGCGTGATATCGTGCCCTTCCAGCGTGATGGTGCCGAGATCGGCGGCCACGAGGCCGGTGATCATGTAGAAGATGGTCGTCTTGCCCGCGCCGTTGGGGCCGAGCAGGCCCACGGCTTCGCCCTTGCGCACGTGGAGCGAGGCGCTGTGCACCACGGTGCGGCCGCGATAGCTCTTGCGCAGTCCGTCGATCGCCAGCACGCCCTCATGCGTCAGCGGAACGGCGCGGAAGCCGTCGTATTCCGCCTGCGCGGGCGGACGGGGCGAGGAGAAATCTGGCGGAATGTCGGAGGAACTGTCGGCAACGGGCGAAAGCGTCACGAAAATATCCCGGTTCGAGGTCGTCGCGAGGAATGAGGGGCCGGGGCGCTGAAACCCCGTGCCCGGTCGCCGCCATTGGATCGGTGTTTGCTCCGGCGGCCGCCCGTCATTTGGGCGCGTTGCCGCTGCCGGGCACGAACACGCCCTGCACCCGGCCGCCCGGCCTCGCGACGCAATTGGCGATGCTGGTGTCGAGATTGTAGACGATCCGGTCGCACTGCTGCACGTTCTTGCCCTGGCTCAGCGCGACCTTGCCCGTCAGGACGACGGTGTTCGCGTCGCGGTCGAAGACCGCATGCTGGCCGGTGGCCGTCTGGTCCTTGGAAACGACCGTCACCGGTCCCTGGCAATCGAGCTTGCGGATGTTGTTGTTGCCGTCAGCCGGGCTCGCCGCCGGGCCGCCGGCGTTGCCCGTCGCGCTCTGCTCGTAGAACACGTTCAGCGCCGAGCAGCGCATGGTGGTGTCGCCCTGCACGGCCACGACATTGCCCGTGAAGGTGGCGCGCTTCTCGCTGTCGAAGATGTCGAGCCGGTCGGCGTCGATCTTGATCGGGTCCTTGCCGGAGCCGAGCCCGCCGAGGGGCTGGCTGCCGGGCGCCCCGCGTCCCGCGTTCGCGCCCTGCGCCAGCGCGCCGCCCGTCGCGGCCAGGATCATCGCCGGCACGATGACGGCCAGCAGCGGCCATCCGCCGCGGGCGATCCGCCTGCCTGTTCCGCCCCGCATGTCCGTGTCCCGCAAGCTCATCGTCGTTTCATCCTGTCGTGTCGCGCCGGTCGGCGGCTCGTCGTCGTCACCCGTTTCCAGATCGAACGGCGTCCGGCCTGAACGGGAATCCTGCTCTCCTGCCGGCCGGTTACTTCCGGCCATCCAGAACCGCCTGTACATTCCCCTCGAAAACGATGCGCTTGCCGTTGTCGGAGATGTCGAGCCGGTCGGCGGCGATGGTTCCTTCCGAGATCGTGACGGTGACGGGCTCGTCGGAGACGACACGCCCGCCCTTGAAATCGACGGCGGCGGAGGAGAGCCGCGCGTCGTAGCCGTTGTCCGTGCGCACACGCACGTCGCCCTTCAGGTCGAGGGATTCCGCCTGCGAATCGTAGACGCCCGTCGCGGCGTCGATCTGCGCCTTGCCGCCGCCGTCGAGCTGGACGTGGCCGGTGATCTGCTGCAACTCGACGACGGACGGGTTCTTGACGTCCTGCGTCGCGGAGGCCGCCGTCATCTCATAGGGCTGGGTGCCGTCGCGAAAGCCGGAGAGCCGCGGCGCGTCCATGGTGATCTTGGAGCCCGACAGCGAAACCGGCCCCACGCTGAGCCCGCCGATGCTGCGCAGCGGGTCCAGCAGGCTGATTCCCACCACGGCCGCCACGCCCGCCAGCGCGGCGAGGGGGATGAGCCGCTTCATGGCGCGCACGCGCGCCGAATGCCGCAGCGCCGCCTTGTAGGCGGCGGGCGTGATCCCCGCGGGGGGAGGATCGGCCGGAGGCTGGCCGGCGTGCCGGTGCGGGGCGTCTGTCAAAAGGCTTCCGTGCTCCATGGGCGCCGCGCGACAGGAGGCCGGGCGGCCGGGATGCCCGCCGGCGGAAAACCGCGGTCAGGATATCCGCAATATAGACGGCGGCGGCCTCCGTTCCAAGTATCCGTTCCAAGTAGCGGTTATTCCGGATGGCGATTGCCGGGGAGCTGAGGGAGCGCCGCCTCTTACATATGCGCGAAAATGTCCGCCTCCGGCCAGCCCGCGAGATCGAGCCGCGCGCGCGTGGGCAGGAAGTCGAAGCATGCGCGCGCGAAATCGGAACGTCCCTCGCGGGCGAGCATGCCGTCGAGCTTCTGCCGCAGGGCGTGGAGGTGCAGAACGTCGGAAGCGGCATAGGCGAGCTGCGCGTCGCTCAGCGTATCGGCCGCCCAGTCCGAAGACTGCTGCTGCTTGGATATCTCGATGCCGAGCAATTCGCGCAGATTGTCCTTCAGGCCGTGGCGGTCCGTGTAGGTGCGCGCGAGCTTCGAGGCGATCTTGGTGCAGTAGACGGGCTGCGGCATCACGCCGAACGCGTGGAACAGCACCGCCAGATCGAACCGGGCGAAATGAAAGATCTTGAGCACGCGCTCGTCGCCCAGCAGCCGGATCAGGTTTTCGGGGCGGGGGCCGTCGCGGCGAATCTGCACCACTTCGGCCGATCCGTCGCCGCCGGAGAGCTGCACCACGCAAAGCCGGTCGCGATGCGGGTTGAGGCCCAGCGTTTCCGTGTCGATGGCGACCGAATCACCGAAATCGACGTCGGCGGGCAAGTCGCCGGAATGGAGCGTGATCGCCATGGGGATATCCCGTCTGGATGACATGCGGCGAGAGGCCGCGAGTTCGGATAAGGCGCGGGCGGCGCGTTCGTCGCGCTTTAGCATCCGCTTGCATCCCCGACAAGAGCAAGGCGGGCGGATCGCGCGCGGGAATATTGATGGCGCAAGCGCATGTCGAGCCTTCTTGCCGGAGACGTCTTGCGGAAGCCGATTGAACAGGTTGTGAGGCGATGCTGTTCACCAACACTTAAATATAAAAAAATATAACGCGCACCGGGAGTTTTTCATGAACATGCGGAACGGATTTGCAAGACGATAACAGTTGTCGGACCGCGCGTATTTCGGCAGATTGCGGGTGCGGCGCTATCCTGACGCATGTGGAATGCCGTTTGCCCGTCCATCGGATCGACCCGGCGGTCGGGGCGCTGCCTTATCGATAGCGTTTGTGGGGAACATGTCGGATCAACCGTCCATCGACCAATTGCTTGCCCGCATTCGCGAGGAGGCGAAGCGCTTCGCCCTTCCCCCGCAGGGCATGCCTCCGCGGCGCGCGCCGCTGGCGTTGGCTACGGCGCCTGTCGATCTTGCCGGCGTCGACGCCCGGCTGGAGGCGGTGGAGCGCCGCCTCGAGGCGGATACGGCGGCTCTGGAGGCGCTGAGGGAGCGCGTGCGCGCGCAGGCGTCGGCGGCCGATCTGCAACGGCAGCGTCTGGCGGCCGTCGACAGGGCGGAGGGCGAAATCCGCATCCTGCGCGAGCGGCTGCGGGTTCTCGGCCTCGCATCCCCGGAAGGCGGCCGGCGCGCCCCCGCCGATCGCGCCCCCGCCGACCGTCCTCGCGCGCTGTCGCCGGCGGTGGAAGGCTTGGTGGAAGGCTTGCAGGAATCGGGCCTGTGGGCGGAGGGGCGCTCGTCGCTCGCGCCGCGCGACAGGCTGGAGCTGTGGCCGCAACTGCTGCTGGAGGACGGCGACGTCTTCCTCAACAACGCCTACCGGGTGCTGCTCGATCGGGACATCGATCCGCCGGGGCTGGAGGGCTACCGGCACAAGCTCGTCGAGGGGCGCGGGCGTCTCGAAATCCTGTGCGACATTTCCTCCTCGCCGGAGTTCGCCAGACGCGGCAAGGACGACGAAACGCTGCGCCGCCAGCGGCGCATCTATCGCTGGGCGCGGCGGATCGAGCGCACGCCGCTGCGTTTCCTCTCCCGGCCGCTTTACCGTTTCCTGCGCAGCAACGAAAACGGCATGCTGGCCGTGGGGGCGGCGCGCGTCGCGCTCGCGGCCCGCGCCGCCGCCACGTCGCTGCGCGACAGGCTGGACCGCGACGACGCCCTCGCGGCCGATCCGCGTCTCGACGCCTTCCATCTCGTGCTGGCGGAAGCCGTGCGCGGGCCGCAGGAGGCGATCCGGGCGCGCAGGAGCCGTTATCTCGACAGTCTGGCGGCGGTGAAGGCGGTTTGCGACGGCCCCATCCTCGATATCGGCGCCGGACGCGGCGAATGGCTCGCGCTGCTGCGCGACTGCGGCCACGCGGCGCGCGGCGTGGACCCGAGCCCCGCGATGGTCGGCGTCTGCCACGACAAGGGCCTCGACGTCACCCGCGACGACGCGCTGTCGGCGCTGGGCGCGATGCCGGACGAAACCCTGTCGGTGATCAGCGGCTTCGACATCGCGGAGCGTCTGCCGTTTCCCGAGCTGTTCGCGCTGTTCGGGGAGGCGTTCCGGGTGCTGCAACCGGGCGGGCTGCTTCTCGTCGAGACGCCCGATCCCGAAAACGTGCTTGCGGGCGGTTACGCCTTTCATCACGATCCGGCGCGCCGCCGCCCGCTGACGGCGGTCATGCTGGATTGCCTCGCCCGCTATCACGGCTTCGGGGAGGTCGCCTTCTCCCGCTTCGATCCCGACGATCCGTCGGCCGCGGTGCAGGCGGAGGGAGCGCTGGCGGAACGCTTCAACGCGCTGTTCTACGGCCCGCGGGAGCATGCGCTGTTCGCCCGCAAGCCGCGTGCGGATGAGACGATCGCGGAGCGCCCGTCCGCATGAGGCTGATCGTCACCGTCAACGCCACGCCGTTCCTGACGGGCGGCGCGACCTATCATTTCGAGGGACTGGTGGAAGCGCTGCGCGCGCGCGGCCACGAGGTCGAGACGCTGCGCTTTCCCTTCACCTTCCACCCGGAAGCCAGCATCGAGCGGCTGATGGACTGGTGCGAGACGCTCGACCTCGCCGCCCCCAACGGCCAGCATGTCGACAGGGTGATCAGCCTGCAATTTCCCGGCTACGGCGTGAATCACCCGCATCACACCGTCTGGGTGATGCACCAGCATCGCGCGGTGTACGATCTCTATCCCGGCGATGAAGCTTCGCCCGAGGTGCGGCGGCTGCGCGGTCTCGTCCATGCCTACGACAACCGCGTGCTGGCGCGTGCCGAGCGGCTGTTCGCCAATTCCCGCAACGTCAGCGCCCGCCTGTTCCGCTTCAACGGCATCGCGGCGGAGGCGCTCTATCATCCGCCGCCGCTGGCGGCGCATTTCCGCTGCGACGAGGCGCGCGACTATGTGTTCCTGCCGAGCCGCATGGAGGCGCTGAAGCGGCAGGGGCTGGTGCTGGAGGCGGCGAAGCTGTGGCGCGCGCCGGTGATATGCGTGCTGGCGGGGCGAGGGGGGCTGCTGGAGCAGAACAGGCGTTTCGTGGCGGAAAACGATCTCGGCGAGCGGGCCGTCATTCTGGAAGACTGCCCGGACGCCGAAAAGCTCGCCCTCTACGCCGGTTGCCTCGGCGTGATCTATCCGCCGCGCGACGAGGATTACGGCTATGTCACGCTGGAGGCGCAGCTTGCGGCGAAGCCCGTCGTCACCTGCACCGATTCGGGCGGCCCGCTGGAGTTCGTCGAGGACGGGGCCGAGGGGTTCGTGGTGGAGCCCACGGCGCAGGGCATCGCCGATGCGGTCGACCGGCTGTGGAACGACCGCGCGCGGGCGCGGGAGATGGGCCGGCTGGGGCTTGCCCGCTATCTGGAGCGGAACATTTCCTGGGACAATGTCGTCGCTCGCCTGACCGAATGAACGCGCAACCTGTGACGGGTCCAAGATGAAACGGGTCCAAGATGAAACGGGTCTGAGATGAAGATCGCGGTGATTGCCCCAAGCCCGGTGCCGTTCGCCTTCGGCGGCGCCGAGCGCGTCTGGCTCGGCCTGACGCATTATTACGCCAACGAGACGAAGCACGTCTGCGAGCTCGTCAAGGTGCCGGCGCGGGAGCGGAATTTTCGTGAGATCGTCAACGGCTACCGGCAGTTCTCGTGGCTCGACCTCACCCATTTCGATCTGGTGATCTCCGGCAAGTATCCGGCGTGGATGGTTCCGCACCACAACCATGTCGTCTACATGCTGCACCGGCTGCGCGGCCTTTACGACACCTGGCCCGCCGATCTCGACACCGCGCTGCCCGGCGATGCGTTGCTCGCGCCGCTGCGGCGGCTCCTCGAAAATCCCTCGACCTGCCGCAGCCAGCTTTCGGAGGTTTTCGGCGAGATCGACAGGCTGCTGGCCGCCGATCCGCCCGAGCACTGGCTGGGGCTGCCGGCGCCGTTGATTCGCGCCGTCGTGCGCAAGCTCGATTCCATCGGCCTGTCCACGGACAGCATCCGCAGGCACGTCGCCATCTCGCACAATGTCCGCCGGCGCGCCGATTATTTTCCGCCCGATGCCGATGTCGCGGTGGCCTATGTGCCCTCCGACCTCGCCCTTGCCGTCCTGAAGGAAGGCGAGGCCGCGCCCTCCGACGCGATCGCCGGCCCGGACGGCGCCGCGCCCACGTTCTTCACGGCGAGCCGTCTCGACCACGCCAAGCGCATCGCGCTCATCATCGACGCCTTCCGCCGCGTGGATGCGCCCGCGCGCCTCGTCATCGCCGGCGACGGTCCGCAATTGCCGGAACTGACGCGGCAGGCCGCGGGCGACGGGCGCATCGTCTTCACCGGCCGCCTGTCCGAGCGGGAACTGGCGCGCCATTACGCGACGGCGCTCGCGGTGCCCTTCGTGCCCTATGACGAGGATTACGGCCTCATCACGCTGGAGGCGCTGGCGGCGGGGCGTCCCGTCGTCACCGTCCGCGATGCCGGCGGGGTGCTGGAATTCGTCGAGGACGGGGTGACCGGGCTCGTCGCCGAGCCCGATCCGGGGCCGCTCGCCCGCGCCTTCGAGACGCTGCTGCGCGATCCCGCGGCGGCCCTGCGCATGGGGGCGGCGGGGCGCGAGCGGGTGCGGCCGATCACCTGGCGCAGCCTCGCGTCCGAGCTTGTCATTCCCGCCCGCCCGCATCCGCGCCGGCGCGTCGTCATCGCCAATTCCTATCTGCTGTGGCCCGTCGACACCGGCGGCAAGCGGCGGCTGTGGTCGCTCGCGCGGGAGTTCGCGCGCACGGCGGACGTCACGCTGGTCACGCTCGGCCGCGACGACACGCCGGCGGAGACGATCACGTTCTCGCCGCATTGTCGCGAAGTCCGCATTCCGATCTCGCAGGCGCATATCGCGGCGGAATGGGCGCTGACGAAACTGCTCGACGAGACGTCCGTGTCGGATATCTCCGCGAGCCTCTACGGCCATCTCACGCCCGCCCTCGCGGCCGAACTGCGCGACCGTCTCGCCGGCGCCGATCTCGCCATCGCCTGCCATCCCTATCTCTACCGCTTCATCCGCGAGGCTTGGGACGGGCCGGTCTGGTACGACGCGCACAATGTCGAGACGCTGCTCAAGGACGCCATGCTGCCCAGAACGCCCGCCGGCCGGGCGGCGCTCGCGGAGGTGGCGGCGCTGGAGCGCGACTGCGTGCGCGGGGCGGAGCGCATCCTCGCCGTCAGCGAGGAGGAGCGGGCGGTTTTTCACGACATGTTCGGCAAGCCGCAGGAGCGCATCGTGCTGGTGCCCAACGGCACCGACCTGCCCGACGATCCCCATCTCGATGCCCCGCGCCGCGTCGCGCTCAAGGAGCGGCTCGGCGTGCGCGGCCTGCTCGCGGTCTACGCCGGAAGCTGGCATGCGCCCAACGTGGAAGGCGCGGTCGCGCTGGTCGATATCGCGCGGCGAAGCCCGGAATGGACGTTCTGGTTCATCGGCAAGATGTGCGTCGCCGACGAATTGCGCGCCCTCGCGCTGCCGCCCAACGTCTCGCTGCTCGGCGTCGTCGACGACGCCATGCTGCGCACGGTCTTTTCGGCCGCCGATGTCGGCGTCAATCCGGTGACGGCGGGAGCGGGCACCAATTTCAAGGTCATCGACTACGCCGCCCACGGCGCGCTGGTGCTCACCACGCCCGTCGGCATCCGCGGGCTCGGCATGGTCGACGGCGAGCATGTCGTCGTCGCGGAGCGCGCGCATATGCCGGCGGCGCTCGCCGCCATCGCCGCGCGCGGCATCGATGCCCATGCCGATATCGTCGCCAACGCCTTCGCCCATGTGCGCGACCGTTTCACCTGGGCGAAGATCCTGCGCGACGTGGTTTCCTGAACGGCGATTGGGGAAAACGCGCCGCCCTCTTGCTTTGGCCGGCGGTTTCCCCGATATAGGGAGCGGGAGGTTGGCGTCGGACGTTCCACTCGCCAACCGGGTCAGGTCCGGAAGGAAGCAGCCCTAACGAGACCGGGCGGGTCTTCGTCCAGCCTCCCACCGCAGCTTCCGCCGGCTGTCGGCTGCGGTGCACGGTGCGCGGTTGGGTCGTGCGACCATGCTGCCGCATCGCTTGCCCGGCGTCTCTCGCCCGGATGGTGCCGTGACCGCTTCGCCCAACGCCGCTTACCGCGTTCTCGCGCGAAAATACCGCCCCCGCAGCTTCGGCGACCTCATCGGGCAGGATGCCATGGTGCGCACGCTCTCCAACGCCTTCGAGGCGGGGCGCATCCCGCAGGCGTGGATGCTGACCGGCGTGCGCGGCGTCGGCAAGACCACCACGGCCCGCATCCTCGCGCGCGCGCTCAATTTCATCCGCGCCGACGGCAGCGGCGGGCCGACCGTCCATCTCGACGAGACCGGCGTGCATTGCGACGCGATCATGGAATCGCGCCATGTCGACGTGATGGAGATGGACGCCGCCTCCCACACCGGCATCGACGACGTGCGCCAGATCATCGACGGCATCCGTTATGCCCCGGTCAGCGCGCGCTACAAGGTCTACATCATCGACGAGGTTCACATGCTTTCGGAGAAGGCGTTCAACGCCTTCCTGAAGACGCTGGAGGAACCGCCGCCGCATGCCAAGTTCGTCTTCGCGACGACCGAAATCCGCAAGGTGCCCGTCACCATCCTGTCGCGCTGCCAGCGGTTCGATCTGCGCCGCGTCGAGGCGGGCGCGCTGCGGGCGCATCTGGCGGCCATCTGCGCGGCCGAGAGCGTTGCGGCGGATGCCGAGGCGCTGGCGCTGATCGCGCGCGCGGCGGAGGGTTCGGTGCGCGATTCGCTCTCGCTGCTCGATCAGGCCATCGCCCACGGCGCGGGCAAGGTCGCGCCCGAGGAGGTGAAGGCCATGCTGGGCCTCGCCGACCGCGCGCGCGTGATCGATCTGTTCGAGGCGCTGATGCGCGGCGATATCGCCGCCGCGCTCGCGGAGCTTGCCGGCCAGTACGACGCGGGCGCCGATCCGGCGGTGGTGCTCGCCGATCTCGCCGCGGTCACTCATCTGGTAACGCGCTTCAAGCTGGTGCCCGAGGCCGCGAACGACGCCGCGCTGACCGATGTCGAGCGTGCGCGGGGCGCGGAACTTGCCGGCCGGCTGTCGGTGCGGGCGCTGTCGCGGACGTGGCAGATCCTGGTCAAGGGGCTGCCCGAGGTGCAGGCCGCGCCGCAGGCGCTGGCGGCGGCCGAAATGGTGCTGGTGCGGCTCGCCTACGCCGCCGATCTGCCCTCGCCCGAGGAGGCGTTGCGCCTGCTGCGCGAGAACGGCGCGGGCGAGCGCCCGTCCGGCGCGCCCGCCGGCGGCGGCTCGCCGTCTTCGGGCGGCGGGGCGCGGCTGGCGCTTGCGGCCGGGGGAGGGATGTCCGATCCGATCGGCGCGCGCGCGGTCGCGCAACCCGTTGCGCGGGCGGAAATCCGGCGGGAGGAAATCCAGCTCGCCCGCTTCGAGGACGTGGTGGCGCTCGCCGGCGAGCGTCGCGACATCGGGCTCAAGGCGGCGCTGGAGCGCGATGTGCGGCTGGTGCGATACGAGCAGGGCGTGATCGAACTCGCGCTCGTGCCGGGCGCGAATCCGGCCGTGGTCGCCGATCTCGGCAACCGGCTGCTGGACTGGACCGGGCGGCGCTGGGTCGTGGCGCTGTCGTCGGCGGAAGGCGCGCCCACCATCGCGGAAATGAAGCGCGCCCGCGAACAGGAGCGGCAGGAGGATGCGCGCGCGCATCCGCTGGTGCAGGCCGTGATGGCGCGATTTCCGGGCGCCATCATCGTCGACGTGCGCGATGCCGCGCCGGACGATGCCGCGGCTGACGGCGACGCCGATTCCGCTCTCGCAACGGAGGCGCATCCGCCCTATATCGATGACTGACCCCTCATCTACGCAGAGCGTCGAAAACACCGGGAGCGGAATACATGCGTGACATCATGGGATTGATGAAGCAGGCGCAGGGCCTGCAACAGAAGATGGCCGACGTGCAGGCCGAGTTCGACGCGATCGAGGTCGAGGGCACCGCCGGCGGCGGGTCGGTCAAGGTCGTCGCCAACGTCAAGGGGCTGGTGAAGTCGGTGGCCATCGATCCCGCGATTCTCAATCCCGACGACAGGGAGATCGTCGAGGATCTGGTCGCCGCCGCCGTCAACGACGCGCGCGCCAAGGGCGAGCGGGTGGTGCAGGACCGCATGGCCGATCTGACGAAGGGCCTGCCGATCCCGCCCGGTCTGAAGCTTTTCTGAGGCACGCCGTTCCGTCGACCCGAATCGCTGAAGGGTGTCACCGATGGCCTTGCCCGCCGGTCCCGAGATCGAGCGGCTGATCAAGTTGCTGGCGCGCCTGCCGGGGCTTGGGCCGCGTTCCGCGCGCCGCGCCGCGCTGCAACTGGTCAAGCGGCGCGAATCGCTGCTCGCGCCGCTGGCGGAGGCCATGCAGCAGGTCAGCGAGCGGGTGAGGGTGTGCTCGACCTGCGGCAACGTGGATACGTCCGATCCCTGCGCCATCTGCCGCGATGAGACGCGCGACGCCTCGGTGCTGGTGGTGGTCGCGGACGTGTCGGATCTTTGGGCGCTGGAGCGCTCGGGCGCGATCCGCGCGCGCTATCACGTGCTGGGCGGCGTGATCTCGGCGCTCGACGGCGTGCGCCCGGACGATCTCAATCTCGCCACGCTCCACGCGCGGGCGTCCGATTCCGCCGTGCGGGAGGTCATTCTGGCGCTGAACGCGACCGTCGACGGCCAGACGACCGCGCATTACATCACCTCGGTCCTCGCCGGCCTTCCTGTGCGCATCACCCGCCTCGCGCATGGCGTGCCGATCGGCGGGGAGCTCGACTATCTCGACGACGGCACGCTTGCCGCCGCCATCCGGCAGCGCGGGACGTTCTGACGCGCCCTCAGGGCTTCCTCTGACACGCCCTCAGGGCTTCCGCGGCGGTATCGAGTAGGTGCCGGTCGCCTGCGCCACGACGGGTCCGCCGTCTCCCGCCGTCATGGCGATATCGAACACCATCAGGCTCTTGCCGAGCTTGAGGATGCGGCAATGCCCGTCGATGGGGCCGGCTTCGGCCCTGCGCATGAAATTGATGTTGAGATTGGTCGTCACCGACAGCGCGTCCGGCCCCGCATGCGTCAGGACGCAGACATAGCCGCCGATGTCGGCCAGCGTGAACAGCGACGGGCCGGAGACGGTGTTGCCCGGCCGCAAGTGTCGGTCGCCCGCATTGAGCCGCACCGTGCAGCCGCCCGGAAAGACGTCGGTGGCGAGATAATCCGAAGAATCGTTGTTGAGCTGCGGAAATGCCCGGCCAAGGAAAATGTTGACATCCTCGGCCGTCATCTTCGGCGTGAGCGCATGCATCGTTCTTCCGTCCTCCCTTTTTTATATTCTTGTTTATATTCTTGCAGGCGTTGAAAGGCGCGACCGCGCGAGCGGGAGCGGCCTGCACGGTCGCCCCCGCTCCGGCGGTCATTCGCCGTCGTGCCAGAACGGCGGCGTTTCCACAAACGTTTCGTAGGTCTTGATGGCGCGGGCGAGGAGTTCGCTCTCGTGGGCGGCGTGCTCGTCGCGCAGTTCCCGCTCGGCCTCGGACACGGTGTCGCGCTCGCGGCCCATGGCGATGTCGTTGAGTTCGCCGAGCAGGTCCTGCAACTTCGACATGGCGGATACCGCCGCCTTGTAGCGCTTGCGCGTTTCCGGCTCGTGGAAGAGCCCGGCGAAGAACTCGCTGGCGTAGCGCAGCTTCTTGAGCGCGATGCGCACCTCGTGCCGCTCGGGCGGGGTGAGGGCGGCGAGATCGGCCGCCGCGGCGATGATCTTCCGGCGGCGTCGGTCGAGCTGGCGGGCGGCGAATCGTTCGATGGGCTGGTTGCGGCGCTTGCGCGCCTGCTTGCCGGTGTCGCGGGTCCACGGTCCCGCCTCAGCCCAGGCGAGCGTGGCGATCACGGCGCGGGTGAAGCGGCGCGAGGCGATGGTGCGCTGGGCGCCGTCATAGGCGTGCTCGCGCTTTTCATCGTAGCTTGCGAGCAGTTCCGCGAATGCGGCGTCGTCTCCGTGTTCCGCCTTCGCGGGGGTGAGCACGTTCTCGATATACACGTCGAGGTCGCGCGCAGCGCCGAGCCGATTCGCCATCCAGCGCAGTTCGCCGCTGATGAAGATGCGCCGGTCGTCGTCCACGACCTTGCGGAACACGGAAATGGCCGCCCTGAGCCGCCGCAGCGACACGCGCGCCTGATGAACCGCGCCGGACGCGCGCGCGCGCCGCAAGACCTCCTCGTTGGCGAGAAGCTGCTTCAGGCAGGAGCGGGCGATGATGCGGAACGCATCCCCTGTCGGCGTGCCGGGCGCGATATCGAGCGGCGGGGCCTTGGTCACGGCGGGCTCGCGCCCCGTGACGAGGTCGTAGCCGCGGTCGGATTTCGTCAGGCTGCCGGGCCGCACGGAGACGATGGCGGCGATCTCCTGCGCCAGCGCATAGAGGCTGGCGGCGTCGCCGCGCTTGAGTTCGAGCTCGACCTCGGCGAAGCGGCGCGCGCGCCGCCCCACGGAGACCCGGCCGTGATCCAGCGCCACCTCGATCAGCGCTTCGTGATAGTCCAGCAGCACCACTTCCCGGTCGACGTTGACGATGAACATGGGCCGGATGGCGGCGCGGCGTTTTTCGTCGGCGATCAGCGGCGCCAGCGCGGTGCCTTCCGCGCGGCCGAAATCCGGCACGGTGCCCGTGACCGGATATTCCCATTCGTCGCGTTCCATGACGAGACGGCCCCGATCGCGCGCGTTCTTGATCGTCTGGATCGGCTGTTCGCCGTCGGTGCGGATGCGCAGCGACACGCCCGCATGGCGCAGATCGTGCTCCGGCGTGTCGAAATAGACCGACCGCAGGCGCTTGCGCGCGCCCCGCCCCGCCTGCAACCGCAGGAACGCCGGATGGGTGGAGAGCCGCAGCAATGCCGCCGGGTTCAGCGCCAGCTTGAGTTCAATTTCCTCGGGCATCGTTCTCATGTCCCCTTGCGTCGGTTGCCGGCTTCATCGCGTCTCCGGCTCCATTCTGTTGCCGGCCCCCCGCCGGGTCAACTGCCCGATAGAGCGCCCCGTCTGGACGATCCCGCGCGAACATGAGTCGAATACAACGGTTCGAACGTTCTGCGCGGCGATCATCCTGAGCAATTACCACGACAGTTTGGTGATCGCACCGCCGAGTGCGATTGTGGCGAAAATGGCGCTTGACAAGCGACACAATTGACGCGAATAGTCTGATCATGGCAGAGGCATTAGATGTGACGGCAATATGACATCTGGTTGGTCGTTGTGACTTCTCTTGCGCCTTTTGGCATTTCTGTGTGTGAGACAGGTATGGATGGCGGTGTTTTCAAGTACAGGGCTTGCCGGGCGGCGTCTCGGAAATGCGGTGCTTGTCGCTGACAACGGCAGAAAACGGGCGGGATACGGTTCAGGGAACATCCACCACGGCATCATTCGGGGGTGTACTGTGACTGCTGAATGCAGCGTTGATGACGATATAAATGTCATACCGGACGACAGGGTAGCGGCGCTTTCGCCGGATGCGTTGCGCGCCATCGCCGATGCCGCGATCGATATCGCGGATGCGCGAGGCACGAGCCGCTCGACGATCGGCTGGAACCGACAACGTGCGCTGGCGGAGCGGGTTCTCTCCCGCATCTATCTGGCCGGGCGGGATGATGCGCTGCGCTCTTCGTGAACATGGGCGCGTTTGTGATCGATGCGTGAGAAGCCGTGCGGTCGCGCGGCCCTTTTCGCGGGGAGGGGCGGCCGGGTGACGGCGGTGCCTTTCGGTAAATTCTGAAACTGAAGTTCAGTTCCGATGTCGTCGAGAGGATCGACGCGCATCTTCTAACGGAGTGTTTAACATGATTGGGGTGGAACGTGTCGATCCGAGCATAGCGGAGATTACCCGCTCGGTCGTCAAGTCCTATGTTTCATTCAACAAGTTGTCTGCCGACGATCTGATCGACGTCGTGCAGGCCGTTCATACGACGCTGGACAGGCTGAGCCAAGGCAGCCCGGAACCGGAACCCCGGCCCGAACCTGCGGTGCCCGTCGAAGCGTCCATCACCGACGATTATCTTATCTGCCTCGAAGACGGAAAGAAATACAAATCGTTGAAGCGCCATCTGGCGGCGCACTACAAGATGACACCCCAGCAATATCGTGACAAGTGGGGCCTTCCGGCCAACTATCCGATGGTCGCCCCGAACTACTCCGCGACCCGGGCCATGCTTGCTCGCCGCGCCAGCGGCGTGGCGGATTGATCCAGCCTGCCGCCGTGCCGTGACGGAAGAAAAAAGCCCATTCCCGATGTTCGCGATCGGGAATGGGCTTTCTCAATTTCGAATGCCGCCCAATTTCGAACGCCGCCGGAGCGGCATGCGGAAAAGCGCGGCGCGTCTGAAGGATCTGGAGGGTTTTCCGATTTCATGAAACCGGAAACGCTCCCGGAGGCGAGAAACACTCTTAGGGGCGGAAAATACCCTTGGGCGAAGGCAACCGCCCCGTCCCCGATGTCCCGACCGTATCGGAGCGGCTCCGCCGACGTCCGACAGGGCCGGGGAGAAAGCCCGGCCAGCCGATGATGTCAGCGGGAGACGCGCCGTCGAATCACGCCTCGACGCGCGGCTTCAGGATCTGGCGACCGCGATAGATGCCGGTCTTCAGGTCGACGTGGTGCGGGCGACGCAGCTCGCCCGAGTCCTTGTCCTCGACGTAGGTCGGGTTAGCCAGCGCATCGGCGGAACGGCGGTGGCCGCGCTTTGCCGGCGAGGTTTTTCTTTTTGGAACGGCCATAACTCAACTCCGATCAATGGCGGCAGTCCGGCGCATCCGAACGCAGCCCATGCAATCCAGATTTCAATGGGATGGGGGCTTTTACAAGATTTTACCATGCTTGGCCAGCGTTTTTTTGCCGGCCGGCGGCTTACAGGCACCCCGTATACTCGTTGGGCATGCGGATGACGATGGCGTTGGCGGCGCGGGCGTGGAAGCGGGCGGGTTTGGCGGGGTTGCGCTGGAGCGGGTTGGGCAGGGCGGCGGCCAGCAGGGCGGCCTCGCGCCGGGTGAGGCTTCCCGCGCTCTTGCCGAAGTAGCGCCGCGCCGCCGCTTCGGCGCCGAAGAGCCCGTCTCCCCATTCGGCGATGTTGAGATAATTTTCCATCATCCGCCGTTTCGACCAGATCATGTCGGCGAAGAGGGAGAGCGGCACCTCCAGCCCCTTGCGCACGTAGGAGCGCCCCGGCCACAGCACCAGATTCTTGACGGTCTGCATGGGAATGGTGGATGCGCCGCGCGCCGGGCCGTCCTCGCCCATCTCGTCGATGACCTGCCGCAGCGCGCTCCAGTCCACGCCGCCGTGCCGGCAGAAGCGCGAATCCTCGGAGGCGATGACCGCGCGCGGCAGTTCCGGCGATATGTCGGACAGGGCCACCCATTGTCGTTCCACCGGTTGCAGCGTCAGCCAGCGCCCCAGCATCAGCGTGGAAACGGGCGGGACGAAGCCGTACAGCAGCAGCAACGCCAGCGGCGCCGCGGCGATCGCCAACAGCACGAAAACGATCCGGCGCAGCATTCGCCGCAGGTTCCCCGTTTCCGGGCGCGCTTTCCGCCGCTGTATGGCCATGCGTCTCCCCAACAATCAATTCCCGGACAGGTTTGCAGGCCGCTGCGCCGTTCCGAATACCGCCGTCCTCGGAAAGTGGACAGGGACGGCTGAAGCTGAGACAAGGGAACATGAAGCGGCTTCCGGCCCGATGGAATCATCCGGTCTGGAGAAGCCGCTCCGGCGGATAGCACGAGATCTTCGCCGGCCCGGACGGCGACGGTTTCGGGCGACGGCGGCCCGTCGCTGGTGGGCCGATGATACCGCGAGCGGGTTAATATTGTGAAGAGATGTGGAGATCGGGCGATGGAACATGAAGCGACGCGGGTGACGGGCACCGATCTCGACCCTGAAACGGTTTTCCAGCGCCGCCTGGCGGCGGTTGCGCAGTCCGTCGAGGACAGGATAGCCGCCCTGCTGGACGATGCGCCGCGTCGGGGCGAGATCGCGCGGCCCGCGCGCCTGCTCGCCGCGATGCGGCACGCCATGCTGGGCGGCGGCAAGCGCCTGCGGCCGTTTCTGGTGATCGAGACGGCGGCGCTTTTCGGCGTGCCCTTCGCGCATGCGCTCAACGGCGCGTGCGCGCTCGAACTGGTGCACGGTTATTCGCTGGTGCACGACGATCTGCCGTGCATGGACGACGACGATTTGCGGCGCGGCCGCCCCACGGTGCACAAGGCGTTCGACGAGGCGACGGCCGTCCTTGCCGGCGATGCGCTGCTGACGCTCGCCTTCGATGTCGCGGCCGACGAGAGCAGCCATGCGGACCCCGCCGTGCGCGCCGCTTTCGTACAGGGGCTGGCGCGCGCGGCCGGTCTCGGCGGCATGGTCGGCGGCCAGATGATCGACCTGACCGCGGAAGGACGCTATGGCGACGTGCTGATCGACGAGGCGCGCGTGCGGCGCTTGCAGGCCATGAAGACCGGGGCGCTGCTCGCCTTCGCCGTGGAAGCCGGGGCGTTGCTGGGACGCGCGCCGCTCGGCGACCGGCAGGCGCTCGGCGCCTACGGCCGGGCGGTGGGAGCGGCCTTCCAGGTTGCCGACGATATTCTCGACCGCGAATCGGATGCCGCGACGCTGGGCAAACGCACGGACAAGGACGCGGAGAAGGGCAAGGCCACGCTCGTCGGCGTGCTCGGGCTGGAACGCGCCCGGCAGGAGCGCGACACGCTGGTGGAGACGGCGATCGCCGCGCTGGCTTCCTTCGGGGCGCGGGGCGATATCCTGCGTGCGGCGGCCCGCTTCACGGCCTCGCGCACGTCATGACGGGCCGGCGTTACCGGCGCATGGCGGTGATATAGGTGGGGGCGCGGCCTTCCCGCAGCGCCTTTTGCTCGTAGCGCGTGCTCAACCAGCCGGCCCATGGCGTGCGCCAGTCGTCGGCGCGTTCCGCCTGCCATGCGAAATCCGGCGAGCGGTCGAGGCGGGCGAGCGTCCATGCGGCGTAATCGTCGATGTCGGTCGCGAAACGCAGCAGGCCGCCCGGCCGGATCACGCGGCCGAGCAGGGCCAGCGTTTCGTCCGAGACGATGCGCCGCTTGCGATGCCGGCGTTTCGGCCACGGGTCGGGGTAGAGGATGAACGCCTGCCCGATGCTGGCCGCCGGCAGGCGGGCCAGCAGGGGGATCGCATCGGCGTCGTGCAGGCGAACGTTGTCGAGTGCCGCGTCGGCGACGCGCCCCAGCAGTTTCGCCATGCCGTTGACGAACGGTTCGCAGCCGACGATGCCCACATCCCGATGCGCCGCGGCCTGCGCGACGAGATGCTCGCCGCCGCCGAAGCCGATCTCGATCCACACGTCGCCAACCGGGCGCCCGAAGAGGTCGCCGGGCGCGAGCGGCCCGGCTTCGGGAACGCGCAGCCGGGGCAGCATCCGGGCCAGCAGGTCGGCCTGTCCGTCGCGCAGGCGCTTGCCCTTGCGTCGCCCGAAGAAGGCGCCGCGCGTCTCGCTCGCGCCGCCGCGATCCGCCGTCGCCGGCGGCACGTCATCGTCCGTCATCGCCCGCCGTCAGCCGATGGCGGAGCGCAGGGCGTCCACGAGGTCGGTCCGCTCCCAGGAGAAGCCGCCGTCCGCTTCCGGCGCGCGGCCGAAATGACCGTAGGCCGAAGTGCGCGCGTAGATGGGACGGTTGAGCGACAGATGCTGGCGGATGCCGCGCGGCGACAGGTCTACAACGTCGAGCAGCGCCTTTTCGAGTTTCGCCTCGTCCACCCGGCCCGTGCCGTGCAGGTCGACATAAAGCGCCAGCGGCCGCGCGACGCCGATGGCGTAGGCGATCTGGATGGTGGCGCGATCCGCGAGATCCGCCGCGACGACGTTCTTCGCCAGATAGCGGGCCGCGTAGGCCGCCGAACGGTCGACCTTGGTCGGGTCCTTGCCCGAGAAGGCGCCGCCGCCGTGCGGAGCCGCGCCGCCGTAGGTGTCGACGATGATCTTGCGGCCGGTGAGACCCGCGTCGCCGTCCGGTCCGCCGATGACGAACTTGCCCGTGGGGTTGACGTGCCAGACGGTTTGCGCGTCGATCCAGCCTTCGGGCAGCGCCTCGCGCACGTAGGGCTCCACGATGCCCCGCACGTCGTGCGACGAGAGATTCTCGTCGAGATGCTGGGTGGAAACGACGATCTGCGTCGCGCCGACCGGCCGGCCGTTTTCATAACGCACCGTCACCTGGCTCTTCGCGTCCGGGCCGAGCACGCGGGATTCGCCGGAATGGCGGGCCTGCGACAGACGCTTGAGGATGCGATGGGCGTAATAGATGGGGGCGGGCATCAGCTCCGGGGTTTCCCGGCAGGCATAGCCGAACATGATGCCCTGGTCGCCCGCGCCCTCGTCCTTGTTGCCGGAGGCGTCGACACCCTGCGCGATGTCGCTCGACTGGGCATGCAGCAGCACCTCGATGTCCGCGTCGGCCCAGTGGAAACCGTCCTGCTCGTAGCCGATGTCCCTGATCGCCAGGCGGGCGAGGTGGGCGATGTAATCCGGCGTGATCGTTGAGGGGCCGCGCACCTCGCCCGCGATCACCACGCGGTTGGTCGTCGCCAGTGTCTCGCAAGCCACCCGCGCCTCGGGCTCCGCCGCGAGGTAGGCGTCTACGACGGTGTCGGAAATGCGGTCGCATACCTTGTCGGGATGCCCCTCGGAGACAGACTCGCTGGTGAAAAGATAATTCAGACGCGACACGATCCGGTTCCCTGCTGTCGGAGTTGGATGGACACGGGCTACCGGCAGGCCGAAAAACGGCGTGTTTGCTCACCAGCCCCGAATTCTCCTCAAAAGACTTCGACATCTCGCAGGATATGACGGTCCGGTCAAGCCGGGATATCGAACCCGTTCTCCAAAAAGAACGGATACACACGAATTTCCGGCATGTCGGGCGCACTCCGGCGCTCGCCGGAAAGCGCATCGGATTTTTCGGCGGACGATCCCCGCTCCGACCGATGCGTTCGCCGCGACGGCGAGCGAGGCGGCCTTGCCGGGGGGGCGTCAGCGCGTCTGGCTCGACAGGTTGGCGATGGACTCGATGAATTCGACGATTCGCCGCCGCATCGTCGGATCCTGAATGCGCATGAAGGCGCGAATCAGTTGCAGCCCCTCATCCGTCGAAACGACATCGGCCGCGTAGGGAACAGCCGGTGTTTCCGCGAAACCGGACATCTCGGCCGTCAATTCCTGCAATCCTTCGAAAAAGAAGGCGGCCGGCACGCCGAGGACAGAGCCGATCTGTTGCAGACGGCTGGCGCTGATGCGATTGGTGCCTTTTTCATACTTCTGTATCTGCTGGAAAGTGACTCCCAGCGCGTTGCCCAGCTTTTCCTGGCTCACGCCAAGCTCCTGCCTGCGCGCCTTCACCCGGCTGCCGACATATTTATCGATCTTGTTTGCGATATTGGTCACAGATGCCTCTCGAAAGGATGCGCGGCGGCGCCGATCGGCCTCACGGGGCCAGATCCGATTTAATTGCCTGTCAATGACATTCCGCTGGCCAACGCCTTTCGGGAGGCGGCATCCGGCCGCGAATACGCGGCAGGCGCCCGCCAGTCTCCCGATGTCGTACTCGACATGAACTGCCATATTTGTCGTCAATTGCCACGATCGCATCGGGCATGAAACACGGAACCTCCATTTTGGTTCCCGGTTTCTTTATAAAAACGTACATTATGTTGATATTCTGTCAGGCCCTGCTCAACGCAAGCGGCCTCGCGCCTGCCCTCTTGTGAGCGAAAGGCCGCCGATAGCAAAGCATATTATAGTGAGCCAATAAAGAGCCGGCCCCGCTTGCGCATACAATATCCCATAGATGGTAGGGCGCAACGGTTTCGGAAGGCCCGAGTCGATGACGCCCGCCACGCCCAGCGGCAGGCGCGCGATTTCCCTCCCGTAGGGGTCCATGACGGCGGATATACCGGTATTGGCCGCGCGCACCATCGGCAGGCCCTGCTCGATCGCGCGCAGGCGCGACTGGGCGAAATGCTGGTAGGGACCGGGCGTTGCGCCGAACCAGGCGTCGTTCGTCACATTGAGCAGAAGGCCGGCGGGTTCGCTCGCCTCGTTTGCCTCGCCCAGCAGGGCCTCGCCCGGAAAGATCGCCTCGTAGCAGATCAGCGGGGAAACGGGCGGCAGTCCCGGCACGTGCAGCGCGCGGCGTTCACCGCCCGCCTCGAAGCCGCCCGGCACATGCACGAACTGCCGCAGGCCGAGGCGGTTCAGCCAGTCGTCGAATGGAAGATATTCGCCAAACGGAACGAGATGCGCCTTGTCATAAGTGGCGAGCGATGCGCCGTTACTGTCGAAGACGCGGACGGAGTTGAAATAACGGTAGCGTTGCTCTCCCGGCAGCGGCTCGTCGGCGCGCGCCGCGCCCGTGATCAGCACGGTTCCCGCCGGCAGCATGCGGGCGATGTCGTCGAGAGCTTCGGGCGTGTGGTCGATCAGGAACGGAAAGGCCGATTCCGGCCATATCAGATGCGTGACGCCGGCGAGCCCGCCGCCGTCCGCGCCCTGCTGCCCGCTGATCGCCGCGTAGCGGGTGATCGCCGCGGCGCGAAAGGCCGGTTGCGCGCGCTCCGCCTCGTCCACGTTCGGCTGCATGATGCGCAGGCGCACGCCGGTCTGCATCGGCACGGCCTCCGCCGGGATGCGCCACCAGCCGAAGGCCGCGAGCCCGGCCAGCACGAGGGTGGCGGCAGCGGGCATGGCGAGGCGCCGCGCGCGCGCGCCTCCGTCGGCGAGGGTCGCGGGCGCGGCGTGGATGAAGATCACGAGCAGCGTCAGCCAATGCAGCCCGCCGAGCGAGGCGGCCTGCGCCAGCACCTCGCCCTGGCCGAAGGCCATGCCCCACGCATTCCACGGAAAACCCGTCAGGACGGTGGCGCGCAACCATTCCGACAGGGAGAGCGCCGCCGTGAAGATCAGGATGCGCCGCGCGCCGTCGCGCCAGAGCGCTCCCGCCAGGCCGAAGCCGAAGGCCGTGAAAAGCGCCAGTCCCGCCGGCAGGCCGATGACGCCGAGCGGCAGCGCCCACAGGAATTCATCGGCATCCACCAGAAAGGCGGCGCCGAGCCACCAGAGCCCGGCCAGAAAGAAGCCGAAGCCGAACCACCAGCCGAGCACCGCCGCAGCGCGCGCGCCGCCGCGCCGCACGGCGCCGTCGATGAGCCACACGGCGGCCGGAAAAGAGATGAACAGCACCGGCCAGAGGCCGAACGGCGGCATGGCGAGCGCGCCGAGCGCCCCGCCGGTGAAGGCGGCGGCGGCGCGCCATCGCGGGGAGGCGCGGCGCAGGCGCTCAGCCGGCCCCGTGCGCCGCGGCGGGGGCGGCAAGGACGCTTCGACGGCGACCAAGATCAGGCATCCGGCGGCAGGTCGTTTCCTGCATGCCTCGGCCGCGCGACGGCGGCTTCGGGCGGCACCGCCGGCGGCAGCTTGCCTTCGTGCCGGTCGTTGCGGGTCAGGTCGAAGACGGCCGCCGGATCATGCTCCCGCCGCGCCGCATCCGCCGGCCCGCCCGCCGCCGCCCTGCCTTCGAGGGAGAGGCGCAGGCGCTTGAGGCGGCGGGAATCCGCGTCCAGAATATCGAACACGAGGCCATAGGGGCCGGGAATGCGTTCGCCGATGTCCGGCACGCGCCCGGCCAGGGTGACGATCAGGCCGCCGATGGTGTCGACTTCCTCCGCCACCTCGATGGCGTCGAGATCGAGGCCGATGGCCTGCGACACCTCTTCCAGCATCGCGCGCGCGTCGATGACAAAAACGCCGGGGCCGGCCTCGGTGATCTCGGGCGCCTCCTCCTCGTCGTGCTCGTCCTCGATGTCGCCGACGATCATCTCCATGATGTCTTCCATGGACACCAGGCCGTCCGTGCCGCCGTATTCGTCGATGACGAGCGCCATGTGGGTGCGCGTCGCCTGCATCTTCACCATCAGGTCCATGAGCGGCATGGAGGGCGGCACGTAAAGCACCGGCCGCAGGATGGCGGCGGTGGAGAGCGGCGCGGTGAGATCGACCACCAGCCTGTCCGGGGCGTCGCCGCCGCCGCCGGTCGCCGCGATGCCGATTTCGGCGATATGATCGAGGAAATCGCGGATATGCACCATGCCGCGGGGATCGTCGAGCGATTCACCGTAGACCGGCAGGCGGGAATGACCGGCGTCGCGGAAGGCGCGGATGACTTCGGCGAGCGAGATATCGGCCTGGATGGCGATGACGTCCGCGCGCGGCACCATCGCGTCGACCACGCGCAGCTCGCTGACCTCCAGAACGTTTTGCAGCAGGGAGCGTTCCTGCGCGGTGAAGTCGCTGGCCGACGAGCCTTCCTCCAGCGCTTCCTCCAGCGTCTCGCGCACGGAAGTGTCGTTGCGCAGTCCGAGGCCGGTGAGCAGCCGGTCGATCCAACTGTCGCCCTCGCGGCTGTTTCCCGGCTCCTCGGATCGTGCGGGCGAACTTCGGTCGTCGCTCATGGTCTTCTCAGGTCTCCGGTTTCGGAGCGGATGACGATCCGCTCACAACAAATCAAGGTCGGCGTAAGGATCGGCGATACCGAGGTCGGCAAGCGCCGCGATCTCCAGCGCTTCCATCTCCTCCGCCTCCGCGTCGGTTTCGTGGTCGAAGCCGACGAGGTGCAGCGTGCCGTGAACGACGAGATGGGCGGTGTGGTCGGCGAGCGTCTTGCCGTCGTCCTCCGCCTCGCGCGCCACCGTCTCGAAGGCGAGCACGATATCGCCGATATGGGGAGCCGCGGCCAGTTCGTCAGGCTCCACGGAGGGAAAGGACAGCACGTTCGTCGGCTTGTCGAAGCCGCGCCACCGGCCGTTGAGCTGGCGCACCGTCTCGTCGTCGGCAAGCGCGACGCCGAGTTCCGCGCCCTCGCGCAGGGAAACGCCGGCCCGCGCCAGCGCCGCGCCCACGGCGCGCTGCAGCAGCGCCGCCACGCGCTCCTTCGTCGGCGCCAGCGCCGACCAGGCTTTCGATTGCACGACCACATCGATCGACAGGGCGCCTGTCGTTGCATTCACCATGCCGAGGTTTCCCCTCGCTTGTCCGGCCGCGCTCCGGCGACACGCGTCCCTTCGACATCATACGCCTGGACGATGCGTCTGACCAGCGGATGACGCACCACATCCGCATCCCGGAAACGGATGTGGCCGATGCCTTCCACGCCGTCGAGCACGCGCACCGCCTCCACGAGGCCGGATTTCTGCCCCGGCGGCAGGTCGATCTGCGACGGATCGCCGGTGACGATCATGCGGGAGCCTTCGCCGAGGCGGGTCAAAAACATCTTCATCTGCATGGATGTGGTGTTCTGCGCCTCGTCCAGCAGCACGGCGGCGTTGGTGAGGGTGCGCCCGCGCATGAAGGCGAGCGGCGCGATCTCGATGACGCCCGTGGCGAGGCCGCGCTCCACATGACGCGCCTCCATGAAGTCGTAAAGCGCGTCGTAGACCGGCCGCAGGTAGGGATCGACCTTCTCCTTCATGTCGCCGGGCAGGAAGCCGAGCCGCTCGCCCGCCTCCACCGCCGGGCGCGAGAGCACCAGCCGCTCCACCACGCCCTGTTCCATGAGCTGCACGGCGTGGCCGACGGCGAGCCAGGTCTTGCCGGTGCCCGCCGGCCCTTCCGCGAACACGAGTTCGTAGCGGCGCAGGGCGCGCAGGTAGGCATCCTGCGTCACGTTGCGCGCCTTGACCGAGCCGCGCTTGCGGGTCGCGATCTGCTCGAACGTGGCGCGGCCGGAAGGCGCCCGCTCGGCCGGGCGGGGCGGCTGGATCTCGTCGCTCTCGCTGAACAGCGAGCCTTGCAGCGTGCTTTCCTCGATGGCACCGTCCACCTCGCCGGTGGTGATGCCGCCGCCCTCCCGTACCTGCTCGTAGAGACTTTCGAGCACGTGGCGCGCCTGCTCGGAAACCGCGGGCGGCCCCTTGATCACGACATGGTTGCCGTTCGCGGTGATCTGCAACCCGAGCTTGCGCTCGATATGGGCGAGGTTCTGGTCGTAGAGGCCGAAGACGAGGCTCGCCAGCCTGTTGTCGTCGAAGGTCAGGGAAATGTCGGTGTCGGGCGTCTGTTCTGCGGTCATCAGCGATCGTCGTGTCTTTTCGGAAAGGGGAGGCGGGAGAGTATGGCGTCCTTTAGGCGGGCGTTGCTGCTGAAGTCCATTGGCTCTCACGCGCATGTCTCCCCGTGTGGTCAGGCCGGATCGCTCATGATGAAACGCTCATCTCGTCACGCACACTCATCTCGTCACGCCGCGTCGGCGGCTTCGGCCGCTCCCGCGCGCTTGCCGAACAGGCTGTTCGGGCCCGTGCCGGTGATCTCGACGGAAACGATATCGCCGATCGCGACCGTATCGTCGTCGAACTGCACCGCCTGAAGCCAGGGCGACTTGCCCGCCATCTGGCCGGCATGGCGGCCCTTGCGCTCGACGAGCACGTCGAACGTCCGGCCGACAGTGGCGCGGTTGAAGCGCTGGCGGTCCGTCTCCAGCGCCTCCTGCAAGGTGGCGAGGCGGGCGCTTTTCACATCCTCCGGCACCTGATCCGCCATCTCGGCGGCCGGGGTGCCGGGGCGGGGGCTGTACTTGAAGGAGAACGCGCTCGCGAAGCCCGTTTCGCGGATGAGCCTCAGCGTGTCCTCGAAATCGGCGTCCGTCTCGCCGGGAAAGCCGACGATGAAATCGGAGGAAAGCGCGATATCGGGCCGCGCCGCGCGCGTGCGCTCGATGATGCGCCGGTAGTCGTCGCCCGTGTGCCGGCGGTTCATGGCCGCGAGTATGCGGTCGGAACCCGACTGCACCGGCAGATGCAGGTAGGGCATCAGCGCCGGCAGGTCGCGATGGGCGGCGATCAGCTCGTCGTCCATGTCGCGCGGGTGGCTCGTGGTGTAGCGCAGCCGCGCGATCCCCGGCACCTCGGCGAGCCGGCGCAGCAGCGCGCCGAAGGACCATGCGCGCCCGTCCGGTCCCTCGCCGTGCCAGGCGTTGACGTTCTGCCCGATGACCGTGAATTCGCGCACGCCCGCCTGGGCCAGACGTTCCGCCTCCACGAGGATCTTCGCCACGGGGCGCGAGACTTCGGCCCCGCGCGTGTAGGGCACGACGCAGAAGGTGCAGAACTTGTCGCATCCTTCCTGGATGGTGAGGAAGGCCGAGACGCCGCGCGCGCGGATCTTGTCGCGCGAGGGCGCGGGCAGATGGTCGAACTTGTCCTCGACCGGAAACTCCGTGTCCACGACGCGCTCGCGCCGCGCCTTCGCCAGCAGGCCGGGCAGGTTGTGGTAGCTCTGCGGGCCGACGACGAGATCGACGGCGGGCGCGCGGCGCAGGATCTCGCCGCCCTCCGCCTGCGCCACGCAGCCGGCGACGACGATGGTGGGCGCGTTCCCGCCGGCGGCGCGTTCGTCCTTCATCACGCGCAGGCGGCCAAGCTCCGAATACACCTTTTCGGCGGCCTTCTCGCGGATGTGGCAGGTGTTCAGGACGATGAGATCGGCCTCGTCGGCGCAGTCGGTCTCGATGAACCCTTCAGGCGCCAGCACGTCCGCCATGCGTTCGGCGTCGTAGGCGTTCATCTGGCAGCCGTAGGATTTGACGTATACTTTTTTCTTCACGTTCCAGCTTTGCAATGCGTTTCGCGGATGACCGGGCAGGCCGCACTGTACACGATGTTGTGTCCCAGATTAAGCATTCGTTTGTTCAATCTGCATGACGGCAAGAGGCCGGGGCCGGGCGCGGGGAGGCTTTGCACAACGTTTTTCGCGCCCGCCTACACCGTGACCTGCGTGCCGACCTCGACGACGCGGCCCGTGGGAATCTGGAAGAAGTCCGTGGCGTCGGAGGCGTTGCGCGCCAGCGAGATGAACAGGTGATCCTGCCATTTCGGCATGCCGGACTTCGCCGCCGGCCGGATGGAGCGGCGCGACAGGAAGAACGACGTCGACATGATGTCGAACTTGAAGCCCAGCTTGCGCAGGATGGAAAGGCCCTTCGGCACGTTCGGCGATTCCATGTAGCCGAAGCGCATGCCGACCTGCCAGAAGTTGTCGGCGATGGGCTCCAGCGTCACCCGCTCGTTGTCGGAGACGCGCGGCGTGTCGTCGGTGGTGATGGTCAGGATGACGTTTTTCTCGTGCAGCACCTTGTTGTGCTTGAGATTGTGCAGCAGCGCCGAGGGCGATGTCTGCGGATCGCTCGTCAGGAACACCGCCATGCCCGGCACCCGGTGCGGCGGGCTCGTCTTCAGCATGCCGATGAGGTCGGTGAGCGGCACGTCCGTCTTGCGCGTCTTGGCGAAGAGGATTTCGGTGCCCTTGCGCCACGTCGACATCACGACGACGAGGAAGACCGCCAGCACCACGGGCACCCAGCCGCCCGAGACGAGCTTGCCCATGTTCGCGCCGAGGAAGGCCATGTCGATGACGACGAAGGGCGCGAGCAGCGCCAGCGCCCCCGCGAGCCCCCATCTCCAGCCCTTCCATATCACGAGGATGGCCAGCAGGCCGTCCATCAGCATGGCGCCGAACACCGAGATGCCGTAGGCGTGCGACAGCGCGCTCGAGGTCTGGAACGCGACCACCAGCACCAGCACGCCCATCAGCAGCAGCCGGTTGACCTTCGGCATGTAGATCTGCCCCGCGTGTTCCGCCGAGGTGAAGCGGATTTCCATGCGCGGCAGCAGGCCGAGCTGGATCGCCTGGCGGGTGAGCGAGAAGGCGCCCGTGATGCCCGCCTGCGAGGCGACGATGGTGGCGAGCGTCGCCAGCCCGATCATGGGCACCAGCGCCCATTCCGGCACCAGCCGGTAGAAGGGATTGTCGATGGCCTCCGGGTGGGCCAGCAGCATCGCGCCCTGCCCGAGATAATTGAGCGCCAGCGCCGGAAACACGAACCACAGCCACGCCACGCTGATCGGCTTGCGGCCGAAATGGCCGAGGTCGGCATAAAGCGCCTCCGCGCCCGTCGCGGCGAGGCAGACGCCGCCCAGCACCGCCGTGGCGATGCCCGGATGCTGGTAAAGGAAGCGGATGCCGAAATACGGGTTGAAGGCCGCGAAAACCGCCGGATCGTCGAAGAGATGCGTCAGCCCGGCGAGGCCGATGGTCGCGAACCACACGATCATTACCGGGCCGAACAGCGCCGCCACCCTTGCCGTGCCGAAGCGCTGCGACATGAAAAGCCCGATCAGGATCACGATGGTGATGGGCACCACGTAATCGTCGAGCGCGGGCGTGGCCAGCCGCACGCCTTCCACCGCCGACAGCACGGACATGGCGGGCGAGATGATGGCGTCGCCGTAGAACAGCGCCGCTCCCAGCATGCCGAGCAGCACGATGCCGCCGCGCTTCTTGCCGAGCACGCGCTGCGCCAGCGCCACCAGCGTCAGCGTGCCGCCCTCGCCGTTGTTGTCGGCGCGCAGCAGGATCAGCACGTATTTGCATGTCACGACGAGGATGAGCGTCCACAGGACCAGCGACAGCACGCCGATCACCGAGGCGCGCAGCAACGGCCCGCCGTCCGAAGCCGCGAGCACGGATTCGCGCAGCGCGTAGAGCGGGCTCGTGCCGATATCGCCGAACACGACGCCGATGGCGCCCATCACCAGCAGGTGCAACCGGCGCGGCGCGGCCGGGCTGCTTTCCGGGCCATCGGCTTCGGCGCCGTCCCGATCGCGCGGCGAGGCGGGCGGAGGCGCGTCCTTGAGACCGGTCATGAAGTCCTTTCCGAAACGAACCCTGACAAAACGAACGCCGGAGCCTGCCTGATGGCGGCGTCGCGCCATCGGGCCCTGCCCGCCGACCGGCGCCGCGCGCTCATAGCATAGCGGCATCTTCATGCCAAACATGTGTCTGAAAAAAGCTTTTGACGGCGGCGGAACAGGCCCGGCGGGCGCGACGCGCTTGCAAGCCGGCGGCCCTGCCGACAAAGATGCGATAAATCGTGCCGCGATCGATGTTCGGATAGAACAGTATACTTCATGGCGATAGCACATCTTTTGGAGCCGCTGCAATCTGCAGGCCGGTGAGCATGCATTGCGAATACTGCCGTGAAGGAGTACAGCATGCGGGCCGGCGGGATGGTTGCCGCTGAAACCGGCCGGCTTTGTCCGTTTGAACGCAAGGATTTCCGCATGACAGCCCGTATTCCGGCGCCAGCAGCATCGTCTCCCGCTTCGGTGCGCGCGCGATACGACGCTCTGGCCGCATCGGGCGCGATCGAGCGGGATGCCGCCCAGGAGCGGCTGATCGAGCGGCTGGACGGGCTGATAGTGGCCCTCGTCGCCGCGCCCGCGCCCGCGAAGACCGGCCGCCTCGCCCGCCTGTTCGGCGGCGGGCGCGAGAACAGACAGCCGGTGCGCGGCCTCTACGTCTGGGGATCGGTCGGGCGCGGCAAGACCATGCTGATGGATCTGTTCATGGAGGCGGCGCCCGTCTCCCGCAAGCGCCGCGCCCATTTTCACGACTTCCTCGCCGATGTGCACGAGCGCATCTTCCGCTTCCGCCAGCGGATCAGGGAGGGCAGGGAGAAGGATACCGATCCGATCCCCCATGTCGCGGCGGAGCTGGCCGCGGAGGCGACGCTGCTGTGCTTCGACGAGTTCACCGTCACCGACATCGCGGATGCGATGATTCTCGGCCGCCTGTTCGCCGGCCTGTTCGAGAACGGCGTCACCATCGTCGCCACCTCGAACGTGGTGCCGGACAGGCTCTACGAGGGCGGTCTCAACCGGGCGCTGTTCCTGCCGTTCATCGCGCTGTTGCAGGAGCGCATGGACGTGATGGAGCTTTCCTCGCGCACGGACTACCGGCTGGAGAAGCTCGCCGGCGCGGATGTCTACCATACGCCCAACGACGCGCGCGCGCGCGCCGCGCTCGACGACGCCTTCCGCCGCCTCGCCGGCACGGCGACGGCGGAGCCGCTCGCGTTGTCCGTCAAGGGCCACGCGCTGCCGGTGCCGCTCGCCGCGGGCGGGGTGGCGCGCTTTTCCTTCACCGATCTGTGCGCCAGGGCGCTCGGAGCGTCGGACTACCTTTATCTGGCCCGGCACTTCCATTCCATCGTGCTGGACGACATTCCGGTGATGAACATGGAGCGGCGCAACGAGGCCAAGCGCTTCATCACGCTGATCGACGCGCTCTACGACCGCCATGTCAAACTCGTCGCGTCGGCGGAGGCGCCGGCCGACAGGCTTTATCTCGCGGAGACGGGGCGCGAGGCGTTCGAGTTCGACCGCACGGTGTCGCGCCTCATCGAGATGCGCTCGGAGGAATATCTGGCCCTGCCGCACGGGCGCGGCGATTCGCTGGCCACGGGCGACAGCACGGGCCTGGCCGAGACATGAGTCCACTGCGCCGGATACAGGAGCCGGTGCCCGAGCGGGTGGACGTGCGCCTTGTCGCCATCGCCGCCGAGCATATCCGGCAGGTGGGCGCGCGCCGCGTGACGGTGGTGGGCATCGCGGAGGAGGCGGGCATGACGCATGCCAACGTCTACCGCTATTTCCCCTCCAAAGAGGCGCTGATGGATGCCGTGGTGGCCGATGCGCTGAAGCCGGTCGAGCTGATGATGGCCGATATCGCCGGCGCGCCGGACCCCGCCGATGACAAACTCGAACGTTTGACACTGGCGCTCGCGCACGCCTACCGCGACCTGGCGGAGAACGACCGGGCGATCTTCGAGCTTTACGCCGATATCGCCGGCGCGAACCGCTCCGTCGCCCGCCGCCATCGCGGCCGGGTGTTCATGTTCGTCGAGCGCGTGGTGGACGAAGGGGCGGCGATCGGAGTCTTCCGCCTGCGGGACCGCGACACGGCGATGTCGTTCCTGACGGACATGCTGTTTCGCTTCTCTCATCCCTCCGCCATTCTTCTCGACGCGGGGCGGCCGAAGGAGACGATGGAAAGGCGTTTTTCGGTGCTGATCGGCGTGGCGCTGCGCGCGCTGGTCGGCGGCTTCGTGTGAGCGCGGGCTTCATGTTGCGCGAGGGTTACAGAACCTGATATTTGAAACACGATGGTTTTCTGCGAAACGGAATGTGACGCGATCGTCATGATCTGCCTCAACGCCTTGAGGACCAAAGAAGATTATCTCCGCTCTCGCGGCCGGAGCGCGCCTTCGGGCTTGTGCCGGCCGTTCCACCACCCCGGCAGGCCGCTTGAAGGCTTGCACGCTTTGAGTCAAGTAGACGGCGCTAACGGGGTTTTTCATCCCTCCAGTTCAAGGATTGGTTTTCATGGCCCGCAAGAAGATCGCTCTGATCGGCTCCGGACAGATCGGCGGCACGCTCGCCCATCTTGCCGGTTTGAAGGAACTTGGTGACGTCGTCCTGTTCGACATCGCCGAAGGCATCCCGCAGGGCAAGGCCCTCGACATCGCCGAGTCGGCGCCGGTCGACGGTTTCGACGCGGCCCTCACGGGCGCCAATTCCTACACCGACATCGCGGGTGCGGACGTCATCATCGTCACCGCCGGCGTGCCGCGCAAGCCCGGCATGAGCCGCGACGACCTGCTCGGCATCAACCTCAAGGTGATGGAGTCGGTCGGCCAGGGCATCCGCGACAACGCCCCCGACGCCTTCGTCATCTGCATCACCAACCCGCTGGACGCCGCCGTCTGGGCCTTGCAGAAGGCCTCCGGCCTTCCGGCCAACAAGATCGTCGGCATGGCCGGCGTGCTCGACTCCGCGCGTTTCCGCCACTTCCTCGCCGACGAGTTCAAGGTTTCGGTGAAGGACGTGACCGCTTTCGTGCTCGGCGGCCATGGCGACGACATGGTGCCGCTGACGCGTTATTCGACGGTTGCCGGCATTCCGCTGCCCGATCTCGTCAAGCTCGGCTGGACGACGCAGGAGAAGCTTGACGCCATCGTCGAGCGCACCCGCAAGGGCGGCGGCGAGATCGTCAACCTGCTCAAGACGGGCTCCGCCTTCTACGCGCCCGCCGCCTCCGCCATCGCCATGGCCGAAAGCTACCTGAAGGACCAGAAGCGCGTGCTGCCCGCCGCCGCCTACCTGTCCGGCCAGTACGGCGAGGACGGCCTCTTCGTGGGCGTGCCGGTCGTGATCGGCGAGAACGGCGTCGAGCGCATCATCGAGATCGCGCTCGCCGACGACGAGAAGGCCGCGTTCGACAAGTCGGTCGCTTCCGTCAAGGGGCTCATCGAGGCGTCGAAGACCATCAACCCGGCGCTCGCCGGCTGACCACCCATCGGGCGGCGGCTCGGGGAGGGCCGCCGTTTCGCCATCCCGGCCTCTACGGATCGCGCGGTCGGCGTCACCCGCCGACATCCGCCGGTCAGTAAGACGTCTGAGTCATCAGCAATCCGAGCCACCTGGATACGAGCCACCTGGGACGACGATATGAACATTCATGAATATCAGGCCAAGGCCGTCTTGAAGGAATTTGGCGTGCCTGTCTCGCGCGGAAAAGCGATCTTTTCCGCCGACGAGGCTGTTGCTGCCGCGAACGAACTCGGCGGGCCGCTGTGGGTCGTCAAGTCCCAGATTCACGCGGGCGGCCGCGGCAAGGGCAAGTTCAAGGAGGCCGAAGCCGGCGAGAAGGGCGGCGTGCGTCTCGCGCGCTCCGTCGAGGAGGTGGAGGAGTTCGCCCGCCAGATTCTCGGCCGCACGCTGGTGACGGAGCAGACCGGCCCGGCCGGCAAGCAGGTGAACCGCCTCTACATCGAGGACGGCTCCGACATCGCCAAGGAATTCTACCTCTCCGCGCTGGTCGACCGCGCGACGAGCCGCATCGCGTTCGTCGTTTCGACCGAAGGCGGCGTCAATATCGAGGAAGTGGCGCACAACACGCCGGAGAAGATCGTCACCTTCTCGATCGATCCCGCCACCGGCGTGCAGCCGTTCCATGGCCGCAAGGTCGCGAAGGCGCTCGGTCTGTCGGGCGATCTGGCGAAGCAGGCGGGCAAGCTCGTGGAAAGCCTCTACGACGCTTTCATCGCCAAGGACATCAGCCTGCTGGAGATCAACCCGCTGATCGTCACGAAGGACGAGCGGCTCGTCGCGCTCGACGCGAAGGTGTCGTTCGATTCGAACGCGCTTTACCGGCGCCCCGAGATCCTCGAGCTGCGCGACACGACGGAAGAGGACGCGAAGGAGATCGAGGCGTCGAAGTACGACCTCGCCTACATCGCGCTCGACGGCAACATCGGTTGCATGGTCAACGGCGCCGGTCTTGCGATGGCGACCCTCGACATCATCAAGCTCTACGGTGAAGAGCCGGCGAACTTCCTTGATGTGGGCGGCGGCGCGTCGAAGGAAAAGGTGACGGCGGCGTTCAAGATCATCACCTCGGACCCGAACGTGAAGGGCATCCTGGTCAACATCTTCGGCGGCATCATGAAGTGCGACGTCATCGCGGAGGGCGTCATCGCCGCCGTGAAGGAAGTCGGTCTGACCGTGCCGCTGGTCGTGCGTCTTGAAGGCACCAACGTCGAACTCGGCAAGAAGATCATCAGCGAATCCGGCCTCAACGTCGTCCCCGCCGACGATCTTGACGACGCGGCCCAGAAAATCGTCAATGCCGTCAAGGGAGCAGCCTGATGTCCGTTCTGATCGACAAGTCGACGAAAATCATCACCCAGGGTTTCACGGGCAAGAACGGCACGTTCCACTCCGAGCAGGCGCTGGCCTACGGCGCGCAGGTCGTCGGCGGCACCTCGCCGGGCAAGGGCGGCTCGAAGCACCTCGGTCTGCCCGTGTTCGACACGGTGGCCGAGGCGCGCGAGGCGACGGGCGCGGACGCTTCCGTGATCTACGTGCCGCCGGCGGGTGCGGCTGACGCCATTCTCGAGGCGATCGACGCCGAGGTTCCGCTGATCGTGGCCATCACCGAAGGCATTCCGGTGCTCGACATGGTGAAGGTGAAGCGCGCGCTGGACGGTTCGAAGTCGCGCCTCATCGGCCCCAACTGCCCCGGCGTGGTGACGGCGGGCGAATCGAAGATCGGCATCATGCCGGCGAACATCTTCTCGGTGGGCTCGGTCGGCATCGTGTCGCGTTCCGGCACGCTGACCTACGAGGCGGTTTTCCAGACCTCGCAGGAGGGCCTCGGCCAGACGACGGCTGTCGGCATCGGCGGCGATCCGGTCAAGGGCACCGAGTTCATCGACGTGCTGGAGCTGTTCCTCGCCGACGACAAGACCGAGTCGATCATCATGATCGGCGAGATCGGCGGTTCGGCGGAAGAGGATGCGGCCCAGTTCCTCAAGGACGAGGCGAAGCGCGGCCGCAAGAAGCCGATGGTCGGCTTCATCGCCGGCCGCACGGCCCCTCCGGGGCGGCGCATGGGCCATGCGGGCGCCATCATTTCCGGCGGCAAGGGCGGCGCGGAAGACAAGATCGCGGCGCTGGAGGAGGCGGGCATTCGCGTGTCGCCTTCGCCCGCGCGTCTCGGCAAGACTCTGGTCGAGGTGCTGAAGGGCTGATGCGGAAGCGGCAGGCCGCTCCCGGTGAGGGCGGCCGCCGCCATTCCGCCACCTTTGCGCTGCAACTGGATGGCAACGGATAACCACCCCGTCACCTCTTCCGGGGGGGTGATGGGTATCGGGCCGGATGGCCCGCTTGCCCCGGACGGTTTCCGGGTTCCGGCAGGATGATAAGGGTCATGGCACGGCAGGATGTGAACGACGCATTTGCTCAAACCTCGTTCCTTTACGGCGGCAACGGGGCCTATCTCGATGAGCTCTACGCCCGTTACGAGCAGGATCCGCAGTCGGTCGATGCCGAGTGGCAGGCGTTCTTCGCCGCTCTCGGCGAGGACAAGGCCCTTGTCCGGAAGAACGCGCAGGGCGCCTCCTGGCAGCGGCCTCACTGGCCGGTGCCCGCCAACGGCGATCTCGTCTCCGTGCTCGACAGCGACTGGTCGCGTGTCGAGAAGGCGGCCGCCGGGAAGATCGGAGAGAAGGCCAGGAAGGGCGGCGTCGAGCTGTCGCCCGAGGCGGTGCAGCAGGCCGCGCGCGACAGCGTGCGCGCCATCATGATGATTCGCGCCTACCGCATGCGCGGCCACCTGCATGCCGATCTCGATCCGCTGCATCTTTCCCCGCCGCGCGACCACGAGGAACTCAATCCCTCGAACTACGGTTTCGGGCCCGGCGATCTCGACCGCAAGATCTTCATCGACCGCGTGCTCGGCCTTGAATTCGCCACCGTCAACGAGATGCTGGCGATCCTCAGGCGCACCTACTGCCAGACGCTCGGCGTCGAGTTCATGCACATTTCCGATCCTGCGGAAAAGGCGTGGATCCAGGAGCGTATCGAGGGGCCGCAGAAGGAGATCGCCTTCACGCCCGAGGGCAAGCGCGCCATCCTCAACAAGCTGATCGAATCCGAAGGCTTCGAGAAGTTTCTCGATCTGAAGTACACGGGCACGAAGCGCTTCGGTCTTGACGGCGGCGAATCGCTCATTCCGGCGCTGGAGCAGATTATCAAGCGCGGCGGCAACCTCGGCGTGCAGGAGATCGTGCTCGGCATGGCCCACCGCGGCCGCCTCAACGTGCTGACGCAGGTGATGGCCAAGCCTCACCGGGCGCTGTTCCACGAGTTCAAGGGCGGTTCCTTCGCCCCCGACGACGTTGAAGGCTCCGGCGACGTCAAGTATCACCTCGGCGCCTCTTCCGACCGCGAGTTCGACGGCAACCGGGTGCACCTGTCCCTCGTCGCCAACCCGTCGCACCTCGAGATCGTCGATCCGGTGGTGCTCGGCAAGGCGCGCGCGAAGCAGGACCAGCTCGGCGACCGCGAGACGCGCGGCACCGTCATTCCGCTGCTGCTGCACGGCGACGCCGCCTTCGCGGGGCAGGGCGTGGTGGCCGAGTGCCTCGGCCTGTCGGGCCTGAAGGGCCATCGCACCGGCGGTTCGGTGCATTTCATCATCAACAACCAGATCGGCTTCACCACCGACCCGCGCAACTCGCGCTCCTCGCCCTATCCGTCGGATGTGGCGAAGATGGTCGAGGCGCCGGTGTTCCACGTCAACGGCGACGATCCCGAGGCCGTGGTGTTCGCGGCCAAGATCGCGACGGAGTTCCGGCAGCAGTTCCGCAAGCCCGTGGTCGTGGACATGTTCTGCTACCGTCGCTTCGGCCACAACGAGGGCGACGAGCCCGCGTTCACGCAGCCGCTGATGTATCAGGCGATCCGCAACCATCCGACCGTGCTCGAAATCTACGCGAAGAAGCTCGTCGCGGAAGGCGTGGTGACGCAGGCCGAGGTGGAGGAACGCAAGGCGGCATGGCGCACGCATCTTGAGGCGGAGCTGGAGGCCGGCCAGACCTACAAGCCCAACAAGGCCGACTGGCTCGACGGCAAGTGGTCCGGTCTCAAGGCGGTGCGTGAGGACGCCGACGATCCCCGCCGCGGCGCGACGGGGCTGCCCGAGGCGGAGCTGAGGCTGCTCGGCGAGAAGCTCACCACGGTGCCGGCCGATTTCAACGTCCACCGCACGATCCAGCGCTTCCTCGACAACCGCCGCAAGGCGATCGAGGTCGGCGAGGGCATCGACTGGGCCACGGGCGAGGCGCTGGCCTTCGCCTCGCTGCTGAAGGAAGGCAAGCCCGTGCGCCTGTCCGGCCAGGACGTCGAGCGCGGCACCTTCTCGCAGCGCCATTCGGTGCTGGTCGACCAGAAGGACGAGCGCCGCTATATCCCGCTCAACAACGTCTCGGACGATCAGGCGAAGTACGAGGTCATCAACTCGATGCTGTCGGAAGAGGCGGTGCTCGGTTTCGAGTACGGCTATTCGCTGACGGAGCCGAACACGCTCACGCTGTGGGAGGCGCAGTTCGGCGACTTCGCCAACGGCGCGCAGGTGGTGTTCGACCAGTTCATCTCGTCGGCGGAACGCAAGTGGTTGCGCATGTCCGGGCTCGTGGTGCTGCTGCCGCACGGCTACGAGGGGCAGGGGCCGGAGCATTCGTCCGCGCGTCTGGAGCGCTACCTCCAGATGTGCGCCGAGGACAACATGCAGGTGGCCAACGTCACCACGCCGGCCAACTACTTCCATATCCTGCGCCGCCAGTTGAAGCGCGATTTCCGCAAGCCGCTGATCCTGATGACGCCGAAGTCCCTGCTGCGCCACAAGCGCGCCGTGTCGACGCTCGACGAGTTCATGGAGGGCCGTTCCTTCCACCGCCTCATCCGCGACGACGCGGAGCGGCTGGCGAAGGAGAAGATCAAGCTGGTCAAGGACGACAAGATCCGTCGCGTCGTGCTCTCCACCGGCAAGGTCTACTACGATCTCTACGAGGAGCGCGAGAAGCGCGGCATCGACGACGTCTATCTGCTGCGCGTCGAGCAGCTTTATCCGTTCCCGGTGAAGTCGCTGATCAACGAGCTGTCGCGCTTCCGCAACGCCGATCTCGTCTGGTGCCAGGAAGAGCCCAAGAACATGGGTTCGTGGACCTTCGTGGAGCCTTATCTGGAGTGGGCGCTGGGGCATTCGGGCATCAAGGCGAAGCGTCCGCGCTACGTGGGGCGCGCCGCCTCCGCCGCCACGGCGACCGGCCTGATGTCGAAGCATCTCGCGCAGTTGCAGGCGTTCCTCGACGACGCTTTTTCCGTCTGATTGACGATCCGGCCGGCGACACCGCCGGCCGGGCCTTCATCCTGTCAAGTAACCGGCCGCAGGCCACAATGGATACATGATCATGGCGACCGAAATCCGCGTGCCCACGCTGGGCGAATCCGTCACCGAGGCCACCGTCGGCCAATGGTTCAAGAAGGTGGGGGAGGCGGTCAAGGCCGACGAACCCCTGGTGGAACTCGAAACCGACAAGGTGACGCTGGAAGTCAATGCGCCCGCGGACGGCGTGCTGGCGGAAATCGCCGTCAAGGAAGGCGAGACCGTGGGCGTCGGCGCCCTGCTCGGCACGTTCAATGAAGGCGCTGCCGCCGCGCCTGCCGCCCAACCCGCACCCGCCCCCGCGGCTGCGCCTGCCGCACCGGCTCCCGCACCCGCCGCCGGGCTCGAGAACGGTCCGGCCGTGCAGCGCATCGCCACGGAAACGGGTGTGAGCCCGGCCGGCATTCCCGGCACCGGCAAGGACGGCCGCGTGACGAAGGGCGATATTCTCGCCGCCGTCGCCGCCCCGCCGGCTGCGGCCCCCGCGCCTGTCGCCGCGCCGCGCGCTCCCTCGGCGCCTTCCGACGAGGCGCGCGAGGAGCGCGTGCGTCTGACCAAGCTGCGCCAGACGATCGCGCGCCGCCTGAAGGAAGCGCAGTCGAACGCCGCGATGCTGACCACGTTCAACGACGTGGACATGACCAACCTTCTGGAGCTTCGCACCCAGTACAAGGATGCGTTCGAGAAGAAGCACGGCGTGAAGCTCGGCTTCATGGGCTTCTTCGTCAAGGCGGCGGTGCAGGCGCTCAAGGAACTGCCGGCCGTCAACGCCGAACTTGACGGCACCGACCTGATCTACAAGAATTATTATCATATCGGCGTGGCTGTCGGCACCGACAAGGGGCTCGTGGTGCCGGTGGTGCGCGACGCAGACCAGTTGTCGGTGGCGGGCATCGAGAAAAAGATCGGCGATTTCGGCCGCCGCGCCCGCGACGGGCAGCTCAAGATCGAGGAAATGCAGGGCGGCACCTTCACGATCTCCAACGGCGGCGTCTATGGTTCGCTGCTGTCGACCCCGATCCTGAACGCGCCCCAGTCCGCCATCCTCGGCATGCACCGCATCGAGCAGCGGCCGGTCGTGTACAAGGGGCAGATCGTGGCGCGGCCGATGATGTATCTCGCGGTGTCCTACGATCACCGCGTCATCGACGGCAAGGAGGCGGTCACCTTCCTCGTCCGCATCAAGGAGAACCTCGAGGATCCGGCGCGTCTCGTGCTCGACCTCTGATTGCGAGGCGCCTTTCGGCCGTTGCCGGAGGGCGCTTTTCCCCGTTATGATTTGTGACGGCCGGACGCACCCGGCGGACCGGTCCAAGGCGCGCAGGAAAGCGGCAGGCAGGAAATCCCATGTCCTATGATCTCGTGGTAATCGGCACCGGCCCCGGCGGTTACGTGGCGGCCATTCGCGCGGCGCAACTCGGGCTGAAGACGGCCGTGGTCGAAAAGCGCAAGACGCACGGCGGCACCTGCCTGAACGTCGGCTGCATTCCTTCCAAGGCGCTGCTGTTCGCTTCCGAAAAGTTCGAGGAAGCCGGCCATGCCTTCGATGGTCTGGGCATCAAGGTGAGCCAGCCCGAGATCGACATCGAGAAGCTGCAGGCCTTCAAGCAGGACGGCATCGACGGCAACGTCAAGGGCATCGATTTCCTGTTCAAGAAGAACAAGATCGACGCGTTTCACGGCGCCGGCCGCATTGCGGCGGCGGGCAAGGTGGAGGTTACGGCGGAAGACGGTTCCGTGCAGGTCGTCGAGGCCAGGAACATCCTGATCGCGACGGGTTCGGACGTGGCGCGGTTGCCGGGCGTCGAGATCGACGAGAAGGTCGTCGTGTCATCGACCGGCGCGCTGTCGCTCGACAAGGTGCCGGGCCAGCTCGTCGTCGTGGGCGCGGGCGTCATCGGGCTCGAGCTCGGTTCCGTCTGGCGTCGGCTGGGTGCGGAAGTGACGGTCGTGGAGTTCCTCGACCGCATCATTCCCGGCAACGACGGCGAGGTCGCGAAGCAGTTCCAGCGCATCCTGACCAAGCAGGGCTTTGCCTTCAGGCTGGGCACCAAGGTGACGGGCGTCGAGAACACCGGCGCGGGCGCGAAGGTGACGGTGGAGCCGGTCGCGGGCGGCGCGGCGGAGGTGATCGAGGCCGACATCGTGCTGGTGGCGACGGGCCGCGTGCCCTACACGGCCGGCCTGGGGCTCGACGCCGTGGGCGTCGCGCTCGACCCGCGCGGCCGCGTGGTGGTCGACGACCACTACCGCACCAACGTGCCGGGCATTCTGGCCATCGGCGACGTCATCGCCGGGCCGATGCTCGCGCACAAGGCCGAGGAGGAGGGCGTCGCCGCCGTCGAACTGCTCGCCGGCAAGGCGGGGCACGTCAATTACGACGTCATTCCGGCGGTGATCTACACCACGCCGGAGGTCGCCTCCGTCGGCCGGACGGAAGAGGAGCTGAAGGACGCCGGCATCGCCTACAATGTCGGCAAATTCCCCTTCACCGCCAATTCCCGCGCCAAGGTCAACCGCCAGTCGGAAGGCTTCGTGAAGGTGCTGGCGGACGCCGCGACCGACCGTGTGCTCGGCGTCCACATCATCGGGCCCGAGGCGGGCGAACTGATCCACGAGGCGACAGTGCTGATGGAGTTCGGCGGCTCCAGCGAGGATCTCGCCCGCACCACCCACGCCCACCCGACCCGCTCCGAGGCGGTGAAGGAAGCGGCGCTGGCCGTGGACAAGCGCGCCATTCATATCTGATCCGCCGGGACTTTCCGAACGATATCGAGGTGCCGGGCCGATATGAGGCCCGGCGCTTTTTTGTCAGTTACGGTGCAGCGCGGCGATGGCGTCGGCGAGCGCCAGCACCTGCCGCGCCATCGTCACATGCAGGTCTTCGATCATGCGGCCGCGGAACGTCACCGCGCCCTTGCCGGCGTTTTCAGGCGCGGCAAAGGCGGCGATCAGCGCGTGCGCCTCTTCGATTTCCGCCGGAGAGGGGCCGAAAGCCGCGTTGGCGGCGTCGATTTGCGCCGGATGGATCAGCGACTTGCCGTCGAAGCCCAGATCGCGGCCTTGTTCGCATTCTTGTGTGAAGCCCGTCGCGTCGTTGAAATCGTTGTAGACGGAATCGATGACGGCAAGGCCGCCGGCGCGCGCGGCGAGCAGCGTCTGTTGCAGCCATGGCAGCAGCGCGGCCCGGCCCGGCCGCACGCGGGCGCCGGTCTCGCGGGCGAGGTCGTTCGCGCCGATGACGAAAAGGGTGAGGCGGCTCGCCGGCTCCCGCGCCGTGCGGGCGATGGCGTCGGCGTCGAGCACGCCGCGCGCCGTCTCGATCATCGCCCAGACATGCACATGCGCCGGGGCGCCGAGCGCATCGAGGCGCCGGCCGATGTCGCGGACGGTCTCCGCCGAAGACACCTTGGGGATCAGCACGGCGTCGGGCGCGGCCCGCGCCGCCAGCGCCAGATCGTCCGCATGCCACGGCGTATCGGGGCCGTTGATGCGCAACGCCACTTCGCGGCCGCCGAAGCCCTTCGCCAGCGCGGCGCGCGCATCCTCGCGCGCGGTCGTCTTGACGGCAGGGGCGACTGCGTCTTCGAGATCGACGATAACCGCATCGCAGGCGAGACCGCGCGCTTTTTCAAGCGCGCGGCCGTTCGAGGCGGGAGCGAACAGCAGGCTCCGGCGCGGCCGCGCGACAGGTGTCACTGAGCCGTCCAGCCGCCGTCGACGGGGATGATCGCGCCCGTGATGGAGCGGGCGGCGTCGGAAGCGAGGAACACGGCCAGCGCCGCCACTTCGTCCACCGTCACGAATTCCTTCGTGGGCTGGGCGGCGAGCAGGACGTCGCGCTTCACCTGCTCTTCGGTGAGGCCGCGCGCCTTGGCGGTGTCGGGAATCTGCTTCTCGACCAGCGGCGTCCAGACATAGCCGGGGCAAATCGCGTTCGCGGTGATGCCGAAGGTTGCCGTTTCCAGCGCCACCGTCTTGGTGAAGCCGGCGATGCCGTGCTTGGCCGAGACATAGGCGGACTTGAAGGGCGAGGCGATCAGCGCATGGGCGGAGGCCGTGTTGATGACGCGGCCGAACTTGCGCTCCTTCATGCCGGGAATGGCGGCGCGCGTGGTGTGGAAGGCGGCGGAGAGGTTGAGGGCGATGATCAGATCCCACTTCTCGACCGGAAATTCCTCCACCGGCGAGACGAACTGGATGCCGGCGTTGTTGACGAGGATATCGACCGATCCGAAGGTCTTTTCAGCCTCGACCACGAGATTGAAAGCCTCATCGGCCTTGGAGAGATCCGCGCCGGAATAGAAGGCCTTGACGCCGAATTCGTCCTCGATGCCAAGACGCTCCTTTTCGATGGCCGCCGCATCGCCGAAGCCGTTGATGACGACGTTGGCGCCCTCGCGCGCATAGGCGCGGGCGATGGCGAGGCCGATTCCGCTCGTGGAGCCGGTAACGACAGCAGTACGCGATTTCAGAGACATGGGCATAAGCCTCCCTGGCTTCCCGTGGAGAGATCAACATGCGCAAAGGCATCGAACAGCGGCAAACCGCAACGAACATGCATATCATAGGCGCACTTGTCATGTCATAATATGACGCACGGCGGCATGCGGCGGTCTTTCGGGGCGCGGGATGCGGCGCTGGAAAAAAATGGTATAGTGCGCTGCGGCGGCAGCCGGATGTGGAAAATCGGGAAGCGAGGAGAACGGCGTGAACGCTCGTCCTGTCAACGGCGGCTCGGCGGACCATTTTCATGGGCACCCGCATGAGGAAAGGCCCCACGAGGGGCAGCCGCACATCCACGCGGGGGGAGGGGGCTGCGATCACGCCACGCACCGGGCGGCGCTCGCGCCGCAGGCGCTGCAACGCGCGGCCGATCTGTGCCGGACGCGCGGCGTGCGCATGACACCCATTCGCCACGACGTATTGTCCGCGCTCTACACCACGCATCGGCCGCTCGGCGCCTACGACATCGCGGAGATCATGGGGCGGGAAGCGCAAAAACGCGTCGCCCCGATCACCATTTACCGCGCGCTGGAGTTTCTGCTCGAACAGGGCTTCATCCACAAGCTGGAAACGCGCAACGCCTTCATCGCCTGCCCGCACGCGCATGCGCCGGGCGAACTCGTCGTGTTCCTGATCTGCGAGCAGTGCGGCGGAGTGGATGAGGCGATCTCGCCGGCGTTCAGCGGCGCGCTGGCGAAGGTGCTGGGCGAGGCGGGTTTCAAGCCGCGTGCCGGGGTAGTGGAAATCGCGGGCACCTGCGCGCATTGCGTGGCGCCTTCGCCGTCGGCCGGCGGGCAGGATTCGGTTGCCCAACCCGCCTGATGAACGATATAAGCATGGTGCCGAGGTTGCCGATTTCCTGGATACCATCCTGATGAATCTTGTTTCCGCGTCCCTGTCCGCCGAGGCTCGCCCGGCCGCCCGCCATCGCACCGTCGCCGTCGATGTCGGGGGCGTCGTGGTCGGAGGCGGCGCGCCGGTCGTCGTCCAGTCGATGACCAATACCGACACGGCCGATGTCGCCGCCACCGTGCAGCAGGTCGCGGCGTTGGCGCGCACCGGTTCGGAACTGGTGCGCATCACCGTGGATCGTGACGAGGCCGCGCGCGCGGTGCCCTATATCCGCGATGCGCTGATGGTGCGGGGCGTGGAAGTGCCGCTCGTCGGCGATTTCCACTATATCGGCCACAAGTTGCTGACGGATCATCCCGCTTGTGCCGAGGCGCTGGCGAAATACCGCATCAACCCCGGCAATGTCGGCTTTCGCGACAAGCGCGACAAGCAGTTCTCGACCATCGTCGAAATCGCCGCCCGCAACGGCAAGCCGGTGCGTATCGGGGCGAACTGGGGTTCGCTCGACCAGGAATTGCTGACGCGCCTGATGGACGTGAACGCGAAGAGCGAAACGCCGCTCGACACGCGCGCCGTCACGCGCGAGGCGCTGGTGCAGTCGGCGTTGCTGTCGGCGGCGCGGGCGGAAGAAATCGGCCTGCCGCGCGATCGCATCATTTTGTCGGCGAAGGTGTCGGCGGTGCAGGATCTGATCGCGGTCTATCGCGATCTCGCCCGCCGGTCCGATTATGCGTTGCATCTCGGGCTGACCGAGGCGGGCATGGGCTCCAAGGGCATCGTCGCGTCATCGGCGGCGCTCGGCATCCTGTTGCAGGAAGGCGTCGGCGACACCATCCGCTATTCGCTCACGCCCGAGCCCGGCGGCGACCGCTCGCTGGAGGTGCGGGCCGCGCAGGAACTGTTGCAGACGATGGGGTTCCGCACCTTCGTGCCGCTCGTCGCCGCCTGCCCCGGCTGCGGGCGCACCACCTCGACGGTGTTTCAGGAACTGGCGCGCGATATCCAGAGCTGGATCACGACATCCATGCCGGAGTGGAAGACGCGCTATCCCGGCGTCGAGAACCTCAATGTCGCGGTCATGGGCTGCATCGTTAACGGGCCGGGAGAGTCGAAACATGCCGATATCGGCATCTCGCTTCCCGGCACCGGCGAAACGCCTTCCGCCCCCGTGTTCATCGACGGCGAGAAGGCGATGACCCTCAAGGGCGCCGGTATCGCCGACGAGTTCAAGACCCTCGTCAACGACTATATCGAGCGCCGTTTCGGCTGACCGCCCGGCCTACTGACAGAGATGCCGCCGGCCGTCGTAGCCGAGATAGGTGCCGCTGGCGGGATCGAACGAGCGATATTTGTTGGCGCAATAGCTGAGCCATGCGGCATCGGGGCGCGGCGGCGGCGGATTGTTCTGCGAGGCGATCGCCGCGCCGGCTGCAATGCCCAGCAAGCCCGCCGCAACCGCTGCGGCGGCCGCGTCGCCGCGGTCGCTGCGGTAGTAATAGGGCGGCGGAGGCGGGCGACGCCAGTACGGCGGCGGGGGTGGCGGACGCCGCGGATGCCGGTAATGGCCGCGCCAGTGCGGGGGCGGTCCATAATAACGCGGCGGCGGCGGGCCGTAACGTCGTCCGTAATAAGGCGGCGGCGGCGGTCCGTGACGATACTGAACGTCGACGACGGGCAATTCCCCGACGTTGTCCTGGTCCGTGTTGACGAGCGTCACCGCGGCGGCCGGTGGCGTGGCGACCGCGATCGTGGACAGAACGGCGAGCGCGGCGAGCAACGCCGCTGCAAAACGCCTCGCGGGCACGGGCCACCGCAGGATCTGTCGAAGATCAGCCTTGAGCATGACCGGATACTCCCTGCACGCGCGTCGCCGGATCGACGAATACGCGCCTGTTACTCTGCTGCCGCGCGCCCCGGATGTTTGGCCTTGCGCGGGCTTGGCAACATCTGAACAATTCCGTGTGTCTGTATTATGGCTGAATTCTGTCCGCGTGTTTACGATTCTTCGGCGGATTTCCATTGCCGGATGGCGGCCAGCACGGGGGCCTTCGCCTCGCGGAAATAGGTCTCGATCCCTGCGCGCGCGCGCTGGCCGAGCGCTTCGCGTTCAGCCGGGTCGTCATGCAGGCGGCGCAGGTGCGCGGCCGCCTGCGCGATGTCGGGTTCGGCCCAATGGAGATCGGGCGCCACGTAGAGCTCGCTCGGATCGCTGACGGGGATCATCTTCGCCGGCACCAGACAGGCGGTGTCGTCGGACATGAAGTCGAGATTGCCCGACCAGCCGGTCGCGATCACGGGCCGGCCGGCGAGCATCGCCTGCGCCGGAACGAGCCCGAACCCCTCCGCGCGGTGCAGGGAGACGATGGCGTCCGAGGAGGCGAGAAGCGTCCACATGTCGTCGTCGTCGAGCGTATCGAGGAGGAGGCGAATGCGCGGATCGTCGCCGATGTGGGCGCGCACCTTCGCCAGCGCTTCCGCCTCCAGATGCGAGTCGCCGAGTTTCAGGATGAGCAGCGCATTCTCCTGCCGCGGAAAGGCGAGCCGGAACGCGTCGATCGCCGCAAGCGGGTTTTTCCGCGCAAGGCTTGAGCGCAGGCTGGCCACCACCGTTGCGACGAAGGCATCCTCCGGCCAGCCGAAGCGCGCCCGGTCGGCGGCGAGGCCGGCGGGTGCCTGCATGATGTGAGGCACGATGCGAATCGGCAGCGTCACGCCGGCATTCTCGAAGGCGCGGCGCACGAAATGCGTCGGCACCCAGATTTCGTCGACGAGTGACAGAGGAGCCAGCCAGTTCTCGGGAATTTGCTCCAGTTCCCAGACACAGTAACCGATGATGTACTTGTCGCGCAGGATGTCGGCGGGCAAGAATTGCAGCGCGTAGCCGAACTGGCCCGGATTGAAGGTGAAGAGGACCGTGGCCGGGCCTGTCGCATCGGGAAGCGCGGCGTCCCTTTCGCCGGTGGCGAAGGCGTGGCCGATGTCGAAGTCGCGGATCGGCATTCCGGCCTCTTCCACGAGGCCGCGGGTGAGGCGCGCGCTCCAGCCCAATCCGAGCGGGCTGGAAAGGAAGCCGCACATCAATACCGGCGCCTGCGGCGCGGCGAGCCTGCGGCCGGCGCGCTTCGGCAGGGGGATGATACGCGCGACGATGCGCCGACGCAGCGGGCGCGGAACGAGCCGCCAGAGGCGAACCAGGCCGAACTTGAACCACAGTTGCGGAATCAGGCTCAAAGCCTTGTTTGCCATCGGACGACCATTTGAATTGCGAGAATCGGGATATCCGCGCCGGCGGCCCGTCTCCCGCAGGCATCCCGGCGGGATGGGGCGGGCTATCGGAAAAGCGGACCGGCGACCGGAGCGAGAGGTTGCGCGACCTTATCGCATAAAAGCGCCGAGACGATAGCGCAAAATGCATCGGACAGGCATCGGGGCATTCTCCCTCACAGCCTGCCTTTGCGCTTCAAGCGGTGTGCATTCGATGATACCCGGCATGGCGCTTTCCGGGCGCCGGACGTTCTGATGAAATCAGAACCGGCGCTTCAAATTCCGTGTTTTACCGCAACTTGCGTTCAAATCGTTAGACCGGCTTGAGTGCAGATTGCTCTAACTTTTTGATTTTACGCATCTTCGTCGGCGAAAACGGGCATCCGCTTTTCTGCGCGATGCTCCAAATGTCCGGTCTTCAGGTGTTCAGTCTTCCGCCGTACTCAGGCGCGCGCCGCCGCAGGGGGCTTCCGCGGCGAGGGGTTGCTGTGCGCCGCCGTGGCTTGCATCGCCTTTATCCGCACCGGTTGCACGGTGCTTGCCGGCGCCCTTGCGGAGCGTGCGATTCCCGCTGTCTGAAGCCTCGCCGATCGAGGGCGGCAGGGGCGACAGACGCTCGCGCGCAAGTTCCAGCTCCATCGTCTTCTTGCCGAGCAGACGTTGCAGCTCGCGCACCTGCTCGCGCAATTGCCGGTTTTCCGCCGCGAGCACACCCTCGCTCGCCGTGTCGGCTTCCGTCGGGGATGCGTTGCCGAACAGGATGGAAAAGGTGACGGGATCGTAATAGCGCAGGATTTCGCGAACGAAGTCCGCAAGCGAGAGGCCGATGGCGTTGGCCCACGCCTCATAGCGGTCCGGTGGAATGCGCCCGTGTCCCGTCTCGATCTGTGAAATGAATGTATAGTATTCAACGCCCAGGATATCCGCCAGTTGCCGCTGGGACAGGCCGGCGCTTTCGCGGCGCTCCTTGAGCCACCGCCCACCGACGCGGCGCAGTTCCTTTGTGTCCGGCGTTTGACGTTGGTTCGTATACATCCGCGCCTCACAAACAACTGAAAATTATAAAACGATGTCCCTGATTCCAGGGGGTAAAAGAATTTCTCTATCAGCTTCTGGAATGGATCATTTCACTTAATCATTCTTTCACTGTAAGCGCGTGAATTTTCCGGCGCGGCAGGTTCGTGGCGTTCATGTGCTTTATTTTCAACGTATTACTTCATTTTTGAGATCGGTACAAGTCTCCTGAACCGTCCTGTGCGCGGGAGGCAAGCCGGAAGGCGCTACGGGTGCGGAGAGGAAAGCGCCGCAGGCGACATGCGCGTGAGGCGTGGCAGCGCTTCGGCGATCAGCGCCGGCAATTCGGCCGTATACAGCGCGCTGTCGAGTGCCGGCGAAACGGCCGTGAATGTCTTGTCGATCCGGGCGACATGCAGGATCAGGGCGCCGGTGCGCGCGTCGCAAAGGGCGAACCACGCATCGCCTTCGTCGGAAACGCCCCAGCCGGCGTCGACGTCGAATCCGGCGCTTCCCAATGTGTCGGCGGCATCGCGCAGGATGGCCAGTTCGGCGCCGCTCCAGCCCGACCAGTGGCAGAACGGATGAGGAAGAAGGACATCGCTGCTCATGGCGCGCCACTCATATCGTGTGCATTGATGATATATAACACATTAGTCATTTTATATCAGTATAAAAAAATCATATACAAATTTATGAAAAATATATCAAAATTTGTATTTTTCATATTAGAAATTAATAGTCTAAATATTTATTGATATAGACATTTATTTGTTATCAAAAATATGACATATGTCATGAAATGCTCATCGATTCGATGCGTGTATAAATCGTCTTTGCAAGGATATTTGCTTGCGGGAAAATTTTGATATTTGTTAGTGAGAAAAGTGCCGGCAATTTCATATGCATTAAATGATTTTCTATTTAATAGTGACGTTTTTGTTAATGCGTGGGGCGTACATGCGCAACGTTATTTTGGTTGCAATGTCTGCGCCCGATTGCGGCTATTGCGCTGATGGCGTGTTTTCCCGTATGTAAGAGGCATCGTGCAGCGCGCGTCAGGCGGGCGGCGTCGTCCTTGCGCGGGCGGCGGCGATGCAGGGTGCGCGGTCGCGGGTTTCCGATGCGCGGTCGGGAGCCGGAGGTCTGGACAGCAGGAACCGTTCCAATATGGCAGTCGATATCGCGAAATTCCGGGATCAGGTCGGGCGCTGGACCGCAGGCGTCGGCGATGCCGTGGCGTCACTCTTTTCCCGCGCCTCGGGGCAGGAGGGGGCCGGCAACGGAGCGGTCGTCGCCGGTGCGGGGCGTTCCGCGCTGCGTCCGGGAGAAAACGCTCTCGACCTTGCCTTCCGCGCGGCGCGCCCGGCCATTCTCACGGCGGTGTTCTTCAGCCTGTTCATCAACGTGCTGGCGCTCGTCGGCCCGCTCTACATGATGCAGGTCTACGACCGCGTCCTGTCGAGCCGCAACGTCACCACGCTGCTGCTGCTGACGCTGATCGTCGCGCTCCTTTACATGACGGCGTCCGTGCTGGAGACGGTGAGAACGCGGCTTCTGGTGCGCGCCGGCCTCGCGTTCGACGCCGAGGTGCAGACCGAAGCGTTCGACGCCGTCCAGCGCGCCACGGTCCAGCAGCCCTCCCAGGGGCATACGCAGGTGCTGCGCGACGTCGATACGGTGCGCGAATTCTTCACCGGCGCCGGCATCATCGCCGGGTGCGACCTGCCGTGGGTGCCGGTCTACGTGATCGTCGCCTTCCTGATGCATCCCTGGTATGGCGTGTTCGCCATCGTCACCTGCATCATTTCCGCGATCCTCGCCATCGCCAACGACCGCGCGACGCGGCCGGTGCTCGACAAGGCCACCAAGGCGTCGATCGCCGCTTCCGGCAAGGCGGCGGCCACTTTTCGCAATGCCGAGGTGCTTCAGGCCATGGGCATGGTGTCCCGCCTGCGCCACCGTTGGGAGGAAAGCCGCCATGCCGCGCTCGGCTGGCAGGCCCAGGCTTCCGACCGCGCCGGCTACCTGATGTCGGCCAGCCGCTTCAACCGCATGTTTTCCCAGAGCCTCATTCTGGGCATCGGCGCCTATCTCGCCATCAATCGCGAGATCTCGCCCGGCATGATGATCGCCGCCTCGATCATCGTCGGGCGCTGCACGCAGCCGATCGAACTCGCGATCGGCAACTGGAAGGGGTTCGTGGGTATGCGCGGCGCTCTCAAGCGGGTGCGCATGCTGTTGACGGCGGTTCCGGCCGGCCCGGCCCGCATGCGGCTGCCCGACGCCAAGGGCCAGCTCGTGGTGGAAAACCTGGTGGTGCGCGCTCCCGGCCGGGATCTGCCGGTGCTCAAGGGCGTCTCGTTCGGCGTGCGCGAAGGCACCGTTCTCGGCATCATCGGCCCGAGCGCGGCCGGCAAGTCGAGCCTGGCGCGCGCCATCGTGGGCGTCTGGCCGGCCATTGCCGGCGCCGTGCGCCTCGACGGCTCGGATCTCAAGCACTGGGATCCCGAGCAACTCGGCCAGTCGCTCGGCTATCTTCCGCAGGATGTCGAGCTGTTCGGCGGCACCATCGCCGAGAACATCGCCCGCTTCGATTCTCCCGATGAGGAGAAGGTTGTCAGGGCGGCGCAGATGGCGGGCGTTCACGAGATGATCCAGCATCTGCCGCAGGGTTACAACACCCAGATCGGCGACGGCGGCCATGCGCTGTCGGGCGGGCAGCGCCAGCGCGTCGGGCTTGCGCGGGCCATCTACGGGTTGCCGGCGCTCATCGTGCTGGACGAGCCCAACGCCAATCTCGACGCCGCCGGCGAACAGGCGCTGATGAACACCATTCGGGCGTTGAAACAGGCGCGCAGGACGGTTGTGCTCGTCACCCACAAGACCAATATACTGACGTTGTGCGACGCGATCCTCATGGTCTCCGACGGGGCTGTGCAGGCGTTCGGCGAGCGCGATGAGGTGCTGGCCCGCGTCATGGGGCCGCGCGTCGTGGCGCAGCCGTCGGTCGGCACCCAGCAGCCGGGCGGCGGGCAGGGCAAGCCCCCGGCGGTGCCCGGCGCCGGGCAGGCGGTGGCCAAGGGTTGACGCGGCCGGTGATGGAGACGGCCTCGCACGGATTGCGGGCGGACGGTGTCCGGTGGAGAAGGTATCAGGATCGTGAGTGAAAAAGCGCCCCATATTTCCAGCGACTACCGGCCGGTGGCCCGCTTTGGCTACACCGTGATCATCCTCACCTTCGGACTGCTGGGCGGCTGGGCGGCGTTGGCGAACATCGACAGCGCCGTGGTCGCTACGGGCGTCGTCTCGGTGGAGGGCAAGCGCAAGGCCGTCCAGCATCTCGAAGGCGGCATCGTGCGTGAGATCAACGTGAGCAGCGGCAGCCGCGTGGAGCAGGGGCAGGTGCTGTTCCGGCTCGACGCGACCAGTTCCGACGCCAATTACGCGGCGACCCGGCGTCAGCTCGATGCGATGCTGGCGCTTGAGGCGCGGCTTTTGGCGGAGCGCGACTTGCAGAACGCCATCACTTTTCCGGCGGAATTGACCGCCCGCGGCGACGATTCCGAGGTTGCCCGCGCCATCGCCGATCAGGAAGCCCAGTTTCGGGAACGCCGCGCCTCGCTCGATGGTCAGATCGACGTGATGAAGACCCGCGTCATCCAGTACAAGTCCGAGATCGAGGGGCTCGACCGCGAACGTCAGTCCGCGATGCAGCAACTTTTCTTCATCGATGACGAACTCGTCGGCGTGAAGGCGCTGGCCAAGAAGGGGCTGGTGTCGAAGACGCGCGAATCCGCGCTGGAGCGCGAGAAGGCGCGTCTCGACGGCATCGTCGGTCGCAATCAGGCCGACAGCGCCAAGGCGGCCAACGCCATCAGCGAGATGGAAATCCAGATCCGCCAGGTCCAGCAGGAGTTTCAGGAGCAGGTCAGCCAGAATCTCGCCGACACCCGGCTGAAGCTCGGCGACCTTCAGGAGCGCATCCGCGTCGCCAGGGACGTTCTCCGCCGCATCGACGTCACCGCGCCGCGCTCCGGCGTCGTCCATAACCTGAAAGTATTCACCCTGGGCGGCGTCATCCGTCCCGGCGACACGCTGCTGGAAATCGTGCCCGAAGACGACGACCTCGTGGTGGAAGTGCATATCGACGTGACCGACGTCGACCGGGTGTTCACCGGGCTGGGCGCCGAGGTGCGTTTTCCCGCGTTCCATTCCCGCACGACGCCGCTGATCATGGGTACGCTGGAGGATATTTCCCGCGACCGCCTGATCGACGAGAACACGCGCATGCCCTACTTTCTGGCGCAGGTCGCGGTTCGCAATACCGATGTGCCCGAGGATCTCAAGGCGCGTCTGCGGCCCGGCATGCCGGCCGAAGTCATCTTCCCCACCGGCGAGCGCACGGTCCTCGATTATCTGACCCGTCCACTGACGGAAGCGATCACCACGTCATTCCGCGAGAGGTAAGGCATCAATGTCACAATTCATCGCCATGAACCGCTTCAAGGTGGAGAAAGGGTCGGAAGCCGCCTTCGAGGAAGTCTGGCTGTCCCGCGATGTCCATCTGCATGAGGTGCCGGGTTTCGTCGAGTTCCACCTGCTGCGCGGCCCCGAGGCGGACGACCACACGCTCTACTCGTCGCATACGGTGTGGCGGTCGAAGGCGGATTTCGAGGCATGGACGCGCTCCGAGGCGTTCCGGGCCGCCCACCGCAGCGCCGGCGATCGCAAGCCGCTCTATCTCGGGCATCCGCAGTTCGAAGGTTTCGAAGTCATTCAGACGGTGACCGGCGACGACACGGTGGCCAAGCCTGCCGGCTGATCGCCGATCACGCGGATGGTGAACACGCGCCCGCCTTCGGCGGGCGTATCCTTTTCCAGCTTGTGTCCCGTCTCATGCACGAGGTGGGGAATGTCGATTCCCGCCAGCGGATCGGTGCATGAGACGACGAGCAGCGTGCCGGGCGCCGCGCGCGCCAAAGCCTTGCGCGTGCGCAACACGGGCAGCGGGCATTTCAGCCCGCGCAGGTCGAGATGCACCTGCGCGTCGTGCGTTTCCTGCAATGGACGCGCCGGATTCATGCCGACTACTGCCCCCGTCCGGCGCTGGCGGCGAAGCGCACGGCTTCCTCCGCCGCGCGGAACTGCGCGCGCGCCTTGTTGATGCATTCCTGCAATTCGCTCTCGGGATCGGAATCGTGCACGATGCCCGCGCCGGCCTGCACGGACATGCGTCCGTTTCTGATGATGGCGGTGCGCAATACGATGCAGGTATCCATGTCGCCCCCGGCGCTGAAATAGCCGATGCAGCCGGCATAGGGGCCGCGCTTGTGCTTTTCCAGCTCGTCGATGATCTCCATCGCCCGCACCTTGGGCGCGCCGGAAACGGTGCCGGCCGGGAAACCTGCCGCCAGCGCGTCGATCACGTCATGCTTCGGATCGAGACGTCCGACGACGTTGGAGACGATGTGCATCACCTGACTGTAATATTCGAGATAGAAGCTGTCCGTCACCCGCACGGTGCCCGTCGCCGAGACGCGTCCGACATCGTTGCGGCCGAGGTCGAGCAGCATCAGATGTTCCGCCCGCTCCTTGGGGTCGGCGAGAAGCTCCGCCGCCAGCGCCGCGTCGGCCGATGGCGTCTCGCCCCGGCGGCGGGTGCCGGCGATGGGGCGCACCGTGACTTCGCCGTCCGCCACCTTCACCAGAATTTCGGGGCTGGAGCACACCACCTGAAAATCGTTGAAGTCCAGAAAGGCGAGGTAGGGAGAGGGGTTGGAGCGCCGCAGCGCCCGATAGAGCGACAGCGGCGGCAGGGAGAACGGCGCGTCGAAGCGCTGCGACAGCACCACCTGAAAGATGTCGCCGGCCTTGATGTATTCCTTGGCGCGCGCCACCATCCGGCGGAAGTCGTCGGGCGCGGTGTTGGAAACGGGTTCCGGGACCGCCAGCGCCGCGGCGTCGACGGGCTGGTCGTGCGGCAGCGGCGCGTCCAGCGCCGCGATGGCTTCCTCGATCCGCGCCACGGCCGCCTCGTGGGCCTGCCGCGCGCTCACGCCGGGAAGCGGACGCACGGGCGTTACCAGCGACAGCGCGTCGGTGACGGAATCGAACACCGCGATGAGCGTGGGGCGCACCATCACCGCATCCGGCACGCCGAGCACGTCCGGCGGCGGGGCGGGCAGGCGCTCCATCAGCCGCACCATGTCATAGCCGAGATAGCCGAACACGCCCGCCGCCATGGCCGGCAGGCCGCGCGGCAGGTCGAGGCGGCTCTCCGCGAGCAGGGCGCGCAGGCTTTCGAGCGGCGGCCGCGGATCGGCCTGCGGCGCGCCGTCCGTTCGCTCGACGGCGACCGCGCCGTCACGGCAGCGCCAGACGATATCCGGGTTGAGCCCGATGATGGAATAGCGCCCGCGCGCCGCGCCGCCCTCCACCGATTCCAGCAACAGGGAGGGGCCGCGCGCGATGGCCCGCAACTTGAGGAAAGCGGCGACGGGCGTTTCGAGATCCGCGACCAGCGTCGTACTGACGACGCCGGGCGCGCCCGCATCGTAGGCGGCCCTGAAGGCGTCGGAAAAAAGCATGTCGGACATGTCGTCATCCTGAACAGCATGGGCACCGGACCGGAAACGGAGATTGCTTCGTCAACAGATCCGATGCAGGACAAACGTCTGAAGCTGCATCCGGCTTTAGCTTCTCTCCCGTTTTAATCGAAACGGGAGAGAAGCCGGATTTCTTTGTTTTGAGCGAATTCCCGTCGGTCAAATGATTCCATCTGATCGGAAAGCGCTCCGGGTCGAACGCCGCCCGGGATCAGAGCCCGGCGGCGCCCGCGCCGGTGGCGGCCCGCAACGCCTGCTCGTTGAATGTCGGCTTCAGTTCCGCCTGCCGCCATGCGACGTATTCGGCCAGCAGATCGTCGGCGAGCGCCGTGCCCAGTTGCCGGGCCAGTGCCGCCGCCTGCGGCGCATCCGCCGCGAAGGGCAGCGTGGCCGCCTCCGTCACCAGGAACACGATGCGCCCGCCGGGCAGGGCGGCGGAACCGGCCTTGCCCTTGTGCGTGGCGAAGATCTGCTGCACGGCGGCGGGCGGCAGGCCGCCGGTCTGGCTGTTGCGGGCAATGTCGGCGACGGCCGCGATCGGCGCGGCAAGCGCGCCTTCCGGCAGCGTCGCCACGATGTCCTCGAACGCCTCACCCTTGTCGAGACGCGCCACGATGTCGCCAGCCACCGTGGCGAGCCGGTCGGCGACAGCTTCGGTGCGCCAGCGTTTCACCGCGTCCTCGCGCGCCTCGGCGAAGGTGCGGTCGCGCGCGGGGGTGACTTCCGTCACGTCGAACCAGACATAGCCGGCGCCGGTGCTGGTCTGCCGGCGCAGCGGGGCGTTGTCCGCGCCGATGTCAGAGGCGAAGGCCGCGCCGAGCAGATCGGCCCCCGTCGCCAGATCCGGCACGGGGTTACCGGCAGCGTCCCGTCCGCTGCCGTCGACCGCGGGGATCGTCTGGAGCGGGAGCCCGTTCTCCTTCGCGATTTCCGCCAGCGGGCGGGCGGAGGCGCGGGCATCCTCGATAGCATCGTGCAGGGCGTTCACGGCGGCGCGCGCCTCCTCGATGGCGATGGCGAGGCGCACCGACTGCTCGACCTCGCCGAAGGACTGCACGGACGGCGGCGTGATCGACACCACGCGCGCGATCACGCTGCCGAAGCGCCCCTGCACAGGCGCGGTGACGCCCGGTGCGTCGAGCGCGAAAGCGGCCTGCGCCACGGCCGGATCGAATACTTCCTCGCGCGTGACGAGGCCGAGATCGTAATCGGCCTCCGCCACGCCGCGCCCGGCGGCGACAGCCTCGAACGTCTCGCCCGCATTCAGGCGCTCGTGGGCCGCCGCGGCTTCGCCCGCATCCTTGAACACGATCTGTTGCAGGTGGCGCGTCTCCGGTGTCCCGTAGCGGCTTTCCTTGTCGGCCTCGTAGCGGGCCAACGCCGCCTCGCGTGAGACGTTTTCAGGTTTCGCCAGCGTTTCGGGCTCGATGGAAAGAACCGAGAGCGCGCGAAATTCCGGCAGCCGGAACACGCTCTTGCGTTCGTTGAACCAGCTTTCCAGCGTGGCGTCGTCGGGGTCTGCGATCGGGCCCGCCGCCTGCGCGGTCAGCGTGGCATAGCGCGCCGCGCGCCGTTCCGCCGCGAAGCGGTGGAAGGCTTCCTGCATCGGCCGGATGGCGGCCACGTCGCCGGCGACGCTTTCGGCGAACTGGCGGCGCGGCAGCACGGCGCGCTGCTCGTCGACGAAGGTCTGTTCGGAGATTCCGGCGTTCCGCAGGGCGGCGTCGAAGGCGGCGCGGTTGAAGTTGCCGGCGGAATCGCGGAATTGCGGCTCGCGCGTGACGATATCGACGATGGTGGCGTCGGGCACGGCGAGCCGGAACGCGTCGGCTTCGGAATCGAGCACCGCCTGGCCGACGAGCTGGCCCAGCACCTGCCGGTCGAGCCCCAGCGCCCGCGCCTGCTCCGGCGTGACGGGCGTGCGGAGCTGGCGTTGCAGCGCCTGCAACTGGTTGAGATACGCCTCCCGCATCTGCTCGGTGGAGATGGTGCGCGCGCCGACGGTGGCGACGGTGTTGCCGCCCGGATTCGTAACCCAGTCCGCCACGCCCCAGATGGCGAAAGAGAGAATGAGCAGCCCGAACAGGACTGTCGTGAGGGCTTTGCCGAACCAGTTGCGGCCGGCGTTGCGGAAGAGCTGGAGCATGGGTCTTGCGGTCGTCCCGAACAGGGTTGGCGTGAAGCGATGAGCGAATCCCGATCGACCGGATGAGCCCATCCGATCGGAAAGTGCTCTAGCGATAAAGCGGAAACGCCGAAGCCGCAATGCCGAAGCCGCAATACCCCTTGTGCCGTCCCTCACCCGGCCGGCTGCTCCTTGCGGCAGACGACCCAGATATCGAGCTGGCCGCACCGCGCCCTGTGGGGCACATAAGCACGGATCTCCTCGTCGCTGAACTTTTCGCGCACGAACACATAAGCCGCCGTGTCGGGGTCGGATGCGGCGATCTCCGCCGCCGTCGCATCGCAATCGGCGCTGTAGCGGGCGATGGAGCCGGTGGTTATATTGTAGCCCCCGCCGGCGGCGATGACCTGCAACGGCAGGATTTCCCGCGACCAGGCGTTGCACAGGAATTTCGGAAAGACGTGCATGGTCTTCACCCCGTCGAGCGCCGCGCGCCAGGCGACCGGGTCGGCGGGCGTGAACGGCGGGCGCCGCAGGGCCTCGCGAACCCCGGCGAAATCGGGATTCAGCACCGCCGCTTGCAGCGCGACGACCACGGCGAAACCGAGCAGGGTGCGCGCCTGCACGGCCGCCGTCGTCCGCGCCACGGCGAAAAAGACCAGCGCATACGACACGATCCAGAACATGCGGCCGGACGAGCGGAAAGTGCCGAAGATCGGCACGAGGAATGCGGGTTGCGGCCAACTCGCCACTTTCAGCGTGCCCGCGTAAATCTTGTTGGACAGCGCGTAGAGGAAACAGGCCAGCAGCGCCAGAATCAGATACCGCCCGAAAAGAGGGCGGCTCTCCGACGCCGCGGGGCGCGAGAAGAGCGCCACGGCGATGAGCGCGATCAGGCCGGGCCCGAGGTAATTGTAGCCCTCATATTGCCCCGTCGTGCCGAGCCAGTCGGTCGGCAGGTTGATGAGCGGCGCCAGCAGGTTCATCGAGTAATAGCCGAAGCCGTCGTTCTGCACGGCGTTGCCGAGCGATGTACCGAGCATCGGCGGGAAGGTAAGCAGGAGAACGGCTATCGGAATCGCGTGCGCCGCCAGCGTCGCGCCGCGCCGGGTGCGCCGGAAGAGGTCGAGTGCGCAGGCGAGCAGCACCGCCGCGACCATCGCCGCGAGATAGAGATGGATGTAGAAGGACGCCGCCAGCAGCAGCGACCAGCCGACGATGAGCGCACGCTCCCGCCGCATGCTTCTGAAGTAGAGACCCAGCGCGAAGATGAGCAGGAAATGCGCTTGCAGCGCCAGATGCCCCATGCGCGCGGCAAGCGAAGGCATCAGCACGCAGAAGAACACCGCAAGCCCCAGCGCCGCCCAGTTGCCGGGGCGGATCTGCGATATGGCGAACCACGCGGCAACCCCTTGCATCATATAGCAGAAAAGCAGCCAGTAGCCGAACGGGTTCTCCGGCACGGGCACGACGAGCGCGGCCGCCTTCAGCGTCAGCGCCATGACCGGAATGGCGTCCACGAAGGTGACGACCGTGCCGTGCGGCCAGTCGAGCGACGGAATGGACAGCAGCGGCCAACCCCACGGCGCATGCAGATAGGCGGTGAAACCTGATTGATACTGGGCGATATCCTCGATCTGGTTCTGCCAGTAACCCGCCGTGCCCGCGATGTAGCCCTCGGGCGTCAGATAAAAGGCGAACGCGAAGCCGAACAGCGCCGACAGGACCAGCCCGGCCGGGCCGGAGGCGCCGCCGGTCGGTATCATCTTGGAAAACATGGCTATTTTCGACTCCCGCGAACCAAGACGATACGCGCCCCGCTAGATGAGGCCGTGATCGGCGAAATCCTGCCGGTGGCCGATGGTGGATATCATGTATTCCCCGTCGATCGACCAGCTATGAGCATGGAAAACATCCTCCGGCTCATCTATGGCGGTCGTATCGACAAATATAATCGTCTTGTTTATTTGTATCATTTCGATGGATGACGATTTTTCAAGAAAATAGTATACGAATTTCTTGGCCGCGTCGTCGTAAGTATCCAGCCACGGCGGCAGGAAGGGCTTGCCCGCTTGTCCTGCGGTATCGGCGCCCGCGCCGGTCGATGCGCCATCGTCCGTCTCGCCGGGCTCCGGTTCGCCCGTCCGCGCATCACCCGTCTCCGGTTCGCCGGTCTCGGAGTCGGCATCGACGGGGAGGGTGGCGTCGGCATCCGAATCGGCGGGAACCGTCGGCACGGGCGCATCCTGCGGCTTGCCCGGGGCGCCGGTTTCCGCTTCCCCGGCGGTCTTCTCCGGCGCTCCTTCATCCGCATCCGCATCCGTATCGCCCGGACGCGCCGGCAAGGAACCGGCTTCATCCTCGACGGCGGGGAGAGCATCCGCGTCGAGGGGCGAATCGCCGGCGGTCGTCAGCGGCTTGCCGGCCGCCGGCGACACGTCCTTGTCGTCCGTCGCAACCCCGGAAGCGGTCTTGTCTGCCGCCGTACCCGTCTTGCCGCCATCGCCGGCTGTCGCATCCGTCATCGTGTCGTCGAGCGCGCTGGCCAGCACGATTCCGGTCGCGCGGCTGTCGAGTTTCGAAACGTCGAAAGTCGCGGAAACCTCGACGCCGCCGAGCTTGTAACCGTTGACGTCGCCCAGGTGTCGCGCCGCTTGCGCGACGAGGGACTGAACATCCGACAGCGCGGCCAACTGAAGCTGAGTGATGGCGCCTGTGGCAAAGGAACCCGCGGCGATCGGCGTCGCGGGCGCTTCCGTTGTCGGTTTCATCGGGATATCGGCCGGGGAGGGTGTTTGCGCGGCCGAGGAAAGCACTTTGGGCGCGGTTTCGGTCGACGCCTTCGATGCCGTGTCCGCCGCCGTTTCCACCGGCTCGCGCGTCGCCTTGGCCATGCTCTCGGCGGGTGCGGTCTGCACGGCCGTCACGACGGTTTCGGTGGCGGCAGCCTTTTTCGGAGCCTCCACCGGGGCGGGCTTCGCCGGTTCTTCCGTGCCGGCGGCCGGGCTTGTCTCCGTCGCCGGCACGGATGCCGCCGCCTCGCCGGTGAAAGCTTCCGCCGGCGACGTCGCCCATGCGGCGGCGATGAGGGCGCCGGCAAGATCCGCCGCCGGCAATTTGAAGAGCTGCGCGGGCAGAAGCGCGCCGGGCACGCAGACGTTGCCGGCCTCCGCCGCGCCTCCGCCGATGTCGGGGCCGGGCCGGGCCGGGCGGGTGAACGATGCTTCCGCCTCTCCCGAGGCGGCGGAGCCGGAGGAGGCGGGCGCGTCGTCCCGATCGGCGGGGGGCGCTTCGACGCGATGGCGCGCCTCGGCGTCGTCCCGCACCAGGGCGGGAGCCATGTCCGGCTTGATGTGGGCCGTCCCGGCGCCAACCTTGGCGAGCGGCAGGGAGGAGGGGCTGTAAAGGCCGTAGGTGACGGCGATGGCGGTGAGGCTCGCGGCGAGGCCGGCCGCGCCGGCGGCGCCGTAATGGCCGAACAGCCGTTCGTCGGCGCCGGCGATTCGCGCGGCGGGGCGTGCCGGCCCCTTCAGGCCCGCGGCCGCCGCCAGATCGGCCGCATCCTTGCCGATATCCCCTCCGCCGGCGTCTTCCGCATTGGGGAAAGCGGGGAAAGCGCCCGATTCCGCCGCGTCGGCCTCCGCGGCTCCCGCCTCCACGGCCTTTATGACGGCGGCCTGCGCGGCGCCGTCCGAATCCGTGGCGAGATAGAGCGACCAGATCAGCGCCGCCAGCATCACCGCCGGATGCATGCGCGCCGCCATGTCGCGCTGGCCCGGCCGCAGTTGCACGACATTGCCGGCCGGCGCGCGCGCCGCCACCACCTGCGCGAATCGGTCGATGATGTCGGGAAAGCTGTCGCCCTCGATGGCCGTATCGAGGCCGGGGCTGTCGAGCACATAGCGGCCGTCGATGCGCGCGAGATGCACGAAGACGTCGTGAGGCCCGCGGCAGAAGGCGAACCACGGATCGCCCTCGTCGGTCAGCCCGCGGTCGGTCTCGATGCGGACGTTCGCCTGCACGAACAGCGCCTCGACGCGGTAGAGGCCGGCCAGTTCCTGATTGGTCCAGTCGCCCGCCGACGGTGCGTCCGCGCGCTTCTCGCCGGCCGGCGAAGGGGACCGGAAGGGCAGAATGTGAGCCATCGGCTTTTGTTTCCGGCTTCAGGAGGGCTGGCTTCAGGAGGCGGCGGGCTTCTCGTCGTCGAAAAGGATGGCGTAGGATACCGGATCGTAGAACATCAGCAAGGTCTTGACGAAGCTTTTCTCGTCCACGCCCAGCGCCGCCGCATAGTCCCTGTAGCGGCTTGGCGGAATACGCCCGCGTCCGTTCTCGAGCTGGGATATGAACGTATAGTACTCGAACTTGAGAATGCGCGCCAGTTCCCGCTGGGAAAGGCCCGCCGCCTCCCGTTGCCTCTTGAGCCACTGTCCGACAGCCTGACGAAGCTCGACCGTCTCGCTGTTATGTATGACATTTCTTGTGTTCAGCACGATCAATTCCTTCGATGCTTGAGACCGCCACCCGCAGACTTGTCTATCCCGTAAAACGAAAATCAATTATTTGTATTCAAATGAATATGCTTGATATGAAAAAAGGAATTACAAGTAATTTTTCAAATATATTGATAGTGTCCGCGCCTCTCCCGCACATGTGTATACGTTTGTTAACATCGTCACGTCAATGGGATAAGAGTATGAAAACCGCTTAATGGCCTATTGCCAATCGGTTTGTCTTTCTGTATGCATCGTTTTGCTCCGAGAGGCGCGCTGGTTCGGATATCCTGTCTTTCGACAGAGGCGGGTCTCCGCTCCCCGTTCCTTTAAGCGCGGGTCTGCTTCCGGCCGGGTTCGTTCCCGGCAGGGGGCGGGTCTGCGGGTGGAAGGCTGTTCAGAATTCGGGCGCGAAGACGCCTGCCAGATTCAATGTCGCTGGATTTATGAGGATTTCAGCAATGGCAACGACCAAAGAACTGATTACCCAGCTTTATATCGGTTACTTCAACCGCGCTCCCGATCCCGAGGGTCTGGCCTACTGGATCGAGGACGTGGATGTCCGCGGCCAGTCGATTGAAGCGGTTTCGGGCCTCTTCACCACCTCGCCCGAGGCGATCGCCCTCTACCCCTATCTGGCGTTCCCCACGCTCACCTCGCCGGATGCGTTCCTGACGGCGCTGTATCAGAACCTCTTCAACCGCGCCATCGATCCCGACGGCCTCGCCTACTACAAGGCCAAGCTGGAAGCCGGCGTCGCCACCGGCGACGTGCTGGCCGACATCCTCGCCAACGCCCGCACGAACGAAGGTTCGGAAGACCAGGCGCTCCTCGCCAACAAGACCGAGGTCGGCGTGTACTGGGCGGAGCAGGCCGCTTCCACCCCCGGCTTCTCTTATAACGACGCCGCGCAGAGCTCGGCCAGGAACTCCCTGACGAACGTCACCACCGACGAGGCTTCCGTCGAGGCCGCCAAGGCGCAGTCCGACTCCTTCTTCGAGACGATCGATTCCAACGCGGGCCAGACCTTCACGCTCACGACCGGCATCGACGCCGGTGCGGCGTTCACCGGCGGCGCCGGCAACGACACCTTCTTCGGAACCGAAAACACGCTGACCTCGGGCGATGCGCTCGACGGCGGCGACGGTGTCGACACGCTGCGCTATGCTTCTTCCGGCACCGTTGCCGTCAACGAGGCCGGCTTCACGGCCAAGAGCATCGAGAAGGTCGAGATCACGGCCGATGCCGTCGGCGGCACCAACTTCGACGTGTCCGGCGTGACGGACGTCGAGACCATCACCAACGTCAACAGCTCGGGCGCCCTGAACATCGTCGGCGCGAAGGCCATCGTCGATCTCACGCTCGACGCCGTGTCCGGCGGCGACACGACCATCGCCTACCAGGCAAACGCCGTGTCCGGCGCTGCCGACGTCCAGAACCTGACCCTGCGCGGCGTTCACGACTTCAACAACGGCGCTGCCTCGTCCGTCACCATCAACAACGGCATCGAGACGCTCAACGTCACGACCGCGGACGATCTGTCGCGTCTGGTGGCGATCAACACCAACGCCTCGACGATCAACATCGCCGGCGACCAGAACCTCTCCGTCGCCAATCTGCTGGCGGGCGCCCGCACGATCAATGCCGCCGACTTCACCGGCGATCTGACGATCGCTACCGATTCGGGTAATCTGGCCGTGGCCGTCACCGGCGGCGCCGGCGACGACTTCGTCGATTTCTCGGCCGGCTTCAACGCCGGTGACAGCTTCGACGGCGGCGAGGGCACGGATACCATCGGCCTCACCCAGCAGGTGGCGTCCGGCAACCTCGGCGGCACGCTGGCCAATGTCGAGCAGTTGCAGGTCACGGACCTCGGCAACGGCGCGATCGATCTGGCCAAGTTCGGCGGCATCACCAAGGTCACTTACGCTGCCGGCCTCAACGGCGCGGCCACGCTCAACAACGCGGTCTCCGGCCTCACGGTCGACGTGGCCGAAACCGCCGGCAACGATCTCAGGATCGATCTCGCGACCGACGGCGCCGATGACGAACTCAGCGTCAACTTCAAGATCTCGAACGGCGCCGGCCAGGACGTCGGCACGCTGGACGCCGATGACGCCGAGACGCTCAACGTCGCCGTCACCGACAGCACCGCCAACAAGACCGGCAAGCTGACCATCAACAACCTGCAGGCGCAGGACGCCACGAAGATCGTTCTTTCCGGCGACTCCGCCGTGACGATCGTCGGCACGAACGATCCGGCGACCCCCGTTCTCGCCGCTTTCGACGCCAGCAACCTGACCAAGGGTGTCTCGCTGTCCAACACGGACTTCGCCGCCAGCGGCGCGACGATCACGCTCGGCGCCGGCAATGACGTCTACAACGTCGCGAACGCCAGCGGCGCGGACACCATCACGCTCGGCGAAGGCAAGGACACGGTCGTTTACAGCGACGTGGCCCAGTCCAGCGGCGCCAAGGTCGACACCATCACCGACTTCAAGTCCGGCGAGGACAAGCTCGACCTCTCCGCGCTCACCCTCGGCGGCGGCATCACCAGCGCCAGCCAGTTCGTCGGCAGCTACGCCAACTTCGGCGCGGCGCAGGGCGCCCTGGTCGGCAACAACACCACCAGCGCCACCTTCGACAACAGCACGAACACGCTGTGGGTCGACGTGGATGGCAACGGCACGCTTGACTCGAACGATCTCCAGATCGTCCTCACGGGTGTCACCAACCTGACGGGCGCCGATCTCAGCCTGACCAGCGGCGTGACCTTCACCGCCAACAAGGCCGCCTTCGACACCTCCGTCGCTGCGGACAGCGTGGAGAACAAGGCCGTCACCGTCTTCGCCGACACGATCAACGCGACGGTTGCCCAGCTCGCCGGCGCGACGATCGACGGCGATCGCGGCGATAACGTCCTCAACGTCACCGGCACGAATGCGGCCGGCGAAATCGCCGACCTGACGGCGACGAACACCTTCCAGAACGTTCAGGTGGTCAACCTCGCCGCCAACGTCGAGGGCCTCAAGGTTCAGACCGGCAACCTGACCGACGTCACCAAGATCAACGGTGTCGCCGGGACGACCCAGTCCCTGACCACCGAAGGCGTCGTCGACATCTCCACCAAGACGCTCAGCAACATCGAGACGCTGAATGTCGGTGGCCTTGTCAGCACGACCACCCTGACCGCTGCGCAGCACAATGCCTTCACGACGATCAACGGAACGACCGCTACCGATCATCTCGTGGTGACGACTGCGGCGACGCTGACGGCGGCCGACAGCATTGAGAGCTACACGATCGCTGCGGGTTCCACGCTCACCGTCGGCACGACGGCGAACGGCCTTGCCCGCAACGTGACCGAATCTCAGGCTGCGGCTGGAATCTCGACGCTGGTTCTGGGTGCCGGCGCCTATACCGGCACCTATGCCAACTTCGGTGCGGACGACATCGTGAAGGTCGTCAACGGCACCGACATCAGCGGCATCACCGGTCTGGCCAACAACAGCACCGTCGACTTCCAGAACGCCGATGCCGTGCTGACGGTGAACGACGGCCAGAACGGCGCTCTGGCGTTCACGAACACCAACGGCATCCAGACGGTTGCGGTCACCGGCGCCGCTGACACCTTCAATGTCGCGGACGGCATCGAAAACTACGCTGTGGTCGGCGGTTCCGAAGTCACCGTGACGGCGACCAACACGGCCGTGAATATCTCCGGTGGCAACGCTGGGGGCACCACGGTCAACGTTGGCGGCAACACCGTCACCGGTACGTATGCTCTGAGCGACAACAACGTCAGCGACGCCATCACTGCGACGGACGGCGCCGATATCACCGGTGTCAACGGTGGCGCTGCTACCACCGCCGAGGTGTTGAACCTCTCGGGTGGCCTCACGCTGACGGCCGCCCAGTTGGCTGGCTTCACGAACGTCACGGGTGCCACTGCCAATGACACGATCAATGTCAACAATGCAGCGGGCGTCTTCACGGCTTTCGCCACCATTGAAAACTACAACCTTGTCGGCGGTTCGGATCTGAGCACCGTTACCGGCGGCACGAATGTCACGACGACCAACGTGGCCGGGTCCATCATCGGGGTTAGCGGCAACGTTACCGGCACGTATGCGCTGGCTCATGCCAACGACAAGATCGTCGCGGCCAACGGCACCAATCTGAGCGGCGTCAACGGCGGCGCGGCCACCACGGCCGAGACGCTTGAGTTCGCCAACAACGGTTCCGTCACTGTGACCGCAGCCCAGCGGGCGGCGTTCGCACAGTTCATCGCCACCGGCACCAACACGCTCAACGTCACCACTGTCGATACCCTGTCGGTCGTGGCCGGCATCGAAACCTACGGCCTTGTCGGCGGCTCCGACGTGACCGTGACGGCCGATAACCTGAACGTGAATCTCAATGCCGACAACACGGGAGCTACCACGGTTCGCGTCGGCAACCTCGCCGTTACGGGTGCTTATGCGCTGGCCGGTTTGAACGACCGGATCATCGCGACCGCCGGCGCCGATCTCCGCGGCATCAACAACGGTTTGGCCACGTCGGCCGAGCATCTGAACATCTCGGGCGGTGTCACCCTGACGTCCGCGCAGCTTGATGCCTTCACCTCGCTTACCGGCAGCGTCGGTAACGATACGGTCACGGTCACGGATAGCGCTATTGCGAACTTCGACGTTGCTGTCGGAACCAATATCGAGAACTACTCCCTCATCGGCGGTTCGAGCGTGATCGTGGGCGCCAACGCGGTGAACATCACCACGACCAATGCCGCGGCTTCGCAGATCATCATTGGCGGCAACACCGTCAGCGGCACCTACGCCCTGGGCGGCACCTTTGCGGCTGGCACTCTCGACGTGATCGTCGCAACCGATGGCGCCAACATCGTCGGCATCAACAACGGCGGGGCCAGCACGGCGGAAACGCTCAACCTGACGGGTGGCATCACCCTGACGGACGCCCAGTTGAAAGGCTTCTCGAACATCACCACCGCCAGCTTCAACGGCAATGACCGCATCACCGTGGTCGATGCCGGTGATCACGGCGTGGCCAACAAGGGGGTCGAAAACTGGACGCTGGCCTCCAACGGAAGCGACAAGATCGAGTTCGTGATCGGTGATAATGAGGTCGCTGCTCAAGGTTACAGCCCCGTCACCGTCGACATCAGCGCCGGCGGCTCGGATACGATCGTGATCAATAACGAGGGTATCCAGAACCGCACCAGCAATCACAAGTTTGTGCAGATCACCGGCTTCGAGCAGGCCAATGACAAGCTTTCGATTGAGCTCAACGGAACTGACGTCGTTGACACCAACGTAGCCCTCGTATCCGGAGCTACTGATGGTCAGGTCGTCAACTTCACGAACCAGGGCGTCGTCAGGTTCGAAGACGCAACCGTCGTCGTCGACGATGGTTCGGGTGCCACCAGCTACATGTCTAACGCGTATCTTAGCACTGTCCTGGGCGGCCTTCATGCTACTGTCGGTTCGACCGTAACCGCTATCGTGAATACCGCTGGTGGTCAGGCTGCCATCTATCAGGTCGAGACCACGGTTTACGACACCGTTAACGGTGTCTATGACAGCAATATCGAACTGATCGGTCTCGTCAGCGGTACGGGCGCCACTCAGCTGGATCTTTCCAACTTCATCTGATTTCGCCGGAAAGGGAGTTCGTCCTCGCGGAAAAACTCCCCGCGAAAAGCAAATGGAGCCCCCGGTTTTCGGGGGGCTCTTCTTTTGGGAGGGCCATCGGCACGGCAGCCACAGCGCCCCGCCGCCGGCCGGCTTCCATCTGCTGGAGCGTTTCGACGTTTCATTGAAACATCGAAATTCTCCAACTTATTGACTTAACGTGTTTTCTTCACGCAAACCGGCATCCGCCCTGCTTGAAAACGCTTTGATGGCTACCCGCAAAAACAAAAGCCCCGGATGCTGCGCATCCGGGGCTTTTGTTTTCCAGCAGATGGATCGTCCCGTTGCCGGCGATCAGGGATCGGGCGGCGCGTCAGTCACGTTCTCGCGGAACAGGCCGGTGAGCATGCCGCGCAGGCGCTGGCCGAGCAGGGGATAGGTGTGGGCCTCGCGCCATGTGTCGGCGCGCGCCTGCCGGCGCACGCTGGCCGGGTCATCGGCGTCCAGCCCGTTCACCATCTCTTCCAGCCCGCGCGCGATATCCTCCGGCGACGTGCCGCCAAGCCGGTGGACGGCATCCTCCAGATCGTCGAAAATAGGCAACGGCGTCACCGCCACCGGCCGGCCGGCCGCCATGCCGTAGCGCACCGCGCCGCTGGCCGATTCCGCCGTTTCCTGATAGGCATAGGTGATGACATCGGCCCGCGACAGCAGCGCGAGGCTTTCGCTGTCTTCCAGAAAGGCCGTGTGCAACTCCGTCCACGGCGACAGGCCGAGTTCCTCGATCAGCGTCCGGCATTCGGCGATCAGCGCGCGCGATACCTCCGCCGGATATTCCGCGTTGACGAGAATGAGCCTGAAGTCGCGATTGCGCTGCCGCAGCAGCCCGATGGCGCGGATAAGCTCCGGCAGGCCCTTGTGCGGCAGGAAAAAGCCGTAGGCCGCCACATGCACCGGGTCCTGCGGCCGCCGCGGGCGCGCGGACGGCAGCGCGGTCGGCGCCAGCACGCCATGCGGAAACAGCGTGACGTTGTTGACGAGCCCGCAAGCCTTCAGCCGGTTCATGTCATGCACGGAATGCACCAGAATGCGCTGGCAGCGCGCCAGCGCCGGCACGATCTTTTCGAGCTTGCGCTCGGGCTCATGCGGCGGATCGATGGTCGCATGCAGCGTGACGACGATCTTCCGCCCCTGATCGATCAGCGTGTTCACGAAGCGGCCGAAATATTCGAAATCGTAAAAGGCGTAATTGAACTGGATCACGATGACGTCGAGTTGCAGACGCTCGATCTGACGCAGCAGATCCTGCAATTCGTCCGGTTTGCCCTCGTGCCAGCAGCGCACGATGTTGTCGCCGTCCGTCGCGATGCGTTCCTCGGCATGGGCGGCAAGCACCGTCACCGGCATCGCCAGCACATCGATGAGATGGGCCGAATAGGTGGCGATGCCGCACCGCTTGTTGAACGTGCTGATCCAGCCGACCGAAGGCTCGCGCACCATCGGCCTGCCGGCGACGCGCCGCACGGCGGCGATGTTCCGCGCCGCGACATTGGCCCAGCCATAGCGCTCGCGCAGCGCCTCGCTCTCGGCCGCCGGCAGCCGGTGGCCGCGCCCGCGCGCCCGCGCCTCCTGCATCAGTCGCGCCAGATGGCCGGCGTCCGGCTCCGCCCACACGCTGTTCCACACGTCCAGATGGGTGCTGGCGGGCGCGAAGGTGAAGTCGATGAGGCTGGCGTTTCCCGGCGTGCAAAAATCCATCTGCCCGCTCCAGCCGGTGGCGATCACCGGCAGGTTGCACAGGATCGCCTCCGCCAGCGGCAGGCCGAAACCTTCGGCGCGGCTCGGCGCGACGAGCACGTCGGCCTGCTCGTAGAGGGCCTTGAGCGCGCCGTCCGTCATGTCGTCCATCAGGATGAGGACGGCGGGATAATCGGGATCGGCCGCGCGCCGCGCGGCCAGATCCGCCTCGATGGTGTTGTGCGGGTTGGGGAAGGTCTTGATGACCAGCAGCACGTCGTCGCGCGCGGTGAACGCGCGGCCGTAACTCTCCAGCAGCACATCGGCGCCCTTGCGCGGGAAACACGACGATACGTGCAGAAACACGAAGCCGGCCGCCGGCAGGGTGACGCCGGGTTCCGCAACCACCCGGCTCCAGTGGTCGATGCCGTTGCCGCATACCGAAATCGGCACGGACACGCCGGCATCGATCATGATCTTCTTCACATGCACGGACGTCACCGTCAGCAATTGCAGGCTGTCGTTGAAGTCGCGCGCGTATTCGCCGGGAAAGCCAGTCTCCTCCCAGGCGTAATTGTGCAGCATGTTGAAGCGGCCCGTCATGTCGGCCACGCGCGGCGGATACATGTTGCGGCTCACGACATCGGCCGCGGCGGGCGATTGCGCCTGCGCCGCCTCATGGAACGCCTTCAGATCCTCGTTGCGCGCCAGAAACGCGGCGTCGGGCGCGAAATCACCGCCGCCTTCGGACGACAGCAACGACACCGCAGCGCCTTGCATCGCCAGGCCGCGTGCCAGCTCCCTGTTGACGAGGGCGAGGCTGTAGCTGGAATCGAAGGGCCCTTCCAGCCGCCACGTCAGCGGCCCCTCGTGCGCGGGGAGCGCCGCGCGCAGCAGCGACTCGACCGCCACGCGGTTGCGCATGATGGCGCTCGCGGCCTCGATCAGATCGGCGCCGTCGGGGCCGACCGAGAGGAGGGGAGAGCGCTCCGCCTCGCCGGGGGCGACGAGCGCCTCGATCAACCGGCTCTGGCAGGCGTCGAGCCGCCGCAGCGCCGCCGGCCAGTCGGCGTCGTGCGCCGCCACCGCCGCCATGCCGCGCAACGCCGCGAGCGCGAGGGTGGCGCTGTTGCGCCATGAAAAACGCGCCGCCTGCTCCCGGCCTTGCGCGACGAGCGCGGCGCGGAAGGCGTCGTCGGTGAGCACGGCTTCAAGCTTCCGGGCGATCGCATCGACCGACAGCGGATCGAACAGGGCGTCCGGGTTGCCGACCACCTCCGGCAGGCTGGAAGTGTTGGAGGCGATGACCGGCGTGCCGCATTGCAGAGCCTCCAGCGCCGGCAGGCCGAACCCCTCGTGGCGCGAGGGGAAGACGAACACTTCCGCGAGGTTGTAAAGCCGCACGAGATCGTCGTCGCTGACATAGCCGATGAGCAGCAGGTCGTCGGGATCGAGATGGGCGTCGCGGACGCTGTGCTGCAACTGCTCCACCTCGCCGGGGGGCATGTTGCCGGCGAACACGAGCTGATGGCGCTGCCGCAGCGGCGCGGGCAGCCGGCCGAAGGCGGCGATGAGCCGGCCCAGGTTCTTCCGCGCGTCGGAACCGCCGGTGTAGAAAATGAAGGGCTTCGTCAGCCCCAGCCGGTCGCGGAACGCCTGACGCTCCGCCTGCGTCAGTTCAAGCGGGGCGAACTTGGGCTCGGCCGCTTCCGAGGTGTTGACGATGCGTTCGGGCGCGAATTCCAGCAGCGCCTGCGCTTCGGAGGCGGAGGCGTCGGAAATGGCGAGCAGCCCGGCGCAGCGCCTGAGTTCCTCGATTTTCGACAGATAGTGCGCGCAGAAATCCGGGTTCCTGTCGATGTAGTTTTCCCTGTAGATCAGCGGAATCAGGTCGTGCAGCGTCGCGACGACGGGAACCGCGGACAGGCGGCCGACGCTCGTGACCGAATCGTCGATGTAGCCCTCGAAGAAGCTGGGGCAGAACACGACATCCGGCCGGAAGCCCTCGATCCATGCCTCGCGCAGCATGATCGAGGCATGGTTGCGCCAGCGGTTGGCGGGGTTGCGGTCGTCGGCCCGCGTCATCAGCGTGACGACGTGGATGTTGTCCGGCGGCAGCACGCCGCGAAACAGCCGGCGGATTTCCGGGATGCTGTCGGGAAAGGCGGAGTTGAGCAACAGGTGAATATCGTCGCCGCATGCCTGCTCCCGCGCGACGACCGCCATGGCATGCGCCAGCGCGCCCGTGTAACGGCCTATGCCGCGCAGCCTGCTTTCGGTCTGGCAGCCCTGCATGTCAATCAGGATTCGGGTCATGTTCTGTCGTTCCGCCGGCTGAGCAGCTCTTCGTGAATCTTGCGGGTGCGCGTGGAAAGGTGCCGCCCGGAAACACTCTGGGCGATGGGCTGGTTGACGACCTGCGGCGCGATGTCGTTGCCGCGGTAGATCCAGGCACGGAACCGGTTCGCGGTTTTCGGGTAGCGGTTGGCGAGCCGCCAGGCCCACGCGCGCGCCGCACGGCGCGACAGCAGGGAGCGCAGCAGGAACATGACGCACGCCCTGGGCAGCGCCACGGCGGTCGCACAGGCGTTCTTGCCCGCGCGGCTTGCAAGGCGCAGCGGCGCCGTCACCTTCCATGAGGTGCTGGCGTGCAGGGCGGCGATCTGCGCCCTGTAAGCTTCGTTTTGCCCGGCGAGGCTTGCGAGTTGCTCCGCCAGTTCCGAAAGGCGGCCGGCAAGCGCATCGGCGCGCTCGCCCTGATCGTCCAGCCGCCTTGCGTGCTCTTCGAGCCGTCCGTTCTGTTCTTCCAGCAGGCGCGCGTGCCCGTCGAAGCGTCGCCCCTGCTCGTCGAAGCGATTTCCGTGTTCGTCGACGCGCCTCGCCTGTTCGTCGAGCCGATGCGCCTGCTCGTCGAACCGGCGGGCATGATCCGCCAGCCGCCCGAGGTTTTCTTCCCTGTGCTCCTCGATGCGGCGATAGATGTTTTCGACGTCGCTCAGGCGGTCTTTCAGCCGCGCCTCGTTTTCCTCGAACCGCTCGAAGTGCTCGTGCAGACGAACGGCCACGGCCGCCATGTCGCGCTGGAAAGTTTCGGCCGGCACGAAACCCGCATCGAACCGTTCGCAAAGCGTGTCGAGCGTCAGGCCGAAATCCGTCGCGAAGATCGCGTCGAACTGCGCCAGCCATTCGGGATCGCCGGATTTCTGCGCGATGACGGCATAGTCGGGGCTGACGCCCCGCAACACCTCCAGCAGGCGCACTGTGGGTCTCGTCCTCAGTTCCTCGCTTTCCTGCAAGCGGATCACGCGGCTGCGATGAAAGCCGTAGAAGCGGGGCAGGAACGACAGCAAGCCGGGCGGCAACGGCTTGACGTGCGTCGGATCCATATGGAACGACAGCGTGCCGACCTGGATGTTCTCGGCGTTCGGCGTTTCGAGGATCAGCAGCCCGCCCGGGCGCAGCACGCGCAGCGCCTCGTCGATCAGCGTGCGCAGGACGGGGAAGGGCAGGTGCTCCGCGATGTGAAAGCCGGAAACGATCGCCTGGCTCTCGTCTGCGAGGGATTTCAGGTGAGCGATCGCATCGGCCTGTTCCGCCGACAGGCCGCGCTCGAAGCAATCCAGCAGCATGCCCTCGTCGAGATCGACGCCGTGGGCCTCCATGCCGATCGATTGCATGAACTCCAGCCACTCGCCCCGGCCGCAGCCGAGATCGCACACGCGCCGGGTGCCGGGCGCGGACAGAAAAGGCTCGATGAAGGGCCGGTAAATCTTGAGCCGCTGAAGTATTTCTTCACGGTCGCCGCGAAAATTGGCCTCGAATTCGCGGTAGAAGTGATCGGCGCTCATCGCTGAATATCCACAGTCGGAGGTACCCACGCTATTCCGACGAAAGCCGGATGGCTTGCATTGACGACGCTGAATGTCAATGCCAGATCGCGCCACTCATAGTTGCGCGAGACGTGAGCCGGACCCTGATGCAACGCGACCGCGACCGAGTAGTGACCGGCGCCGAGCGTGGCGTCGAAACGGAACGTGTATGACACTTTTTCGCCGGCGGCGAGATCGCGCTCGACGTGATCGAGATAAAACGTGTTGATGCCGAATACCGGCTGCCCCAGCCGGTCCTTGATCATGTAGCCGACGACCAGTTCCGGGATGCTCCTGTCGACGGCGACCTCCACGCGCAGCGCCGCCGGCTCGCCGACTTTCAGCATCTCGGTGGGATTGCCGTTCCCGTCGAGCAGTTCCACGACGGTTATCCGCGCCTCTCCCGTGCCCGAGAGGGTCTGCACGCGGCCGTCCCGCGCCTGCTGCTGGGTCAGCCGCGAGCCTTCCTTTTCGGCGATGATGGCGTTGTAGAGGTCGAGGACGTTTTCCGGCGGGCCGTCCATCCGCAGGGTGCCGCGGTCGATCAGGATCGCCCGGTTGCACAGCGTGGCCACCGCGCCCCTGTCGTGAGAGACGAGCAGCAATGTCGTGCCCGCCTCGCGGAACTCGCGGATGCGCGCGAAACTCTTGTGCTGGAAGTAGGAATCGCCGACGGACAGCGCCTCGTCGACGATCAGCACCTGCGGGCGGAAGGCGGTGGCCACCGCGAAGGCGAGCCGCACCTGCATGCCGCTGGAATAGACATGCAGCGGCTCGTCGAAATAGTCGCCGATCTCGGCGAAATCCTCGATGCCGTCCATCGCGGCGAGGATCTTTTCCTGCGAGAAGCCCATCAGGCCGGCCGTGTTGAGCACGTTGGCGCGCCCCGTCATCTCGGGGTTGAAACCCATGCCCAGTTCCAGCAGGGCGGCGATCCTGCCCTCGCGGTGAACGGTGCCGCTGGTGGGCTGCATGGTGCCCGCCATAATCTTCAACAGCGTGCTCTTGCCCGCTCCGTTCTGGCCGACGATGCCGACGGCCTCGCCCGCCTCGACCGAGAAGTTGATGTCGTGCAGGATGTGGCGCTCGTCGCGGCTCGCGTCGGGCCGGCCGAACCACGACAGCATGCGCCGCCATTCCGAGCCGTAGGCCCGGAAACTCTTGGAAATGCCTTCGGCACGTAAAACGCTCATAGAACGTCAACCATATCTGCGTTGGCCCGGCGAAACACCATCAGGGAAAAGGCGCACGCGACCGCGGCGATAACGGCCACCGTGACGATGCCGGACAGCGACGGCGGGTTATGAAAGACAATGGCCTCATGGTAGAATGTCACCATCTCGAACATGGGGCCGACATGCAGATAGGCCGCGTATTGCGGCGGAATGACGCTGGCGGGGTAGACGATCGGCGTGAACCAGAACAGCACTTGCAGAACGATGGGTACAGCTTGTTCGATATCCCTGACGAAGACGTTGACGATGCCGAGGAAGATGCCGCAGCCGGCGGCGAACAGCGCGATGATCGGCGCCATCAGGGGAATGTACAGGAACGTCCAGGAGAATTCATGCCCGAGGGGAACGAACAGGGCGATCATCACCACGAACAGGATCATGTTGTTCACAAGAGCGGAACCCACAGCAATCACCGGCAGGGTGATGCGCGGAAAATAGACCTTCTTCATGATGTTCGCGTTGGAGACGAATATCTTGAGACACCGATCGAGCACTTCCGCGAAAAGGTTCCAGGCCAGAAGGCCGGACATCAGGTAGACCGCATAGGCGTATTGGCCTGAAACGCCGGGAAGTTTCGATGAAAGCAGGTTCGACAGGATGAAAGCGTAGATCATGGCCTGCGAAAGCGGTTGCAGGATCAGCCACGCGCTGCCCAGCTTGCTGCGTGCGAGGCGTGTGTAAAAATCGTTCCAGATCGAATTGGCCACGAAATGGCGATATTCCCAAAGATTGCGCAGCATGCCGACCATATGACCCGTTATCTCCATGAACGTCGTCCGTGCAATCGTTCGCAACCGCAGCTCCGGCGACTTCATCGACGTGGCCACTATTACAACACTGTAGCACGCAAAGTGAAGAGCATTTTAGTTGTTCCAGAAGCATCGGAATGCGATAATGCGCGGCGCATGATAGCAAGTGAATAATATACGAATAAAAGTAGAAATTCATTTATTATAGAATAATTTTGATTATAATCGCAATATTTATATTATTATTGATATAATATTTAATATATATTTATAATTAAGACGCCGATATCGGGTCTATGGCCGCGGCTGTGCGCCGCCGTCGCGCTTTCGCGCGGCATTCCGGCCGGCGTGCGGCGGAAACGTCTCGTGCCCTATCCCGATGAGCATGACTCGTCGGGATAGGGCCGAGCCGGTGCGGCGCTTGAGCAAAGTCCGCACCCGACCCGTCGCGGACCGGGAGCGTCCGTATCGGTCAACCCGTCCTATAACGGCCTTGGCAGATGGAAAGGTCGGGGCGGCCGGAATCTCCGGCTGCCCCGACCCGAAGGTTTTGTCAGCGGTTCCGCCGCGCCGGACGGCGCTCTGACGCCTCATGCCCGGCGGGCTGGCTATGCGGCCATGCGCGGAGCCGTGCGGATGTGCGCGATGAAATCGTCCACGGCGTTCTGCAGTTTCCGGGATTCTTCGGAAAGTTCGTTGGCCGTAACCAGCACCCGGGCCGCGGCGTTTTCCGTTTCGGAGGCCGACTGCCTGACGTGCACGATGTTCTGCGTCACGGCGCCGGTGCCGGTGGCGGTATCCTGAATGGTGCGCGAGATCTCGCCGGTGGCCGATCCCTGCTCCTCGACGGCGGCCGCGATGGCGGTCGATATCTCGTTGATCTGATGGATCGTGGTGGTGATGCCGTCGATTGTCCTGACCGCGTTGTCCGTTTGCTTCTGAATGCCGGAAACCCGCTCGGTGATGTCCTGCGCCGCCTTGGCGACCTGGTCGGCGAGGTTCTTGACCTCGCTTGCGACCACGGCGAAGCCTCTGCCGGCGTCGCCCGCGCGCGCGGCTTCGATGGTGGCGTTCAGGGCCAGCAGATTCACCTGGCTTGCGATGTCCCCGATCATTTTCACGACGCCGCCGATATCGTCGGCCGCCTGGTTGAGATCGTGCATGACCTGCCCGGTCGCCTCCGCCTCGGCGACGCAGGACGAGGCGACCTGCACGGAAGCCTCGATTCGCCGGTTGATCTCGGCGATGGAAGTGTTGAGCTCTTCCGCCGCCGAGGCGACCATGTTCAGATTGGCGGATGATTCCTCGGCCGCCGACGATACCGTCGCGGATTGATGCGCGGTTCTGTCCGCGATCGAGGACATGGAGTGCGCGTTGCTTTGCATCTCGTTGGCGGCGGAGGAAACCGCCGTGACGACGCCCTTGACCTCGCGCTCGAAATCCTCGGCCATTTTCAGCATGAGCGCCCGGTTTCTCGCCTCTTCCTCCTTCTCGCGCTCGTGCTGCGCGGTGCGCATGCGGTCCATCTCGACGGCGTTGTCCTTGAAGACCTGGAGTGCGCGCGCCATCGCTCCCAGCTCGTCCCGCTGGCCGGTCGCGGGCAGGGAAACGTCGAGCTTCCCGGCGGCAAGTTCCGCCATCGCGTCCGTCATCGCCGCCACCGGCTGCACGATGCCCCTGCCCACGCGCCAGGCCACGACGCCGCCGATGACCGAACAGACGACGCCGACGAGAACGCAGAGCAGCGTCAGGGAGTTGGCCTCGGCCAGAATGCTTTTCATCGGCACGGCCACCGCCAGCGTCCAGGTGCCCTGAACATTGCCGAAATCGACCGGCTGCACCCGCAGGAAATATTCCTCTTCACCAAGGATCGCCGGGGCTTCGAAGACATCGCCCCGCGCCATCGCCGCCCGCGCCGCTTCCGGCAGGTCGGTGCTGGGCTGCATCCGCAGCCCTTCCTGCGGATGGGCGATGTACATGCCTTTCTCCGAGATCAACGCGACATGGCCGTCGCCATAGGGCCGCTGGGCGTTGAGGATATCCGAGATGCTGGCCAGCGAGATGTCGATTCCGGCGACGCCGCGCACCTCGTTCTCCACCAGCACCGGCACGGCGGCGCTGGTCATCAGTTCCTGCGTGAAATCCTCATCGACATAAGGCTCGGTCAGGGCCGGGCGGCGGGCGCGGCTGGCGACGGCGTAATATTCCTCGCTCTGCACCGCCTCAAAGCTCAACCCTTCGGAAGTATCGGCTTCCGGCGCGCCCGACTCGCCCTTGGTCCATGTCATGCTCATGCGGCCGGTGCCGGGCAGCCCCAGCATCTCGCCGTCCCTCGGCTCCCTGAACTCGGCGTCGCGCCCGTCGAACCCGTTGTCGGTCATATCGATCCAGGCCCCGGCATAGCCGCGGTCCGTCTGCATGATCCGGCGCAGGATATGATTGACGACGCTGCGGCGCGGGGCTTCCCCCGCGATTTCCACCTGCGCGGCGCGGGCGATGGAGGCGGCGTCGCCGATCGCGGCGTCCACCTCCTGCCGGATGCGGGAAGCCTGACCGGCGGCGATCTCCTGCACCATCTTGATCGCCGTCGTCTCGGCGGCGGGGCGCGCCAGCATGATCAGCGTGACGGCGATCGCCCCGGCGCAAGCCGCAATCATCATCGCGGTGCTGAAAATGATTTTCGCTTTCAGGCTCGCGTTGCGCCAAAGCATCATTCTGGAAGTTCCTTTCTCTTTCTGTCAGTCGGTCCGATCCGTTTCCGCCGCCGGCCCGTCAGGCGCGCTTCACCTGACACGGGGCAGGGACCGGTTGATCACGCATTGATGTATTCGAAATGAGAATGTCCTGAACGAGATCGGGTCAGGAATTTTTTCGATGTCTTACACAAGCAGAGAAAGGAACGATTTCAATCGTATCGGTTCCCTTCATTCTCGGAATACCTGATTTTAAAGGAAAGACGGCATGCTCATGAGAGATTCCGCCGGTTTTCATCGCTGTTCCACCATCTGACATCCGACCCGGATACGGCTGATGGGCTCGATCCTCGGCATGGTTTCGTCATGCCGGCTGTCTTGCACTGCCGGAGCGCGGCAGCAAGTGCAAAACAGCAGCGGCAAAAGAATTCCAGCGTCATTCATGGCCGGATTTTATGAACGAGGGGAGATGAAAAGCATTGATAAGCCTCAAAATATGTGAAGATGAAGCTAATTTCACTATAGATGCCAATTTAGCATTGTATTAATATATAGCCATATATTAAGTAATGCTTTGATCTTCAGATCCATTACACAGCATAATTTTTCAAGTCAATGAAAATATTCTTCGCTGGCTGATGGTTTTTGATGATGTTTTTCGGCGTCGTCCGCCGGGAAGCCCTTTCCGCGAAAGCGCTTCCATCGCCGGGACGATATCGCGCCGCTCGGGAAAGGCGCCGGCGCGCCCGTCCGGCGAACGATCTCCGCCTGAACGGAACGCGCTCCAGAGCCGTTTGCGTTCACGCCGATCCATCGAATTGAACGCAAGTGGCGGTAAAATATAGAATTTAGAGCATTTCGGCGTTTCGTTGAAACGCCGAAATGCTCTATCTTATTGACTTGACGCGTTTTCTTCACGCAAAGCGGTATCCGCTTTGCTTGAAAACGCTTTAGGGCGGCGTGACGATTCCGCTTGAATGCACGCCGCTCTAATCGGCGGGCGGCTTCCTGCTTCGCATCGCCTTGATATCGCCGCGGCGGGCTTTTTCTTCGAGACGGCGGCGGTTGGAGGCCCTCGTAGGCTGCGTCGGGCGGCGGATGGCCTGACGCTGCGCCGCCTGCCGGATGAGATCGACGAGGCGGCGCAGGGCCTCCGCCCGGTTGCGCTCCTGCGTGCGGAAATTGCGCGCCACGATCACGATGACGCCCTCGCGCGTCAGCCGCTGCCCCGCGAGTTCCATCAGCCGCGTCCGCACGTGCTCCGGCAGATTGGGCGAGCGGCGCGCATCGAAACGCAGTTGCACCGCCGTCGCCACCTTGTTGACGTTCTGTCCGCCGGGACCGGACGCATGAACGAAGCTTTCCTCTATTTCGGCGTCGTCGAGCGCGATGAAATGGGTGATCGGGATCATATCCGGCGTCCATGAACGGCTTCGCCATCTGCGTCGCCTCCGCAGGCCCAACCTACAGCAAGCAGGGCCGGGGCGGAACCGCGGACATGATGCCGCGAGCACGGCCCAACGGCGAAACCCGGATCAGGCGCCCGCGACCTGTTTCAGCGCCGCCGCCGAGCCCTTCAGCGAGAACCTGAATTCCGCCGTGCGCCCGTCTATCAGGGTGATCGTCGCGGTCGCTTCCTCGCCGGCCGCGAGTTCTTTCAGAAAGCCGGCGTTCGCGGGCGCCGTCGCGTCGCACTGGCGCGGCGAGCAGGTGGCGTAGGCCAGCTTGCGGTCCGCGGCCTTGCCGATCTTCAACACGACGCCCGCGCCGATCCGGATGCCGGTGGGAGTCTGGATGACGGCCGTCAGCTTGTCGGAAGCGTCTTTCCCCACCGCCCATACGAGAACGACATTGCCGCTCTGGTTGTCCGCGACGCGCAACACGGCGGTGCAGTCGTTCTTTTTCTCGGCGAGGTCGCGGCAGGTGACCGTCCAAGAATCATGAATCGTGGTTTCGATGCGCCGGGGCGCGCTTGCGGCGGCCTCCGGCTTCTGCGCCAGGGCGGCCCCGTGCCCGCCCGCGCCGGCAGCGATGAACAGGCCGGTGGCGAGCGCAGGGCCGGCAAGACTGGCCGGCGCGCATGCAGCGATCTTTTTCATGGGTCGGAGCCTCTTTCAGCCATCACATGACGGACCGCAGCCTGCCTTGCGCAAGCGGCGGCGTTGCCGCGACACATGTAGCATGAAAAAGCGGCTCCGTGCGTCAAAAACGACGCGACGCGCCGGGAGGCGCCTTCGCCCGAAAGGCGCGTTTCGTCAGCGCGTCGGCAGCTTGACGCCTGCCGATTCGCCCGACAGATAGGGACGATCGATGCGGCGGCGGTCGCTGTAGTCGAGCGGCTGGCCGCGGGCGGAATCGGCGACGTAGTTCGGCACGCGCTGCCCGTTGTTCGCCGGGCGGGCGTAAAGGAAGCTGTCGTCCGTGCGGCGGTCGAGAGGCTCGGCGGCAACGGGGAGCGCCGTCAGCGCCGTGGCGAGCGAGATAGCAAGTAACGCGCCTCGGGCAATCGTTGTGCGAACCATGAGCCTCGTCCTTTTCGGCGGCAATGTCCGACAATCAATACAGATGATTGCGCAAAACACAATCGCAATACGTGCGGCGAGGCCGAAACGGCGCCGCCCCCTCCAGCCCATCAAGGCGGATAAACCCGCACCCGCGATTCATTCGGGCGGATAAAGATGGGTGTTGCCGCGAAAATCGGTGACGCGCCATCGATCGCGCGCGCCGGTTTCCTCCGCATCGCAGGGATTGAGGGGCGCCTTGCCGTGGCCGCCGGGAATATCGAGCACGTAGGTCGGCTGGCACAGGCCGGAGTAATGGCCGCGCAGCGCCCGCACCAGCGCCTGCCCCTCCGCGATGCCGGTGCGGAAATGGCCGGTGCCCGGTGCGAGATCGCCATGATGCAGATAATAGGGCTTGATGCGGTTTTCGACGAAGGTGCGCATCAGGCCGCCGAGCGTTGCGGGATCGTTGTTGACGCCGCGCAGCAGCACGGACTGGCTGAGCATGACGATGCCTGCATCCACGAGCCGCGCGCAGGCGGCGCGGGCGGGCAAGCCGAACTCGCGCGGATGGTTGGCGTGCAGCACCACGTAGGTGGCTTTGTCCGGCGTCCTGATGGCCTCGACGAGCGCGGGTGAAATCCGTTCGGGCGCGACGACAGGCACCCGCGTGTGCCAGCGCAGCACCTTGACGTGATCGATCCGCCGCAGGCGCGCCACCACTTCCGCGAGACGGCGCGGCGACAGGATGAGCGGGTCGCCGCCGGTGATCACGACCTCCCAGATGTCGGGGCAGGCGGCGATATAAGCCAGGGCGGCGTCGAGCGTCGCGGCGTCGAGCGCGGTGGGCTGGCCGGGGCCGACCATCTCGCGCCGGAAGCAGAAACGGCAGTAGACCGGGCAGACGTGCACGAGCTTCAGCAGCACCCGGTCGGGATAGCGGTGCACGATGCCCTCGACCGGCGAATGCGCGTGATCGCCGATCGGATCGTCGCGCTCCTGCGGCGTCTGGTCCAACTCGCGTTCGTCGGGCACGAACTGGCGGGCGATGGGGTCGTCGGGATCGTCACCGTCGACGAGATCCGCCATCGTCGGCGTGATGGCGATGGCGTAGCGCGCGGCGACCCGCTCGAGCGCCTCCCGTTCCGCGGCCGCGATGAACCCCGCCTGCGCCAGCTCCTGCGGATGGCGGAGGGTGGCGCGGGTCTTCGCCGGCGCGCTCATGCCGACGCCGCGGGAAGCGGGACGGGCGACCAGAGCACGTCCTCGATTCGGGCGGCGTCGGTGGCGAGCATCACCAGCCGGTCGAGGCCGAGCGCGATGCCGCTCGTCGGCGGCATGGCCGGCAGCAGGGCGAGCAGCGCCTCGTCCAGCGGATAGCGCTCGCCGTAGACGCGCTGCTTCTCGTCCATCTCCAGCATGAAGCGGCGGCGCTGTTCGACCGGATCGGTGAGCTCGCCGAAGCCGTTGGCGAGTTCGACGCCGCAGACGAACAGCTCGAACCGCTCCGAAAGGCGCGGGTCGGCCGGGCTGCGGCGGGCGAGCGCCGCCTCGACGGCGGGATAGGCGTCGAGGATCGTGGCGCGCCCGTGGCCGAGATGCGGCTCGATCTTCTGGTTGAGAACATGGCTGAAGATGTCCGACCATGTGTCGTCCGCCACGATGCGCACGCCTGCCGCGCTTGCGCCCGCCGCCAGCGCGTCGCGGTCGGGGAGGGCGAGCGGATCGCGGGGAAGCGTCGCGAGCAGGTCGATGCCCGCGTAATGGCGGAAGGCGTCCGTCACCGACAGGCGCTGCGGCTCGGCGAAGGGATCGGCCTCCACGCCGCGAAAGCGCAGGCGCGTCGCCCCCGCCGTCTCGGCCGCGGCGCGCAGGATGGCCGCGCAATCGGCCATCAGCGCCTCATAGGGCTCGCCGGCGCGATACCATTCCACCAGCGTGAATTCGGGATGGTGCAGGGCGCTGCGCTCGCGGTTGCGGTAAACGCGGGCGAAGTTGACGATGCGCGTCTCGCCGGCCGCGATCAGCTTCTTGCAGGCGAATTCCGGCGACGTGTGCAGGTAGAGCGGCAGTCGGGCCGGATCACCATCGGCGGAAAGGCCGCCGTCGATGAAATGCGTGGCGAAGGCGTGCAGATGCGCCTCGTTGCCGGGCGAGGTCTGCAAGGCGGGCGTCTCCACCTCGATGAAGCCGTGAGCGGCGAAAAACGCGCGCAGCCGGGCGGTGACGCGCTGCCGCGCGAGAAGCCGCGGCCGGCGGCGCCGGTGCGCGTCGACGGCGAAAAATGCGCTGTCACCGGCGATAAAATCGGTTTCGCCCATCAGTTTTTGCACTCTGACATCTGGCTATTGGCGGCGGGATGAGTAAGGTGTCGCGCGACAGCCGCATCTTTGTCCGCCATCGGTTTCCGTTTCTGGCGGCATGCAACCAGAAACAGAAGACAGCAGAGGTTCATCACGTGAAGGTTATCGCGAGTTCCGTTCGTAAAGGCAACATCCTCGAGGTCGACGGCCACCTGTGCGTCGTGCTTTCCGCAGAAAGTTTCTTTCCCGGCAAAGGCACGCCGACGACGCAGATCGACATGCGCCGCATCGCCGATGGCGTGAAGGTCTCCCAGCGTTACAAGACCACGGAACAGGTGGAGCGCGCCTTCGTCGAGGATATCGACCACTCCTATCTCTATCAGGACGGCGAATCCTACATTTTCATGAACCCCGAGAGCTTCGAGCAGCTTACCGTCTCCGGCGACGTGGTGGGCGACCAGGCCGTCTATCTGCAAGAGGGGATGGGCGTCAAGCTGTCGATCTACGAGGGCAACGCCGTCGCGATCGAGCTGCCCGCGCGCGTCACCCTGGAAATCGTGGAGACGGAGCCCACCGTGAAGGGGCAGACGGCCTCCTCCTCCTACAAGCCGGCCATCCTGTCGAACGGCGTGCGCGTGATGGTGCCGCCGCATATCAGCACCGGCACGCGCATCGTGGTGCAGACGGAAGACGGCTCCTATGTCGAGCGCGCCAAGGACTGACGCGGCTTTTCGGTGAAGGCGCCCCGCCCGGAAACGGTCGGTTCCGTCAAATGATTTCATTTGATGGGAAAACGCTTCAGGAAACGGCCACGCCGGCACCAGCCTGGCCGTCGCCTGTCGCGGCCACGCTTTCCGTGCGGGGCGATTTCGGTCATAGTCCCCGTGCGCCGCGCGGAGGCCCGCATTCCGTTGGCACGCGGATCGGCGCGGGAGACCGCTCATGACCGGAAATGTGTTGTACACCGCTACCGCCACCGCCAAAGGTGGCCGCGAAGGACATATCCGCAGCTCCGACGGCGTGCTGGAGGCCGATCTCATCGTTCCCAAGGAACTCGGCGGTCCCGGCGGCGCCGGAACCAATCCCGAGCAGCTCTTCGCGGCCGGCTACGCGGCCTGCTTCGAAGGCGCCGTGCGCTTCGCCGCCCGGCAGGCGGGCGTCAAGCTGGGACCCGACACGCAGGTCACGGCGCATGTCGGCATCGGCCCGCGCGAGGCCGGCGGCTTCCAGATCACCGTCAAGCTCGAGCCGCATCTCGACGGCGTCGATCCCGCGCAGGCGCAGGAGCTTGTCGACACCGCCCATGAAAAGATCTGTCCCTATTCGCACGCCACGCGCGGCAACGTCGATGTAACCATCGAGCGCGTCTGACGCGTCGGTGCCGTGCGGTATCTTGTTCCGGCGGAACGTCGTTGCTAGAGTGAAATCCGATCCGATCGGATCGGGTTTCACTCTGCGCCTCTTTGTCTTGAGCGAAGCCTCATCGATCAAACAATTCCATTTGATCGGCAAGCGCTCTGGATTTCCGGCGGCGCACGATATGCTGCCGGAAGGGCGGGGCCGTTTGTCATGCGTTTTCTTTTTCGTCTGGCAGGATTTCTGCTGCTCGCCGCAGGTTTCGTGATGCTGGTTGCCGATGGCGCGCGTGCGATCGCGGACGGCCGGCTCGCTTTCACCCCTCTCGGTCCGGTGCTCGCCTGGCTGCTGCCGTCGTTCTTTCAGCGGATCGAGCCGCTCGCCGTCGACAACGTCGGCGCATATCTGTGGGATCCCGTGCTGGTTACGCTGTTCGATGCGCCCGCCTTCGCGGCCGCCACGGTTGTCGCCGTGCTCCTCCTGTGGATCGGGCAGCGCCCGCCGGAGCCGATCGGGTTCTCGACCCGCTAGAGCGGCGTGCATTCAAGTGGAATCGTCACGCCGCTCTAAACTCCATATTTTACCGCAACTTGCGTTCAATTCGATGGATCGATTTGAACGCAAACTGCTTTAGAGCATTTCGGCGTTTCGTTGAAACGCCGAAATGCTCTATCTTATTGACTTGACGCGTTTTCTTCACGCAAAGCGGTATCCACTTTGCTTGAAAACACTCTAGATCATGTAGCGTTGCATTGAAACGGCGGCGGGATCTACTGGCCCGGCTCGCGTCCGCGCAGCATCTGCCGGGCGAAATAGACGTACATGCCGGCCGCCACCGCCGCCATCGCGAACCATGTCAGCGCATAGACGAGGTGGGTGTTGGGAAAGACGACCCGCGTCAGCCCCCCGCGCGGATAGCCGCCGGGAATGGCCGAAGCCTCGGCGTCGACGAAGTAGGGGGCGACCGCGCCAAGGCCGTGCCGTGCGGCGATGGCGGAGACATCGCGTGAATACCAGCGGTCCCCGGCGGGATCGTTGCCGCGCAGGAACGTGCCGCCGGGTTCCGTCATGCGGATGAGGCCGGTGATCGTCACCGGACCGCCGACCTGTCCTTCCGCCCGCGTTTCGGGCAGGCGGCGCTCGGTGGGCACGAAACCGCGGTTGACGAGAGTGATCGCGCCGTCATCGTCTTGCAGCGGCGTCATCACCCAATAGCCGGCGCCGAGATCGGTCAGGGCGTAGACGGTGGTTTCCCGCTCGTGCTGAAAGACGCCGGTCAGCCGGATGCGCCGATATTCGTCCTCGGCGCGGGCGATGTCCGGCCATGCGGCCGGGGCGGGCGCGGGCACCGGCGCGGCATGCACGCGCGCGTCGACGCGCGCGATGAGATCCGTTTTCCATGCGAGGCGCTGCAACTGCCAGACGCCGAGCGCGAGGAGACCGCACACGATCGCGAAAACCGCGATTCCCGGCAGGATGAGCGACCGGGGGGAGGGCGGCCGCTCCGGCGGCGGCGGCCGCCCGGCCTCGGAAGGCCGGGGAGATGTCACGGAAGTTCGTGCTTCATGGGCATCATGTTGAGGTCCAGGTGATGCATGACCCACATCGAGCCCGTGACGGCGATGAGAATGATGATGATGGTGAAGACGAAGGCCATGAACGTCCATCCGCCTTCGGAGCGCCTGTTCATATGCAGGAAAAAGATCATCTGCACGACGATCTGCGCCACGCCGAGCGCCATCACGGCGAGCGCGGTCAGCCCGGCGTCGCCGAGCGGTCCCGCGATGACGAGCCAGAAGGGAATGACGGTGAGAATGGCGCACAGAACGAAGCCGGTGACGTAGCCGCCCACCGTGCCGTGCGCCTCGCCGGAGTCATGAACATGCGCGCCGGCATGCGCCGCGCCGGCTTCGTGCGAATTGGCGGCCATCACAGCACCCCCATCAGGTAGACGAACGAGAACACCACGATCCACACGAGATCGAGGAAATGCCAGAACATCGACAGGCACATGACGCGCCGCACGTTGCCCTCGCCGATGCCCCGCTGCGCGATCTGCACCAGCAGGACGCCGAGCCAGATGGTGCCGAAGGCGACATGCAGCGCATGCGTGCCCACCAGCGTGAAGAAGGAGGACAGGAAGGCGCTGACCTGCGGCGTCGCGCCGATGTGGATGAGGTGCTGGAACTCGAACAGCGTCAGCCCCAGAAACGCGAGGCCGAAAACGCCGGTGACGGCCAGCCAGCGCAGCAGGCCGGCCTTGTCGTGCTTCTGCATGGCGATCACGGCGAAGCCGTAGGTGATCGAGGAGATCAGCAGCGCCGCCGTCGACACCAGCACGAGATTGAGGTCGAAGAGATCGACGGGCGCGGGCCCGCCGGCATAGTTGCGGCCGACGACGGCGTGGACGGCGAAGAGCGACGCGAAGATGAGGCAGTCGCTCATCAGATAGATCCAGAAACCGAGCATCGTGCCGGTATCGTGGTGGCCGTGAGCCTCCTCGTCCTCGCCCGCGACGAAGAATACGGGCCCGCCTTCGATGGCGGCGGGGCTGATATGCTTGGTCATGATGCCACCTTCCCTTCGAGGAGCCGGGTGCGCGCGTCTTCCGTCGCCGCGATTTCCGAGGCCAGGATGTAGTAATCCCGGTCATGGTTGAACGTGTGCGCGACCGCCGCCACGATGAGCGCCGCGAACGAGGCCGCGCACAGCCACCAGATATGCCAGATCAGTGCGAAGCCGAGCACGATGGAGATGCCCGCCAGGATCACGCCCATGCCGATGTTGCGCGGCATGTGAACGGCGCGGAAGCCGGTCAGCGGGCGCGCGTAGCCGCGCTTCTTCATGTCCCACCAGGCGTCGACGTCATGAACCACCGGCGTGAAGGCGAAGTTGTAGGCGGGCGGAGGCGAGGACGTCGCCCACTCCAGCGTGCGCCCGTTCCACGGATCGCCGGTGGTGTCGGCGTAGGTGGCGCGGCGCAGGTAGCCGACGGCGAACTGGGCGACGAAGGCCAGCGTGCCGAGCGTGATGAGGCCCGCGCCGATGGCCGCGGTGACGAACAGCACGTTGAGCGAGGTGTCCTCGAACTGGCTGATGCGCCGCGTCACGCCCATGAGGCCCAGGATGTAGATCGGCATGAACGCGACCCAGAAGCCGATCTGCCAGCACCAGAACGATACCTTGCCCCAGAACGGATCGGCCCGGAAGCCGGTGGCCTTGGGGAACCAGTAGACGATGCCCGCGAACATGCCGAAGACGACGCCGCCGACGATGGTGTTGTGGAAGTGCGCCACCAGGAACAGGCTGTTGTGCAGCACGAAATCGGCCGGCGGCACCGCAAGCAGCACGCCCGTCATGCCGCCGATGGCGAAGGTGAGCATGAAGCCGATCGTCCAGATCATCGGCACTTCGAAGCGGATGCGCCCCTTGTACATCGTGAACAGCCAGTTGAAGATCTTCGCGCCCGTCGGGATCGAGATGATCATCGTCGTGATGCCGAAGAACGTATTGACGCTGGCTCCCGAACCCATGGTGAAGAAGTGATGCAGCCACACCAGATAGGACAGGATCATGATGCACGCCGTGGCGTAGACCATCGACTTGTAACCGAACAGCCGCTTGCCGCAGAACGTGGCGACCACTTCCGAAAACACGCCGAAAGCCGGCAGCACGAGAATGTAAACCTCCGGGTGGCCCCAGATCCAGATGAGGTTGACGTACATCATCGGGTTGCCGCCGGCGTCGTTCGTGAAGAAATGCGTGCCCACGTAACGGTCGAGCGTGAGCAGCGCCAGCACGGCGGTGAGGATCGGGAACGTCGCCACGATCAGGATGTTGGTGCACAGCGACGTCCAGGTGAACACCGGCATGCGCATGTAATGCATGCCGGGGCAGCGCATCTTCACGATCGTGACGATCAGGTTGATGCCCGACAATGTCGTGCCGACGCCCGCGATCTGGAGCGACCAGAGATAGTAGTCGACACCGACCCACGGACTGGCCTCGATGCCCGAGAGCGGCGGATAGGCGAGCCAGCCCGTCTGCGCGAACTCGCCGACGAACAGCGACGCCATCACGAGCACCGCGCCCGCCGTCGTCATCCAGAAGCTGAAGTTGTTCAGGAAGGGGAACGCCACGTCGCGCGCGCCGATTTGCAGCGGGACCACGTAGTTCATCAGGCCCGTCACCAGCGGCATGGCGACGAAGAAGATCATGATCACGCCGTGTGCGGTGAAGATCTGGTCATAGTGATGGGCGTTGAGATAGCCCTCGCCGCCGCCCGAGGCCATCGCCTGGTGCAGGCGCATCATCACCGCGTCCGCCAGCCCGCGCAGGAACATGACCAGCGCGAGGACGATGTACATGATGCCGATCTTCTTGTGATCGACGCTCGTGAACCACTCGCTCCACAGGTAGCCCCACAGCCGGTAGCGGGTGAGGACGGCGAGCAGCGCCGCACCGAGAAGGGCGACGACGGCGAAAGTCGCGACGACGATCGGCTCGTGCAGCGGCAGGGCGTCGAGGGTGAGACGCCCGAAAACGGTATGCTGGATATCGCTGTCGATGGTCATGACGGGTATCACTCGCTGAGGATCGTGGTGCGCGGCGACGTCTCGCCCGGACGGAAGGTTGCCTTCGCCGACAGGCCGGCGATGACGGCGAGCGTCGGTCCCTGCGGCGCATCGGTCGTGCACAGGCTGTCGGCCAGCGCCTTTTCCAGCCGCGCCTCGGCGAGCGCGGCGGGATTGCCCATGCGTCCCAGGCCGCTGATGCGTTCCCTGTCCTTGTGCATGATGTCCTTCATGCAGGTGGTGCCTTCGGGCACGCACAGATTGACGATGCGGTCGAAGAGGTCGGCGTCGAAAGTGCCGAAACGGCGCACCGGCTCCGCCTCGCTCGGACGGGCGATCTCCAGATAGGCCGCGCGCGTGAGCGCGTCCTGCGAGGCGCGCGCCTTCGCGACCCACGCGCCGAAGGCCTCGTCGTCGAGGCCGTGGAACTTGAAGCGCATGTGCGAGAAGCCGTGGCCGGTGTAGTTGGCGGAAAAGCCGTCGAACACGCCCGCCTCGTTGATGACGGCGTGCAGCTTTGTCTGCATGCCGGCCATGGCGTAGATCTGCCCGGCGAGGGCGGGCACGAAGAACGAGTTCATCAGGTTGGACGACGTGATCGTGAAGCTGATCGGCCGGTCGACCGGCGCCGCAAGCTCGTTGATCGTCGCGATGCCGTACTGCGGATAGATGAACAGCCACTTCCAGTCGAGCGAGACGACCTGTACCTGAAGCGGCTCGCTGTCCGGCGGTATCGGACGCGCGGCGTCGATGCGCTCCAGCGGGCGGTAGGGATCGAGCCGGTGCGTCCCGATCCACGTCGCCGTGCCCAGCACGAGGATGATGGCGATCGGCGCGCCCCAGATGATGGCTTCCAGCCGGTTCGAGTGGTGCCAGTCGGGCTCGTAGGCCGCTTCCTTGTTCGACTGGCGGTATTTCCAGGCGAAAAGCAGCGTCAGCGCCATCACGGGCAGGATGATGAGCAGCATCAGGCCGGTGGCGAACAGGATCAGATCCTTCTGCTGCGTCGCAATGTCGCCGGCCGGCGACATCACGACCCATTGGCAGCCGGACAGGACAGGCGCTATCGCGAGAAGCGACAGGAGGGAGCGAGCTTTGATGCGGGGCATCCGTCTCATCCATGTTGGGCGCAAAGGCGCGCGTCGGCCAGAAACGGCGGACGGCGCGCCGGTGAAGGCCCGCATCCGCGATCAAATGATCGCACTGCTTACATAAGCTCAAATGCCGCATCAAGAGCGTGCGCAGGGGGTGCGACAACATGCACACCCCTCTTACAGAAGTGAAGATCTCCGGGCGACCCGCCGAATGGTTGCCCGCCGCGCCGCGTATGCTGCGATCCTGCGGTTTCTTTATTCATTTTAAAAGTTCAAAAGTCACCAATAGTTACAAACGATCTTATTTTCTGGAAAAGAACTGTGCCGCTTGCCGCGCCGTTTGCCGCCTTTTTTGTCACATGCACGCGGTTTCCCGCCGAATCGGGCGCCGCCACCGCTCGTTCCGCAGCCTGTTCCGCCGCTCTGTCATCATGCCGTTATGGGGCCGTTCTAAACCGTCTGCGGTGAATGCACAGGTGTGCAAAAAGCGGGTGCGGAGTATGAATGCAGGCGAGCGGCCCTTTCTCGACATCGCGGACGTGACCGTTTCCTACGGCGCTACGCGGGTGCTCGACGCCATCGATCTCGGCATCCGGGAGGGCGAGTTCGTGGCGTTGCTCGGCGCATCGGGATGCGGCAAGACCACCTTGCTGCGCACCATCGCGGGTTTCATCATGCCCGACGCCGGCACCGTGAGCGTGAACGGGCGCGACGTGACGCGCCTGCCGCCCGACCGGCGGGGCATGGCGCTGATGTTCCAGTCCTACGCGCTGTGGCCGCACATGACGGTGGCGCAGAACATCGGCTACGGCCTGAAGCTGCGCGGCCATTCCCGCGCCGATGTCGCAAGGCGCGTCGGCGAGATCGCGGCGCTGCTCGGTCTCGAGGGGCTGGAGGGGCGAAAGCCCGCCGCGCTTTCCGGCGGCCAGCGCCAGCGTGTGGCGCTGGGGCGGGCGATCGCCGTCGATCCGGCCATCCTGCTGCTCGACGAGCCGTTGTCGAACCTCGATGCGCGCATCCGCATGAACCTGCGCCACGAGTTGCGCGCGCTCCAGCAGCGCATGGGCATCACCGCCGTCCACGTCACCCACGACCGCGAGGAGGCGATGGAGATGGCCGACAGCATCGTCATCCTCGACAGGGGCCGCATCGCCCAGCGCGGTTCGCCGGAGGAGGTCTACAACCGCCCCGCCAGCGCCTTCGTCGCCGCCTTCATGGGCGCGGAGAACGTGCTGACGCTTCAGGGGGCCATGGACGGCGGGGCGTTTTCGATCGCGCCCGGTCCCTTCAACGCCGGCTGCCGCGTTGCCGGCCCGCTGCCGGCCGGCGGCGTCGAGGTGCGCTTCCGCTCGGAGGCGGCGCAGCTCGCGCCCGCCGACGCCGCGCCCTCGACGGACGAGGGGACGCTGCGCCTCGCAGGCGAGGTGGCGAGCACGGGCTATCCCGGCGGCGTGTGGCGCCACACGGTGCGGCTCGGCGATCCCGCGGAAGGCGGCGCGGTCGTGCTGGTCGACGCGCCGCAACCTTTCGCGCCGGGGCAGGCGGTGTCCGTCGCGCTGGCGCCGCAGACGTTCTTCGTTTTTCCGGCGGCGGGCGCCTTGCCCGTCTCGCCTCCCGATTCCCGACCCGCCGACAGGAGCCGGCGTCTGGAAATGCAGCAAGCCTGAACCTTTCTCGTCATCGTTCGCGCTCCGGAGACCCACCATGAAGACCCTTTTCAAGGCCGCTTTCGCCTTCGGCCTCACCATCTCGCCCGCGGCGGCGGCGGAGCTGACCGTGCTCACCGCCGGCGATCAGAACATGGTCGATTATGTGAACGAGTATCTCGGCCCGCTGTTCGAGAAGCAGAACCCCGGCCACACCGTGCGCGTGGTCGGCACCGGCCCCGGCGACGCGGGCTCGCAGAAGATCGTCGAGCGCTTCGATGCGCAGGCCAAGGCCAATGTCGCGACCTGGGACGCCGACGTCGCCGTGGTGCATGAAAAGTTCGCCGGCCCGCTGGTGAAGAACGGCTATCTTGAAAATTATCGCGACCGCATCGCGACCGGCAAGCTCGTCACCCGCGCCAACGCCGACAACGCGCTCGGCACCGAGGTGAAGGGCTATGTCATGCCCATGTTCAACAGCCAGACGGCGCTCGCCTATAACCCCGCGCTCGTCGCCAACCCGCCGAAGAGCTACGAGGAACTGGCGAAGTGGGCGAAGGAAAACCCGCGCCAGTTCGGCTATAACGGCATCAAGGGCGGCGCCTCGGGCGTGAGCTTCGTCGTGGGCTGGATCTACGCCTTCGGCGACAGCGACGCCGACAAGCTCCAGAACGGCCCCTTCGAGGAAGCCGAGACGAAGAAGTGGGACAAGGCGCTCGCGAGCCTGAAGGATTTCACCGCCAGCGCCCAGCTCACCCCCGGCAACGCCGGCACGCTCGATCTGCTCAGCCGCGGCGAGATCGCCATCGGCCCGGTCTGGGTCGACATGTTCTACTCCTGGCAGGCCAACGGCCAGCTCCCGCCGGACTTCAAGCTCGTGCTGCCGGCCCCCGGCATGCCCGGCCAGCCGATGCACTACGTCATCCCCTCCAGGGCGCCGAACAAGGAACTCGCCGAGAAGTTCGTCGCGCTCGCCACGAGCCCCAAGGTGCAGGCGGAAGGCATCGTCGAGCGCTTCAACTGGTATCCCGGCATCGACGCCCAGCACGTGCAGGCGGAACTCGATCCCAAGGTGTGGGCGAAGCTCTTCACCGACGTGACGCCCGAGGATCTCGCCCGCTACGGCAAGCGCTTCCCGATCGCGCCCTACAACAACGCGATCCTCGAAGCCTACGAGCGCAGCGTCAGCAAGTGATCGCATGAACCGCGGGATCGCGCCGCGCCGGCGCGGTCCCTTCTTCCTGGTTCCCCCTTTGCCGGATTCTTTCGCCGGATCGCCGCGCCGGATGCCGCCATGCCCAGTTTGAAGCCGCAACGCCTCCTCGGACTTTTCCTCGTGCTGCCCGCGCTCGTGATGGTGGTGCTGTTCTTCATCGTGCCGCTCAGCGCTTCCGTCGTCGGGGCGTTCGAGGTGGAAGGCGGCCTCGGCTTCGGCAATATCGTCAAGGCGTTTGATTTTTACACGCGCGACATGCTGTTCACGCTCGCCATCGTCTCGCTGTCGACGCTGCTCATCGCGCTGTTCTCCATCGCCATCGGCGGCTATCTGACGCTGGGCGAGAACCCGCGCGCGGTGGCGCTGCTGCGTTGGCTCTACCGCTGGCCGATGTTCATTCCCTTCATCGTCGTGGGGCAGGTGCTGCGCACGTTTCTGGCCAAGAACGGCCTGATGAACGGCACGCTCGTCGCCGCCGGGCTGATCACGCCGATGCAGGCCATCAGCTTTCTCGACTGGCGCGGCATCGTCATCGCCTTCGTGTGGAAGCAGACGCCGTTCGTGGCGCTGCTGGTCGCCGGCGCGATGGCCTCCATCGACCGGGGCACCATCGAGGCGGCGCGGAACCTGGGCGCCTCGCGGCTGCGCATCCTGGTCGAGATCGTGGTGCCGCAGGTGGCGACGACGCTGCTGGTCGGCATGATCCTGTCCTTCGTCACCATGATGTCGGTGCTCTCCGTCCCGCTGATGATCAACGCGCAGTCGCCGACCATGCTCACCACCGATATCGCCTTCCGCATCAACGCCTATGGCGACTACGGCGTCGCCAACGCGCTGGGGCTCGTGTCGCTGCTGATGGCGAGCGGCGTCGCGCTCGTCTATCTGCGCATCGCCATGCGGGAGCGCTCATGAGCACCGTCCTTGCCCGCCTCGACTGGTGGTGGATTCCGCGCGGCGTCGTCCTGGGGCTGCTTGCCTTCGTCATCTTCGGCCCGCTCGCCAACCTGCTGCTGTGGGCACTGGCGGAGAAGTGGTATTTTCCGCATGCCCTGCCGCTCGAATACGGCTTCAGCTATTGGGAGCGGGTGTTTTCGCCGCGCGGCAACGCGGTCGAATCGCTCACCAACAGCATCGTGGTGGCGCTGCTCACCGTGATGCTGTCGCTGATGCTGGCGATTCCCGCGGGCTACGCGCTGGCGCGGCTGAAACTGCCGCTGCGCGGGCTCATCCTGCTCGCCTTCCTCATTCCGCAGGCGTTCCCGAGCCTCACCGTCTATGTCAACATCGCCCGCCTGTTCTATGCGGTGGGGCTCAACGGCACCATTCCCGGCGTGGTGCTGGTGCACACGACGCACGGCCTCGTCTATGCGGTGTGGATCGCCACCGCCGCCTTCGCCGCCGTCGACGCGGAGCTGGAGGAGGCGGCGCGCTCCATCGGCGCCTCGGGCCTCGCCGCCTTCCGCGACGTGACGCTGCCGCTCGCCGCGCCGGGGCTGCTGGCGAGCGCCATCTTCGTGTTTCTGGAATCGCTCGACGAATTCACCGGCAGCTACTTCGTCGGCGCGCCGGACGTGAACATGCTGCCGCTGTTGCTCTATACGGCGGGCGCGGGCGGAAACTACCAGATCGCCTCGATCACCGCGCTGCTGCTGCTCATCCCCTCGATCGGCTTCATGCTGGTGGTGGAGCGCTTCCTGAGGGTCGACGTGCTGGCGCGCGTGGGGCGCTAGAGCGCGTTCCGATTAAATGGAAGCATTTGATCGACAGGAACTCGCTCAAGATCAAAAAGCCTCTAACTTTGCCACGACAGCATTTCTCCTTTATAGAGTCGACACTCTTCCTATGCCTCAGGACGACAGGATGAACGCGCCCGACGGCCGGCCCCGTTTCGTGACCGCCCAGCACGTCGCCGAACATGCGGGAGTGTCGCGCTCCGCCGTGTCGCGTGCGTTCACGCCCGGCGCGAGCATCGCCGCCGATACGCGCGAGAAGGTGATGCGCGCGGCCGAGGCGCTCGGCTATCAGGTCAACGACCTCGCGCGCGGCCTGCTCGCCAACCGCAGCCGGCTCGTCGGCATGGTGGTGACGGGCATGGAAGTGGGTTTCCGCGCCCATCTCACGGCGGCGCTGTCGCGCGTGCTGATCGCGCGCGGCAGCATCCCGCTGCTCATCAACACGGGGCTGACGCCGGAGGAAATGGCGGCGGCGCAGAAAATCCTGCTCGGCCATCGGGCGGAGGCCATCGTGGTGCTCTCCGGCTCGCCGCCCGCGAGCTTCATCGACATCGCGCGCCGCAACGGCCAGCCGATCATCGTCATCGGCCGCTCGGAGCCCGACGCCGATCATGTGCAGATCGACAACGACGCTGCCGCGCGCGAGGCGGCGCGGCTCTTCGCGGCGCGCGGCTTCACGCGGCTCGCCGTGGCGGGCTCCCTGTCGCGCACGCCCAACCTGCTGGAGCGCGAGCGCGCCTTCGCCGACGAGGCGCGGCAGGCCGGTATCGAGACGACGATCGCGCGCGGGCGCGATTCCACCTATGCCGGCGGCGTCGACGCGGCGCAGGCGCTTTTCGACGGCGGCGCGCGGCCGCGGGCGGTGTTCTGCGTCAACGACCTGATGGCGCTCGGCCTCATCGACCAGGCCCGCCGGCGCGGCCTCGCGGTGCCGGGCGATGTGGACGTCATCGGTTTCGACGATCTGCCGGAAGCGGGCTGGCAGAACTACGGGCTCACCACCTTCCGTCAGGACCCGGCGGCGATGGCGCTGGCGGCCGTGGAGCTGCTGGAGCGCCGGCAGGCGCAGCCCGCCTGCGATCCGGCGCGCGCTCGCCTCGCGGCTCCGCTTATGGTGCGGTCGAGCTTCGTGCCGGTGTGATGGCGGTCACGCCGCCTGGCCGTGCGTGCGCCCGCCGCCGTCGAGATAGGCGTCGAAACAGGCCGCGACGGCGCGGACGATGAAGCGGCGGTCGCGATGCACCCGGATGACGGCGCCGTCGATCTCCACCGCGCCGTCGTCGCGCAACGCATCGAGCCTGCCGTTGCCGCGCAGGAGGAAGCCCGCGTCGACGCCGTGCGTGCGTCCGATGGCGTCGAGATCGGCGCTGAAATCGCACATCAGCCGCTCGATCACGTCGGCGCGCAGCCGGTCGTCGGCGGTGAGACGGTAGCCGCGCACCGTCGCCGGCTCGCCCGCCATGACGCGCCGGGCATAGGCGCCGGTCGCCACCTCGTTCTGCACGAAGCCCTGCGGCATCCTGCCGATGGCGGAGGCGCCGAGGCCGATCAGCGCCTCGCTGGCGTCGGTGGTGTAGCCCTGAAAGTTTCGCCGCAGCCGGCCCGCCGCTTGCGCCACCGCCAGCGGATCGTCCGGCAGGGCGTAATGATCGAGGCCGATGCGGCGGTAGCCCGCTTGCGCCAGCGTCGCGGCGATGGCTTCGGCCTGCGCGTCGCGCTGCCGGGCGTCGGGCAGGGCGCTTTCGTCGATGAGCCGCTGGTGCTTCTTGAAGGAGGGCACATGCGCATAGCCGAAAACCGCGAGCCGGTCCGGCCGCATGGCGGCGGCGGTGTGCGCCGTCTCCACGGCGGAGCGCTCCGTCTGATGCGGCAGGCCGTAGATCAGGTCGATGTTGATGCCGGTGACGCCCGCTGCGCGCAGATCGGCGATCGCCCCGGCCGTGCGTTCGGGGCTCTGCATGCGGTTGATGGCCTGCTGCACCGCCACGTCGAAGCTCTGCACGCCGAGGCTGGCGCGGCGCACGCCCGCTTCCCCGAGCGCGAAGGCCATCTCGCGCGTGAGCGTGCGCGGGTCGATCTCGACGGCGATGGCCGTGTCGCGGTGAAAGGCGAGGTGGCGGCGCAGCCGGTCCATCAGCCGCAGAAAGCTTTCCGCCGCCATGATGGTGGGCGTGCCGCCGCCGAAATGCACGTCGTCGATGACGGCCCGGTCGCCGGCGCGCGCCGCGACGAGCGCGATTTCCGCGCGCAGGACCGACAGATAATCCTCGACCGGCTGATCGCGCAACGTGATGCTGGTGTGGCAGCCGCAATACCAGCACATCGCGCGGCAGAACGGGATATGCAGGTAGAGCGCGCTGCGCGTGCCGGGCGCGAGCGCCGAAAGCCAGTCCCCATATTGCCGGGCGTCGACGGCGGGGGAAAAGAGCGGCGCGGTCGGATAGCTGGTGTAGCGGGGCAGACGCGCCGCGCCGTATTTCTCCAGCAGCGGCGCTTCTTTCCCTGGCTGCGGCGCTTCTTTCCCTAGCTGCGGCGCCTGCATGACACCCTCCCGTTACGCCGGACCGCTTCGTCCGGAAGGGCTTCGGCTTCTCGATTCGATCAAATTCGAAGAACCGTAACCCGGCGCGGCGGCGGATTCATTGAGCCAGCCCAAAATCGGCGCGCAAACCGGGCGGCGGCGCGCCCGGTTTGCGGCGTTCTCACGCGCCCGCGGGCGCGGAGACCGGCGTTTCCTGTGCCGCCTGCGCGGCTTTCGCCAGCACCCGCGCGCGGATGCGCTCGCCGACGGCGGAATCGACGTTGCTCCAGTACCACAGGAAGCGTTCCTTCACGGGGTCGCGCGTCAGCGCATTGTACTGGCCGACCAGCGTATCGACGAAGCGGCCGCGCTGCTCGTCCGTGAACACGTCGCGCACGAGCGTGCCGGCCTGTCCGAAATCGTCGTCGTCGCGGCGCAGCGTGTAGGCGGCGCGCACCAGTTCGCCGTCCGCCTGCCAGCCGCGCCCTTCGGCGGCGCGCGGCGCATCGGCCTGCGGTCCGCCGAGCGAGTTCGGCGCGTAGACGGGCTGGCCCGCCGTCCAGCCGTGGCGCAAATGGCCGTCCTTGGCGTAGCTGTGCACCGGCGCCTGCGGACGGTTGACGGGCAGCTCGTTGTAATTGGCGCCGATGCGGTAGCGGTGCGCGTCGGCATAGGAAAAGACGCGCGCGAGCAGCATCTTGTCCGGGCTCACATCGATGCCGGGCACGAGGTTGGACGGCTCGAACGCCGCCTGCTCGATCTGCGCGAAATAGTTCTCGGGATTGCGGTTGAGCACGAACTCGCCGACGCGGATCAGCGGATAGTCGCCGTGCGGCCAGATCTTGGTGAGATCGAACGGGTTGAAGCGGTAGGTCGCGGCGTCCTCATAGGGCATGATCTGCACGGAGACGGTCCACGCGGGAAAATCGCCGCGCGCGATGGCGTCGTAGAGGTCGCGCAGGTAGTGGTCGGTGTCGATGCCGGTGATCGCCTCGGCCTCGCTCCCCGTGATGTTGCGCTCGCCCTGCCTGTTGTGGAAATGGTATTTCACCCAGAAGCGTTCGCCGGCGGCGTTGATCCACTGATAGGTGTGCGAGCCGTAGCCGTTGAGATGCCGCCACGAATAGGGCAGGCCGCGGTCGCCCATGAGATATGTGACCTGATGCGCGCTCTCGGGCGAAAGCGTCCAGAAGTCCCATTGCATGTCCGCGTCGCGCAGGTGGGTGTCGGGCAGGCGCTTCTGCGAGCGGATGAAGTCCGGGAACTTGATGCCGTCGCGGATGAAGAAGACCGGCGTGTTGTTGCCGACGATGTCGTAATTGCCTTCCGTCGTATAAAACTTGAGCGCGAAGCCGCGCACGTCGCGCCAGGTGTCGGGCGAGCCGAGTTCGCCGGCCACCGACGAGAAGCGGATGAGCATGTCGGTCTCGACGCCGGGCTGGAACAGGGCGGCGCGGGTGTAGCGGGAGACGTCCTCCGTCACCTTCAGCACGCCGAACGCGCCGCCGCCCTTGGCATGCACCACGCGCTCGGGCACGCGCTCGCGGTTGAACTGGGCGAGCTTCTCCAGCAGATAGACGTCGTGCAGCAGCACGGGGCCGTCCGGCCCCACGGTGCGGGAATGTTCGTCGGAGGCGACGGGCGCGCCCGCCGTCGTGGTGGTGAACCTGTGATCAGTCATGATTGGGGCCTTTCACGTTCATCTCGTCCGAGAGGCGGAATCCCGGTCTCGCCGCATGCCCGCCGGCTGGCGGATGGCTTCAGATAAGATTAATTCCAGTTCCATATTAGGCAACCGAAAAGCCCGCCGGCGCGCGCCGACGGTGCTTGACCGCACCGGGGCATTGCGGGAAAAGACCGGATCCGGAGGCTTTCCGCGTTTCGTCGAAACGCGGGAATCCTCTCACTTTCTGATTTTGAGCGCGTTCCTGTCGGTTGAACGATTCCGTTCGATCGCAACGCGCTCCGGGACCGCGCCCCGCCGGGGCGACGTTGACGGACAGGACATGACCGCTGATGCACCCGCCGCCGCGCCGTTCACGGTGATGGCGCTTTACAAGTTCGCCGATCTGTCCGACGCCGGGGCGATCAGGCCGCAGCTCGCGGCCTTCTGTTGCGCGCGGGGCATCCGGGGCACGCTCATCCTCGCGCCGGAGGGAATCAACGGCACGGTCGCCGGCACGGATGCGGCCATCGCCGCGCTGCACGGCTACCTGTTGGCGGACGGCCCGTTCGGCCGGCGGCTCGCGGGCGCGGAGATCAAGTTTTCCCACGCACGGGAGATGCCGTTCCTGCGCATGAAGGTGCGCCTGAAGTCCGAGATCGTCACGCTGCGCGCCCCCCACGTCAACCCGGCGCGGACCGTCGGCACCTATGTCGAGCCGGGCGACTGGAACGATCTCATCGCGCGCGACGACGTCGTGGTGGTCGACACCCGCAACGATTACGAGGTGGGGCTCGGCACCTTCCGCCGCGCGCTCGATCCGCGCACGCGCACCTTCACCGCGTTCAAGGATTTCGTCTCGCGGGAGCTCGATCCGGCGCGCGACCGGAAGATCGCGATGTTCTGCACCGGCGGCATCCGCTGCGAGAAGGCGTCGGCCTATCTGCTGGCGGAAGGGTTTTCGCAGGTGTTTCACCTCAAGGGCGGCATCCTTGCCTATCTGGAGCAGGTGCCGGCGGGGGAAAGCCGCTTCGACGGCGAGTGCTTCGTGTTCGACGAGCGCGTGTCCGTCGGCCATGGGCTGGCGCAGGGCGAGGCGAGCCTCTGCCGCGCCTGCCGGCATCCGCTGACCGCCGCCGACCGCGCCGATCCGGCCTTCGTCGAGGGCGTGTCATGCCCGCATTGCGCGGCGGAAGTCGAGGCCGAGGCGAAGCGGTCGCGGGTGGCGGAGCGGCAGCGGCAGGTGGAACTGGCGCGCCTGCGCGGCCTCGCCCATCTGGGCGACGACGCCGCGCGCGCGGCGCGCCGACGCAAGGCGGCCAAGGAGGCGGCGAAGGATGCCGCCAGGGAAGCGGCGAGACCGGCCTGTCGCCGGCGGGCGGGGAGTTAGAGCGGCGTGCATTCAAGTGGAATCGTCACGCCGTTCTGAATTCTACATTTTACCGCAACTTGCATTCAATTCGATGGATCGGTTTGAACGCAAACTACTCTAGAACATCCCTGCATTTCGTTGAAGCGTCGAGATGCTCTATCTTATTGACTTGACGCGTTTTCTTCAGGCAAAGCGGTGTCCGCCCCGCTTGAAGGCGCTTGAGCGCGCGCCGGCGGGAAAGGGAGCGACGCCGTGATGTCGGGCGGGGAAGGATTGCGCCGTTACACGATCAATGTCGTGCTGCTTGCCGGCGCGGCGGCGCTGGCGTGGAGTTTCTGGTCGAGCGAGCGCTGGATGCAGCTTTGCGCCGGGCTCGCGTTCTTCCTGTTCGGCATGCAATGCCTGGAGGAGGGGTTGCGCGATCTCGCCGGCGAAAGGCTGGAGGCGACGCTCGCGCACGGCACGGACACGCCGCTGAAAAGCTTCCTGATCGGCTTTCTCGGTACCACGATGCTGCAATCGAGCACGCTGGTCTCGCTGATGACGATCGCCTTCATCTCCACGGGGCTGATCGGCCTCGCGGCGGGCATCGCCATCATCTTCGGCGCCAATCTGGGCGCGACGACGGGCATCTGGCTGCTGGCGCTGGCGGGGCAGAACTTCAGCCTGAGCCCGCTTGCGCTGCCGCTGGTCGTCTTCGGCGTGCTCGCGGGCTTTTGCGGCGCGCACGCGAAGGCGGCGGGGCGCATCCTGCTCGGCATCGCCTTCATCTTTCTCGGCATCGACCAGATCAAGACCGGCTTCTCGACGATCACGGACGGCCTCGATCTCACGCAGTACCGGATCGGGGGCGTGGCCGGCCATCTCGTCTTCGCGGGGATCGGGCTCGCCCTGACGATGGTGCTGCAATCGACGCACGCCACGCTGATGCTGACGCTCACCGCGCTTGCCCTCGGGCAGGTGGAACTGATGCAGGCGGCGGCCATCGCCATCGGCGCGAACGTGGGCAGCAGCGTCACCACCGGGCTCGCCGGGGCGCTCGGCGGCAACCGCAGCGGGCAGCGGCTGGCGCTCGTGCACGTGCTGTTCAATGTGATCACGGCGCTGGTGGCGCTGGCGCTGATCCGGCCGCTGGCGTGGCTGACGCAGGATGCGGCGGCGCTCATCGGCTTCGCCGGCAACGAGCTCATCATGCTGGCGATCTTTCACACGCTCTTCAACGGGCTCGGCGTGGCGGTGTTCTGGCCGCTGCGCGGCCCGCTGGCGCGGTGGCTCGCGCGCGCGCTGCCGGAGCGGGAGGAGCCGCACGTGCTCATTCCGGTTTCGGAGAAGGGCGAGGCCGTGCCCGTCGCGCCGGCGCGCGCCCGCTATCTCAACCCGCAGTCGCTGCAATCCTTCGACACGGCGGCGAGCGCCGTCGTGCGCGAGTTGCTGCATCTCGGGCGGCTCGGCATCGAGGTCATCTGCCACGCGCTTTATCTGCCGGTATCGGAGATAGATCGCGTTTCCCGCGACAGGGCGCTGCTCGCCGCGCGGCCGGCGGAACACTATCTCGATGCGGAGACGCTGTATCAGCGCCACATCAAGGGCGTCTACAGCGACCTGCTGGCGTTCATGAGCCACATCGACATGCCCGGCGACGATGAGCGGCGCGCCTTCTGGATGACGTGCCAGCTCGCCGCGATGCAGCTCGTCGAGACCGTCAAGGACGCCAAGCACCTGCAAAAGAACCTCGGCCACTATCTGCGCGGCCCCGATACGCCCGCCCGCGACGCCTATGTGGAGCTGCGCGGCTACCTCGTCGGCGTGCTGCACGACACGCGCGAGATCGCCCGTCTCGCTCCCGACAATCCGGCATGGGACGCGAGCCTCGACGAGTTCGACCGCAAGCAGCGTGCGTTCGAGACGCGCTTCCGCAGCCATGTCTTCGCGGCCGTGCGCGACGACAGGCTGGACGGCATGCAACTGAGCTCCCTGCTCAACGACCTCGGCTATGCCGGGCGCATCACGCGCGGCCTGCGCGCGCTGCTGCTGATCCGGGCCGGCGAGGAGGGCGGCACCCTGCTGGACGACCTGCGCGGGTCGGCCGATGGCGCGCCGCCGACCGGGCTCGCCTGATCGCCGTTCAGCGCCCGCCGTGCTCCGAGCCGCAGAGGCCGTGATCGGCCAGCACCTCGATCACGCGGCAGTCGCACACCTTGCCGTGGCCGCATTCCGCCACCATGCGCGACAGTTCGCCACGCAGCGCGACAAGGCTTTCGATGCGCCGTTCCACCTCTTCCAGATGCCGGCGGGCGATGCTGTCCGCCGCGTCGCAGGACGCCTGCGGCGCTTCGGCCATCGCCAGCAGTTCGCGGATGTCGGGCAGCGCGAAGCCGAGTTCGCGCGCATGGCGGACGAAGTTGAGCTGCCGGACAGCCTTCGCGTCATAGCGGCGCTGTCCGCCGTCGCTGCGCGGCGGAGCGGCGATGAGCCCGGCCTCTTCATAATAGCGGATGGTGCCGGCCTTGACACCGGAACGCCGCGACAATTCGCCGATCGAGATATCCGTCATTCCGTTTCGATCCTCTTGACCCTCCAGTGACTGGAGGTTGTACACCCGCACGATATGGTTCGGAACGGATGCTGCGGCAATGACGGATGCACGGGAAACAAGGACGATTTACCGGGTCGGCGGCATGGATTGCGCCGCCTGCGCGCAAAAGATCGAAAAGGCGGTGGCGCGGTTGCCGGGCGTTACCGGCGTCGACGTTTCCGTGATGGCGGGCACGCTGACGGTTGTCGGCGCCGAGGCCGGCGACGTCGAGGCGCAGGTCAGGGGGCTCGGCTACACGATCGGGCCCGATCCCGCCCGTCACGATCGCCACGATCATGCTCATGACCACGATCACGATCACGATCACGATCATGAGCATGAGCATGAGGGCAGCCACGACCACGACCATGACCATGACCATGGCCATGCGGATGCCGGCGACGGGCCGTGGTGGCGCTCGCCGAGGGCGCGGCTGATCCTTGCCAGCGCCGGGACGCTGGCGGCGGCGCATGCGGTGGGGCTTGCCGTGCCGCAGGCGGGGCAATGGCCGTTTCTCGCGGCGCTTCTCATCGGCCTTGTGCCGATCGCGCGCCAGGCTTTCGCGGGCATGCGCGCCGGCACGCCGTTTTCCATCGAGACGCTGATGACCGTTTCCGCCGGCGGCGCGTTCCTCATCGGCGCGGCGGAAGAGGCGGCGATGGTCGTGCTGCTGTTTCTGATCGGCGAATGGCTGGAAGGGTTCGCCGCACAGCGCGCGCGCGCGGGCATCGCCGGCCTGACGAACCTCGTGCCCGACACGGCGCTGGTGTCGCGCGACGGCGCGCTGGTGGAAACGCCGGCCGCCGGCCTCGCGCCCGGAGACGTGATCGTCGCGCGCCCCGGCGACCGCATCGCCGCCGACGGCGTGATCGCGGAGGGCGAGAGCGCCATAGACGAGGCGCCGGTGACGGGCGAGAGCGTGCCCGTCACCAAGGGCGTCGGCGCGCGCGTGTTCGCGGGCACCATCAACACGGATGCGGTGCTGCGCATCGCGGTGACGGCGCGGGCCGGCGACAACACTATCGCGCGCATCGTGCGCCTCGTGGAAGAGGCGCAGGCGGCGAAGGCCCCGCTCGAACGCTTCATCAACCGTTTCGCGGCCCGCTACACGCCGGCGATCTTCCTGCTCGGGCTGCTGGTGGCCACCGTGCCGCCGCTCGTTTTCGGGCAGGAATGGGGCGTGTGGATCTACCGCGGCCTCGCGGTGCTGCTGATCGGCTGCCCCTGCGCGCTGGTGATCTCGACGCCGGCGGCGGTCGCCGCCGGGTTGTCGGCGGGCGCGCGCCACGGCCTGCTGATGAAGGGCGGCGGCGTGCTGGAAGGGCTCGGGCGCGTCACCACGGCGGCTTTCGACAAGACCGGCACGCTGACGCGCGGCCGGCCCGTCGTCACCGACGTCGCCGGCTTCGGCGTGCCGGAGGAGGAGGTGCTGACCTGCGCGGCCGCGCTGGAGCGCGGATCGTCCCATCCGCTGGCGCTGGCCATTCTCGCCCGCGCGGGCGAGCGGCCGCTGCCGGAGGCGGGCGCGGTGCGGGCGCTCGCCGGCAGGGGCGTGTCGGGCATCGTCAACGGGCGGGACGTGGCGCTGCTGTCGCCGCGCGCGCTGGCGGGCGCGGGCCTGCCGGCGGAGCAGGCGGCGGCGGTCGCGGCGCTGAACGGCGAGGGCAAGACGGTTTCCGTGCTGACGATCGACGGCCTGCCTGCCGGCATCATCGCGCTGCGCGACGAACTGCGCCCCGACGCCCGCGCCGCCATCGCGCGGCTCGCGGGGCTCGGCGTGTCGTCGGTGATGCTGACGGGCGACAACAGCGCGGCCGCGAACGCCGTCGCGGCGCAACTCGGCGTCACGCCGCACGCCGAGTTGCTGCCCGAGGACAAGAGCCGCATCGTGCGCGCGCTTCAGGCCGGGGGCGCGGTGGTGGCGAAGGTGGGCGACGGCATCAACGACGCGCCGGCGCTGGCGGCGGCCGACGTCGGCATCGCCATGGGCGGCGGCACGGATGTGGCGCTGGAGACGGCGGACGCGGCCGCTCTCCATGCGCGCCTCTCCGACATCCCGGCGATGATCGCCCTGTCGCGCGCCACGATGGCCAACATCCGCCAGAACATCGCGGTGGCGCTCGGCCTCAAGGCGGTGTTCCTCGTCACGACGATCCTGGGCGTCACCGGGCTGTGGCCCGCCATCCTCGCGGATACGGGCGCGACGGTGCTCGTCACCGCGAACGCGCTGCGCCTGCTGGGCTGGAAGGCGCAGGGCTGATGCATGCAGGCCAGCCTCGTCGGGAAGCGGGCGCGCGCCCGGCCGAAGGCCGGAAACGCCGGTATGAAGCATTGCGCCGAAGCATTGCGCCATTGTCTGGAACAATCCTGATTTTCCGGGTCAGGATTGCAGAGGCTGCATGGGCGGATTTGCGGTGATCGGTGATATGGTCGCGCCGTCGCGACGCGCCCGGCGGTTTTTCGGCGGGGCGGGCGTCGGCGACCGATCCGCTTCACGCCATCCGATCCGTTCCGCGAGTATGCCCGCCATGTCCCAGTCCCAGCGCTTCCGCCCGGACGCTTCCATGCCGCCGCCCAAGGCAGACCGCCAGGAATCGGCAGACCGCCAGGAATCGGCAGACCGCGGGGGATTGGCCGACCGCCGGGGGCTGGGCATCTTGCTCGTGCTGCTCGGCGCGTTGACGATGTCGCTGATCGACGGCTCCGCCAAATGGCTCGTCGGCGAGGGCCTGCTGCCGGGGCAGATCGTCTTCATGCGCTTCCTGGTGCCGTGCCTCGTGCTGGGGCTCGTCGTGCTGCCCTATCGGGGCGTCGCGGTGGTGCGCACGCGCTCGCTGAAGCTCGAAATTGTGCGCGCGATCTGCATGGTGAGCATCACGGGATGCAACTTCATGGCGCTGCGCCATTTGCCCATGACGATCACCGGCTCGATCATGTTCTCGTTTCCGCTGATCCTGTGCCTGCTGTCGGGCGTGGCGCTGGGGGAGCGGGTGGACTGGCAACGCTGGCTCGCGGTGCTCGCCGGCTTCATCGCGATCCTGATCATCATCCGCCCGGACGCGGACAGCTTCCATCCGGCGATGCTCTATTCGATGCTGATGGCGGTGCTGATGGCGGTCTACGCCATTCTCACGCGCAAGCTGGCCGGGCTCGATTCCAGCCTGACGCAGCAGTTCTACGTATCGTTCGCCGGTTTCGCGTGCGCGCTGCCGTTCGGTTTCCAGCAATGGGCCTGGCCGCAGACGCCGGGCGGGTGGATCGCCTGCGTGCTGATCGGCGCCGCGGGGCTCGTCGGGCATATGCTCTATTCGACGGCGCACCGCTTCGCCCCGGCCACGACGCTGGCGCCCTTCACCTACGCGCAGCTCGTTTTCATGGCGCTGGGAAGCTGGCTGGTCTTCGCGCAGGCGCCGGACGCCTGGTTCTTCGTCGGCCTGCCGCTGCTGATCGGCTCCGGCCTCTATATCTGGTATCGCGAAGTCTCGCTCGCGACCCGCCGGCGGGCGCAAGCGCCCGTGCCCCGGCGCGAGGAGCAACAGGAGGTAGAACGGGAAGCGCAACGGGAAGCGGCGGAGTAGACGCTCCGCCGCCGCGCGGGCGCGACCGGCTGTCGACGCCTGTCAATCGAGCGTCGGATAGTCCGTATAGCCGTGGTCGTCGCCGCCGTAGAACGTGGCGGTGTCGGGCGTGTTCAGCGGCGCGTTCTCCCGCAGGCGGCGCACCAGATCGGGATTGGCGATGAACGGCTTGCCGAACGCCACGAGATCGGCGTAGCCCGATTCCACCGCCGCCTGCGCCAGTTCCCGCGTGTAGCCGTTGTTGACGATCCACGCGCCTTCGCCGCCCGCCTGCCGGTAGGCGTCCTTCAGCGCGGCGTAGTCGAAGGGCTTGTCGCCTTGCCGATAGTCGCGCGCGCCGCCCGTCGCGCCCTCGACGACATGGATGTAGGCGAGGCCGAGCGGCGCGAGGGCGCGCACGAACGCCTCGAACAGCGGCTGCGGATCGGGGTCGGAAGCGTCGTTGGCCGGCGTGACCGGGGAAATGCGGATGCCGGTGCGCTTGCCGCCGATTTCATCCACGATGGCCTTCGCCACCGCCAGCGGAAAGCGGATGCGGTTCTCGATGCCGCCGCCGTATTCATCCGTGCGGTGATTGCTGTCGGAGCGCAGGAACTGGTCGAGCAGATAGCCGTTCGCGGCGTGGATCTCGACGCCGTCGAAGCCGGCGGTGTCGATGGCGGCGCGCACCGCCTTGCGGTAGTCCTCGACGATGCCGGGCAGTTCGGCGGCCTCGAGCGCGCGCGGTTCCGACGTCTCGGTGAATCCGCCGTTGCCGTCGGCGTCGATCAGGTAGGTCTTGGCCTTCGCCCGGATGGCGGAGGGGGCCACCGGCGCCTGTCCGCCCGGCTGGAGCGTGTTGTGCGAGATGCGCCCCACATGCCAGAGCTGCACGAAGATGCGGCCGCCGGCCTCATGCACCGAATCCGTCACCTTGCGCCAGCCGGCGAGCTGCTCCGGCGCGTAGAGGCCCGGCACATCGGCGTAGCCCTGCCCCTGATGCGTGATGGCGGTCGCTTCCGTGATCAACAGGCCCGCCGTGGCGCGCTGCGTGTAATAGAGCGCCGTCGCGGCGGTGGGCACCGCATGCGGCGCGCGGTTGCGCGTGAGCGGCGCCAGCGCGATGCGGTTGGAAAGGGTGAGGTCGCCAACGGTTACGGGATCGAAAAGCGTTACGGGATTGGAAAGACTCGCCATGATGATGATCCTCGGATGGCCGCGCGGGACAGGGATGCAGCAATGCCCGGCGCGCCTGTTGTTGCGAATGCGAAGTAATACTATGGCGTTGCACAACGGCCGCAATCACCCCGCGGATCATGCCGTGCGCGGACGCACACCATCTGTTGCGAATGAAACCAATGACATGCGCGAGGGCCCGGCGCGGCAACATTCTTCCCGCGTCGGCCGGGTGCGGCGTGGATTGTTGTTATTTCGCGGCATGCGTGCGTCCGGCCCGGAGTTTGTCTGGACTTGGGCGACGGCGGGGCTACTATCGGGGCCAAGAGCATCCGTTCCGCAAGCAACGCCGATGCGATGAACCGTGGAAACACACGGAAGGGGAAGAGCCATGACGACGGAGCCCGTGCCGGCCGCCTGCCAGGGCGGCCGCCTGAGCCTGCATGTGCCGGAGCCGGCGGCGCGCCCCGGCGACACGCCGGACTTTTCCAACGTGCGCGTTCCGCAGGCGGGAGCGGTGCCGCGGCCGGCGATCGACGCCGACCCGGAGACGATCCGCGACCTCGCGTTCTCGATCATCCGCGTGCTCGACCGCGCGGGAGAGGCCACCGGGCCATGGGCGGGGCTGCTGTCGGACGAGGAATTGCTCGCCGGCCTGCGCGACATGATGACCCTGCGCGCTTTCGACATGCGCATGCAGATCGCCCAGCGGCAGGGCAAGACATCCTTTTACATCCAGCATCTGGGCGAGGAGGCGATTTCCTGCGCCTTCCGCAAGGCGCTGTCTCCCGGCGACATGAACTTTCCCACCTACCGGCAGGCGGGGCTCCTGATCGCCGGCGGCTATCCGCTCGTCGAGATGATGAACCAGATCTACTCGAACGCCCGCGACCCGCTGAAGGGCCGGCAACTGCCGGTTCTCTATGCCTCGAAGGAATACGGCTTCTTCACCGTCTCCGGCAATCTGGCGACGCAGTTTCCGCAGGCGGTGGGGTGGGCGATGGCCTCCGCGATCCGCAACGACGACAGGATCGCCGCCGGCTGGATCGGCGACGGCTCCACGGCGGAATCCGACTTTCACGCCGCGCTGGTGTTCGCCTCCACCTACAAGGCGCCGGTGGTGCTCAACGTCGTCAACAACCAGTGGGCGATCTCGACCTTTCAGGGCGTGGCGCGCGGCGGCTCCGGCACTTTCGCGGCGCGCGGGCTCGGCTACGGGCTGCCGTCGCTGCGCGTCGACGGCAACGACTATCTGGCCGTTCACGCGGTGGCGAAGTGGGCGGCGGAACGCGCGCGGCGCAATCTGGGGCCGACGCTCGTCGAATACGTCACCTACCGGGCGGGCGCGCATTCGACTTCCGACGATCCTTCGGCCTACCGCCCGAAGGACGAGTCGGACGCCTGGCCGCTGGGCGACCCCATCGTGCGGCTGAAACGGCATCTCATCGCGCGCGGCGTGTGGTCGCGGGAGCGCCACCGGCAGGCGGAGGCGGAAATCCTCGACACCGTGACGGCGGCGCAGAAGGATGCCGAGAGCAACGGCACGCTGCATGCCGGCGGCAGGCCCTCGGTGAGCGACATGTTCGAGGGCGTCTACGCCGACACGCCGCCGCATCTCGAACGCCAGCGCCGGCAGGCGGGAGCGTGATCATGGCGCAGATGTCGATGATCGAGGCGATCCGCAACGCGATGGACATCGCCATGGAACGGGACGACACGGTCGTCGTCTACGGCGAGGACGCGGGCTATTTCGGCGGCGTGTTCCGCTGCACGCAGGGCTTGCAGCGGAAATACGGCAGGACGCGCTGTTTCGATGCGCCGATCAACGAATCCGGCATCGTCGGCACGGCGATCGGCATGGCCGCCTACGGCCTGCGGCCGTGCGTGGAAATCCAGTTCGCGGATTACATGTATCCGGCCTATGACCAGATCACGCAGGAGGCGGCGCGCATCCGCTACCGCTCCGACGGCGAGTTCACCTGTCCCATCGTGGTGCGCATGCCCACGGGCGGCGGCATCTTCGGCGGGCAGACGCACAGCCAGAGCCCGGAAGCGCTGTTCACCCACGTCGCCGGGCTGAAGACGGTGATGCCCTCCAACCCCCGCGACGCGAAGGGCCTGCTCATCGCGGCCATCGAAGACCCCGATCCGGTGATCTTCCTGGAGCCCAAGCGCCTCTACAACGGCCCGTTCGACGGCCATCACGAGCGGCCGGTGACGCCGTGGTCGCGCCACCCGGCGGGCGAGGTGCCGGAAGGGCACTATACCGTGCCGCTCGGCAAGGCGGCGGTCGCGCGGGCGGGCTCGGACGTCACCGTGCTCGCCTACGGCACCATGGTGCATGTCGCGCTCGCGGCGGCGGCCGATGCCGGCATCGACGCGGAAATCCTCGACCTGCGCACCCTGTTGCCGCTCGATCTCGACGCCATCGTCGCCTCGGTGACGAAGACGGGCCGCTGCGCCGTCGTGCATGAGGCGACGCTGACATCGGGCTTCGGCGCGGAACTCGCCGCGCTGGTGCAGGAACATTGCTTCTACCATCTGGAAGCGCCCGTCGCCCGCATCGCCGGCTGGGACACGCCCTATCCGCACGCGCAGGAGTGGGACTACTTTCCCGGCCCCGCCCGCCTGGCGCGCGCGCTGATCGAAACGATGGCGGGTTGAAATCGGGCAGGTTGAAATCGGGCGGGTTGAAACCGGGAAGGCTGAAATGGGTGAATATGTCATCAGGATGCCCGATGTCGGCGAAGGCGTCGCGGAGGCCGAACTTGTCGAATGGCATGTCCGCCCCGGCGATCCGGTGCGCGAGGATCAGGTGCTCGCGGCCGTGATGACCGACAAGGCGACCGTCGAGATTCCCTCCGCCGTCGACGGCGAGGTGCTCTGGCGCGGCGCGGAAGTGGGCGAGAAGGTGGCGGTCGGCGCGCCGCTGGTGCGCCTGCGCATCGCGGGCGAGGGCAATGTCGCGGCGGGCGAGGCGCGGCAGGCCGATCCCTTGCAGCCCGATCCCTTGCAGCCCGATCCCTTGCAGCCCGACCCCTTGCGGCCCGACCCGCCCGAAGCCGCCGCGCCGTCGCCGGATGCGGGCGAACGGCCCGAAGAAAAATTGCCTGAGGAAGAAAAGCCGCCAGAAGAAAAGCCGCTTGAGAACAGGCCGCTTGAGAACAGGCCGCTTGCCGCGCCGCCGGTCCGCCTGCGGGCGCGGGAGGCGGGCGTCGACCTGCGGCTTGTCGCGGGCACCGGCCCGGAGGGGCGCGTCACGCATGCGGATCTGGACGCCTTCCTTGCCGGCCAGGCGCGGCGTGGAGCGACCGCCCGGCCGGCGGTGGAGGAAATCCGCGTCATCGGCCTGCGCCGCGCCATCGCGGAGAAGATGGCGCTGTCGAAGTCGCGCATTCCGCATGTGATGTATGCCGAGGAAGTCGACGTCACGGCGCTGGAGGACCTGCGCGCCGCCCTCAACGGCGAGGGCCGGCCCGGCCCGCGCCTCACCGTGCTGCCCTTCCTGATGCGGGCGCTGGTGCGCGCGCTGGCCGACCATCCGCAAATGAACGCGCATTATGACGACGAGGCGGGCGTTATCCGCCGCTTCGCGGATGTGCATATCGGCATCGCGGCGCAGACGCCCGCCGGTCTCGCCGTGCCGGTGGTGAAACGCGCGCAGACGCGCGACCTGTGGGATTGCGCGGCGGAAATCGCCCGCCTGTCGGAGGCGGCGAGGGCGGGCGCCGCGCGCCGGGAGGAACTGACCGGCTCCACCATCACCATCTCGTCGCTGGGCGCGATGGGCGGGCTCGTCAGCACGCCGGTGATCAACCACCCCGAGGTCGCCATCGTCGGCGTCAACAGGATCGCGGTCCGGCCGGTCTGGGACGGCGGCGGCTTCGTGCCGCGCAAGATCATGAACCTGTCGTCGAGCTTCGACCACCGCGTCATCGACGGCTGGGACGCGGCAAGCTTCATCCAGCGTGTCAGGACGCTGCTGGAAACGCCCGCGCTCATCTTCGTGGATGGCTGACATATCCCGCCGGCCGCGCTCTTGAGGGCAAGGCGGCAAGCGGCAGCCATCGCCGCATGTCAAAAAGATCGATGCCGGGGAACGGCCTGTTTTTTCATTCTGATTTTTTGTGGGATCTTGCAGTTTCAGCCTGCGTGTGAGATAATCAAACGATTGATATCTGGATTGAGGTCTGATGAATACTTCAGGCTTGCGCTTTTCTGGTTGGGATTGTTCCAGTAAAAGTTGAAATTATCGATCCTGAATAAAGTAATTTACTAATTTATGCTTTGATGTGTGGGATGATATGATGGTTTATAGAACAACGGATAGCGGCGGTTTTACTCCTCCTTCATCCGCTCAGGGCGAGCCTTCGAAAGCGGCGCGCAGTCCGAGGTCCGTTGCGTCCGATGTGTCGGCGGCGGCGGGAATTCGCGGGGCCGCGGCCGAGAGCGCCCCGGTTTTGGAGGATCGTAAGGCAGCTGTGTGGCCAGGCGAGGGCGCGCCGACACTCGTGGTGAGTTATCCGAAAGGTCAGGATCCCGCCAGCAGGGTGGCTGCCGGGCGCGAGAAGCAGGCTGAGCGCGCTGCGCGCCGGGTGAACGATCCGGTTCCCGTGTCACCGGAAAGTCCTTGGGATGCCGCCCGGAAGTTTGTCGACCGTGCGCTGATCTCAAAAGAAGGTGCCAGGTCCGCCGATCATGTCGGGAAACAGGCTCATTTTCGTGAAAAGTATCATCTGTCCGGCCCGCAGCCGGAGCAATATGCCGAAACGCTGAACAAGGCTGGCGCGCGGGGCGCGCGGTTGGTCAGAGATCCGGCCGCAGTGCTGCGCACAATCGCGAAGATGCCGGAGGACGTGCGCGGCACGATCAGCCTCGATGTGATCGCATCCCTGAAGACGACGGTGCCCGCTGAGGCGACCGCCGCTGAAGCCCCCGTTTCCCCGGCGCAGCCGGAGCGCGCACGCGAGGACTGGCAGTCTGTCGACGCGGGATCGTCCTATGCCGATGAGGCGGTTTCCGGTCCGTCCGGCGGCGACGTGCCGGAGCGGGATGAGGAACTGGACGCGGTTTTTGAGGAGTTGAACGCGGCTCTGGGCGGGCTGGACGGAGCCCTTAAGGAAGTCACGCAGGCTGCGTTGGAGCGGGAGATGGCCCCTGAAGCCGATACTCCGCAGGTGCAGCCGGGGAGCGAGGGACGGCAATCGGCGGCCGCACAGCTTGCACGGGGTCGGGACACGGCCGCTGCGCCGCCGCACCGGCCGGGCGGCCTCCTTCAGCGTCTTGAGGAGGAGAAGAAGCGCATCGCCGCTGCCGCCGCTGCGCCGACACCCTTGGAGCGTCGTGACATCGCCAAGCCGGAAGCCGCCTCGCGGACGTGGGGAGAGTGGTTCGACAGCCTGAAAGTAGCCTTCATCCGGTTCTGCACGCCGAAAGCCACGCTCGATATCATTGACAGGATCAATGACGCGCTTGCGCTCGGGAAGAAAACGGGAATGAAGTCTTCCGAGGCCGTTTCCCGGCGGATTTTCGATGATCCGTGCAGTTGCCGGTTGAACGGCATGGGGAGTTGGGCGCTCTCGCTCCTTGACGCAGATGAGATGGGGAAAGCCCTTGCCGGAATGAGCGAGGGCGAGAAGGCGCTGATCGACCCCAAAATATGCGAGAAGTTCCGCGTGCCGGAGCGGGAAGGTGCGGACAATCTGTCGCCGCACGCCGCGTCGGTCTCCGCAACGTCCGCCGCGAGAGCGGAAGAGGCCCGTCCATTCGAGACTCGTCCCGCTGCCGCCGTCCGTCCGGCGGCGGGCGCGGGAACGGTGCAGGGAAGAATATCTCCGAGAGCCCAGGAGGTCTTCACGGCGCTGTGGGGCGAGTATGTCGCGCATCTGAGCCGCGCGGAAAACGGGCAGGTGTCATGGATCGATGCGCTGCAACTCGACGGTGCCGAGCGCGAAGCGGTCGATAACAACCCCCTTCGGCTGATGAAACATGCCAGAACGCTGGAGAGGGCGGGCCTCGATCTCAGAGCGGATTTTCTCGCCACCGTCACCGCGCGGCCGCCGCGCGACGTGCCGCCTGAACAACTCGCGCGCCGTTATGACGAAATACGCGCCAAGCCGTATGAAGTTTCCACCACGGAGCAGGAGCGGGCAGCCGATATAAAGGCTGCGGCCGATCGCATACGGGTCGCATGGAAAAACTCCTGGCCGGGGAAGAGCGAAGCCATTCGTAATGATGATGCCACCATACAGGCCATGTACGCGAGCGTCCGCGATGCAGTGAGCAGGCTGGACGTCAAGCTGCTGCCCGAGGAGGTGACATTCGACGAGATGCCACGTTCCATCGCATCGGAGGAAACGGAACGGAGCGCGCGGAACGTCTTGGCCACTAACAGGGAAAAGGTCAAGAACAGCCTGCTGGGGCTAGCGACGAATCTGGCGACGAAGATTGGCCGTTCGATCGGCGACAATGAAAATCCGTCGCCGGAAGATGTGGCGCGCATGGAAGCAAGCGTCGGCCCGTTGCATGCCGTGCTTGAACCATTGTCGGAGAACGATCGGAAGTGGATCGTCCACGCCGTCAAGGCCAGCTTGACCGATTATGGCGCTGCATACATCGACCGTCTGCCGGCCAGTGTGAAGGATGGACTGGGGATCGCCCCCATAGGCACCGAATAGGCCGTTCATCCCCGGCGGGCCGTTCCTTCGGGATCGCGTTGCGGGCTTCGGGCGCGTCGTTTGCGGCGCGTCCGGGAGCCGATCCCGTCTCCGGCCTCCGCCGCGTGCTGCGGCTGTATTGTGCTTGTCATTCCAGCTTGCTAGTGTCGTATGCCGATTTGAGGCGCATCGGACGTCAGCGCACTAAGGAACGACTTCATGAGCGAGATCGCGGTCAGAACCCCCCTGCAATATCTCGACAAGGCCGTCGGCGCGTTGCGCGACCTCGGGCTGGTGAAGGACGGCGCGGGCGAGGAATCGCCCATCGTCGGCCTGCTCAACAAGATCGCCGATATCGAGCCGGAGAAGGTCGCCATCATCACCCGCACGCTGCAGCAGATGAGCGTGTTCAACGAGGTGGTGCGCGATCAGGTGGCGCAGATCTCCGTCGGCCAGCGCTATGAGGATATCGCCAAGGCGTTCGACTCCATCCGCGACGACGCCAAGCGCATGGTCGACCAGCTCGACGACGGCAAGCTCGACGTGTTCGAGCGCGCCACCAACGTCTGGATGAAGGTCGCGCGCGGCGATGTCGCCGCCCGTTTCGACAAGATCAAGGATACCTATATCGAGGTGTCGCGCGACACCCGCCGGAATATCGAGCGCGAGCATGCGATCCTCGAAGCCTATCGCGATTTCCGCGGCGCGCTGAAGCAGGCCGAGGTGGCGGCGCTGGAGATCCTGAAAGTCGCCGAGGACAAGCTGGAGGCCGCCCGCGCCGGGCTGAAGACCGCCGCCGACAACGTTTCCGGCTTCGCGGCCGACGGCGAGGTGAGCGAGCGCGCCCGGCTCGAACTGCTGCGCGACGAGCATCTGCGCCATGTGCAGGCCGAGGAGGGGCGCTATCAGGTCGCCAAGGACCTCGCGGACAACCTGACCATCAGCTACAACACGTCCGAAGTCGTCATGGCGCGCCTGCTCCAGACGACGAACGCGAAGGAGCGCGTCTACCAGCAGGCGGTGAGCTTCTTCACCACCAACGAATCCGTGCTGACCGCCCTCAAGGCGTCGTTCACCGGCCTGTTCGGTCTCCACGAGGCCACCCAGACGCTGAACGAGTTGAAGGAAGGCGTCTCCACCTCGCTGGAGGTGCTGGCCGAGATCGGCGGCAAGGTGCAGGAAGAAGCGCTCAAGGCCGGCTACGGCCCCACCGTGCGCGCCGACGCCGTGAAGAAGCTGGTCGACAGCGTCATCAACTTCCAGACCCGCTCCATCGAGATCGTGGGCGAGATGCGCAAGCTGTCCACGCAGAACAGCGAGGAAATCCGCAACGCGGTGGAGGACGGCAAGCGCCGCATCGCCCGCCTCGCGGCGGAGGGCAACGCGCTTGTCATCGAAGGCTGAGGCACAGGTGGCTGAAGTGCAAGCGGCGGGGAGCGCCGGCAAGCTCGACGAGGTGATGCTGGCGATGGACGTGGTGGACACGCTGCGCCATCACGAGAGCGTCGCTCTCCGCGAGCTGGATCAGGATGGCCGCGACGAAGGACTCAAGGAGCGCCTGCGGCGCATCTACGAGAGCCAGGGGCTCGCGGTCTCCGACCGCATCCTCGAAGAAGGCATCCGCGCGCTCAAGGAAAGCCGCTTCACCTATGCGCCGGCGCAAGCGGGCTCGCGCGCGCTCGCCGGCCTGTGGGTGCGGCGCGCGCTCTATGGCCGGATCGTCGGCGTGCTCGTGCTCGTGCTGGCGGCGTGGATCGGCGTTTCCGTCTGGCAGCGCGCCAGCCGCGAGCGGGCGCTTGAGGCGGCGCGCATCGAGCTTCAGCAGACGTTGCCGCAGCAGTTGGAACAGACGGCCTCGCGGGTGCTGGCCGAGGCCCGCACCGACGAGGCGCGCGCGCGGGCCGGCGCCTTGCATGCGGACGGCGTCACCGCGCTCGCGGCCGGCGATGCGGCTGCCGCGCGCGGGGCGGTGGCCTCGCTGGAGCAGTTGCGGGCGCGGCTTCTGGAAACCTACCGGCTGCGCGTGGTCTCGCGGCCGGGCGAGGATACCGGCGTGTTCCGCATTCCCCGCGCCAACCCGAACGCGCGCAACTATTATCTCATCGTCGAGGCGGTGACGCCGGAGGGCAAGGCGCTCTCGCTGCCGGTGCGCAGCGAAGAGGACGGCTCGGTGAAGACCGTCGCCCGCTGGGGCGTGCGGGTGCCGGAGCGCACCTACGAGGCCGTGCGGCGCGACAAACTGGATGACGGCATCCTGCAAAACGACACGCTCGCGGAAAAGCCTCGCGGCGCGCTGGCGCCCGTCTACCGCATGAACGTCCTGCCGGCGGAGAGCCCCGGCAACATTACCGCGTGGTGAGGCCATGATCAGTGCAGGCGACGCCTTTTCCGCCATCGAGCAGGCCATGGGCCGCATCCGCGCGGACGAGGGCAGGGTGACGGGCGTCATCGACGCCGCCGCGGCGGAGGCCACGCGGCTGCGTGGCGAGCAGGCGGCGCTCTACCGCGATCTCGCGCGCCTGCGCCTCGACGCGCTGGGGCAGGAAACCGTCGGGGGCGAGCTCGACGCGGCCGAGCGGCGCGCGCTTTCGGCGATGGAGGCGCACAACCGGCAGGTGGCCGCCATCCGGAACCAGCATGCGGCGCTGACGGAGGAGCTCGACAGGCTGCGGGCGGAGCGCGCCCTGCTCGCAACCGCGGTGCAGGAGGCCGCGGCGCGCGTCGACGCGCAGGAGGCGGCGACCGATGCGCGCCTTGCGGAAGATGTCGCCTGGCAGGCGCAGGTCGCGAAGGTCGACGGCGCGCGGGCGCGGGCGGAGGCGGCGGAGGCGAAGGCCCGGCAGGCGGAGGAGGATCGCGACGCGAAGTCGAAGCCCTATCTCGCCGACAGGCTGTTCGCTTATCTGTGGGAGCGCGGCTACGGCATGCCGCATTATCGCGGCGGCTTCCTCACCCGCTGGGGAGACGCCTATGTCGCGCGCGTCATCGGCTACGAGCCCGCGCGGCAGAATTTCTTCATGCTCAACGAAATTCCCAAGCGGCTGCGCGAGCACGCCTCGCGCCTGGCCGCGGAGGCGCAGGAGGAAGAGGCCCGCCTCGCGGCGCTGGAGCGCGTGGGGCTGGAGAGCGACGGCATCGCGGCGCTGGAGGAGGCCCACCGCCAGGCTGTTGCGACGCTCGACGCGATCGACGGCAAGAAGGCGGAGCTTGAGCGCGCCATCGCCGCGACGGACGAGCGCCGCACGGCGCTGATCGAGGGCGAGGGATCGGGCCTGCGCCGCGCGGAGGAAGGGCTCGCCGAGGCGCTGAAGCGCGAGGACCTGCGCGCGCTGCTCAAGGAGGCGCTGGCGACGCCGACACCCGACGACGAGCGCATCGTGCATCGTCTTCAGGAAATCGAGACCGGGCTCGCCCGCCTGACGCGCGAGGCGGAGGAAGCCCGCAAGGTCTCCGTGGAACTGGCGCGCAAGCGGCTGGAGCTTGAGCGCTCGCGCGACGACTTCCACCAGTCCGGCTACGAGCGGCAGGGCGGCGCGTTCATCAACGACAAGCTGATCGGCGATGTTCTGGGCGGCATCATCGGCGGCGTGCTGTCGTCCCGCGATCTGGGGGATGCGCTGCGCAGCGGCTATCGGCGCGGCAACCAGCCCAGGGATCCGCGCTGGAACCGCCCGCCGCCCTCCGGCGGACGCTCGTCCGGCGGTAAGTCGTCTTCGGGCGGTAAGTCTTCCGGCGGCGGCTGGGGCGGTGGTTTCGGCGGCGGTGGTTTCGGCTCCGGCGGCGGCTTCGGCGGTTCGGGCGGCGGCTTCAAGACCGGCGGGGGCTTCTGAAGTCCGAATTGGAGCAGTTTGCATTCAAATCGATCCATCGAATTGAATGCAAGTTGCGGCAAAATATAAAATTTAGAGCGGCGTGACGATTCCACTTGAATGCACGCCGCTCTAGGCTTTTTCAAGCAAGGCGGATGCCGGCTTGTTTTAAGAAAACGCGTAAAATCAAAAAAGTTGCAGGACGCCGTTCAAGGAGCGTCCTGCCGGCGAGGGGCGTTACGCCGCCAGATAGGCGTCGCGGATGTCGGGCTTCGCCTCCAGTTCCGCCACGGTGCCGGAAAAGCGGATGCGGCCTTTCTCGATGATGTAGGCGCGGTTGGCGATCAGCCGGGCGAAATGCACGTTCTGCTCCGATATGAGGATGCTCAGCCCCTGCCGCTTCATCGCGAGGATGGCGTCGGCCATCTGCTCGACGATCCTGGGCGCCAGTCCCTCGGTCGGCTCGTCGAGCAGCACGAGCGAGGGGTTGCCCATCAGGGTGCGGCCGATGGTGAGCATCTGCTGCTCGCCGCCGCTCATCTGGCCGCCGGGGCGCTTGCGCATTCCGCCGAGATTCGGAAACAACGTGTAGATCTGTTCGGGCGTCCAGGTGGCCGCGCCCGCGCGCGGCGGCTGGCGCCCCACCTCCAGATTTTCCGCGACGGTGAGGTCGGTGAAGATGCGTCGGTCTTCCGGCACATAGCCGAGCCCGCGGCGGGCGATGTCGTGGGTGGGCAGGGCCGAGATGTCCGCATCCTCGAAGATCACCCGGCCCGCGCGCCGGGGCACCAGCCCGACGATCGCGCGCAGCGTGGTGCTCTTGCCCGCGCCGTTGCGCCCGAGCAGGGCGACGACTTCGCCGGCGTCCACATCGAGCGCCACATCGAACAGGATCTGCGCCGGGCCATACCAGGCGTCGAGGCCGGAAACCCGCAGCTTCGGGGAAATGCGCGGCGTCATGCCCGCTCCTCCTGGCGCCGGTTGCGTTCAGAACGGTCCTCGCCCAGATAGACGGCCCGCACGCGCGGATCGCGGCGCACCTCCTGCGGCGCGCCGTGGGCGATGAGCCGGCCGTGGTCGAGCACCATCACGGCGTCGGCGTGGCCGAACACCACGTCCATGTCGTGCTCGGTGAACAGCACGCCGATGGTCCTTTCGCGGGCGATCGTCGCGGTCAGGCGCATCAGCGCGGCGCGCTCCTGCGGCGCCATGCCGGCCGTCGGCTCGTCCATCAGCAGCAGCCGGGGATCGTTGGCGAGCGCGATGGCGAGTTCGAGGCGCTTGAGGTCGCCGTAGGCCAGTTCGCCGCAAGGCTTGTCCGCCTGATCGGGCAGGCCGACGAGCGTCAGCAGCGCGTCCGCCTCCGCCCGGCGAAAGGCGCCGGCGAAGCCGAGGAAGCCGAAGGCGCGGCGGTGGAAGGACAGCAACGCGACCTGCACGTTCTCGCGCACGGTCATCGAGCCGAAGGTGGCGGTGATCTGGAACGTGCGCCCCACGCCGCGCCGCCAGACGGCGGCCGGACGCAGCCCCGCGATGGACTCGCCGTTGAGGCTTATCGTGCCGGCGTCCGGCTTGATCTGGCCGTTCAGCATGTTGAAGCAGGTGCTCTTGCCTGCGCCGTTGGGGCCGATCAGCGCCAGAATCCGCCCCGCCTCAAGCGTGAAGGAAACGTCGCGCACGGCCTCGACGCCGCCGTAGGATTTCGCCAGTCCCGCGACCTCGAGCAGCGGGGTCATGACGCGGCCTCCGCCTTGCGACGGCTCAGGAGCGCCCCGAGCGTGCCCATGATGCCGCGCGGAAAGAGCAGCACCATGGCGACGATCGCTCCGCCCAGCACCAGCCGGGACAGATCCGTCTGGCTCATCAGCCAGATCGCGAGCGCCTTGTAGACGATGGCGCCGACGACGGCGCCCGATACGGTTTCCACGCCGCCCAGCAGCACCATCACGAGGCCGTCGACGGAAACGGGAATGCCCATGAGATCGGGAAACACGGAGCCCTTGAGGAAGGCGTGCAGCGCGCCGGCGACGCCCGCGAACGCGCCGGCGATGACGAAGGCGAGCCATTGCAGCCGCGCGCGGTCGAGCCCGATGGCCTCCGCCCGCAAGGCGCTGTCGCGCGCCGCCCGCAGCGCGTAGCCGAAGGGCGAGAACACCAGCGCCCGCAGCGCCGCGACGCCGATGGCCGCGGCCGCCAGCGCCAGCCAGTAGAAACCGGCGGGGCTCGCCGCCCATGCCGTCGGCCATACGCCCAGCATGCCGTTGTCGCCGCCCGTGACCTCGACCCACTGGAAGGCGACGGACCAGACGATCTGGGCGAAAGCGAGCGTCAGCATGGCGAAGTAGACGCCCGACAGGCGCACGCAGAACCACCCGAACAGCGCCGCGCCGGCAAGGCCGAGGAGCGGCCCGGCGAGCAGCGCCGCCTCCATCGGCAGGCCCGCCAGCACGGCGAGGAAAGCCGCGCCATAGGCGCCGAGGCCGAAATACGCCGCATGGCCGAAGGAATCGAGCCCCCCGACCGTCATGATGAATTGCAGGCTCGCCGCGAACAGCACGAAGACGGCGATTTCGGCACCCACCGTCAGGCCGTAGCTGTCCGCGAACAATGGCAGGGCGGCGGCGAGCGCGAGCAGGGCGGCCGCGCCGGCACGCTCCGGCGAGGAGAGGGGCCGCCATGGCCGCGCCGTGATGCCGGCCGCCGGCCGCGCCGCGCCGCCCGGCCGGCCGAAGAGGCCCCACGGCCGCAGCACGAGCACCACGGCCATGACCAGGAACACCAGCACGAGCGAAATGCGGGGAAACAGCAGGATGCCGAAGGCGTTCAGCTCCGACACCAGAACGGCGGCGAGAAACGCCCCCGTCACGCTGCCGAGGCCGCCGATCACCACAACGACGAACACTTCCACGAGAATGGCGAGATCCATGCCGTGCGTGACGGTGGTGCGGGGAATTTGCAGCGCGCCGCCCAGCGCCGCCAGAAAGACGCCGAGCGCGAACACGCTGGTGAACAGCCATTTCTGGTTCACGCCGAGCGCGGCCGCCATGTCGCGGTCCTGCGTCGCGGCGCGCACCAGGATGCCCCAGCGCGTGCGGCGGAACAGCAGGTGCAGCAGGCCGAGCACCACAGGCCCCAGCGCGATGAGCAGAAAGTCATAGGCCGGCACCCGGTGGCCCAGAACTTCCACCGCGCCGCGAAAGCCCGGCGCGCGCGGCCCCATCAGGTCGTCCGGCCCCCAGATCAGCACGACGAGATCCTGCACCATCAGCGTCACGCCGAAAGTGGCGAGCAACTGGAACAGCTCCGGCGCATGATAGATGCGCCGCAGCAGCAGCATTTCCATCAGTGCGCCGAGCGCCGCCACGATGAGCGCCGCCAGCACGATGGAGCCCCAGAAGCCGAACGCGCCGGAGAAGCGGTCCGTCAGCGTGAAGGCCATGTAGGCGCCGAGCATGTAGAAGGCGCCATGCGCGAAGTTCGTGACGCGGGTCACGCCGAAGATGATCGACAGCCCCGATGCGACCAGAAACAGCGACGCCGCGCTGGCGAGGCCGCCAAGAGCCTGCACGAGAATGAAGTCCACGATCTGCCTTTCCCGCCGCTGTTTCCGGTGAATGCCCCTTGCGGGTCATCCGGCGTCAGTTTCGCGGGCGAAGCTTCGCCGCCTCCTCCTCGGGCGGCAGATAGTCCGCGCCCTTGCGGAAGGCGAAATCCACCATCACGCCCTTGCCGTCCACCACGCCGGTGCGGCCGATATAGGCGCCGAGCGTGCTCTGGTGGTCGCCGGCGCGGTAGACGATGGGGCCGAAGGGCGTATCGACCTCGAGGTTCTTGCCGGCCCGGATCAGCGCCTCCGCGCCGGTGCCGTCGGCGCGGTCGAGCAGCGCCGCGACGCTCTTGACCGTCGAATAGCCGATGATCGAGCCGAGGCGCGGATAGTCGTCGTGCAGCTTGCGGTAGGCGTCGAGGAAGGCGGTGTGCTCGGGCGTGTCGATGCCGTACCAGGGATAGCCGGTCACGATCCAGCCTTCGGGCGTCTCGTCCTTCAGCGGGTCGAGATATTCCGGCTCGCCGGTGAGGTAGCTGACGACGGCGCGGTTCCTGAAGGTGCCGCGCGTGTTGCCTTCGCGCACGAACCGGGCGAGATCGGCGGCGAATGTGGCGTTGAGGATGGCGTCGGGCTTCGCCGCGTCGATGGCCTGCAACACCGGTCCGGGGTCGATCTTGCCCAGCGGCGGCCATTGCTCGGCCACGAATTCCACGTCCGGGCGCAGCTTCGTGAGCTGTTCCCTGAACACAGCGACGAAGGACTGGCCGTATTCGTAATTGGGGGCGACGCTCGCCCAGCGCTTCGCCGGCAGCCTGGCGGCCTCCTCGGCCAGCATCGTCGCCTGCATGTAGTTCGAGGTGCGCAGGCGGAAGGTGTAGTCGTTGCCCTTCGACCACACCAGAGCGTCCGACAGCGGTTCGGAAGCGAGGTAGACCACCTTCTTCTGCCTGGCGAAATCGGCGAGGGCGAGGCCCACGTTGGACAGGAAGCCGCCGGCGAGCATCACCACGCCGTCGCGCGACACCAGTTCGTTGGCCGCGGTCAGCGCGTCCGCCGGCTTGCCGGCATCGTCGCGCGAGATGACGACGAGCTTCCTGCCCTTGATGCCGCCGGCGTCGTTGATCTCCTTCAGGGCGAGTTCCATGCCCTTGCGATAGGGCTCGGTGAAGCCGGGCAGGGTGGAATAGCTGTTGATCTCGCCGACCTTGATCTCGCCCTGCTGCGCATGCGCTGCTGCACCCATCGCCAGCGACGCGGCGAGCGCGACGGCTGCCGCCTTGAAACCCGGCGCCTGCAAACCCAGCGCCTTCAAACCGGAAATCGTGATCACCGTTCGCCCCTCCCGCAGTGCGGCATGCTTCAGCCCCGCGCCACTATATGACGCCCGGCACCGGGGCACATCAATAATATATTTGGCGTGCGCCCGGTGCGAAATCACCGGCGCGCGCTCTGCAACCGGTGAGCAGGGCTTTGCCGCATGTGCGAAAACATGCTGGTTATTCACCCGGTGGAGTGTATAGACTGAAACCCCTGTGAGTCCGAATGTCCGGCGGAATCCGTGCCGCCGGTGTAATCCGCGTTCCCGAAAGGGGGAACCGCGGGAGGAAGCCGATGCGCCGAAAGAAGGGCAGAAGGATTGCCCCGTCTCTTCCGGCAGCCGGCCCGCCCGTGATTTCCCGCCGTCCATGATCGAGCGATAGCATGAGCAATTTCTTCAACGAGCGCGTCCTGAGCATCCATCACTGGACGGATACCCTGTTCAGCTTCACCACGACGCGCGATCCCGGTTTCAGGTTCCGCACCGGCGAGTTCACGATGATCGGACTCAAGGTCGACGGGCGGCCGCTGCTGCGGGCCTATTCGATCGTCAGCCCGAGCTGGGAGGAGACGCTCGAATTCTTCTCCATCAAGGTGCCGAACGGCCCGCTGACCTCGCGTCTCCAGCATATTCAGGAAGGTGACACGATCATCGTCGGGCGCAAGGCGACGGGCACGCTGGTGCTCGACAACCTGCTGCCGGGCAAGACGCTCTATCTGCTCGGCACGGGCACCGGCCTTGCGCCCTTCCTTTCCGTCGTCCGCGATCCCGAAACCTATGAGCGCTTCGAGAAGGTGGTGCTCGTGCACGGCACGCGCTGGGCGCGCGAACTCGCCTACGCCGACCTGATCGAGAAGGAATTGCCGGAGCACGAATTGCTGGGCGAGGAAGTGCGGGGGAAGCTCGTCTATTACCCCACCGTCACGCGCGAGCCCTTCCGCCACGAGGGGCGCATCACGGCGCTCATCGAGAGCGGCAAGCTGTTCGCGGACATCGGCCGGCCGCCGCTCGACAGGGAAACGGACCGTATCATGATCTGCGGCTCGCCTTCCATGATGGTCGATCTGCGCACGCTCGTCGAGGGGCTCGGCTTCGATGAGGGCAGCAGCGGCGAGCCCGGCCATTTCGTCATCGAGAAGGCTTTCGCGGAACGCTGAGAAGTCCGCGCGGTCGATGATTCGGTGTGCGCAACGCGGCGATCGGGGCCGATTGTCGCGGGAGGCGGGGCCGGCGGCGTTGTATATGTGAGTCGGATCTGTCGCGAAGGGAATCGATTCCGGTCCGCGGCGGCCCGGCAACACGCACGCAAGGCGATCGCCAGATGAAGTTCCGACGCTATTTTACCGGCCGCGACGAATCTTCCGCGTCTCCCTACGACGCGATTCCGTTTCGCAAGGCATCGAGCGAAATCCGCAATACGGACGGTTCGGTCGTGTTCCGGGCGGCGGACATCGAGGTGCCGAGCGACTGGAGCCAGGTCGCGACCGACATCATCGCCCAGAAGTATTTCCGCAAGGCCGGCGTGCCCGCGCGCCTGAAGCGCGTGGCGGAGGAGGGCGTGCCCGCCTTCCTGTGGCGCTCGGAGGCCGACGGGGAGGCGCTCGCGGAACTGCCGGAGAGCGAGCGCTTCATCGGCGAGACCTCCGCGAAACAGGTGTTCGACCGGCTCGCCGGCTGCTGGACTTATTGGGGCTGGAAAGGCGGCTATTTCTCGTCCGAGCAGGACGCGGCCGTCTTCCACGACGAGCTGCGCTTCATGCTGGCCCGGCAGATGACGGCGCCCAACTCGCCGCAATGGTTCAACACCGGTCTGCACTGGGCCTATGGCATCGACGGGCCGGGGCAGGGCCATTATTATGTCGATTTCCGCACCGGCGAGACGGTGCGTTCCGAATCGGCCTACGAGCACCCCCAGCCGCATGCCTGTTTCATCCAGTCGGTCGCCGACGATCTCGTCAACGACGGCGGCATCATGGACCTGTGGGTGCGCGAGGCACGGCTGTTCAAGTACGGCTCCGGCACCGGCACCAACTTTTCCAGCCTCCGGGCGGAGGGCGAGCCCTTGTCGGGCGGGGGCCGGTCGTCCGGCCTCATGAGCTTTCTGAAGATCGGCGACCGCGCGGCGGGGGCGATCAAATCCGGCGGCACCACGCGGCGCGCCGCGAAGATGGTGATTCTCGACGCCGACCACCCCGACATCGAAGCCTTCATCGACTGGAAGATCCGCGAGGAGCAGAAGGTCGCGGCCCTTGTCACCGGCTCGAAAACCGTCGCCCGTCACTTGCAGGCGCTCATCGACGCCACCGCCGCAGACGGCGCGCGCATCACCGATCCGGCGCGGAACCCGGCGCTGAAACAGGCGATCCGCGCCGCGCGCCAGGCGCTGGTGCCGGACAATTACATCAAGCGGATTCTGCAACTGGCCGCGCAGGGTTTCGATACGGTCGCCTTCGACACCTACGATACGGACTGGGATTCGGAAGCTTATCTGACGGTCTCGGGCCAGAACTCGAACAATTCCGTCTCGGTGCGCAACGCGTTTCTGGAGGCGGTGGCGGCGGATGGCGACTGGCCGCTCACCCGCCGCACGGACGGCAAGGTGGCCGGAACCGTGCGCGCGCGCGACCTGTGGGAGAAGATCGGCTATGCGGCATGGGCCTCGGCCGATCCGGGCCTTCACTTCCGCACCACCATGAACGATTGGCACACTTGCCCGCAGTCCGGCGAGATCCGCGGCTCGAACCCGTGTTCGGAATACCTGTTCCTCGACAACACGGCCTGCAATCTCGCCTCGATCAACCTGCTGCGCTTTTTCGACCGCGAGCGGGAGGCGTTCGACCGGGCGGGCTATGTCCATGCCTGCCGGCTGTGGACGCTGGTGCTGGAAATCTCCGTGCTGATGGCGCAGTTCCCCTCGCGTGAGATCGCGGAGCTGTCGTATCGTTTCCGCACGCTCGGCCTCGGCTACGCCAATATCGGCGGGCTGCTGATGACGCTGGGCCTGCCCTACGATTCCGAGGCCGGCCGGGCGCTGTGCGGCGCGCTCACCGCCATCATGACGGGAACCGCCTACGAGACGTCGGCGGAGATCGCGGGCGAACGCGGCGCCTTTCCCGGCTATGCGGAAAACGCCGCCGACATGCTGCGCGTCATCCGCAACCACCGGCGCGCGGCGCGGGGCGAGAGCGCGGGCTATGAGGCGCTCGGCAAGCCGCCGCTGCCGCTCGACCACGCCAACATCCCCGATCCCGCGCTCTCGGCGCTCGCCGCGGAGGTGTGGGACCGGGCGCTGGCGCTCGGCGAGAAGAACGGCTTTCGCAATGCGCAGGTGACGTGCATCGCGCCCACCGGCACCATCGGCCTCGTCATGGATTGCGACACCACCGGCATCGAGCCCGATTTCGCGCTGGTGAAGTTCAAGAAGCTCGCCGGCGGCGGCTATTTCAAGATCATCAACCAGTCGGTGCCGCATGCCCTGAAAAAGCTCGGCTACACGCCCGCGCAGGTGGCGGACATCGAAGCCTACGCGGTCGGCCACGGCACGCTGGCGACCGCGCCGGCGATCAGCCACGCGGACCTTTCGGCGCGCGGCTTCTCCATCGAGGCGATCGCGGCGCTGGAAAAAGCGTTGCCGTCGGCCTTCGACATCAAGTTCGCCTTCAACAAATGGACGCTCGGCGCGGACTTTCTGACCGAAACCCTGAAGGTGCCGCCCGAGCGCCTCGACGATCCGGGTTTCGAACTGCTGCCCTTCCTGGGCTTCTCGCGCGCCGACATCGAGGCGGCGAACATCCATGTCTGCGGGGCGATGACGCTGGAAGGCGCGCCGCACCTGCGGCCGGAGCATTATGCCGTGTTCGATTGCGCCAACCCATGCGGGCGCATCGGCAAGCGCTTTTTGTCGGTGGACAGTCACATCCTGATGATGGCGGCGGCGCAGCCGTTCATTTCCGGCGCGATCTCCAAGACCATCAACATGCCCGCCGACGCCACGGTGGAGGATTGCAAGCGCGCCTATCTGCAATCATGGAATCTCGGCCTCAAGGCGAACGCCCTTTATCGCGACGGCTCGAAGCTGTCGCAGCCGCTCAACGCCGCGCTGATCGCGGACGGCGACGACGAGGCCGCGGAACTTCCCGCCGGGCCGGATGCCGCGCGCGCCGCCGCCGTCAGCGAGCGCATCGTGGAGCGGATCGTGGCGCGCGAGCGCGAGAAGCTGCCGAACCGCCGGCTGGGTTATACGCAGAAGGCGATCATCGGCGGCCACAAGGTTTACCTGCGCACCGGCGAATATGCCGACGGGCGGCTCGGCGAGATCTTTCTGGACATGCACAAGGAAGGCGCCGCCTTCCGGGCCATGATGAACAACTTCGCCATTTCCATCTCGCTCGGCCTGCAATACGGCGTGCCGCTGGAGGAATATGTGGAGGCGTTCACCTTCACCCGCTTCGAGCCGGCCGGTTTCGTGCAGGGCAACGAATCGGTCAGGAACGCCACGTCCATTCTCGATTACGTGTTCCGCGAGCTGGCCATCTCCTACCTCGGCCGCTACGACCTCGCGCATGTCGATCCCTCCGACATCCGCCACGACGCGATGGGCGAGGGCGTGGACCGCCCGGCGCTCGTGCCGGCGTCGCGCGGTTTCCTGCGCGGCAACGGTAATGGCCAGATCCCTGGCGGCCAGGTCCCTGTCCAGGTCTCCGCCAACCAAACCCCCGCCGGCGCTTCCGGCCGGGGCGAAGCCGACGAGCGGCGCAAGGAAGCGCGTCTGAAAGGTTACGAGGGCGAAGCCTGCACGGAATGCGGCAATTTCACGCTGGTGCGCAACGGCACCTGCCTGCGCTGCGACACCTGCGGCGGCACGACCGGCTGCTCCTGAAAACGCTTCAACCCGCCGCGTCGAGGCCGATGTCGACGGCGGGGGCGGACTGGAACGGGCGGCTGGTGGAGATGTAGTCGACGCCGGTTTCCGCTACCGCCGCGATGGTGTCGAGGCGGATGCCGCCGGAGGCTTCCAGCTTCGCCCGCCCGGCGCAGGTACGCACGGCCGCCGCCATGTCGGGCAGGCTCATGTTGTCGAGCATGATGACGTCCGCCCCGGCGTCGAGCGCCTCCTTCACCTGATCGAGCCTGTCGCATTCGACCTCGATCCGGGTCAGCGCCGGCGCATGCGCGCGGGCGCGGCGCACCGCCGCCGCGATGCCGCCGCAGACGGCGATGTGATTGTCCTTCAGCATGATGCCGCTGTCGAGGCCGAGCCGGTGGTTGAGCGCCCCGCCGCAACTTGCGGCGTGCTTCTCCAGCATCCGCAGGCCCGGCGTCGTCTTGCGGGTGTCGAGCAGCCGCGCGGGCGTGTGGGCGATGGCGGCGACGTAACGCGCCGTTTCGGTCGCAATGCCCGACAGGCGCTGGACGATGTTGAGCGCCGTGCGCTCCGCCGTCAGCAGCGAGCGCGCCGGCCCCGACACCACGGCGAGCGTCGCCGCCGCCTCCACCCTGTCGCCGTCATTGACAAGCAGATCAACCGCGCAGGCGGAATCGTAGCGCGTGAACACGGTCGCCGCGATCGCGATGCCGGACACGGTGAGCGGCTCGCGCGCGTTCATGCGGAAGGTCGCGACCGCGCGCGGATCGATCATGAGTTCGACGGTCAGGTCGCCGTGGCCGATGTCCTCCGCCAGCCATCGGTCGATGAGGGGCAGAACGAGAAACCTGTCGTACATGATGCATCACCCGGTTAGAAACAGCGCGCCGGGTGTTTACCACCACCCCGAGCCTCTTTTCTACAGGCGAACGTGCTAGAGTGCGCCCCATCGGTCACGCCTCCTTGCACGGAATGCCATGCCCACCTCTCCATCGCGTTTCCTCGCCGCGCATGAGGCGCGCCAGCCGGCCAGGCAGGACAGCCATTTCGCCATCGGGCTCAGCGCCGTCATCGTCGCGGTGACGGGCGACGATCCCAAGGTGCTGGTCGTGCGCCACGGCGGCGGGCGCGAGGCGCTGCCCTCCGGCCCGCTGGAACGCGGCCACCGCACGCTGGAGACGGGCTTGCGCAACTGGGTGGAACGCCAGACGCTGCAAAATCTCGGCCATGTCGAGCAGCTCTACACGTTCGGCGACCGCGATCGCAGCGAGGCGGACGGCGAGGGAACGACGCGCGCGCTGTCCGTCGCCTATCTCGCGCTGGTGCGCGAGGCGCGGCCGGCGGGCGATGCGGATGCGGCGTGGAAAAGCTGGTACAGGTATTTTCCCTGGGAAGACTGGCGCGGGGGGCGTCCGGCCGTTCTGGACGCGCTGCAACCGGCGCTGCAAGGCTGGGCGGCGGCCGACGCCCGCCTCGCCGGTGTGCGCGAGGAGCGGCTGTCGCTCGCTTTCGGTCTCGGCGAGCGGGCCGTCTGGGACGAGGAGCGGGCGCTCGAACGCTACGAACTTCTCTACGAGGCCGGGCTGGTGGCGGAAGCCGCGCGCGATCGCGGCGCGGGTGCCGTGCCGCTGCCGGGCGGTGTGGAGATGGCGGTCGACCACCGGCGCATGCTGGCGCTCGCCATCGCCCGGCTGCGCGGCAAGATCAAGTATCGGCCCGTGGTGTTCGAACTGATGCCGCCGCATTTCACCCTGCTCCAGCTCCAGCGCACCGTCGAGGCGCTCGCCGGCGTGCGGCTGCACAAGCAGAACTTTCGCCGCTTGGTGGAGCAGCAACGGCTTGTCGAGGAAACCGGCGAAACCACGGCCGAAACCGGCGGCCGCCCGGCGCGCCTCGTGCGCTTTCGCCGCGAGGTGCTGCTGGAACGGCCCGCCCCCGGCGTGCGCCTGCCCGTCGCCGGAAAATTTATGACACTCCGTTGACAGCGCCTTATGCTCAGTTTTAGCATAACAGGGTGCCGGGCACTTCAGCCCGGTGTTTCTTTTACCCCTGTTATGCTCAATTTGAGCACAAGGAAGATGCGATGCTCGACGCACAATTCGCACCCCGTGAGGAGAACGTCCCCGCTCCCTTTCCGCCGCAGGCGGAGGAAGGGTTTCCGCTGCCGCATCTCTATGCGCGCGTGTCCAGGCATCTGCTGCCCGCCGAATGGCCGGCTGTGGCGCGGGAGGTCGCGGCCATCGAGCGGCTGAAGAGGGAGCGCAACGCCGTCGTGCTCGGCCACAATTATCAGGCGCCGGAGATCTTCAACACCGTGGCGGATATCGTCGGGGACAGTCTGGCGCTCGCCCGCGAGGCGGTGAACGTCGATGCCGACGTCATCGTGCTCGCCGGCGTGCATTTCATGGCCGAGACGGCGAAGCTGCTCAATCCCGCCAAGACCGTGCTGATGCCGGACGCGGAAGCCGGCTGTTCGCTCGCCTCGTCCATCACCGGCGCTGACATCCGCCTGCTGCGCAGCCGTTATCCGGGCGTGCCGGTCGTCACCTATGTCAACACCTCCGCCGAGGTGAAGGCGGAAAGCGATTATTGCTGCACGTCCGGCAATGCGGCGAAGGTGGTGCGCCATGTCGCGCGGGAGCGGGGCGTCGACCGCATCCTGATGTTGCCCGACGAGTATCTGGCGCAGAACGTGCAGAAGGAGGTGCCGGAGATCGAGCTGATCGCATGGAAGGGCCATTGCGAGGTGCATGAGCGCTTCACGCCGCAGGATATCCGCGACCTGCGCGACATCCATCCCGGCCTCGTGGTGCTCGCCCACCCGGAATGCCCGCCCGAGGTGGTGGCGGAGGCCGATTTCGCCGGCTCCACCGCCGCCATGGCGGATTATGTCGGCGACAACAGGCCCGGCCGCGTGGTGCTGATCACCGAATGCTCGATGGCCGACAACGTATCGGTGCAGCATCCCGAGGTGGAATTCGTGCGCCCCTGCAACCTCTGCCCGCATATGCGGCGCATCACCTTGCCGAAGATCCGCGAGGCGCTCGAGACCATGAGCGGCGCGGTCGAGATCGACCCGCGCGTCGCCGGGCGCGCCCGCGCCGCCGTCGAGCGCATGCTCGCGATTCGCTGAAAGGGCGCGGATCATGCATGACACCGACCGCGTGATCGTCGTCGGCGCGGGCGTCGCCGGGCTTGCCACGGCGCTGCGCCTCGCGCCCCTGCCGGTGACGCTGATAACGGGCCGCCCGCTCGGGCAGGGCGCGGCGACGGCGCTGGCGCAGGGCGGCATCGCCGCGGCCCTGGGCGACGACGACGAACCGGCGCTCCACGCCGCCGACACGCTCCAGGCCGGTGCCGGCCTGTCCGATCCCGCCGTTGCCCGGCGCGTGGCGGAGGCGGCGGGCGGGGCTGTCGGCTGGCTCGTCGATCTTGCCGCCCCGTTCGATCGCGAGGCGGACGGCCGGCTGGCGCTGGGGCTGGAGGCCGCCCATTGCCGGCGGCGCATCGCTCACGCCGGCGGCGACAAGACCGGCCTTGCCGTGCTGGAGACGTTGATCCGCGCCGCGCGCGCCGCCGCCCACGTCGCCATCGTCGAGGATCTGCGCGCCGCGGCGCTGTTGCGCGATGCGGGCGGCGGCGTCATCGGGCTGCGCGCCGTCGCGCCTTCCGGCGAGACGCTGGCGCTGCCGGCGCGCGCCGTGGTGCTCGCCACCGGCGGGCTCGGCGCGCTCTATGGCGCCACCACCAACCCGGCCGGCGCGACGGGCTCCGGGCTGGCGCTCGCGGCGCGCGCCGGCGCGGTGCTGCGCGACATGGAATTCGTGCAGTTCCATCCCACCGCCATCGCCGCCGCCGGCGCGGACCCCATGCCGCTGGCGACGGAGGCCCTGCGCGGCGAGGGCGCGATCCTGCTGAACGGGCGCGGCGAGCGCTTCATGGCGGCCGTGCCGGGCGGGGAGCTTGCGCCGCGCGACGTGGTGGCGCGCGCCATCTTCGGCGAGATCGCGGCGGGGCGGGGGGTGTTTCTCGACGCCCGGATCGACGGGCTGGAACGCCGCTTCCCCGGCGTCGTGGCGCTCTGCCGCGCCCATGGGCTCGATCCCGCGCGCCGGCCGATCCCGGTGCGCCCGGCGGCGCATTATCATATGGGCGGCATCGCGGTGAATGCCGCCGGCCGCAGCTCCGTCGCCGGGCTGTGGGCCTGCGGCGAGGCGGCCTGCACCGGCCTGCACGGCGCCAACCGGCTCGCCAGCAACTCGCTGCTGGAGGCGCTCGCCTTCGCCGCATGGATCGCCGACGATATTCGCGGACAAGTTGCCGCTTGCAATCAGGTCGCCGTGCGCGGCGCTCCCGATGCCGACGGGCAGCCGCGCCCGATGGCCGGCGGGATGAGGGCGGCGGACGGTATCCGCGCGCGGATGGATGCCGATGTCGGCGTCGTGCGCGGGTTCGCGGGGCTTTCCCGCGCCGTCGGGCATCTGCATCGGCTGTTCGCGGATACGGACGACGACCGGGCGCTGGTCGCGCTGACGGTCGCCACCGCCGCGCTTCAGCGCCGGGAAAGCCGGGGCGGGCATTGCCGCACCGATTTTCCCGCCGCCGCGGCGCTCGCCCGGCACAGCGAAACCACGCTCGCCGCCATGCTGCGCCTCGCGGATGCAATGCAGGACGCCGCGCCGCCGCCTTTTGCCGATGCGGCGCGGGACGCCGCGCCGTCCTGCGTGGCGTAAGGGCTGTCTCAATACTTCAGGCGCGCATAGACCGAGCCCGCCGATGCGGCGCGCGCCTGGCCCAGCGTGGTGATGCCCTTGCCCGCCAGCAGCGGCAGCAGCTTGAGGAAGATGGCGGCGGTCGTCATGGCGTCGCCGAGCGCGGAGTGGCGGGCGGCGAGGGTGACGCCGAGCCGGGCCGCCGTCGCCTCCAGACCGTGCGCCGTCTCGTGCGGATGCACGATGGAGGACAGCAGCAGCGTGTCGAGCACAGGCTGATCGAAGCGCACGCCCGTCGCCGCCTCCTTCATTTGCAGGAAGCGCATGTCGAAGGCGACGTTGTGGCCGACGAGCACCGTGTCGGCGGCGAAGGCGTGAAAGACCGGCAGCACCGCCGCGATCGGCGGCATGCCGCGCACCATGTCGTCGCGGATGCCGTGGATCGGGATCGAGGCTTCCGGGATGGGGCGGCCGGGATCGACGAACCGGTCGAAGCACTCGCCGGCCAGCAGCCGGCCGTTGACGATCCGTGTCGCGCCGATCTGGATGATCTCGTCGCCGCCGGCCGGGTCGAGCCCGGTGGTTTCGGTGTCGAACACGGTATAGCCGATGTCGGCGAGCGGCCGCTCGTCGAGCGCGCCGCCGCTCGCGGCGGTGAAGAGGTCGAAGTCGTAATAGACCGGCCGGCTGCCCGCCGGGACGGGCGCCGGCGGCGCGCCGGCCGCGAGCGGCAGCAGGAAACGCACGAAACGCTCCATGCCCTCACGGCCGAACCATACCTCGCCGCCGTGGCGCTCGGCGATGTCGCGCACCGACATCGGCAGGCGCTCGCCGCCCGTCTCGATGGGATCGGTCTGCCAGCCGGGCGCGGGTTCGGCCCCTTCGCCCCGCCATGCGAGATCGAGATGCGCGCGACCGGGCGCGTCTTCGTCGGCTTGTGCCCCGGCGCGGCGCAGCCGCAGCACGGGGGCGCTCGCGCCGTCGCCGTCGCCCTTGCCGTCGCCCTTGCCGAGCCGGGCGGCGAGGGAGGCCAGCGCGCTGATGACGGCGAAACTGTCGACGCCGAGCCACAAGCCCGGCTCCGGGTCGGTTTCCACCGCAAGGCCCGATGTCGCGGCGATCCGCCGGGCGGCGGCGGCCAGCAGGTCGGCGCCGAGCATGTCCTGAAGCGGCCAGCGGCCCTTCATGTCCTGCGACGTATCGGCCGCGAGCCGCTCCAGCCGGCTGCTCATGGCCGCCACCTCGTCGCGCACAATGGCGTGGAAGCGCGCGCGCTCGTCATCGGCGAGGTCGGGGTAGTCCATCACGTCCAGCGCCGCCTGCATGGCGGCGAGCGAGGCGCGGCTCGCCTCGGTGAGCGCCAGCAGCCGGGCATCGCGGCTTGCATGGATGCGGTGGTCCTCGGTGATGTCGTCGATCAGCAGCACGAAGCCGGTCAGTGTCGCGGCTTCGCCGCCCGCCGGGCGCACGCCCGCCATGTTCACCCGCAGCAGATGGCCGTCGGGCAGCGCCGTGACGAAGCGGGCGGGCGCGCCGTCCGCCGCCCGCCGTTCGAGCACCTCGCGCGCATGGGCGATGAGCGCCGGATCGAACAGCAGATCGATGGGCCGGTTGAGGCCGACCATCGGCCCGCCCGCGCCGTATCGCGCGAACAACCGGTTGCTCTGCATATTATAAAGGAGGATGCGGCCGTCGAGATTGCAGACGATGACGCCCTGTTCAAGCTCCGCCATCAGCGCCGCGAGCTGGTCTCGCTGGTAGGCGACGGCCTCGCTGGCGGCGGCGATGCGCTCGTCCATGTCGCGGCGCAGCGCCCGGTGGCGGGCGGCGAGCGCATTGACGGCGGCGACCAGCTCCGCCAGCGCGCCCTCCCGCGGCGGCGGGATATCGGGCGCGAGCGGATCGTCGGCCAGCACGCGGACGGCATCGGCGAGCCGGGCAGGGCCGGCGACATAAACCGTGTAAAGGCGATGCAGGCCAAAACCCGCCGCTAACGCCGCCGCGAGCCACCAGACCACGAGCACCGCTCCCTGCCCGGAAAGCGCGCCGCGCAGCGTCGATTGCTCCGCCGCCCCGGCCCCGGCGAACAGCAGCAGCAGCGCGACCGCCGCCCATGCCGCGAGCAGCAGGGAGGGAGCGAGCAGCGCGAGCCAGAGGAGGTGCCCGCGCCTCACGCCAGCATCTCCCGCACCTTCTCCACGAGCTCGCGGGTGGAAAAGGGCTTGGTGACATAGGCGTCGGCCCCCGCGCCGAGGCCGCGCGCCATGTCGGTCTCGCGGCCCTTGGCGGTGAGCATGAGGATGCGCGTGCCGGCGATGGCGGGATCGGCCCGCACGGCCTCGCACACGTCGAAGCCGGACAGCTCCGGCATGGTGGCGTCGAGCAGCACGAGCGCCGGGCGCGCGTCGCGGATGGCCGCCAGCGCCTCGGCACCGTCGCGCGCCACCAGTACCCGATGTCCCTCGCGCTTCATCATGAACTCCAGCGATATGACGATGTTCGGCTCGTCGTCGGCGATGAGAATGGTCGCGCTCATTGTTTTTCCCTCCCCGGACCGGGCGCCAGCGGCAGCCGGAAGCCGAAGCAGGCGCCTTCGCCCGGCTTCGATTCGAGCCACATGTCGCCCCCCAGATGATTGACGATCCGCCGGCTGATAGGAAGCCCGAGTCCCGTGCCGGCCGGCCGCGTCAGGGCATCGCCGCCCTGGCGGAACCGCTCGAACACGTAAGGCTGATCGGCCGGCGGCACGCCGGGGCCGTTGTCGCGCACGCGCACCTCCAGCGCCGCGCCCGTGACCGCGAGCGACACGACGATCCGCCCGCCGTCTTCGGGCACGAATTTCGCCGCGTTCGACAGCAGGTTCAGCAGCACCTGCGTCAGCCGGTCCGGGTCGGCGCGGATCAGCGGCGCTTCGGCGGGCAGGTCCGTCGCCACCTCGGTGCCGCGCGCGGCGAACACCGCCGCCATGCCGGCGATGGCGGCAAGGATCAGCGCGCGAAGATCGACGTCGCTGTTGTGCCATTCGGCCTGTCCCGACTCGATCTTCGCCATGTCGAGCACCTGATTCACCAGCCGGCCGAGCCGCTCGCTCTCCGCCACCACGATGCGCAGGAACTCGGCGCGCTGCGCCTCGTCCATGTCCGGCGTGTCGCGCATCAGTTCGCTGAGCGCCCGGATCGAGGTCAGCGGCGTGCGCAGCTCGTGGCTGACGGAGGAAATGAAGTCGTCCTTCATCTGGTCGAGGCTTCTCAGTTTCTCGTTGGCGGCGCGCAGTTCCGTCGCCTCGTCCAGAATGGCGATCATGTCGTCGAGGTCGAGCGCCTCCTCCTCCACCACGGACGCCACCATCACCCGCGCCGAGGCCGAGCCCACCGCGCCGGCGAGCTGGCGCTCCACCCGGTCCACGAGGCGCGCGTCGGCCAGCGGGCTCGCGGCGGCATCCTCCCGCGCGCCGGCGAACAGCAGTCGGCCGCGCTCCTCCCCCAGCACCCGGATCGTGAGCGCCTGAAGATCGGCGATCCGCGCCCGGCCGCGCCAGAACACCGGCGCCTCGCCGCCGTCGCCGCCGCGTTTCATGATGTCGACGAACAGCAGCGCCTGGCTCGCCTCCCGCACCGAGGGCGCGCGCCACAGCGACAGGCCCACATAGAGGCCGGCATTGACCGTGAGGCTCCAGAACAGCGCGTGGGTGAGGTTGTCGAGCCCCGCGAGGCCGAAGAGTCGCTCCGGCGCCAGAAGCCCGATGCCGAAGGGGCCGTGCGTGACGAAATCCGCCGCGAACCAGCCGGAGCGGGCGACGGAGGGCAGCATCAGCGTATAGGCCCACAGCAGGAAGCCGCCGGCAAGGCCCGCGAGCGCTCCCGCCCGCGTGCCGCCCTTCCAGAAAAGGCCGCCGAACAGCGCCGGCGCGAACTGCGCCACGGCGGCGAAGCTGATGAGGCCGATGCTCACCAGCGCGTAGGTTTCTCCCGCGATGCGGAAATAGCAATAGCCGAGCAGCAGGATGCCGACGATCGCCACCCGGCGGATGTTGAGCAGCAGCCCGGTGAGATTGCCGGCCCGCCGCAGCCCGAGCCAGCGGAACAGGGCGGGCATGACGAAATCGTTGCAGATCATGGTGGAGACGGCGATCGTCTCGACGATCAGCATGCCGGTGGCGGCGGAAAACCCGCCGATGTAGACCAGCACCGCCAGCAGCCGCGCGCCCTCCGCCACCGGCAGCATCAGCACGAACGTTTCGGGGTCCATCTCGCCGGGGCCGAAATAGACCTCGCCGCCGATGGCGATGGGCAGCACGAAGATGTTGATGAGAAACAGATAGGCCGGAAACACCCAGGCAGCGCGCCGCAGATGGCGCTCGTCGACGCATTCCACCACCATCATCTGGAACTGGCGCGGCAGCAGCAGCACCGACATCATCGCCAGCAGCACCAGCGCGAACCATTGCGCATGGGCGAAGCCGCCCGCGCCGGTGCCGTCGCCGAGCCGCCCCAGCGCCTGCAACTGCGGCAGCGCCGCAGCCTGCGCCCAGATGTCGGCGGGGCCGGCGAACACGCCCCAGGTGACGAAGAAACCCACCGCGAGAAAGGCCGCAAGCTTCACCAGCGATTCGAAGGCGATGGCCGCCACCATGCCCTCGTGCCGCTCCGCGCTGTCGAGATGGCGCGTGCCGAACACGATGGTGAAGGCCGCGAGCGCCAGCGCCACATACAGCGTGGTATCCTGCCACCACACGGCGGAGGCATGCCCGGTCGCGGCTCCCGTCATCAACATGTAGCCCGTCGATATCGCCTCAAGTTGCAGGGCGATGTAGGGCACGATGCCGACGACGGTGATCAGCGTCACCAGCGCCGCGAGCAGCGGGCTCTTGCCGTAGCGGCTGGCGATGAAATCGGCGATGGAGGTGATGCGGTATGTGCGGGCGATGCGCACCATGCGCAGGATGACGACGCCCGCCAGCAGCATGGCGAGCATCGGCCCCAGATAGGTGGGCAGGAACCACACGCCCGCCGACGCCGCTTGCCCCACGCTGCCGAAATAGGTCCAGGCCGTGCAGTAGACGCCGAGCGACAGGGCGTAGACGGGCGCGTTGTCGATCACCGAGCGCCCCGCCGCCGCGCGGCGGTCGGCGAAGGCGGCGACGGCGAACAGCAGCAGCAGGTAGCCGAAGGAGACGCCGAGAATGAGCGGGGCTGACATCATCGGCGGTTGCCCCGGCGCGCTTCGGCGGAGAGGGCGAGGCACACGATCAGCAGCGCCCAGATGGCGAACAGGGCGACCGGCAGCAGCGGCAGCCCGCCGACGGTGACGTCGCGATCCCAGATCAGGATCACCGGAAAGTTGAGCAGCAGCACGGCGACGGCCCAGAGGCCGAGCGATCGCCGTGCGCCCGGTGGAGCGCCCCTCATAGCAGGTCCAGCCTGTAGTGCCGCGCCAGCCACTGGCGGAAGTGGCGCACGATGGCGAGCGAATCCTTCAGCGCCTGCCGTTCCAGCGTGCCGAGTTCCGCAAGCCTCGCCATCGTGTCCGGCGCGCGTCCGGCCGCCATCTGCCGCAGGTTGCTGGCAAGCTTCAGCCCCATCAGGAAGTGCAGCGCGTCGGTGAGGTCGCGCGCCAGCGGCGCGTCGATATGGCCCTCCGCCTCCAGCGCGGCGAGCCGCGCGACGGTCGTCGTCTCGTTCACCCCGTATTGCAGCGCCAGGGCGCGGACGCCATGCACCACCGGGAACAGGCCGCGCTTCTTCAGGTCGATCTGCGCCGCGGCGCGGCCGGAAAGGCCCGGCAGCCGCGACCACCAGCCTTCGCTGCCGAACTGTTCGATGGCCGCCGCGAAACGGGCATGGTAGCCGTCGTCGTCCGTCAGAATCCGCCGGACATGCGCCTGCGCCTGCGCCAGCAACTCGCGGTCGCCGGCGACGGCCGCCGCGTCGAGGAAGATGGCGAGGTTCATCGGCCCCTCCGGGTCGCCGCCGTGAATCCAGCGTCCGATGGTCTCGCGGAACGCCGCGAGCGGCTGACGCCAGAGCGGGCGGCTCAGCATGATGCCGCCGGGGCAGGGCGGGTAGCCCATGGCGATGAGCGCGGCGGTGAAGGCTTCCGTCACCGCTTCGAGATCGGGATGCGAGAAGCCGTCGCGTAATAGCAGGGCGTTGTCCTGATCGGTCTTGACGATCTGCTCGCTGCGCCCCTCGCTGCCCATGACGATGAGGCAGGAGTTGGCGCGCAGGTCTTCCGGCGCCAGCAATTGCCACAGCCGGTCGAAGATCTGGCGGTTCAGCGCGCCGACGAGCCGCGCGATCACTTCCACGCGCACACCGTCGCCGTGCAGGACGGCGATCAGGCTGTCGACCCGGCCGGCGGCGGCTTGCAGGGCCTCGATGTCCGGCGCCTGCGCCACCTGAAGCGCCGTGAGCTGCGAATGGCCGGCGATGAACGCCATCAGGTCGTATTGGCTGAGAAGCCCCGCCACCTGCCCGCCGTCCGTCACGACGACGCGGTGGATGCGATGGCGCAGCATCAGGATCAGCGCCCGGTAGAGTTCGTCGTCCACGGAGACGGAAATCGTCCCGAACGTCGAGACTTCACGGACCGGAAGCGTCGCGGGCGGTTCCGGCCGCAGCAGCGCGTCGCGCAGGTTGGTGGTGGTGAAGATGCCGATGCGCTCCCCGTCGCGCACCAGCGCATCGCCCAGCCCGCGTTCGGACATCACGCGGCAGAGGCTGACGAGATCGGTGCCGCCGTCCACCACCAGCGGCTCGCGGATATGGGCGTCCCCCACCCGCGCCGTCATCAGCGACACTTCCTCCCGCCGTTCACGCGTGAAACCGGCGCGCCCCGAGGGCGCACCGGCGTCGTCGCGTGCAGCGGTCCCTCCCGCCGGATCGGTCTCCGGCGGGAGGGAGGGAGTGTCAGTGCGAGGAGGCCTTGGCTGCGCCAATGCCCGTCTCCGAGCGGACCTGCTGCGCCAGGAAGCCGGCGCGGTCGATCCGCGCGCGCTCGCTCTTGTCGAGCACGGAGAACAGCCAGATACCGACGAAGCCGATCGTCATCGAGAACAGCGCCGGCGAAGTATAGGGGAACGGCGCGGAGCCGGCGGGATTGCCGAGCGTCGCTTCCCAGACGGAGGGCGAGAGCGCCGTGAGCACCACGGACGAGATGAGGCCCAGGAAGCCGCCGATGACGGCGCCGCGCGTCGTGCAATCCTTCCACAGGATCGAGAGGAACAGCACGGGGAAGTTCGCCGAGGCGGCGATCGCGAAGGCGAGCGACACCATGAAGGCGATGTTCTGCTTCTCGAAGGCGATGCCGAGCACCACCGCCAGCACGCCGAGCGCGATCGTGGTGACGCGCGAGACGCGCAGTTCCGCCGCGCTGTCGGCCTTGCCGCCCTTGAACACGGTGGAATAGAGGTCGTGCGACACGGCGGAAGCGCCCGACAGCGTCAGCCCCGCCACCACGGCGAGGATGGTGGCGAAGGCCACCGCCGAGATGAAGCCGAGGAAGATGTTGCCGCCCACGGCCTGCGCCAGATGCACCGCCGCCATGTTGTTGCCGCCCACCAGCGTGCCGCTCGACTCGAGGAAGGCCGGGTTGGTCAGCACGAAGGTGATGGCGCCGAAGCCGATGATGAAGGTGAGCAGGTAGAAATAGCCGATCCAGCCCGTCGCCCACATCACCGACTTGCGCGCTTCCTTGGCGCTGGGCACGGTGAAGAAGCGCATCAGGATGTGCGGCAGGCCGGCCGTGCCGAACATCAGCGCGATGCCGAACGAGATGGCCGAGATCGGATCGGTGATGAAGGTGCCCGGCGCCATGATGGCGAGCCCCTTGGCCTGCGCGGCCTCGGGCGTGGCGCCGGCGTCGGCGGCGATCTGCCTCTTCACGTCGACGGCGGCCGCGAACAGGCGCTCGGGGCTGAAGCCGTAGTTCCACAGCACCATGAAGGCGATGAAGCTCGCCCCGCCGAGCAGCAGGCACGCCTTGATGATCTGCACCCAGGTCGTGGCCGTCATGCCGCCGAACAGCACGTAGATCATCATCAGCGCGCCGACGATGACCACGGCGATCCAGTATTCGAGGCCGAACAGCAGCTTGATGAGCTGGCCGGCGCCCACCATCTGCGCGATGAGATAGAACGCCACGACAACGAGCGTGCCCGACGCCGCGAAGACGCGCACCGGCGTCTGGGCGAAGCGGAACGCCGCCACGTCGGCGAAGGTGAACTTGCCGAGATTGCGCAGCCGCTCCGCCATCAGGAAGGTGATGACCGGCCAGCCGACGAGAAAGCCGATCGAGTAGATGAGGCCGTCATAGCCCGAGGCCATGACCGCGGCGGAGATGCCGAGAAAGGAGGCCGCCGACATGTAGTCGCCGGCGATGGCGAGGCCGTTCTGGAAGCCGGTGATGCCGCCGCCGGCGGTGTAGAAATCCGCCGCCGACTTGGTCTTGGAGGCCGCCCACTTGGTGATGAACAGCGTGCCGATCACGAAGACGGCGAACATGATGATCGCCGTCCAGTTGGTCGGCTGCCGCTCGGCGGTGCCGAGATCGGGCGCGGCGAGCGCGGCCGCGGGCAGGCCGACAAGCACGGCCGCACCCAGAATTCTGAGAAGATTGTTTGCAATGCCGCTCATTTCAGCGCCTCCTGCCTCACCTTTTCGGAAAGCGTGTCGAATTCACTATTGGCCCGCCGCACGTAGATCGCGGTGACCACGATGGTGAAGACGATGACGCCGAAGCCGATCGGAATGCCGAGCGTGGTGACGCCGGAGCCGAGCGGGATTGCCAGCAGGTTCTTGCCGAAGGCGATCAGCAGGATGAAGCCGTAGTACACGATCAGCATGGCGATGGTGAGCGACCAGCCAAATCGCGATCGTGTCGTTATAAGGGTCTGATAATTGGGATCGGCCGCAATGCGCTCGGCCAATGACGTTTCCATCTCGGTGTTCCTCCTCGTCACTCACGCGGGTCAGGAACGATCCGCGCGCGCTTCGGTGTTGTCCGCCTTGTTTTTGTTTCGCGCGGCGGGATGCGTTCCCGCGCGCAATCTTTGGATCAGCGGTTCAGTCGATTGCGAATAATTCTGATCGACCGTTAAACGAGGTATCCTTCAAGCCGGGAGGGAAGGCAACTTATACTCTAGTTTTAGACGCAACCATCACGCGACCGCCGCGCCCTTCGCCCGCAGGGCGCCGGTCCTTGCGTCCGCACCGTCTTCCGCCAGCAAATCCTCCGCCGTCTCGCGGATGACGGCGGCGATGTCCCGCAGCAGCCCGCCGAGAGCGGAGCTTTTGCGCCAGAACATCGCGATGCGGCGCCCCGGCGTGGAATCGGCGAAGCGCAGCAGGCGGATGCGGTCGGCGTGGGGATAGGGGCTTTGTGCGGCGAGTTGCGGCAGCAGCGTCAGGCCGGAGCCGGCCATCACCATCTGGCGCAGCGTCTCCAGGCTCGTGGCGCGAAAGCTCGCCTGCTCCCCGCCGCCCGACAGGCGGCAGACTTCGAGCGCGTGCTCGCGCAGGCAATGGCCGTCTTCCAGCAGCATCAGGTTGTGCTGCGACAGCTCGGATGTTTTCAGCGCGCCGCGTCGCGCCAGCGGATGATCGCCCGGCACGGCGAGCAGGAAGGGCTCGTCGAAGAGGATATCGCAGTCGAGCTGCGCGTTCTGCACCGGGAAGGCGAGCACGGCGGCATCGAGCTTGCCCTCGTCGAGCTGGGCCAGCAGCAGGTCGCTCTTTTCCTCGACCAGCAGCAGCTCGACGCGCGGGAAGCGCGCGGCGATGCGCGGCACCGCATGCGGCAGCAGATAGGGGCCGAGCGTCGGGAACACGCCGAGCCGCACGGCGGCGGCGCCGCTTCCGCTGCGCCGCCGCGCCACCTCCCTGATCTGCTCGATCTCGTGGAGCGCGCGGCGCGCGCGCTCCACGATGTCGACGCCGGCAGGCGTCAGCATCACGTTGCGCGGCGCGCGCTCCACCAGCGCCACGCCCAGCTCCTCCTCCAGCTTGCGGATCTGGGTGGAGAGCGTCGGCTGGCTGACGAGGCACACCTCGGCCGCGCGGCCGAAATTGCGGTGGTCGGCAAGGGCGACGAGATATTGCAGTTCACGGACGTTCATGCGGAAGCTTCGCCGGGGCAGGGGCGATTCCGATGGGGCCGGGATCGCGCCGGAACGGGGAAACGGCGCGTTCCCGCGTCGCTGCGACTTGCGGGAACGCGCCGGATGCGGCGGCCTACGCCGCCCTGGTTTCGGCATCCGCGGGCGCGGAGCGGATGAGGTGGTCGAAGGCCGACAGAGACGCCTTCGCGCCTTCGCCCAGCGCGATGACGATCTGCTTGTAGGGCACGGTCGTGCAGTCGCCGGCGGCGAACACGCCCGGCACCGACGTCTGCCCGTGAGCGTCGACGATGATCTCGCCGCGCGGCGACAGCGCCACCGCGCCCTTCAGCCATTCGGTATTGGGCAGCAGGCCGATCTGCACGAACACGCCCTCCAGCGCCAGCGCGTGGGCGTCGCCGCTGCGGCGGTCCTCGTAGACCAGCCCGTTGACCTTCTGCCCGTCGCCCGTCACTTCCGTGGTGCGGGCGGAGGTGATGATGTCGACGTTCTTCAGGCTGCGCAGCTTGCGCTGCAACACCTCGTCCGCGCGCAACGCCTTGTCGAACTCGATCAGGGTGACGTGGCTGACGATGCCGGCGAGATCGATCGCCGCCTCGACGCCGGAATTGCCGCCGCCGATCACCGCGACGCGCTTGCCCTTGAACAGCGGGCCGTCGCAATGCGGGCAATAGGCCACGCCCTTGTTGCGATAGGCGTCCTCGCCCGGCACGTTCATCTGCCGCCAGCGCGCGCCGGTCGCGAGGATCACGGTCTTCGCGCGAAGCCGCGCTCCCCCCGCGAGCCCGATCTCGACGAGGCCGTCCCGCGTCGCCAGCGTCTGCGCCTTTTGCAGGTTCATGATGTCGACCTCGTAGGCGCGCACGTGCTGCTCCAGCGCGGCCGCGACCTTGGGGCCTTCGGTGTGGGGAATCGAGATGAAATTCTCGATCGCCATCGTATCGAGCACCTGCCCGCCGAAGCGCTCGGCCACGACGCCGGTGCGGATGCCCTTGCGCGCGGCATAGACGGCCGCCGCCGCGCCCGCCGGCCCGCCGCCGACGACCAGCACGTCGAAGGCGGCCCTGGCGTTGATCTTTTCGGCCTCGCGCGCGGCCGCGCCCGTGTCGAGCTTCGCCACGATCTCCTCGACGCCCATGCGGCCCTGGCCGAACACTTCGCCGTTGAGGTAGACGGTCGGCACCGACATGATCTGCCGCGTCTCCACCTCGGCGGGGAACGTCGCGCCGTCGATGGCCACATGCCGGATGCGCGGGTTGAGCACCGCCATCAGATTGAGCGCCTGCACCACCTCCGGGCAGTTCTGGCAGCTCTGCGAGAAATAGGTCTCGAACGAGAAGTCGCCGTCGAGCGCCTTCACCGCGTCGATCACCGCCTGCTCGACCTTGGGCGGATAGCCGCCCACCTGCAACAGCGCCAGCACCAGCGAGGTGAACTCGTGGCCCATCGGCAGGCCGGCGAAACGCAGGCTGATGTCATGGCCGGGCGAGGCAAGGGCGAAGGACGGCGCGCGCTCGCCGTCGCCCTTCAGCTCGCTGACCTCGATCTTGTCGGACAAGGCGCGGATTTCGCCGAGCAACTCATGCAGCTCGCGCGATTTCGCGCTATCGTCGAGCGAGGCGATGATGTGAATGGGGCGCACGACCCGTTCCAGATAGGTCTTGAGCTGCGCTTTCAGGGTATCGTTCAGCATGGATCATCCTCCTGAAAAGGAAAAAACGGGGGAGGTGGCAAACCGCAGGCCGCGCCATGGCATCGAGACGGAAAGTGCATGCACTTTTTCCGAAAACCCGATGCATCGACAAAAGGATGGAGCGGCGTCGCTCCGTTCCCTGGCGGCCTCCGGTTTGCCGCCGGAACCTTCCCCCGGCATGCGGGAGAAGGCGTGGCGCGAACGAACTCGGATCTTGCCGAGCCGACTCTTGCTGAATCGGACTTTGCCGAATCGGACTTTGCGGACTCAGATCTTGCCGACGAGATCGAGCGACGGCGCCAGCGTGGCTTCGCCCTCTTCCCACTTCGCGGGGCAGACTTCGCCCGGATGCGCGCGGACGTACTGGGCCGCCTTGATCTTGCGCAGCAGCTCTTCGGCGTTGCGGCCGATGCCCTCGGCGGTCACTTCGACGAACTGGATGACGCCGTCGGGATCGACGAGGAAGGTGCCGCGATCGGCAAGGCCCTGATCCTCACGCAGCACCTCGAAGTTGCGCGACAGCGTGGCGGTCGGGTCGCCGAGCAGGGCGTACTGGACCTTGCCGATCGTGTCGGAAGTGTCGTGCCAGGCCTTGTGCGTGAAGTGCGTGTCGGTGGAGACGCCGTAGATTTCCACGCCGAGCTTCTGGAACTCACCGTAATGATCGGCGAGATCGCCGAGCTCCGTCGGACAGACGAAGGTGAAATCGGCCGGGTAGAAGAAGAACACGGCCCATTTGCCCTTCAGGTCCTCATTGCTGACCTCGATGAACTTGCCCTGCTGATACGCCTGCGCCTTGAACGGCTTGATCGCGGTGTTGACGAGAGACATGACGGCTCCTTGATCGGATGGTTACAAGAAATGGCGAGGCCGGAATGCGCAACGTATCCCCGACGGGCGCAGGTGATTGCGCTGCAATGCCGCCGGCCTTCGCGATGCAATATAGGCAGGGCGCTTCCAGTGATGAAATAGATAATACCGGCGATAATGATAGATCGCGGCTATGACGGGCGGCGCCCGGATGCGGGAACAGGACGGAAATTCGCCGGATGCTTTTTTGGAATCAACGAGATAAGGAAAACACGGCAACCGTTCGTCACGATCCGCGCGGCGATATGCCGGCGCGGGAATGAGGGTCGTGGCATATCCTGCGACCGTTTGCCTCACCCGAATGGCGGGGTGCGCGGCCGCCGGCGATGTTGCGCCGCACGCATGCGCGCCCGGTGTGGCGCGCCGGTTCGGACGGCCGGAGCCGTGGAAATGTATTGTTTCCGCTTTTGATATTATAATAGTTATAATTAAAGTGTGAATTAATCAGTTTGTTTTGCGTTTGAGTGTCATCTATTGTCGCGCACGTTCAGATCTACTGGGATCAAGGAACCGGAAAGGTCCAGTCATGAAGTCTCATATCGCTTTCCTTGCGCAGCGTTCCGGGTTTGCCGCCCTTGCGGTGGCGCTTGCCGTTCTCGCGCCGGCCTCCGGCATCGCGCAGACGGCCGTGTTCAGCGCTCCCGATCCCGACTTCGGCGGCCGCGTGTCGGCCGCCGGCGTCGTGACGCCGGGCTCCAGGGCCACCTTGCGCGGCATGGCCTTCAAGCCCGGCCAGACGGTGATCCTGTCGCGCGGCGACGCGGTGCTGAATCCCGGCGGCACGCCGCTGACGGCGGACGAGAAGGGCGCCTTCGAGTTGACGATCGACATCCCGGCCGACGCCGCGCCCGGCCAGCATCCCATCGTCGTCAAGGTCGCGAATCCCGATGCGGCGATCGTCTCGCCGCTCAAGGTTTCGCCGGTGGTGCCGCTGTCGGGGGCCGACAAGTTCGCGTCCGAGAGCCGGAAGCTCGTGCGCGGTCTCTATCAGGTCGCCTACAGCCCCAAAGGCAACGCGCTCTTCGTCACCTCCGCCGTGGGCCGTCCGCCGGTGAAGGAATCGAAGCTGCTCAGGCTCAATGCCGAAACGCTCGCCACGGAAGCCGAGGCGGACGCGAAGCCGGTGGCCGGGCGTGAAGACGGCCATCTGCACGCGGTCTACGGCGTCGCCGTCGACGACGCGGAAGGCAACGTCTGGGCGACGACGACGCGTGACGGCTCCGTCGCGGTGTTCCGGCAGGCCGATCTGTCTCTGGTGAAGCAGTTCGAGGCCGATGCGGTTCCCCATTCCCGCGACGTCGCCGTGGATGCGGAGCGCGGCCGCGCCTATGCCTCGGCCGTCGGCGAGAACGTGATCGCCGTCTTCGACGCGAAGAAGCTTGAGAAGGTGAAGGACATCGAGATCGCCAGCAAGGTGAGGGGCGAGAAGTTCACGCCGACGAGCCTTGCGCTCGACGTCGCGAATCACAAACTCTACACCGTGAGCCTTTCCACCGCCGAGGCCGCAGTCATCGACACGAAAACCGACACGGTGGAGAAGGTGTTGCCGCTGCCGGGCGCCAAAAGCGCCATCGGCGTCGCCGTGGACGGCGCCGGCAACCGACTTTACGCGGTTTCGCAGGGCGGCGACAACCTGCTGATCGTCGATCTCGAATCCGGCAAGGTGCTGCATGACGTGAAGACGGGCGCCGGCGCGATCAATGTCGCCTTCGATCCCGTCTCGAAGCAGGCCTATGTCGTCAACCGCGGCGCCGGCACGGTGACGGTCGTCAGCCCCGAGGGCGAGATCGTCGCCAATCTGGACGGCGGCAGCTTCCCGAACCATGTCGTCGCCGACGGCAAGGGGCATGTGTTCGTGATCAACAAGGCGCGTGGTGAAAACGACGCCAGCGGCGACCGCATCACCCGGCTCTCGCCCAAATCCTGATCTCGCTCTTTACGATGCCTGAAAACAGGGCACCGCCGGCGCGCTGGCGGTGCCTTTTGCATCAGAGGCTGCCTCCATGCGCGCCAGCCTGACGAAGAATTCGATTGTGCGCGAAACGGAACGTGATCACAATCATAGCGAATCGCAGGTTGAATCGCAGCTTTCCCCGGCGGGAGGGTGATTCTTCCCGGCGGTGCGCCCATATCAATGTGCGGCTCCGATGCGGCCGCGCACAAGGAAAGACGAAACGGCGGGGAGGCAAGGGGCGAGCGAGGCAGGGGGGCTGTCCGGCAACATTTTTCAGGGTCGAGGATCAGCGATGACGATAAACGGCGATCTCTTCACGCGCTATGCGCAGGCTTTCGAGGCGCGTCGGCAAATCGAGATGTCTCTTGAGGATTATCTCAAGGGTTGTCGCGGTGATCCCATGTTCTACGCCAGCGCGCCGGAACGTCTGCTTGCGGCCATCGGCGAGCCGGAGACGATCGACACCTCGCGCGATCCGCGCCTCGGGCGCATCTTCATGAACCGCACCATCCGCACCTACAGGAGCTTCGCGGAGTTCTACGGCATGGAGGAGACGATCGAGCGCATCGTCTCGTTCTTCCGTCACGCGGCGCAGGGGCTGGAGGAGCGCAAGCAGATCCTCTACCTGCTCGGCCCCGTGGGCGGCGGCAAGTCCTCGCTCGCGGAACGCATCAAGGCGCTGATGGAGGTGCATCCCGTCTACGTGCTGAAGGCCGGCGACGAGATCAGCCCGGTGTTCGAGAGCCCGCTAGGCCTCTTCGACATTTCGCTGGCCGACCGGCTGGAGGACGATTACGGCATTCCGCGCCGGCGTCTCACCGGGCTGATGAGCCCGTGGGCGCGCAAGCGGCTGGAGGAGTTCGGCGGCGACATCTCGCGCTTCCGCGTGGCGCGCATCATGCCCTCGCGGCTGCGGCAGGAGGCCATCGCCAAGACCGAGCCCGGCGACGAGAACAACCAGGACATCTCGGCGCTGGTCGGCAAGGTCGACATCCGCCAGCTCGAAACGCTGTCGCAGAACGACCCGGACGCCTACAGCTATTCCGGCGGGCTCAACCGGGCCAATCAGGGCCTGCTCGAATTCGTCGAGATGTTCAAGGCGCCGATCAAGATGCTGCACCCCCTGCTCACCGCGACGCAGGAGGGCAATTATGTGGGCACCGAGAACATCGGCGCCATTCCCTTCACCGGCGTCATTCTCGCCCACTCCAACGAATCCGAGTGGCAGAACTTCAAGAACAACAAGAACAACGAGGCGTTCATCGACCGCATCTACGTGATCAAGGTTCCCTACTGCCTCCGGGTGGGCGAGGAGCAGAAGATCTACGAGAAGCTCGTGCGCGGCTCCGAACTGTCGGATGCGGCCTGCGCGCCGGGCACGCTGGAGCTTCTGGCGCGCTTCGCCGTGCTGTCGCGCCTGCGCGAGCACGAGAACTCCAACCTGTTCTCGAAGATGCGCGTCTATGACGGCGAGAACATCCGCGAGGTCGACCCGCGCGCCCGCAGCCTTCAGGAATACAAGGACGCGGCGGGCGTCGACGAGGGCATGGACGGCATTTCCACGCGCTTCGCCTTCAAGGCGCTGGCCGCGACCTTCAACTACGACACCACCGAGATCGCGGCCGATCCCGTCCATCTCATGTACGTGCTCGAACAGATGATCCGGCAGGAGCAACTGCCGGCCGAGACGGAGAAGCGCTATCTCGGCTTCATCAAGGGCGATCTCGCGCCGCGCTACGCCGAATTCATCGGCCACGAGATCCAGAAAGCCTATCTCGAATCCTACCACGACTACGGCCAGAACCTGTTCGACCGTTACGTCGCCTATGCCGATGCGTGGATCGAGGATCAGGATTTCAAGGACCCCGACACCGGCCAGTTACTCGACCGCGAACTGATCAACCAGGAACTGACCAAGATCGAGAAGCCGGCGGGCATCGCCAACCCGAAGGACTTCCGCAACGAGGTGGTGAAGTTCGCCCTGCGCACCCGCGCGAGCCGGGGTGGAGCGAATCCGTCCTGGACGAGTTATGAGAAGATCCGCGAGGTCATCGAGCGGCGCATGTTCTCGCAGGTCGAGGATCTGCTGCCGGTGATCAGCTTCGGTTCCAAGAAGGACGGCGAGACCGAGAAGAAGCACGACGAGTTCGTGCAGCGGATGGTCGAACGCGGCTACACCGAACGGCAGGTCCGGCGGCTGGTGGAATGGTACATGCGCGTGAAACAGGCAGGGTGAGAATGCCCGGCGGCGTCCGCGCCGCCGGGGTCGCAACCGCTCATTCGGGGTGATACTTCCTTGCATATCATCGATCGACGCCTCAATCCCGGAGGCAGGAGTTTCACCAATCGGCAACGCTTCCTGCAACGGGCGAAGAATCTGGTACAGCGCGCCGTGCGCGACGACTTCAAGAACCGGTCCATCAAGGATCTCGATCAGGGAGGCGAAGTCTCCATCGTGCGCGAGGGCGTGCACGAACCGCTGCTGCGGCGCGCCGGCGGCAGCGGGCGGCGCGACGCCGTGCTGCCGGGCAACCGCGATTATCTCGAAGGCGATCGCATCAGGCGCCCGCAGGGCGGCGGCGGCGGCGCGGGAGCGGACGCCGGGCAGGGCAGCGGCGAGGACGCCTTCCGCTTCCTGCTGACGCGCGAGGAATATCTCGACCTGTTCCTCGACGATCTCGAACTGCCGAACCTCGCCAAGCGCCGGCTCGCGAGCACGGAGGCGAAGGAACTGCGCCGCGCCGGCTATTCGACCACCGGCTCGCCGTCGAGCCTGTCGGTGTCGCGCACCATGCGCCATTCGCTGTCGCGGCGCATCGCCCTGCGGCGTCCCGGCCGCGAGGAGATCCGCGCCATCGAGGCCGAGATCGCGGCGCTGGAGGCGAGCGGCGCCGATCCCGCGCGTCTCGCGGCGCTCACGGCGGAGCATCGCCGTCTGCTGGATCGCAGCCGGCGCATCGCCTACATCGACCCCATCGACCTGCGCTACCGGCGCTACGAGCAGACGCCGCGCCCGGTGGCGCAGGCGGTGATGTTCTGCCTGATGGACGTGTCGGGCTCGATGAGCGAGCACATGAAGGATCTGGCCAAGCGCTTCTTCGCGCTGCTGCATATCTTCCTGCGCCGCAGCTACCGCAATGTCGACGTGGTGTTCATCCGCCACACCGACCATGCGGAGGAGGTGGACGAGGATACGTTCTTCCACAGCCCCGAGACGGGCGGCACCATCGTCTCGACGGCGCTCGAGGAAATGCTGACCGTGGTGCGCGCGCGTTACAGCCCTGACGACTGGAACATCTACGTCGCGCAGGCGTCGGACGGCGACAACATCGGCACCGACAACGCGCGGGTGGCGGCGCTCGTCAACGAGGCGATCCTGCCGGTCTGCCAGTATTTCGCCTATCTGGAAGTGGGGCGCGGCGACGCGCACCTGCCGCCGGGCGTCATCACGCGCACCACCGACCTGTGGCGCACCTACGAAACCCAGGTGCCGGCCGGCGGCCATTTCGTCATGCGCAAGGTCTGGCACCGGCGCGAGATCTATCCCGTGTTCCGCGAGCTGTTTCGCCGCGCCGGCATCGAGGGGGGAGGCTCATCATGACGCTCGCCGCGACCCGTCCGCTGCTGTTTTCCGGCACCGACTGGAACTTCGACACCATCCGCCGCATCCACGACACGGTGGCGGAGGCTTCCGCCGCCGTGCTCGGGCTCGACACCTATCCCAACCAGATCGAGGTGATCACCGCCGAGCAGATGCTGGACGCCTATGCCTCCACCGGCATGCCGCTGCTTTACCGGCACTGGTCGTTCGGCAAGCATTTCGCCCATCACGAGGCGATCTATCGCAAGGGCATGGGCGGGCTCGCCTACGAGATCGTCATCAATTCGAATCCCTGCATCAGCTACATCATGGAAGAGAACACTGCGGCGATGCAGACCCTGGTCATCGCGCACGCGGCGTTCGGCCACAACCATTTCTTCAAGAACAACTATCTCTTTCGCCAATGGACGGATGCCGAAGGCATTCTCGATTATCTGGCCTTCGCCAAGAGCTACATCGCCGCCTGCGAGGAGCGCCACGGTCTCGCGGCGGTTGAGCGCGTGCTGGACATCGCCCATTCGCTGATGAACCAGGGCGTGCATCGCTATCCGCGCCGCAGCCGGCTGGACCTGAAGGCGGAGAAGCGGCGCGAGGCGGAGCGGCACGCGCATCAGGAGCGGATGTACAACGACCTGTGGCGCACGGTGCCCGGCGCGTCGAACGTCCGCCAGGTCGGCGAGGCCTCCGACCGGCGCCGCGCGCTGCTGCGGCTGCCGGAAGAAAACATCCTGTATTTTCTGGAAAAGACGGCGCCGCTGTTGCACCCCTGGCAGCGCGAGGTGCTGCGGATCGTGCGCCATATCGCGCAATACTTCTATCCGCAGTCGCAGACCAAGGTCATGAACGAGGGCTGCGCCACCTACTGCCACTACCATATCATGACCCGTCTGCACGCGCAGGGGTCGATCAACGACGGCGCGTTTCTGGAATTCCTGCAATCGCACGCGAACGTCATCGCCCAGCCCACGTTCGACTCGCCCCGCTACAGCGGCCTCAACCCCTATGCGGTCGGCTTCGCGATGATGCAGGATATCGCCCGCATCTGTGAGACGCCCTCCGCCGAGGACCGGGAATGGTTTCCCGACATCGCGGGCCAGGGCGACGCCAACGGGGTGCTGAAGCACATATGGGCGAATTATCGCGACGAAAGCTTTCTGGGCCAGTTCCTGAGCCCGCATCTCATCCGGGAGTGGCGGCTGTTCCACATCGAGGACGACGCGGCGCAGCCGGCGCTCAGGGTCGGCGCCATTCACGACGAGCGCGGCTACCGCCGCATCCGGCGGGCGCTCGCCCGCCAGTACGATATCGCCTGGCAGCAGGCGGATATTCAGGTCGTCGATGTCGATCTCGACGGCGATCGCCAGTTGACGCTTCAGCACGAAACCGTCAGCGGCGTCCTGCTGCATGAGAAGGATGTCGAGCTCGTGCTGCAAAATCTCGCGGCGCTGTGGGGCTATCGCGTGGTGCTGCGCGAGGTGGAGCCCGCCACGGGCAAGCTGCTGAAGGAGCACGTCGCCAAGGCCCCGCTGCGGAACGACCTTTTCTGACGCTAAAGCCTTTCGATTTTACGCGTTTCCTTCAAGCAAACCGGTATCCGCTTTGCTTGAAAACGCTTTATGGCAGTTTGCGTTCAAGTCGATTGATCGATTTGAACGCAAGTTGCGGTAAAGTATAAAATTTAGAGCGGCGTGACGATTCCGCTTGAATGCACGCCGCTTTAGCCCGCGTCAGCCGTAGCGTCGGCGGGCCTCGATGGCGAGGCCGAGGCCGACCGCGCCGAAACGGTCGCCGTCTATCGCCGCCGCTTTCTCGAACGGCGCGAGAATGGCGGCGCGCACCGCCGGCATCTGGCTCGTGCCGCCGGTGAAGAACACGTAATCGATGTCTTCCGGCGTCAGTCCCGCGCCGGCGACGCAGGCGCGGGCGGTCCGGTCCAGCCGCTCGCGCAGGGCATGGGCGCTTGCCTCGAAGCCGGCGCGCGTCGCCTCCACGCTGAGGCCGGGTTCGATCCACGCCAGCGGCGTTTCGGCGCGCTCCCGGTCCGACAGCGCGATCTTGGCTTCCTCCACCGCGATCAGCACGCTATGGCCGCGCCGGGTCTCGATCACGTTCATGAGGCGGTCGATCAGCGCCGGTTCGCGCGCGTCGAAGCGCACTTCCCGCAGCTCCGCGAGGCGCCTGGGATCATAGAGCTGGTGCACGCTCGACCACGTCGAGAGATCCCAGTAAGGCGCGGAGGGCACCTCGATGTCGCCGCGCTTCATCGGGCTGCGGTAGCCGAAGCCGGGCATGAAGGCATGCATGCTCAATTGCCGGTCGAAATCCGTGCCGCCGAGGCGCACGCCGTCATTGGCGAGAATGTCGCTCGCCCGCTCGTCGCGCCGCTCCCCCGCGGCGGAAAGACGCACCACGGTAAAATCGGTGGTGCCGCCGCCGATGTCGGCCACCATGGCGATCTTCTCGCCGGACACATGCCGGCGCTCGAACTCCAGCGCCGCCGCGACGGGCTCATACTGGAAGCTCACCTCCCGGAAGCCGATGGCCTGCGCCACCGTCCGCAACGTTTCCTCCGCGTGGCGATTCGCCGCCTCGTCGTCATCGACGAAGTAGACCGGCCGTCCCATCACCACCGCATCGAGAGGCGCGTCCAGCGCGGCTTCGGCGCGTTGCTTGAGTTCCGCCAGAAAAAGGCCGATCACTTCCGAGAAGCGGATGCGCCGGCGGTAGACGGCGGTGCGCTCGTCGATCAGCGCCGAGCCGAGAATCGACTTCAGCGACCGCATCAGACGCCCCGTCACGCCGTCCACATAGGCGGCGACGGCCTCGCGGCCGATGAGAAACGCGGATTGCGCTTCCGCGCCGAAAAAGACCGCGCTGGGAACCGCGACATGATCGCCCTCCAGCGCCAGAAGCCGCGGCCCCGAAGCGCCGCACACGCCCAGTGTGGAATTCGAAGTGCCGAAGTCGAGCCCGCACGCCGATTGGGAAACTGGCGAACCGTTCTGCCCGGAATTGTGCTGCATGCCCATTCTCATCCGCCGGAGAAAAACAGGCCGCATGCACCAGTTCGCCGCGAAATGCAATCCCGCCGAAGCGCTTTCCGGCGCTTTCCGCCGGATGGCCTGTCAGTAGCTGTTGCCGCCCCAGAACAGGTATGAGCCGACATCGCCCGGCAGGTCGTTGCGGTAATCGAGGATCTCGACGCGCAGGCCGTAGCCGAGCGGCTTCAGGCGCTCCCTCCAGACGTTGAACAGCGCCAGCGGCTGCCCGCGCAGCGTGCCCGGCCATTCGGGATCGTTGGCGATGATGGCCCGGCCGTGGTCCTCCAGCGTTTCGCTGGGATAGCGAAAGATGAGCACTTCGTTGAGGCCCAGATCGCTGGCGGAGCGGATCAGCGTGCCGGCGCGCCGCAGGACCTCTTCCACGTCGATCCTGTCCGTGTGAAGGAGGGAATTGATGAGTTCCGCACGCTGGACGTCGCCCGTGGCGTGCAACTGGCGCAGGCGCTCCCGCTCCGCTTCGCGCCTTTCCTGCGCTTTCTTCGCGAATTCCGCTGCTGGTGGAAGAGAGAACGCTTCGGACGACATGATGGCGGCTCCTGTGCCTGCGTGCCGGATATACAGAATAGTCGCTTGACGCGGGGAGTATTGCTCACATGCGTGACGCAAGCGTGAATCGACGGTGCAGCTTGCAGTGCAAATCGCCCCCGGACGGCCCGGCGGCGGCGAAAATGCTGTAGACTATGCTTCCGCTTCAAACACGCTCGATGAAGGTCGTCATGCATCCGCTTCTGGTATCCGATTCTACGGCTCATGCCATCCCCGTTCATGTCGTCTCCGCCGGGAACTGGCCGGAGGTCGCCGCCGCGCTGGAACCGGCGGCGCGCCGATTCGCGGCCGCGCAGGGCTTCGAGGCCGGGGGCGGCGGCCCGGAAGCGGGCAAGGTCGTGCTGCTGCCCGACGCCGACGGCGGCCTGGGCGCGGTGCTGCTGGGCGGCGATGCCGGCGGGCGGCCCGACCCGTTTCTCGCCGGCAAGCTGCCGGGGCTCCTGCCGGCCGGCGTCTACCGTCTGTCGGGCGTCGCGCCGCAGGCTCTGCCGTCGGCCATGCTCGGCTGGCTGCTCGGCGCCTATCGCTTTTCCCGTTACCGCGGCGACAGCGCGCCCGAGGCGCGGCTCGTCGTGCCGGACGGCGTTGACGCGCGGGAGGTGAGCCGCCTCGCTGCCGCGGTTTCCCTTGGCCGCGATCTCGTCAACACGCCGGCCAACGATATGGGACCGGCGGCGCTCGCCGACGCCGCCCATGCGCTCGCCACGCGCTACGGCGCGCGCTTCGCCGTCACCGAGGGAGACGATCTGCTGGCGGCCAACTTTCCGCTGATCCACGCCGTCGGGCGTGCCTCGGCTTCCGCGCCGCGCCTCATCGACATCACGGCCGGCGCGCCGGACTGGCCGAAGGTGACGATCGTCGGCAAGGGCGTCACTTTCGATACCGGCGGGCTGGACATCAAGCCGTCGAGCGCGATGCTGCTGATGAAGAAGGACATGGGCGGCGCCGCTGCCGCGCTGGCGACGGCGCAGCTCCTGCTCGACGCGGGCGTCCGGGTGCGTCTCAGGGTGCTGATTCCCGCCGTGGAAAACGCCATTTCCGGCGCGTCCTTCCGGCCGGGCGACATCATCCCCAGCCGCAAGGGCCTCAGCGTGGAGATCGGCAACACCGATGCCGAGGGCCGGCTGGTGCTGGCCGACGCGCTGGCGCTGGCGTGCGAGGATGCGCCGGAGCTGATCGTCGATTACGCGACGCTGACCGGCGCGGCCCGTGTGGCGCTGGGGCCGGATCTGCCGCCCTTCTTCACCGACGACGACGCCATCGCCGCCGATATCGCCGCCGTCGCCGAGGCGGTGAACGATCCCGTGTGGCGGCTGCCGCTGTGGGCGCCCTACGACAATCTGCTGGCGTCGAAAGTGGCGGACCTCAACCATGTATCGAGCGGCGGTTTCGCCGGCGCCGTCACGGCGGCGCTTTTCCTGCGCCGTTTCACGCAGGGCGTGCCGCATGTCCATTTCGATATCTACGGCTGGACGCCATCCGCCAGGCCGGGCCGGCCCGAGGGCGGCGAGGTGCAGGGCGCGCGCCTCGTCTACGCCTGGCTGAAGCAGCGCTATGGAACGGCGTCATGAGCGGCGATGGCGACTTGCGGCAGGTGACGGCGGCCATCGCGCCGCTGCGGCGCAATCCCGTTTCCGACGCCGCGCTCGATACCGAGGCGCTGATCGGCGAGCGGGTGCTGGTGTGGGAGGAGATCGAGGGCTGGGCGCGCGTCACCCTGCAAGGGGATGGCTACGGCGGCTTCATGTCCGTTGCGGCGCTCGGCGCGCCGAGCGCGCCCACGCATCGCGTGGCGGCGCTGCGCACCTTCGTCTATCCCGGGCCTTCGATCAGGTTGCCGCCGCTTGATGCCCTGCCGCTGGCGGGCCTCGTGCGGGGGGGGGCGCGCGGCGACGGTTTCATCCGTATCGCGCGCGACTACGGCGACGGCTTCGTCCATGCGGCGCATCTCGCGCCCGTCGACGATCCGCTGCCCGGCGATTTCGTCGCGGTGGCGGAACGTTTTCTGGAAACGCCCTATCTGTGGGGCGGCAAGTCGGCGCTCGGCATCGACTGCTCGGGCCTCGTGCAGGTTGCGCTGGCCGCCTGCGGCATCGACGCTCCGCGCGATTCCGGCCCGCAGCGGGAACAGCTCGGAGGCGCGTTGCCGGCGGAAGCGGAGGCGCGGCGGGGCGATCTCGTGTTCTGGCCGGGGCATGTGGGCATCCTGCGCGATGCGCACACCCTGCTGCACGCCAGCGGCCATCACATGACCGTCGTCAGCGAGCCGCTCGCGCAGGCCACGGAGCGCATTCGCGCGCAAACGGGGCACGCGATCGCCGCGATCCGGCGAATCAATACCTGATCGTCTCGAAGCGCATCGTGAAGGCGTCGATGATGAGCAGTCGGCCGACAAGCGGCTCGCCGAAGCCGACGACGGCGCGCACCACCTCGATCGCCATGAGGCTGCCGACGACGCCCGGCAACGCGCCGAGCACGCCGGCCTCCTCGCAGGTAGGCACGCTGCCGGGCGGCGGCGGCTCCGGGAACAACGTGCGGTAGGAGGGATTCGGCGCGCCGTCCGGCCCTGTCTCGAAGGGGCGCAGCGTGGTGAGCGAGGCGTCGAACTGGCCGAGCGCGCCCATGACGAGCGGTTTGCGCGCCGCTTGGCAGGCGTCGGCGACGAGATAGCGGGTCGGGAAATTGTCCGAACCGTCCGCGACGACATCGTATTGCCCGATGATGTCGGCGGCATTGCCGGCGTCGAGCCGCACCGGATGGCGTATCACCGTGACGTGGGGGTTGAGGCGCGCGAGAGCGTCGGCGGCGCTGTCGGTCTTGGGACGGCCGATGTCCGGCGTGCCGTGAATCACCTGCCGTTGCAGGTTGGACAGGGATACGGCGTCGTCGTCGACGATGCCGATATGCCCCACACCGGCGGCCGCGAGATAAGACAGCACCGGCGCCCCGAGGCCGCCCGCGCCGATGACCAGCACGCGCGCGCGCTTCAGCTTCGCCTGCCCCGGCCCGCCGACATCGCGCATGACGATATGGCGCGCGTAGCGTTCGATTTCGTTTTCCGAAAAAGCCATGCCCTTATCCTGCGGCCGCGCCGCCCCGTATGGACGGAGTATAGCTGATAACCATTTTCGCGGCTCCGCATATCGAGCAGGTATTTTTACGGCGTTCGAACACGGGGGCGGCGGCAAGTTCACGCGTTTTGTGATTGGCATGCTGGCGCACGGAAAGCCCCAGCGCCGTGGTGACGCAATCGTCGCACACGGAACGCGGGGACCGTGACACGATGAAATCGCGGACCTGCTCCAGAACGGTCATGTCGTTTCTTTTATTGTCCTGCCGGTCGATCCGCCATCCTCACGGTGAAGGCTTGTCCGGGTCGAAGGCGAGAAGGATGAATTGCGTGACCTGCCCACGAGGGTTGAAATTGTTGTCGGAAACCAGCACCAGCGTTCTGCGGCCATCGACCTCCGGGCCGAAGCTGAGGCCCTCGATATTGTCGAGATCGAGTCCGAACGTGCCTTCCTCCAACGTGAACAGATGCTTTTTGACCACAGGCGTATGCACGCCCTCGCGCAGCGATGCGCGACCCAGCACGTCGGTCGCGCCATCGAGGGACGCCTCGAATACCTTTACCGTGTTGCCGTAGCCCATGGCGAAGCTGCGCTCCACCACCAGCAACCGCCCGCCATCGAGCGCGAGAACGGCCGAGACGCCGTTGTCCGCATAGGGCGGCACGCCCGTCGCGGCGCGCGGGATCGGCTCCGTGACATAGACGTATTCGGCCCGCGCGCGCCCGGATTGCGGATCGAGCGCCAGTATGCGCACGGGGCTCCCGTCCCGCAAGGTGGCCTTGTCGCCGTCCTGCACCAGCGCGTTTTCGATAACCGCGAACAGCGTGCCGCCATCGGGCGCATGGGACAGGCCCTCGAAAGCGAGATTGTCGCGCACGCCGCGGGTCCGCTCGCCATCGGGCAGATAATAGTCCGGGATTTCGAAGGAGCGGCGCTTGTAGCCGCCGATATCCGCCTCCACGATTGCAGGGCGGCCCTGCCTGTCGCCCTCGCTGGACCAGGCGATGAGGCCGGTGCGCGGATCGAGGCTGATGCCTTCGGGATCGACGTCCTTCGCCGCGAAGAGCGCGCCGCCGTCGCCCCGCAGCGCCACCGTGTCCACGATGTCGACGGCGAGGCCGCCGCGCGGCGCGAAGGTGAGCTTCAGCTTGTAAAAGCGTGCCGGGCCGTTTTCGGCGCGATCGTCGGAAACGGCATAGAACAGGCCGCTGTGCGGATCATAGTCCAGCCCGGAAATGCCGCCGAAAGGCACGCCGCCGATGGCGAGGCCGGTGGGCAGGCGCAATTCGCCGATCAGCGCCGGATTGCCTTCCGCAGCCGGCGCGCCGCTGCCCAGGCCGCAGAAAAGCGCGAGCGCGCAGGCGATTCGGATTATGTTTCGCATGACGACTTTGCTCCGCGGAAGTCACGAGGGGCGGTGAGCGCCGATATTGAGAACGGGAGAGGCATCCTTGTCGGACACGAGAACGGTGAGGATGTTGCCGATCATGCGCGCCTTTTCCTGATCGTCGAAACTCACGCCGTGCTTCGCCAGCGTATTGGCCGCCTCGATGGCGATGCTGACCGCGCCTTCGGCGATGATCTCGCGCGCGGCGATCACGGCGGCGGCCTGCTGCGGACGCAGCATCGCCTGTGCAATCTCCGGCGCATAGGCCAGATGCGTGAGGCGCGCCTCGTCCACCGCGATTCCCGCAGGGGCAAGGCGCTGCGCGACCTGATGGGTCAATTCCTCCACCAGCGCCTCGCCGCCGTCCCGCAGAGCTGTGATGTCTGCCGAGGGCGCGGCCGCGACGGACTCATCGCCCGCCGCGAGAGTGGCGGGCGTCGTTCCGCTGGACCAGCTATCGTAGGGATAGCTGCCCGCGAGGTGGCGCAGGCCGGTTTCCGCCTGCGAGCCGACGAAATGGCGGTAGCTGTCGACCTGCAAAGCAGCGCGCGCGGCATCGAACACGCGCCACACCACCACCGCGCCGACCTCGATCGGGTTGCCCGCCCGGTCGTTGACCTTGAGCGGTCCCACCTCCTGCGTTTGCAGCCGCTTCGATACCACGGTGCGCGAGAACAGCGGGATCGTCCAGCGCAGTCCCGGCGTTTCGTCCGTGCCGATATAGGCGCCGAACAACTGCACCACCGCCGCCTCGTTGGGTTGCAGCGAATAGGTGCCGGTCAACGAGTAGAGCGCCGCCACCCCCAGCAAGGCGAGCAACACGATGCGGCCGTTGTCCGGGCCGCTGAACGGCAGCGGCGAAGCCAGTTCCCTCACGCCGAGGCCGCCTGCGACGAGCAGGGCGGCCAGACTGACGATCAGCGCGAAATACCCGTTGAAGGCAAATGCCGGGCGATCGGTGACAACGGGCTTCGTCATCGGAAACTTCCTTCGTGTGCGACCGCGTATCCTCTAGAGCGGCGTGCATTCAAGTGGAATCGTCACGTCGCTCTAAATTCTACATTTTACCGCAACTTGCATTCAATTCGATGGATCGATTTGAACGCAAACTGCTCTAAGGCGTTTTCAAGCAAAGCGGATACTGCTTTGCATGAAGAAAGCACGTCGAATCAACAAGATTGAGTATTTCGGCGTTTCAACGAAACGCCGAAATACTCTCGGCGAGCGGACCCGCCGTTCGCGCGCTCACCATAGGCGGCTGCGGCACGGAACGCAAGGGGAACGGCCACAACGCAAAAGACTTTATGCGTCTCGCGCGGCGGCTGTATGAAGGTGTGACGCGTTGTCCGGGCCGTATCAGAAGAACGAGCGCACGAGGCCGCCCGTCAGCAGGTTCCAGCCATCGATGAGCACGAAGAACAAGACCTTGAAAGGCAGGGCGATGATTGTCGGCGGCAACATCATCATACCCATCGACATGACGAGGGTTGCCACGATCATGTCGATGACGAGGAAGGGCAGCACGATCAGAAAGCCGATTTCGAAGCCGCGCCGCAGTTCCGAGATCAGGAACGCTGGAATGAGTATCCGCAGTTCTATCCGATCCGTGTCGTTTTCGGCCGATCCGGGGGCAACGATGCTTTCCTGCGCGGGCGCGGGGGGGGCGGGAAAGTTCACTGCGGCGAGATCCGCAAACAGGCGCAGATCCTTGTTGCGCACCTGCGAAAGCATGAATTCCCGGAACGGCTCCGTGATTCTCTCGTAGGCTTCCTGCTCGGTGATGCGGTTTTCCAGCAGCGGCTGGACGCCGCCGTTCCAGGCGCGGTCGAAAGTCGGCGCCATGATGTAGAATGTCATGAACAACGCCAGCGTGGTCAGCACGATGTTGGCAGGCGTGCTCTGGAGCCCGAGACCGGAGCGCAGAAAGGACAGTGCAACGATCAGGCGCGTGAAGCTCGTCACCATGATCAGCAGGCCCGGCGCTATCGAAAGCACCGTGATCAGCGCCGCGATCTGGATGATGCGCCCGGAGGCCGTGCCGTCGCCTGCGGGAACCAGCGTGGAAAGATCCGGTATCTGCGCCAGCGCCGGCAATGTCGTCGCGGCGAAGACGGCGGCGAGGAGGAGCGCTCGCCGCCCAAGGATGCGACCGGTCACTGGACGACCATCGTTTCGAGTATCAGTTCGCGGACCTTGCCTTCGGATCTGATGTTCGCACGGTCGTTCAGATCCTCGCGCAGATTCTGTAAGCCGGAGGGACCTTGCAGTTGCGCCACGCTCACCGTGCGCAGAAAGGCGAGAATATCCTGTGATATTTCCGCCGAGAGCTGCGCGATGCGGCTGCGATCGGCCGCGACACCGCCGCCGACGACGAGGGAGACCTCAACCCTGATGAAGACGTTTTCGGGTGACATGAGATTGGTCGTGATCGGTTCGAGCTTCACCAACGCGATGTCGCCCGTGTAGCTCTGGGGGGGCGACGTGCGGCGCGCCGCCTCCGCCGCCTCCTCTTTCCTCAGCACGTTCTTTTCAATGGTGTTCGACATCAGATAGCCGATGCCCCCGCCCAGGAGGATCGCGAGCACGGTCAACAGGAGCACCGCCAGGACGATAGCGCGCGCTCCGCCCTTGGGAGGATTGACGGGAGCGGGGAGGGCGGCGTCTGCGACAACGAGTTCGGCCATGATATTCCCATGAAACGGGCGTGCGGGCGGAAGCGGGAAATCAGAACGGCGTCAGCGCGTCGTAGATCTGATGGCCGAGCGCCGGTTGCTGGACCTCCATCAGCCGGCCGCGTCCGCCATAGGAGACACGCGCCTCCGCGATTTTCTCGTAGGCGATGGTATTATTGCGCGAGATGTCGCGGGGCCGGACGATGCCGGCGATGTTCAGCACGCGCAACTCATGGTTGACGCGCACCTCCTGAGAGCCGCTGATGAGCAGGTTGCCGTTCGGCAGCACCTCCGTCACCACCCCGGCGACCGACAGACGCAGCTTTTCCGATCGGTCGATCGATCCTTCGCCCCTCGAACGGCTGTTGGAAACGATGCTTCCGTCTCCCGACAGGCTGGTGCTGTGGGACGGCGTGCTGAAGCCGAGATCGAGGCCGAGATTGGCATTCGATGCGCGCCGGCGCTCCGTGGTGTTGTCGAACTGCGCCTCGTCGTCGATGGAGATGATGACGGTCACGATATCGCCGACATTGGTGGCGCGGGGATCCTGAAACAGGGCCTGGCCCGGCTGGCCCCACAGCGAATGATAGGCATGCCCGTTCCATGTCGGAAAGCTGCCCGGCAGCGGCGCGCGGTTCACGTTGAGCCCCGCGCCGACGGAGGTCATGGCCGGCGCACGGCCGAGGTCGTTCGTGCTGCTGCACCCGCCGAGAAGCGCCGCGCCGAGGATGACCGACGCGCCCGCCGACGGACGCACCGCCGCGGCGAGATTGCGGAACAATCGGACGGTGAGCCTTTGCTTCGTCTTCATGGCGTTGCCTTGTTGGCGGCGCTGTTCCTGGCGGTCCGCTTCAGGACGCCGGTGACGACGCCCGTGAGATGGGCGGCGCGTCCGGGTTCCATTTCGTTGAGAATGGCGCTGGCGCTACGCGGATCGATCTTCGACAGCAGCGCGACGGCCGCGTCGTCCTGCATGGCGGCGATCTGCGCGGCGGCGGCGTCCGGCCGCATCCGGGCATAGATCGAGACGATGCGCGCCTCGGTGTTGTCGAGAAACTCCTGCCGTCGCCGGAGCCATTGCTCGGTTTCCGCCCGCTTTTCCTCAAGCCTGGCCGCACGTTCCTCGATATCGAGCCGCATCGCTTCCAGCGTCTTGGCCTGCCACGCGAAACGGGCGTCCGCCGCCGCATCCACGATCGCCGCGCAGTAGGGATTGGCCGCCGTCGCGGCCGGCTGGGTCGTTTCCTGCGCAATCCCCCGCGCCGGTTCCTGACGCGGCGGCGGGTTGCCCGTCGCGGGTCCGCCGCGGCCTGCAGCGGGAGCCGATGGCTGCATCTGCGCCTTTGCGTCCGGCGCTCCGGCCGCAAAAGCCAGGAGCGACAGCGTGAAGGCGAGGGGTTTGAGCGCTTCTGTCGGGGTCATTGTACGATGAGATCCGCTTGCAGGGCGCCGGCCGTCTTGATGGTTTGCAGGATGGAGATGATGTCGGTCGGTTTGAGTCCGATCTGGTTGAGGCCGCGAACCAGCGATTCGAGGCTCGTGCCGCTGACGATGGCCAGCGCGCCGCTCTGTTCCTCCATCGAAATCTGGGTACGCGGCTCGACGGCGGTTATCCCGTCGGAAAACGGCGCCGGCTGCACGACCTGCGGCGTTTCGGTGACCCGGACGGTGAGATTGCCGTGGGTCAGCGCCACCGTGGAAATCCTGACGTCGCGACCGATGACGACCGTGCCGGTGCGCTGGTCGACGACCACCCGCGCGGGTGTATCCGGCGTTACCGGAAGATTGCCGATCGCGGCCATGAAACGCGCGCTGTTCAGTTTGCCCGGACGCTGGACCACCACGCTGCGCTGATCGCGCACGAACGCGGTGGAGGTCTTGTAATACTGGCGCGTATAGCGGTTCACCGCGTCGGCGATGCGCGCGGCGGTATTGAAATCCGGGTTGCGCAATTCCAGAATCAATTGCCCGATGTCGGAGAAGCTGCCGGGAAGCTGCCGTTCGATCAGGGCGCCGTTGGGAATGCGCCCGGCTGTCGGCACGCCCTGCGTCACGCTCTCCGCCTGACCGGTGATCGTGTAGCCGGAGACGGCGATAGGTCCTTGCGCAACCGCGTAATTGAAGCCGTCGCCGCCCATCAGCGGCGTAACCAGCAAGGTGCCGCCCTTGAGCGACTGCGCGTCGCCGAGGGACGAAACCGTTACGTCGATGCGGGTTCCGGTGCCCGAAAAGGCCGGGATGTCGGCCGTCACCATGACGGCGGCCGTGTTGCGGGTGCGCAGGGTGGAATTGCGCACGTTGATGCCCATGCGCTCCAGCATCGATTGCAGGGCCTGCTCGGTGAAGGGCGAGTTGCGCAGCGAGTCGCCCGTTCCTTGGAGGCCGATCACCAGCCCGTAGCCGACAAGCTGGTTGTCCCGGACGCCCTGCAACGTGACGATGTCCTTGATGCGTGTGTTGGCGAGCGCCAGCCCCGCGTGAAAGACGAGCAGCGTCGCCAATACGAGCCTCATCATCGCGGCATCCCTCCGATGCGAAGGGTGCCGTCTTCCTGCACCGTTCCGTAGACGATCAACCCGCTGTCGACGTTGCGCGCCCTGACGGTCTCGTTGATTTCGCCCGCCTGGAGCGGCGCCGCGAGCGCGGTGATCGTCAATCCGCCTTCTTCGAAGACGAGCGGCACCGGCACGCCCTTCTGAACGAGTTTCGCATTCTCCACGGCGCTGCCCGGTATGGCCTGGCCCGGCAGCAGCGTGCGCCGCGCCACCTTGCCGACAAGAACTCCGGCCGATGCGACATAACCGCCACGCACCGGCCGCAATTGTCCGAACTCGCGCTCCCCGACCATGTCAGGGGTGATCGTATCGCCGGGATAAATGGTAATGAGCGGCACCGCCAGCACGCCTGCCGCCTCTTGCGGCACCTGCGCCAAGCCCGGCCGTGCCCAGAGAAGCATCGCCGTTACGCAGAGGAAAAATCTGAAGCTGGCGCAGCCGCGTACCATGACATCTTCCGGTTTCATCGACAAATCGAACGCATGAAATGCCCGCCAACCTGCGACGCCGGGTCATCGGGCGCCGGTCAGGCTGGCGGATATTCCTGAAACTAGCGGATACCCTTGGAGACGGTCGCCAGCATCTCGTCGCCGGCCTGAATGACCTTCGAATTCATTTCGTAGGCGCGCTGCGCACTGATCAGCTCGGTGATTTCCTTCACCGGATCGACGTTCGACGATTCCAGATAGTTCTGTTTGATCGTGCCGAAACCCGGTGCGCCCGGCACGCCGACGATCGGCGCACCCGACGTCAGCGTTTCGCGGAACAGGTTGCCGCCCAAAGGCTCCAGACCGACGTCGTTGACGAAGGAAGCGATGTTGATCTGCCCGAGCTCTTCCGGCTCGCCCTGACCGCCCCGCAGCGCGAACACCTGCCCGGCCTCGTTGATCGTGACCTGAACCGTATCGTCGGGAATTTCGGCGACGGGCGACTCGATGACATAGCCTTCGAGCGTCACCAACTGGCCATTCTCGTTCTTGTTGAACGATCCGGCCCGCGTATAGAGAATTTCGTCATTGGGGCCGGTAATCTGGAACCAGCCGCGCCCAACGATCGCGAGATCGAACTCATTGCCCGTCTGGGTCAGTGAGCCCTGCTTGTGAACGTTGCGGATGGCCGTCACCTGGGTGCCGACGCCAAGCCGCGCGCCCTCGGGAATCGTCCCGTCCGTGGTCTGGTTGGGCACGCCTTGCGCCCTCAGGCTCTGATAGAGCAGATCGGAGAACTCCGCCCGCGAGCGCTTGAAGCCTGTCGTGCTGATGTTCGCGATGTTGTTCGCGATCACCTCGACGTTCGTTTGCTGCGCATGGGCGCCTGTCGCGGCGATAGCCAGGATGTTCATGATGCCCTTTCCTTGGCGTGCGCCTCCAGGAGGCCGGAAATGCACGGCTACTCAATAGTTTGACAACACCAACCTCCGCTCGGGCCGATTACGGGTGATCGGTCGTGATGCGGACTGCCGTTTCGTCGTGATACGGGCCGGAAAAGCGTCATTCGCCTTTCCGGCGGGTTCAGATCGCCATGCGGCTGATTTCCTGATAGGCGGAAACGACCTTGTCCCTGACCGCAAGTGTCGTCTGCAACGACCGCTCGGCCGCCATGATCGCCTCGACAACGGTGTGGGTGGGAAGCCGCCTCTCGATTCCGGCGATGGCTGCGGCTTCGCTGGCCCGTAGCGACGTCGTCGTGTCGGTAACGAGGGAGCCGAGCACGGAGGCGAAATCTGCGCCGCCAGCCGCCGCCGGGCCTGCGGACCCCGCCTGAGCGAGCCCGGTGACGCCTCTGGCGGCACCCGAGGCGGCCGATGCGTCAATTGCGTTGATAGCCATCACCATCACGAATTCCTCAAGAGATCGATCGTCATGGAGGAGAGGGAACGCGAGAACTTGATGATCTGGACGTTCGCCTCATACGAGCGGACGGCCTCCCGCAGATCCGCCATTTCGACGAGAACGTTCACGTTGGACACCTTGACATAACCTTCCGCGTCCGCGCCGGGATGCCCCGGATCGAAGCGCACGCCGAAAGGGGCCTTGTCGGCGCCGATGTTACGCACCCCGACCACCCGGACGCCCGAAGCGCGATCGAGTTCTTGCCTGAACGTGATCGTCTTGCGCGTATAAGGATCGCCACCGGGCGTTGTCGCGGTGGCGTCGGCGTTGGCAATGTTTTCCGAGACGACGCGCATGCGCACCGACTGCGCCTGCAAGGCAGCCGAAGCCAGGCGCGAGGACAGCGTAATGCCGTCGTCCTGCCTGGAAAGAGGATCGACGATCACGTGGGCCCCCTGACGCTGGAGAGAAGAAGCGTATGGAATTTCTTGATGACGGACGTATTCAGATTATATTCCCGCGACACGGTGCCCGCCTTCAAAAGCTCTTCCTCGACGCTGACCGAGTTTCCGGAGTGATAGACTTCCCAATTGTTGCGCGTCTCATTGCGCGCCCGCGCAGCGTGTAACTGGTCGGAAGACAGGGCGAGATGACCCGAGGAGGTGGTCTCCAGCGACAGCGCCGTCTTGTCCATTGCCATTGAAAACGGCTCTATGTCCTGAGCGCGGTAGCGAGGGGTGTTCACATTGGCGACGTTGCGCGCGATCACCGCCTGCCGGGTCGTCAGCCAGTCGGTTTTTCGCGACGCGAGATCAAACAAATGCAGCGGATCCATGTCCAAACCCCGTACAGGAAGACCTGCCCGGCTTATCGCCGGAGGGGCTCCCCATGTTCGAAACAAAAGCACGCGGGACGACTTGCGCCGCTCCGCAGGATGCTTCTCACCATTCGACTGAAAGGCTACGCCCCTAACCTTGTCCGAACCTGTCGCGCCTTGTCGCCGTCGTTCCGGCGTCAGTGCAGGCGGTAAGTCGTCGGATCACCGGGGGCGCCACCGACGTGATCGTCATGGCAGTATATCCGCGCGTCAAAAAAAGCATCCGAGAGGCGGTCGAGGGCGGTGGCCGATTTGCTGAAGCGCAAGCCGCCGTCTCTCAGCGCCACACCGGCAAAGCCGTCGTCGAGATGCAGGCTGAACGACACGATCACGAACTTGTGCGAAAATCGCATATCCAGCGAAACCGCGGGAGCGGCGTTGTAACGCTCCGCGAGGCGCGAGCCGAATGCATAGCAGAGCGTTCCCGGTTTGAAGAACATCTCGGATGAGGAATCGACGATGTCGTTGATGGCATCGTGATCACCCTCGGCGATGCTCGAAATCAGGAACGATCGATCCACGTAACAAAGATCTGCTATAAACGACTTGATGTTGAGGCAAATAAGCCTTTCGGCCTCATAAATGCCTCTCGTCGAGCGCTTATTTACCGGTCGGTAACGTTCTGGCGGGCGATGCATGGTTGCCGTTGCGCTGATATAGATAGTGGAACAATTGGGCGACTGCGCGGTAGAATTCCGGTGGAATGGCTCGGTCCACTTCGACATGATCGTACATGGACCTTGCGAGAGCCTTGTCTTCAATGAGCGGAATGTCATGTTTTTGCGCAATTTCGCGAATCGAGAGCGCGATCAGGTCTTTTCCCTTGGCGAGCACCACCGGCGCCCCCCCTTCCTCGGGAACATAGCGCAGCGCAATCGCATAGTGCGTCGGGTTCGTAACGACCAGCGAGGCGTTGGGAACGGCGCTCATCATGCGCTTGCGCGACCGATCCTGAGCTATCGATCGCATGCGCGCCTTCATCAGGGGATCCCCTTCCGACTGGCGCAACTCGTCCTTGATCTCCTGACGCGACATGCGCAGGTCTTTCCGCCATTTGAAGCGCGACCAGACCAGATCCGCGGCCACCAGCAACACCGTTGCGACGCAGATCGCCGACATCAGGCGCATGGTCAGATTCAGGATGGTTTCCGGGATCAGACTGGGGTCACTGAACATGGCGTTCACAACGTGGTGCTGCTCCGAGCTCAGCAGAATGGTGCAGACGATGGTAATGATCAGCAGTTTCGCCACGGACTTCGCGAACTCCACCTGACCCTGAACGCCGAAGATACGCTTGAAGCCGGCCAGGATCGAAAGCCGGGACCATTTGGGCTCGATACGCTCCGGCGAGAGCCGGGGAGCGTTTTGCAGGATTGACGCCAGAACGCCCCCGACAACGAGGATGCAGACGATCGGCAACAGGAAACCCCCGACACTGACGGCCACGAGCTGGAGCAATGCAACCGCATCCTGACCGCTGTGAATCCTGATCGATTCGGGCGCGTCGACAAAGAACGTGAGAAACTGACTGAGCACAAGAACGGAATTGTAAATGAAGAGATAAAGTATCAGGCAAATACCCATGATCGAGAAGAAAACAGCCATTTCGCGCGATTGGGGAACGTTTCCCTTCTCGATCGCATCATGTATCTTCTTCTCGGTCGGCTCTTCGGTCTTGCTGTCCGGATCCTCTGACTCTGACATCGACCTATCCGATCTTCCGCTTGATTGCCGCGCTTACCTTTCTCGTCCGATCGGAACGCGCCGCGTCACTTTCCAAAAACGCTTCGAGGCATCTGCTCGGAAAGTACGTGCGCTTTCAAAAAAAGACGCTTCCGGCAAAAAGAGCGGCCGGGATATCTTTTAAAGAGCATTTATACATTTTACCGAGACGCGGAAATGATTCAGTTTTTTATCGTAATGCAATTCCGGCGAAAGCAATATCCACTTCTACCGGAATTATTTATTGAAAACGCGCCGCACGTCACTGTACGAACATATCTTGTTCGCCGTCGGAGGTAAGGTCGATTTCGCCCCTTCCCGCCATGTCCAGGGCAAGATCGGTAATGGAGCGCCGGGCCTCGAGCACCTCGCGCTGCGGGATCGGCTGTCCGCTCGCGAGTTCCGTCTCGACCACACGCCGCGACCTGGAGGGGAGGGCGTTCAGAATGACGTCCCGATAATTCGCGTCCGTGCCGCGCAACGCGATGATGAGCCTCTCGACCGGTACGGCGTCGAACAGGCTCGACCGCGCCGCGGGCGTCAGCTTCACGATATCGTCGAAAGTGAAGAGCAGACCCTTCAGAATCTCGGCGGATTTCGGCCTGTCGTTGGCGAGGCTTTGCAGCATCTCCTCCATGTGATCCCGATCCATCTTGTTGATGATGTCGGCCATCTTCGCATGGGTATCCGCCCCCATGTTGCGCGAGAAATTCGTCATGAAGTCCTCGTGCAGGGTGCTTTCGATCACCCGCATGACTTCATCGACGATCGGCTTGCATGCCAGCATTCGCCGGGTGACATTGTTGCGCAGTTCATGCGAGAAATGCGCCATGACCTTTGCCGCGCACGTCGGCTTCACCCGCGACAGGATGACGGCGATCGTTTGCGGATGCTCCTTCAGGAGATAGCTGGAGAGGATGTTCTCCGACACGCCGGAGATGCGATCCCAGATCGACTGACTGGAATTCCCGAGCACATCCGCCATGATATCGGAAATCTGCTCCGGCGGCAGAACACCCGTCAGCAGCTTTTCCACTTCGTGCGCAGTGCCGAACAGGTGAGCGCCGACCTGGAACTGCGCAGAAAATTCATCCGCCAGACGTTCCTGCTGCTCCGGCGGGATGGATCCCAGCGCCGCGGCGGAGCGGGTGATCAGCTTTATCTCTTCCGCGGTGAAATGCTTGAGCAAACGACCCGCCGCCGGATTGCCGACGGTCAGAAGCAGCGCGGCGACGCGGTCCACGCCCTTTCTGAGGGAGACGGTTTTGCGGCTAACCGATTCCTGAACGCTCATCGTGATTCACCCAGATATCCGTGCCGTTTCCGGCCACCGACTCCCGCGCCGGGAAACCGGGCACGGACGAGGCAGATTCCGTTCCCATCCGAAACGCGTGCGATGCGCAGGCGCGTCACGCCGACGCGTCGTCAGCCGACGGCCCGACGATTTCGGTAAGCTGCACCCCGAAACGTGAATTGTCGTCCTCGACGACCACGACCTCGCCTCGCGCGATCACTCTGCCGTTGACCACCACGTCCACCGGTTCGCCGACCCGATGATCGAGCGGCACGACAGCGCCTCGTCCCAGCTTCATCAGCGCGGCGACAGGCATTGTCGCCGAGCCGAGCACAACCTGAACGAGCACGGGGATTCGCTTGATCGTGTCGAAATTACGCGGTTCCATACCGTTCGCAGCCTGACGATGATCTCCATTGACGGAGGAAAACTGGTGACGCTGGTAAGCCAGTCCCGCATCGTCCAGTTCCGGTGCGTCCAGATTGTCGGCGTCCTGAGACATTTCGTCATTTTCCTGTATTCAAGGCCCGTCGCTGCAAATGTCCAACGTCGGAACGCAGCGCATTTCGGATTGAGATCGGCATAGCCACCCGGCGGGATGCACTACCGGGAGAGAATGTCGTCGATGATATCCTTTTTCTTGTCAATGATTTCCTCGATCCGCAGGCCGTAAGCCCCGTCCGATTTGCCGAGAAAACATCTGAAAACCGGTTCGTCCTCGCTTTCGAGCGTCACCAGCGTCCGCGGATTGGCTTGCAGTTCGATCGTCTGACCGACGGTCAGCCCGGCAATCTCCTCCAGCGTCATGTAGCGCTTCTCGAGAACAGCCTGAAGCGACACCTCCGCGCGCTGCACCTCCGATTCGATCTGTTTGCTCCAGCGCGGATCGCGGATCGTCGGCTCGCTGGAAATAACTCGGGAGAGGCTCTGGCGCATCGGCGTCAAGGCGGATTGCGGGATGATGACGAACATTTCGCCGCCGCGATTCAGCGCCTGGACGAGAAACTTCGCCGCTACGGAGGGGCTGTTGCGCCTGCCGATAACGGCGAAGTCCATGCGCGTTTCGGTGCGTTCGAGCCTGAACTGTGTCTGGGCGACGAGCGCGAAAGCCGATTGCAGCGCCCTGCCGATCTGCTCGAAAATCATATGGGCGATGCGGATCTCGATGGTCGAGAACGCTCGCTCGTCGTCAAGCGGCGGCTCCGCGTCGTCGGCGCCCAGAAGCACCTCCACCATGGAGAAGATGAAGTCCCGGTCAAAGCCCACGAGAACCTGACTGTCCCACTGGACGGCCTGAAAAACGCCGGCGATGGCGTTCGACTCGTACAACTCGAGGATGTCGTTGATCCGGCCGCTTTCGATTGTGCTCAGCGAGCAATAGGCGGGCGAAGCCGCGATGTGCCGGAAACTCTCGACCCAGCTCGTCGTCATGCGGTCGAAAATGACATGCAGCATCGGCAGCCTGTCCAGAGACAGGCCGGTGGAGTCCAGCAGGCGGTCGCGCACCTTGCCCTCGGAAGAAGTTGTCCGGGCGAAGCTCATGCTCAGGCGGCCTCCTGCTGCTCGGGTTCGGCATCCGCCGCAGGTTTGTTCTGGCCCGGCGACATCATTTCATTCTCGACGTCGTTGATGGACGGCCGCTCGTAGGAGCTGATCGCCTTGCGTCCGTGTTCGATCGCGATCTGCGGCATCGCGCCGTTCATGAAGGCGACAAGCGACTGTTTCACGATCAGATAGGGCTGCATCTGCTTTTCACGGGTTGACTTGATCTTCGCCGCCAGCGGCGCGAAAAGGCCGTAGGAGGCGAAAATGCCGGTAAACGTGCCGACGAGCGCAGCGCCGAGCAGGGCGCCCAGCAGGGCGGGCGCCTGGTCGATGGCGCCCATGGCCTTGATGATGCCGAGCACGGCGGCCACGATCCCCAGCGCCGGCAACCCCTCTGCGACGCTATTCATGCTATGATAGGGTTTCAGCCGGTTACGGCGCAACGTGGCGATTTCCTCGTCCATCAGCGCCTCGAGTTCATGCGGCCTTGCGTTGCCGATGACGATGAGGCGCACGTAGTCGCAGATGTAGGAAGTCAGCTCGTTGTCGGCGAGGATCTTGGGGAAGTTGGCGAAAACGGAAGAATTGGCCGGGTCGTCGACATGCGTTTCCACCTCGTTGCGCGGGCGCGTCCGCACGAGGCGCATCAGGGCGAACAGCAGGCCCAGCAGCGCGAGATGATCCGTGGACTTGGGCACCTTGCCAAGCAGGGCCTCCATCGTCGCCCGCCCGGTGTCGATCTGTACGCTCCATGGATGGGCGACGATGAAGGCGCCTGCCGCCATGCCGAAAATAATGACGAATTCCCACGGCTGCCAGATCACGCCGACATGACCGCCCATGGCGACGAAACCGCCCAACATGGAGCCGACGGCCACAAGCAGGCCTATGAAAAATCCCATCGACAAACTCCCGCGCGATTAAGTCGGCGCTTCCGCGGGCCCCGTCACGCGAACCCGTTCACGTAGAGAAACGGCGCGGTTCGAGAGCCGCAGGAAACGCAATAACCGGATTATCACCATGGCTGCCGGATACTTCGAGGCATCACGATAGGGCTGCAAGCTTGCGCGAGGCTGGGCCGCGCCGTCTGCCGCCGCGCTCGCCGGGCGTGGACAGCTCCGGGCAAGCTTCGTGCGGTAAAAGTCGCCGAAAGCGAAGGTGGCGTCGTGGCTCCGGCTTCCCTTGGCGCGGATCTGTACCGTCCTTCAAAGCAGGGGGCTGGCCATGGTCGGGCTGCAATCGTCGTATCTGAATTATCAGGTTGTTGTTCGCGATCTGGACAAGGCGTTGTCGCGCAAGGCGGCGGAGCCGGTCGTCGCGCGGGAGATCGCCCGCTTTACCGAGGGGGCTTCCGGTATTCAGTCCGTCAACGACCTGTTCGACGACATCGGGATTTATAACTTTGCCGTCAGGGCTTACGGCATGGAAGAGCTGGTGGGCTCGTATGCCCTGCTGCGCAAGGTTATCAGCGGCGGCACGGGAGAGGGCGGCTATGCGGCGCGGCTGTCGGACGGCCGGTATCTCGATCTGGCGAGTGCGTTTCTGGTCGTGGGGGAAGGTGTGGCGCCTTCGGCCCTGTATGTCAGCGGCGATGGTGTGGCGCAGCGTTATCGGGACGGTATCAAGGGTGCCGGCGATCGTGCGCTGGCGCGCTTGGACGAGGATATCGCCGCCTACGAGCAGGCCGTGAACGGTTCGGGATTCTATTCTTTCAGCGATCTGGTGGCCAATGATACGGCGCTGATCTTCAGCCTGAAGGCCTATGGCCTCGAGCGTCTTGTCGGTCAGATCGACGAGGTGAGGGAGACGCTCAAGGGGGCGGGCGCAAAGATCGATTTTCAGGATGCGACGGAGAGCTGGAACTTCGATCAGTTCCGGCTCAAATTCGGCGTCAGCGGCGGCAAGGTCAACTATCAGGATACGGTGATCGCCAAGTACCGCGAGGCGGCCTACAGCGTCGGCACGCAGTTGACGGAGTCTGTCGACGAGCATGTTTCCGATTTTCTGACCGGGCTGTCCGGGATCGCGACCGTGGACGATCTGTTGAAGAACTGGGAAGTGCTTTCCGTGGGGTTGCGGGCCTATGATCTGGATCGCTTCATCCTGAGCGACAAGGATGCGCTCGCCGCGGCCCTGAAGGGCGATACGCGGGCTATCGATTTCCGGAGCGATGAGGAGCGTGAGAACTTCCTGGCCTTCAAGTCGGCTTTTGCCTTCGATGCGAAGGGGAATACGGTTATGGCGAGCCTTGTGCGCGACATCGACGAGGCCGTGAAGGGATATGTGCGGCATACGCTTGAGATCGATCTGGGCAAGGAAGACACCAACGTGCGCCTGGCGCTCAATTTCCAGCGCCGGGCCGGCGAGATCACGTCGGCATACGACATTCTGGCCGATGAAGGGTTGGCGACGGTGGTGCGCACCGCATTCGGCATTCCTTCGGAAACGGCGACCGCCGATATCGATGCGCAGGCGCGGATGATATTGAGCCGTATTAATATCGAGGATTTTCAGGATCCTGAAAAGGTCGAAAAACTGATAGCGCGCTTCCTGCTGATGGCCGATGTGGAAGAAGGTGCGGCGAACGCGCCCATCCTGACGCTTTTCAACGGCGGTACGGGGTTGGCGGATTTGAGCTACGATCTGCTGTATGCCTACCATTCTGGAAAGTCTTGAGGATAGCATGCAATCAGGTCTGTATGTAACGTTATCCGGTCAGATCTCGCTTGAGCGCCACATGCAGGCGGTGGCGAACAACGTCGCCAATATCAATACGGCGGGATTTCGGGCTGAAGGCTCGACTTTCGAGAGCGTGCTGTCGCGCACGGGTCGGGTACCCGTTGCTTTCGCCGGCAGCGGCAAGGCCTTTCTGTCGCAGCAGGCGGGGCCGTTGTCCCAGACGGGCAATCCGCTCGATCTCGCTGTCAGAGGCGACGCATGGTTCGCCGTGCAGACGCCGACCGGCGTGCGCTACAGCCGCGACGGGCGGCTGACGATGACCGACATGGGCGATATCGTCACCGTTACCGGCCATTCGCTGCTGGACCAGGGCGGTGCGCCGCTCGCTGTCGATCCTCTCGGCGGCGAGATCGTGGTTGCGGCGGATGGCACTGTCTCGCAGGGTGGCAATATCGTCGGAGTCGTCGGGCTCTTCCAGATCGCCGGCGACGCCGATCTGCACCGGGCGGTCGATGGTACCGTCGCGGTCAGCGCGAATGCCGTCGCGCCGGCGGAGGATTTTGTCAGCGTCGGCGTCGTTCAGGGATATGTCGAGGGCTCGAACGTCAGTCCCGTTATCGAGATGACGCGCCTCATCGATGTGCAGAGGCGGTTCGAGCAGGCGGCGACGGCTGCGAGCTCGATGGAGAACGCCTTGAACCAGACTATCCGCGATCTCGGGCCGACATCCTGATCGGAAATCCTTGCTGATCGGAAATCCATGAGCACAGCCAATGCATCTCGCAGCCCCGACGGGTCCGATTCCGGGATGCGTATATCCGCAGATGAAGAGCGGACGAAGCCGGGTGCGGGCACTGCTCCCGTCTGGCCACGCAACACGCTGGCGCGGCTGGAAGAGGCCGTGCTGGCGTGTGATCGCGACATTCCGCTCGTGCGGGCCGGCGGCTCGATCCGCGAGGTGACGACTGCCTATTGCCGCGTTGCCGGGCTGTCCCGTCAGGTGCGGCTTGGTGACCGCGTGGTTTTCGAGGGTGGCGGGCTTCCGGGCGAGGTTGTCCGCGTCGATGAAGCGGGCGCGACGATCAAGCCGTTCGGCAATCAGATCGAGGCGGGTATCGGCGCGGGTGTGTTTCGCCATGGCGCCATGACGGTGCGACCCGATGCGAGTTGGAAAGGGCGTGTACTCAACGCCTTTTGCGAACCGATCGACGAGGGCGGCCTGCTTGCCGCCGGCGACCGGGAGATGCCGGTCGACATGCCGCCGCCGGCGGCGCTCACCCGCGCGCGCGTCACCGAGCCCCTGCGCACGGGGGTGCGTCTGATCGATCTTTTCACGCCGCTGTGTTTCGGCCAGCGCATCGGGATTTTCGCGGGATCCGGCGTCGGCAAATCGACCTTGCTGGGCATGCTGGCGCGCGCGAAGGGGTTCGATACGGTGGTCGTGGCGCTGGTCGGCGAGCGCGGGCGCGAGGTGCGGGAGTTTCTGGAGGGGCCGCTCGCCGCGAACCGCAATCGCGCCATCATCGTCGTCTCGACGGGTGACGAAAGCCCGATGATGCGGCGCATGGCGCCCCGCGCGGCGACGGCGGTTGCCGAGTACTTTCGCGACCTGGGCGAGTCCGTGCTGCTGATCGTGGATTCGGTCACTCGCTATGCGCATGCGGCCCGCGATGTCGCGCTGGCGGCCGGGGAGCCGGCGGTGGCGCGCGGCTATGCGCCGAGCGTGTTCAGCGATCTGCCGCGGTTGCTGGAGCGGGCGGGGCCGGGTGTCGAGGGTGGCGGCACGATCACGGGTATCTTTTCCGTTCTCGTCGATGGCGACGACCATAACGATCCGGTGGCGGACAACATCCGCGGCACGTTGGACGGGCATATCGTGCTCGACCGCAGCATTGCCGATCAGGGGCGTTATCCGGCCGGCAACGTGCTCAGCTCCATTTCACGGCTTGCGACGTTTTCATGGACACCGGAGCAGCGCAATCTCCTGCGCCGCATGCGCGCGATGATCGCGCGTTTCGAGGATACGCGCGACCTGCGCCTCGTCGGCGGCTATCAACAGGGCCTCGATGCGGAGCTGGATCAGGCCGTGGCGCTCGTGCCGCGCATCTACGAGGCGCTGCGGCAGGATTTCGATGCGCCGATGAGCGAGGATCCGTTTCAGGAGTTGGCCAACGCGCTGCGTCCCGAATAGGTGCCGTTAACTTTCCGTCAATTCATTCGCCGTGGTGAGCCTCGCGCAAGGCACATGGTGTTCATTGATCCTGCGCGAATTTTCAGCGATGGAGCTGACCATGGGTATTATGCAGACCGCCACGTCCGGCATGAAGGCTCAGGCGAACCGGCTGGGCACGGTTGGCGATAACATCGCCAACGCCTCGACCACGGGCTACAAGAAGGTGTCGACGGAGTTTTCGGCGCTGGTTCTGCCGTCGGGCAAGGGCAGCTACAATTCCGGTGGCGTCGAAACCACCGTTCGACGTGCGGTGAGCCTGGAAGGTGGGACGACGTACACAACCTCGACGACTGATCTCGCCATTCGCGGTAAAGGTTTCTTCATCGTCGAGGATTCGTCTGGCGGCCGTTTCCTGACGCGTGCGGGCTCGTTCGTGCAGAATGCAGATGGTTATCTCGTCAATGCGGCCGGATATTATCTGGTCGGCTACCAGGCGAGCGATGCGGGCGTCCTGGTCAACAGCCTGAATGGCGGCGAGCGCGTCAACGTCAACAGCATCAATATGCAAGCCACGCCTACGCAGAATATCGGCGGGGTTGCGGGCGTGTTTGCGGCGAAGCTGCCTGTCGATGCGGCGATTGTGCCGGCCGGATCTCTCCCCTCCGATAACGTTGCCGGATCTGCCTTTTCCGCAATGTGGTCGATGACCGTTTATGATAATGTTGGCCGTGAAGTAAAACTTGATCTTTATTTTGCGAAGACGGCGGCCGGGGCTTGGGAGCTTAGCGTATTCAACGGCACCGACGGCGGCGGTTTCCCCTACGATGCGGCCGAAGTGCTCGGGACGACCCCTCTTACGTTCGACGCTACCGGCAATTTGGCAACTCCGGCCACCGGGTTGACGGCGAATATCACTATTCCGGGCGGCCAGACCGTTAATCTGGACATTTCCGGTCTCAAACAGCTTGCGGGCGACTCCGAGATCATTGCGGCCCAGGTCAACGGCAATGGCCCCAGCGCGGTGGATGACGTGAGCATCGGCGCGGACGGCGTCATTACATTCCAGATGACGGACGGTTCGGCAATCGATGCGTACCGCATCGCGATCGCCGATGTTCCGAGTCCCGACAATCTGAGGGCGCTTTCCGGTGGCGTGTTTCAGGTCAGCAATGAATCGGGTGATCCGGTGGTCGGCTTCCCCAATCAGGGGGGGCTCGGCAGCCTGCTCAGTTCCGCGCTTGAGTCGTCGAATGTCGATCTGGCGGAGGAGCTTGCGACCATGATCGAGGCGCAGCGCAATTACACCGCCAATTCCAAGGTGTTCCAGACGGGTGCGGAAGTGCTCGAAGTTCTGGTGAACCTCAAGCGATGACGAATGTCGTCGGGGGTTGCGCGGGTCGCATCACGACCCGCGCGGTTCGGTTTGTTTTTGTATTCGGTTGAGTGTCGTCGGTACGGTGGGGGAGTTTCGAGCTTATGAGCCTGAATGCAGCCTTGAATGCCGCACAGCTTTCGCTATCGGCCAATTCGAAGCGTATCTCGGTTTCAGCGCGCAACGTCGCCGGCGCCGGCGATCTGAACTATTCGCGTAAACTCGCGCCTCTGATCACATACGACGGCGGCGTTTACGCTGCCGGGCCGACGCGGGCGGCCGACATGCGGCTTTACGAACGCTACATCGAGGCGATGTCGGCTTCCACCCGTGAGCAGGCGCTGCTATCCGGCTTGACGCGTCTGTCGGACACGGTCGGCGACACGGGCGCGGGGACTTCGCTCGTCGCGCGGCTCGGTGCGCTGAATGATGCGCTCACCGAATATGCCAATGCGCCCGGCGACGCCAATCTTGCCCGTGCGGCGATCAACGGCGCGAAGGATCTGGCCTCCAGCCTCAACGAAGCGGCGAAAGTCGTCGATGAGGTGAGGAGTGGCGCGGAGCAGGACATCGGTAATTCCGTCTCGCGCATCAACGAGTTGCTGAAAGAATTCGGCGAGGTGAATTCTCGTGTCGTGCGTGGAAGCGCTACGGGCGCCGACATTACGGACGATCTCGACCGGCGCGACATGCTTGTCGCCCAACTGTCCGAGGAAGTCGGCATCACCGTCCTGACGCGCGCCAACAACGACGTGGCGTTGTATACGGATGGCGGCGTGACACTCTTCGAGACGAACGCTCGCACCGTTATATTGGATCCGGCGACGAAGCAGGTATTCATCGACGGCGTACAGGTGACAGGCAGCGGTGCACCGATGCCCTCGAAATCGGGACGGCTGGTCGGGCTGGTGGGGCTGCGCGATACCGTAGCCAAGGAGTATGGCGAGCAGCTTGACAATCTCGCCTTGGGGCTGATCACGGCGTTTCGTGAAATCGATCCGGCTGCGACGGATCCCGATCGCATGGGGCTTTTTTCCTATGACGGTGCGGCCAGTGTCGATTTGCCGATTGCGGCGGGTGATCTTGCCGGTCTTGCCAGGACAATCGTTGTCAACGCGGCCGTTGATCCCGCAGCGGGTGGCGATCCGAACAGTCTGAGAGATGGCATCAACTATGCCTACAATACGGAGAGTGCGCCGGCATTTTCCGATCGTTTGTTCACGCTGTTGAACCAGTTCGATGCGCCGGATACTGCGCTCGGCGACAAGAACCTGCTTGATTATGCCGCCTTCACGGTCAGCTCGGTGGAGGCTCAGAGGAAGTCGGCGGATGCTGCCGGCAAGTCGAGTGAAGCTGTCTTGCAATTGGTAACGACGTCTCTTTCAAATGCGCGTGGTGTGGATGTCAACGAGGAAACCGCGCTGCAACTTGAGCTTGAGCGTTTGTTTTCGGCGTCGGCGCAGTTGATTTCCGTTGTCGACAACCTGTTCAAGACTCTGCTGTCCATCGTGGGGTGATGCCATGGCCGCGAATTTCGTATCCACTTTTAACCTGCTGAACGGCCCGCGTCTCTACGCGCGTAACGCGCAAGCCGAGATTGCGCGCCTTGGCAAGGAGATGGTCGAGGGGCGGCATGCGGATGTCGGGCTTGTGCTGGGTGCAAAGACGGGTTACGCTACGCTTCTCTATCAGGAGGTCGATCGCGTCGGCGCTCTCATGACCTCGAACGGCGTCACCGCCGGGCGTCTCGATGCGACGCAGGCCGCGCTTGCCGAGTTGTATGAGACGGCGGATGACATGCTGGCGACGCTTGTCGGCTTGCCGTCCAACCCGGTATCGGCCGCAACGATAAAGGGCGAGGCCGAGCGCAATCTCACCGCGCTGATCGACAAGCTCAATTCATCCTTCGCGGGAGCCAAGCTGTTCGGCGGCATCAAGACCGATAAGTCGCCGATGACCGATGAGTCGGCATCGGTGCAGGCCGCTTTCAATGACTTTTTGGCCGGTGAGTTCACGACCTATTGGACCAACCTGCCGACCGACGTGCCTCCTGGTTTGGGGAACACCGCTGCGCCCACGATAAGCGACATCGGTGAAAGGGAAATCAATATATTCTTCAACAGGCCGGACTCTGCCGATCTGGCTGCCAGTTTGCCCGGTGAGTTGGAGGCCGAATGGCGCGCCGGCAACGATTGGCCGTCCTCCGATCCTCTCCCCGCAGATATTCAGACGGAAATCACGACGAAGACCAATGCGCTCGTTGCGCTCGCGGCGGCTGTCGACACCAACGATGCCGATTACGGTTTTCAGTTCAATGATGCGAACTGGAAGGGTAGCTGGTCGTCCGCGTCTGATGCCAACATCCGCACCCGGATTTCCATCACCGAGGAAATCGTTACCTCCGTCAATACCAATGCCGATCCGTTCCGTCAGTTTGCGCAGGCCTATGCGGCGCTCGGCGCCTTGCCATCGTCCGATCTGAATGAGCAAGCCTTCAAGGCGACCGTATCTTATGCCATCGATCAGATAAGCAAGGCCATGGACGGCCTCATGATCATGCAGGCCGATCTTGGCACGGCGCAAGCGCGCATTACGACCGCCAACGAGAAGCTCAAGGCGCAGGAAACCCTGTTGCAGCAGAATCTGGTGACGCTCGAGGGCGTCGATCCTGCGGAAGCCAAGGTGGCTTCGGACGCTTTCGAGCTGCAACTGAACCTGGCGTATTCCTTGACCGCACGATTGCAGAATCTCAGTCTCCTCAATTACCTGTAATCGGCGACAGTCGGAAAACAGATCGATAATGTTGAAGAATGTGAACGAGAATACGTTCTGGGTGAGATCAGTATCATGTACATGATTTCTTATGGCGAAATGATGGAAAACGATCCCGAGGCGGTGCGTTCCAGCGAGCGACGGGCATTCGACATTGTCATCGATCTGCTCGAGGAGGCGGCGCGTCAGGGGCGTGGGTCGCCGGAGGGGGAATTGGCGATCACGCGGGTGATGGAGCTGTGGCAGTTCCTGATCGATGATCTCATCAGCCCGGATAACGCTCTCCCGGAAGAGCTGCGGGGGTCCCTGATCTCTATCGGCGGGTGGATTTTGCAGGAAGCGCAGCGGGTTCGGTATGGCGAGTCCGAGGATATCTCGGGGCTTATCAGCGTCAACAAGCTCGTTCGCGACGGATTGAAGTAAGAGCCATGCGGTTGAGCCTGAAGGCGGGTGAGCGATTGTTTATCAACGGCGCCGTGCTGCGAGCCGAGCGCCGCGTGACCATAGAGTTGCTGAACGACGCTACTTTTCTTCTGGAGGCGCATGTTTTGCAGCTTGAGGAAGCGACGACTCCTCTCCGGCAGTTGTATTTCATCGTTCAGTCGATGCTCATCGATCCGTCTTCTGCGGCAACCATGCGGGCGTCCGCCCTCAGCCTCATCGCGCCGATGCAGGCGGCTCATGATGATGAGGCCGTCATTGCCGGGCTCGGCAAGGTCGGTGAGCTTGTCGCGGATCAGCGTCCCTTCGACGCGCTGCGCGTTTTGCGCGGTCTGTTCCATCTTGAAGTCAAAGGCAGTGAGAAAGTGCGCAAGGTGGCTTGATGCCGCCGCAACCCGTAGGAGATACGACGATGGTGTCGGTGAACAGCGTGGGGCAGGCGGCGACCGCGAGCACGGCGCAGCCATCCAAGACGACGCTCGACTATCAGGCTTTTCTGAAGCTTTTCGTGGAACAGCTCAAGCATCAGGATCCGACCGCGCCGATGGATGCGTCACAGTCCATGGCGCAACTCGCGACATTCTCCCAGGTCGAGCAGTCCGTGGCCACCAACAAGAAGCTTGACTCGTTGCTGTCATCGCAGTCGTTGTCGCAGGCCAACAGCCTGATCGGGCGGACGGCGACGTCGGGCGAGGGGGATGTTTCGGGCGAAATCGTGTCGATCAAGATCACCAGCGAAGGCGCGCTCGCAACGCTCACGAGCGGCAAGACGTTGCTGCTGGGCGAAGGTGTATCGATTTCCTGATGACAGCGCTCTGGGGGATTGCCGGGGTAGGCGGCTATGAATGAGGCCGATGCACTGGATCTCGTTCAGTCCGCGATCTGGACGATCATCATCGGCGCCGGCCCTGCCGTCGGCGCTGCCATGCTCGTCGGCATTATCATCGCGCTTTTTCAGGCGTTGACGCAGATTCAGGAAATGACGTTGACGTTCATTCCCAAAATCATCGCCATTCTGGCGGTGACGGCGCTCACGGGATCGTTCATGGGCGCAAAAATATTCACGTTCGCCGAACAGGTTTATGGCCGCATCGTTACAGGATTCGAGTGAGCATCTTTTTCTGTAAGCGACGTTTCTGGTGCTCCTGCCGAAGCGGGAAGGATCGGTTATTCGCGGATAGTATGAAGTAACTTGTTTTTGAAAGAATTCTTGTCGATCGAACGCTTCCGATCGATCGGAAAGCTTTCCAGCCGGGATGATGGGGTCGAATGGCTGATCTTTTTGTGGGCAGCTTGAACGCGACGCAGGGAAACAAGGGCCGCGACGTCACGTTCGCGATCGGTATCGTCGCGATCCTGCTGATCCTGTTTCTGCCGATCCCGCCGTTCCTCATCGACATCGGTCTCGCGCTGTCGATTGCGCTCTCGGTTCTCATCCTGATGGTGGCGCTATGGATCCAGAAGCCGCTGGAGTTCTCGGCGTTTCCGACCGTGCTGCTGATCGCCACGATCCTGCGCCTTGCGCTCAGCATCGCGACGACCCGCCTCATCCTGGCTGACGGCGACAAGGGTGTTACGGCGGCGGGCTACATCATTCACGGGTTTTCGCAGTTCGTGATGAGCGGCGATTTCGTTATCGGGCTCGTGGTGTTCGCCATTCTGATCACCGTTAACTTTCTCGTCATTACGAAAGGTGCGACGCGTATCGCGGAGGTGGGCGCGCGTTTTACCCTGGACGCGATTCCCGGCAAGCAGATGGCGATCGACGCCGATCTTTCGGCCGGGATGATCGACGACAAGGAGGCGCAGCGCCGCAGGCGCGAGCTGGAAGAGGAAAGCGCCTTCTTCGGCTCCATGGATGGTGCGTCGAAATTCGTGCGCGGCGAGGCGGTGGCGAGCCTCATCATTACGGCCGTCAATATTTTCGGCGGCATCGTCATCGGTGTCACGCGTCATGGCATGCCGTTATCCCAGGCGGCGGACATCTACACCAAGCTGACCGTCGGCGACGGTCTTGTGTCGCAGATCCCGGCGCTGATCGTTTCCCTTGCCGCGGGTCTTCTGGTGTCGAAGGGCGGCACGCAGGGCTCGGCGGAGCAGGCGGTTTTCGGGCAGTTGAGCGCTTATCCCAAGGCGCTTTTCGTATCGGCAGGGCTGATGGCGCTCATGGGGCTGACGCCGGGCCTGCCGATGCTGCCGTTTCTCGCGTTGGGCGGCATGCTGGCGTTTGTCGGTTACATCATTCCGAAACGGCGTGCGGAACAGCGGGCGCGGGATGAGATCGAGCTCCAGAATAAACGTGCGCTCGAGCAGGTGGATACGCGCGAGGCCATCCGCGAGACCTTGAGGACGGCCGAGATCGAGTTGTGCATGGGGCGGCAGCTTTCCGTCCGGCTCAAATCCAATCAGGGCGAGCTCATGCATCGCGTGTCCAAGATGCGCCGCAAGTTCGCGCAGCAATACGGCTTCATCGTGCCGGAAATCAAGCTGACGGACAGTCTCGCCACGCCGCCTAAAAGTTACCAGATCAAGATCCACGGCACGATCGTGACGTCGCATGAGCTGCGGCTGAACGATTTTCTGGTCATTATCGGCGACGGTCCGCGTCCCGCGATCGAAGGCGACGAGGTGCGCGAACCCGCGTTTGGCATGCGAGCCTTGTGGATCAATGAGATCTACGCCAGCGACGCGAAGCGGCTCGGTCTTGCGCCGATCGACGGCATGTCCGTTCTGCTCACGCATCTGGGCGAAATCATTCGGAATAACCTGCCTCTGCTATTGTCCTATAAGGACATGCGGATGCTTTTCAACCAGCTCGATCCCGAATACAAGCGCCTGATCGACGACATCTGTCCTTCCCAGATCTCCTATTCGGGATTGCAGGCCGTGCTCAAGCTTTTGTTGGCGGAGCGCGTTTCCATCAGGAATCTCAATCTCATTCTGGAGGCGATCGCCGAAATCGTCCCCCATGTGCGCAAGACGGAGCAGATCGTCGAGCATGTGCGCTTGCGGATAGCGCAGCAGATATGCGGCGATCTTTCCGACGAGGGGGTGTTGCGGGTATTGCGGCTCGGCAACCGCTGGGATCTCGTCTTTCATCAGAGCATCCGGCGCGACGCCCGTGGCGAGGTGCTGGAGATCGACATAGATCCTTCGCTTGTCGAGGAGTTCGGCGCGGAGGCGTCGAAGGCGATCCGCAGGCATCTGGGGGCAGGCAAGGCGTTCGTGCTCGTCGCCGCCCCTGATGCGCGCCCCTATGTGCGCATGATCATTGAACGCATGTATCCGGCGCTTGCCGTTCTGTCGCATGTCGAAATCGCACGCGGAACCCAGATCGAGAGCCTCGGGGCGATATCGTGATTCCCATCGCCGCATCCGATGCCGTCATCGGCGCCTTGTTGCTGATGTGCAGGATCGGCGGTTGCTTCATGCTGATGCCGGGGTTATCGAACGCAAGTATTCCCGTCAGAATCAGGCTCTATGTGGCACTTGCGGTTACGCTGGTGCTGTTTCCGTTGTTCTATGACAAGGTGAGCGCGGTCTTTCAGGGCAAGCCGTTTTCCTTCCTGCTGCTCCTTATCGTTTCGGAAACGCTGGCCGGTCTCTGGATCGGTTTTCTCGGGCGGCTGATGTTTCTTGCGTTCGAGACATTGAGCGTCCTCGTGGCCATGTCGCTCAGTCTCAGCAACCCCTCGGGTGTTTCCTTCGATCAGATGGAGGCTTTGCCGCCGCTAAGCAACATTTTGGGATTATCTGCCGCGATGCTCGTATTCGCGGCCGATCTCCATTGGGAGGTGTTGCGCGCCGTCGCCGCATCCTACGATAATCTGCCGCCCGGATTGTTGTTTCAGTCCCGGCTTTCTCTGGTCGGCGTGGCGGACCAGTTGAAGGATTCGTTCCTGCTCGCGTTACGTATTTGCTCCCCGATCATTTTGTACTCCCTGATCATCAACTTCACGATAGGCGTCATCAATAAATTCACGCCACAAATTCAAGTGTATTTCATATCCATACCGTTCGTCATCGCAGGCGGTATGTTCATTCTTTATATGCTCATTCAAGAAATGCTGTCCGAGTTTATAAAGGGTTTTTCACGCTGGCTGCTGCATGGATAGTCTTGCATGAAGGACCGGCTGCGGAAAATAGAGCGTGTCGTCGAGGTGCAGCGGCAGTTGAAGCGCCTGTCGGAGTGGAAACTTGCGCTGTTGCGCCGCGACGAGATCGGGCTCAGGAAGGCGCAGGAAGATCTGATCGGCCGCCTCAACGACGGGGCCGTGCATCATGGCCTGTTCGTGGGATCGATGGCGCGCCGTCTCACGCGGCTTGCGCAGGAAAGCGAGGAGGTTCGGGCCAAGAGCGAGGCGTTGCAGGAGCGGGTGCGGGATGAGGCGCTGCGTCTCAAACGTACCGAGCGGCTGGCGCGCGACGTCGCGCGGGAATCGGAGGCCGATGACGAAAAGGTCGGACTGGAAAGGATTCTCGAGGCGCGAAAGGCCGGCGGAGGCGACAGCCTCGCGTAAGGTCCGAAAGGTAATGTCCGCTTTGATACGTGCTTTGGACGGGAGCGGCAGGCGCCGGTCCCGCCGGGCATGGACGCGGTGATAGAGTGGGAGTGTCATGGCCGTCAGTGTTCCCGTCGATATCGTCATGGATGTCGCCAGGGCAGCCGACCCGGCGCGATTCCGGTCGGCTGTCAATGCGCTTGGGAGTGGTGAGCTTCGGAGCGGGGAAGACTATGCGCGTGTCGCCCGGGATGTCGCGCATGCCTTTGCCCAATCGCCGGCCGACGGTGCGCGGGAGGGTGGGACTTCCGCTTCGGGGAGCGGGTTTCGGCCAGTCTTCGACGTCGAGCGGGCGCGGCTTCGGCTGGGTGGGCGCGACGGCGCCGCGGACGTCTATCAGCAGTTCGAGGCGGTGACGCTGCAAAAGTTTGTCGAAGCGATTCTGCCGCAAAAGGCGTCATGGTTCGGCGGCGGTTTCGCTGGCGACATGTGGAAGTCTCTTCTTGCACAGCAAATGGCGGAGGAATTGGCACGGTCGGGCGGAATCGGTATCGCGCGCGCTGTCAGGGATGCGCATCCGGGGCTGGATGAGGGCGTGTCCGCGCGGAGTGAATCGGCATGAGCGATGGTCGTGTTCGGCGCGACGAGGGCGGTGCCGTGTCGCCGGAAGGTGGTCTCGTTCCCGGATCGAGGGATGTCGCGGGTGTGCCGGCGCATGCGGCATTGAGGCAGGTGCTTCATCGTCTGGAGGCGGCGCTCGACGCAGAAAGCGAGTTTCTCCGTCAGGGGCTTGTTGGCGATTTCGATGCGATCATGCATCGGAAAAGCCAATGCCTGCTCGATCTGGGGCGTCTTTCCCGTGCGGTGACGGTCGAGGCCCTTGCGTCCGATGAAGAGCGTCGGGCGATCGGGCGGGATGTCGCCCGCATCCGGGACAGGCTGCGTGAGAGCGAGGAGATGCTGGCGCGATATCTGGAGGCCGCGCGCGAGATCACGGCGATCGTGAACGAAAGCGCCCGCATTGCCGATTCTGACGGCACCTATGCCGAGTCCGGCCCGTTTGGAAGATATGGACGATGATGCGCTTCGTGCTGATCGGCCTGTGGGTGTGCATCGTGACGCTCGTTTCGTCATATTCCGTGGCGGACTGGTCATCGAGCAAGGTCAAGAAAACCGAAGAGGTCGTCTATCTCGAGGGGCTTGAGTTTCGCAAGCTGCGGCTGATCAACGTGCCCATCGTGGCCGATAACGAGGTCAAGGGATATGTGGTGGCGCAGTTCGTCTATACCGCCGACGCCCGTACCTTGCGGGAGATTTCGATTCCGCCGGAACCGTTGATCGTCGATCGTGCGTTCAGGCTCATCTATGACGATACGGATCGCCAGTTCGATGGCGTCAACAAGAAAGATTTGAACAAGCTGACGGAAAACATCAAGAAATCCGTCAATGAGATGTTTGGGGCCGAGATCGTTACCGAGGTTCTCATAGAAGAGTTTAATTATATCGGAAAGCAGGAAATAGTTGACTGATTGAGAATTCGCCGCCCCTGGCGATGCGCTGCCGTCAATGGCCCGGATGCCGGCGGGCGGCGGTTCGTCGTTTCAGGGGTGATGGTGTGGATTGCTTGTTCGCGGGCGTCGTTGGAAGTCTGGAGTTGCTGCTATGGATGACCTTTTGCGTGAGTTCCTGACAGAGGCGACGGAAAGCCTCGACCTGATCGATGCCGAGTTGGTGAAGTTCGAGCGCGATCCCAATAACGCGGACATTCTCAGCAACATTTTTCGTCTGGTCCACACGATCAAGGGGACGTGCGGCTTCCTGGGGCTGCCGCGCCTCGGTTCTCTGGCGCATGCTGCCGAAACGCTGATGGGGCGTTTTCGTGAGGGCGCCGAAGTGCGGCCCGAGGCCGTCGATCTGGTGATGCGCTCCATCGACCGCATCAAGGATATCGTCGGCGGGCTCGAGGCCGGCGACGGGAATGAGCCGGATGGCGACGACGGCGATCTGATCAGCGCGCTCAACGATATGGCGGAGAAGGCGGAAGCCGGTGCGCCGGCCGTGCCCGAGGAGCCGCCGGCCGTTGTCCCGGTGGAGAGCGTGTCGGCTCAGGCTGAGGGCGAGGATGCCGGCGGCGAGGATCTTGATGAACTCGAGCGTCTGTTCCGTGAAACGCCGGTCGATCCCCGGCCGGCTTCCGGCGGAGCGCGTGAGGCCGCCGGGTCTCTGTCGGTCAAGGCGGAAAAGGAGGCCGGCAAGAGCGCCCAGGTGGCCGTGCGTCCGCCGGCGGCGGCGGAGCCCGCGCCGCTCGCCTCCCGTGAAGCTCCGGCAGCGCACGGCGAGGATGCCGGCGCTCCTGCGCGCAGCGGCGCGGCGCAATCGATTCGCGTCAATGTCGAGACCCTCGAGCAACTGATGACCATGGTGTCCGAGCTGGTGCTGACGCGCAACCAGTTGCTGGATCTGGTTCGTCGGCAGGAGGAGTCCGAGTTCAAGGTGCCGCTGCAACGGCTGTCCCACGTGACGGCCGAGTTGCAGGAAGCGGTGATGAAGACGCGGATGCAGCCTATCGGCAATGCCTGGCAGAAACTGCCGCGCATCGTGCGCGATCTGTCGCGCGATCTCGGCAAGCCGATCGATCTGCAAATGCTGGGCGCCGATACGGAGCTCGACCGGCAGGTGCTTGAGATGATCAAGGACCCGTTGACGCACATGATCCGCAACTCCGCCGACCACGGGCTGGAAAGCCCGGAGGATCGCGTGAGGGCGGGCAAGCGCGAGGCGGGCACCATCCGGCTTTCGGCCTATCACGAAGGCGGACACATCATCATCGAGGTGGGCGACGACGGTCGCGGTCTCAACACGGAACGCATTCGCGAAAAGGCGGTGAACAAGGGCCTCGTCTCGGCGATCGACGCGGAGAAGATGTCGGACGCCCAGATTCACGCCTTCATCTTCCATCCCGGCTTTTCGACGGCGGAGGTCGTCACCAACGTCTCGGGCCGCGGCGTAGGCATGGATGTCGTGCGCACGAACATCGAGTTGATCGGCGGATCGGTCAACGTGCTGTCCCGTCGCGGGCAGGGGTCGACCTTCCTGATCAAGATTCCGCTGACGCTGGCGATCGTCTCGGCGCTGATCGTGGAGGCGGCGACGGAGCGTTTCGCCATCCCGCAGTTGGCCGTCGTCGAGCTCGTGCGCGTGCAGAAGGGCAGCGAGCACCGCATCGAGCGGTTCAAGGACGCGCCGGTGCTGCGCCTGCGGGAAAAGCTTCTCCCGATCGTCTATCTGGATCAGTTGCTGGGTATCGGCACCCGCGACGTGAGCGAGGAGGACGACAGCTTCGTGGTGGTGATGCAGGTCGGCAACCGCGCGTTCGGCATCGGGGTCGATAACGTCCTGCATACCGAAGAAATCGTGGTGAAGCCGGTGTCGTCGATCCTGCGTCACGTGTCGATGTTCTCCGGCACGACCATTCTGGGCGACGGCAGCGTCATCATGATCATCGATCCCAACAGCATGGCGCAGGCGATGGCGAGCGGCCTCGTTCCGGGCGTCGTCAGCGGGCATGACGAGGAGCCGGCGGGAATCGCCGATGGAGCCGGGGCGGAGAACATGTCCCTGATCCTGTTCCGGGCGGGCACGGAAGAGCCGAAGGCCGTGCCGCTCTCGCTCGTCACCCGGCTGGAAGTGTTCGACGCCGCGCGCATCGAAAGGCTGACCGGACAGGATCTCGTGCAGTATCGCGGTTCGCTGATGCCGCTCGTCTATATCAGCGACGCTTCCCGCGACAAGGTGCAGGGCGAGCGGGCGATGCTGGTGTTCACCGATCACGGCAAGGCGATCGGACTCGTCGTGGACGAGATCATCGATATCGTCGACGAGAGCTTCACGATCGAGTTCAATTCCACGATACCCGGCATTCTCGGCACGGCCGTGGTCAAGGGCAGGGCGACGGAGATCCTGGACATCGGCCATTTCCTGCCGGCGACCTTCCGCGCCGTCGCCGGTCCGCGTGCCACCAATGTCGCTTCGAAGCCCCGTGTGTTGTTCGTCGATGACAGCGCGTTCTTCCGCAACATGCTGTCGCCCATGCTGCGGGCTGCGGGCTACGATGTGACGGTGTGCGAGAGCGTGCGCGATGCTTATGGGCATATCGATGCCGGCATGTTCCTGGATGTCGTGGTGAGCGATATCGATATGCCCGAAATCGACGGCTTCACTTTTGTGGAGAAGCTGAGGGCCGATCCGCGTACGCGGGATCTGCCGGTCATCGCCCTTTCCGGGCTTAATACGCCGGAGGCGATCGAGCGTGGCCGCAAGGTCGGTTTCACCGATTATATCGCCAAATTCGACAAGGAAGGGCTTCTTGCAGCCCTCGAAGAGTTCACCGCAAGCGGAACGGGAGTCACCCCATGAGTATGCAGCTTGCTGCCGTCCGGGAGGAAGGCCATGGCCAGTTCGTTACGGTGCGCATCGCGGGTCAGCTCTTCGGGCTTCCGATCTGGGCCGTGCATGACGTGTTCGTGCCCCAGCGCGTGACGCCCGTGCCGCTGGCGCCGGTGGAGGTCGACGGCGTGCTCAATCTGCGCGGGCGTATCGTCACGGCGATCAACATGCGCCGGCGCCTCGGTTTTCCGGTGCGTGACGAAGGCGAGCCCGTGATCGCCGTCGGCATCGAGTATCAGGGGGAGGTTTATGGCCTTCTCGTGGACGAGGTGGGCGAGGTCCTGACGCTGGACAAGGCGCGGCTCGTCGCCAAGCCACCCAACCTGGATCAGCGGTGGGGCGCCGTGACGGACGGGGTTTTCCCGCTGGAGCGGGAACTGCTGGCGGTTCTCGATGTCGAGAGCGTGCTGGCGAGCATCCGGGAAGATTATGTCGCTTCATAAGCCGCGTGTCGATGATGCACCGGCGATCATAACATTCGCAGCGGGAGGGGGCCGGCCGTGTCCGTAACGCGGGATCCACAGACGGGCGGTAGCCCTGACGATATACGGGTGATGGTCGTGGACGATTCCGCGGTCATCCGCGGCCTCACCAGCCGCTGGCTCGGGGATGAGGCGGGCGTCGGCATCGTCGCCGTCCATGCCAATGGCCGCAAGGCGGTTGACGATGTGGCGGTCTCGAAGCCCGATGTCGTCATTCTGGACATCGAGATGCCGGAGATGGACGGGCTCACGGCGCTGCCGCTTTTGCTCGAACGGCGTCCCGGTCTCGTCGTGATCGTTTCGTCGACGCTTTCGCGGCGGGGGGCGGAGATCAGCTTGCGCGCCCTGGCGCTCGGGGCGGCGGAATGTCTTGCCAAGCCTGACGGCAGCGGGCGCATCGCGGGCGCGGCGGACTATCGCCGCACGCTCATCGACTTGGTGAAGCAGCTTGGCGCGCGGGCGCGGCTGCGCCGCTCGCGGGAAAGCGGACCCGCACCGGTGGCGTCGCGGGAGCATGCGGCCACGCGGGAGACGCCGTCGGCGGATGCGCGGGCGCGGCTGCCCGGCCAGCGGGAAGTGGCCACGCCGGGCGCGGGCGGACTGGCCGCGCGCGGTCATGCCCTGCCCGTGCAAACCGCCAGACGCCCCGGAACCGAGGGGGCGAAGGCCCTGCGCTCCTACTCCAGCGTGCCGCCGCGGGTGCTGGCGCTGGGCAGCTCGACGGGCGGGCCGCAGGCGCTGGTCGAGGTTCTGAGTTCCAGCAAGGATGTGCTGGCCCGCGTGCCGGTCATCGTCGTGCAGCATATGCCGCCGACTTTCACGGCGCTGCTGGCCGAGCAGCTCGGCCGCGCCGCCGGGGTGCCCTCGGCCGAAGCCAAGGAAGGGGAGGTGCTCGTTCCCGGCCGCATCTATGTCGCGCCCGGAGGCCGCCATCTCCTCGTGGGGCGCGCCGATGACGCGGTCGTGGCACACCTGAGCGATGCGCCGCCGGAACATTTTTGCCGGCCGGCCGTCGATCCGATGTTCCGGTCCGTGGCGCAGGTCTATGGCGCGGCGACTCTCGGCGTGGTGCTCACCGGCATGGGTGGCGACGGCGGAGCGGGCGCGCTGGCCATCGCCGACAGCGGCGGCAGCGTCGTCATTCAGGATGAAGAATCCAGCGTCGTCTGGGGTATGCCGGGAGCCGTCGCTGCCGCCGGTGCCTGCGCCGGCATTTTTCCGCTGACGCAGATCGGCGGAAAGCTGAGAGAACTCTTGCGTGGAAGCGGCCGATGAAGGACGATGAGTACGACTTCATCGCGCGCCTCGTCAAGGAACAGTCGGGCCTCGCGTTGCCGGCCGACAAGCACTATCTTGTCGAGAGCAGGCTCGCCCCGGTGGCGAGGGAGGCCGGGCTCGGCGACCTGAGCGAACTCGTCCGCCAGTTGCGTCGTTCCGATGCCGGCGGGGTGTTGCGCGCCGCGGTGGTGGAAGCGATGACGACGAACGAGTCGTTTTTCTTCCGCGACAAGCTGCCGTTCGAATATTTTTCCGGCGTCATGATGCCTCATTTGCTGGAGGCGCGGGCGGCGAAGCGGCATATCCGCATCTGGTGTGCGGCTGCGTCGACAGGGCAGGAGCCCTATTCGCTCGCCATCTGCCTTCAGGAGATGGGCGCGCGCCTGTCCGGCTGGCGGATCGACATTCTCGGTACGGATATTTCCTCGCAAGCGCTGGATCGTGCGCAGGCGGGGCGCTATACGCCGTTCGAGGTGCAGCGCGGCCTGCCGCCGCATCTGCTGACCAAGTATTTCGTCAGGAAGCAGGAGCGGAGCGGCGATGCCTGGGAGATCCTTCCCGCCATCCGGTCGATGGTTACGCTCCAGAAATTCAATCTGCTCGATCGCTTCACCGGGTTGGGCGTGTTCGACATCGTGTTCTGCCGCAACGTCCTGATCTATTTCGATCCGCAAACGAAGGCCGATGTGCTGGAGCGGATCGCCCAGGTGATGCCGCCCGACGGTTTCATGATGCTGGGCGCGGCCGAGACGATCGTCGGGTTGACGGAAGCCTTCCGGCCGGTTCCCACGCGTCGGGGGCTCTATAATCCGGCCGCCGGAAAGCCGGCTGTCGGTGCCCCGCCTGCACGGGCCGATTCCGCAAGGCGTTTGCCGGGGAAAGCGGATGTCATCATCCCGGTCCGGTGAGGCATCGTCTTTTCCGGGAAGCCGCGATGTTTCCTGAAGAAGGTTTTTTTGGAAAGGCCGTCCGCAACCGGACGGACGGCGCGGGAAGGATCGGCACTGTGAGGGTCCGCCTGAAGTCCGACGTTTTTAATCGTTCTGCGAAGAGCGCATAAGCCTTTCCGGCCGAATATATTCGCATCGGCGACGGAAGCGGCTCGCCGCCGCTTTCCACGGTCTGCGCGAGGGTTTATTTGCGGGGGCGTATCTACTAGATTGGCCGCTGGCCGGCTCGAATCGGCGGCCGGTCCTGTCCGCCGCATCCCGTATCCCCCATGCGAAGCGGCGCCCGCCTCGCCACGGAACCAGACGCCCGCATGCTCTTCAATTCCTTTGCCTTCCTGCTCGTCTTCCTGCCTTGCGCGCTGGTTCTCCACTGGATGGCCGAGCGGTTTGCGCCCGCGTGGCGGCTGCCGCTGCTCGCGGTTCTCTCGTTTGCGTTCTACGCCTGGTGGGACTGGCGGTTCCTGCCGCTGTTGATGGCGTCGATCGTCGTCAACTGGGCGATCGCGCGGGCGTTCGGGCACTGGACGCGATCCGCGCTGATCTACAGCGCCATCGCCGTCAACCTGCTGGTGCTCGGCATATTCAAATATGCGGATTTCGCGCTGGGGCTCGCGGGAGACATCACCGGCGCGACGTTCACGCCGCTGGCGCTGGCTTTGCCGCTGGGCATCTCGTTCTTCACGTTCCATCACATCATGTATCTGACGGATCTCAAGGCCGGGCGCGCGCCGCAGTTCGGGCTGGTCCGTTACACGCTTTACATCGCCTTCTTTCCGCAGGTGCTCGCCGGCCCGCTCGTGCGCTGGACGGAAATCATGCACCAGTTCGACGAGCGTCCCTATCTGCGCTCGGATGCCGTCGAACGGTTCGCGCGGGGGCTGCTGCTGCTGACGGTGGGCCTTGCCAAGAAGGTGTTCATCGGCGATCCACTGTCGCTTTACGTCAACCCGGCCTACGAGGCGGCGGCGAACGGGGCGGTCAGCGTGTCGGCGGCGTGGCAGGCGACGCTGGCCTTTCCGTTTCAGGTCTATTTCGATTTCTCGGGCTACACCGACATGGCGCTCGGCATCGCGCTGATGTTCGGCGTCGTGCTGCCGCAGAACTTCGACAGTCCCTACCGCGCCACCTCGCTACAGGATTTCTGGCGGCGGTGGCACATGACGCTGTCGCGCTTTCTGCGCGATTATCTCTACATCGGCATGGGCGGCAACCGGCATGGCCTCACGCTGCAATTGTTCGCGCTGTTCATGACCATGACGCTCGGCGGCCTGTGGCACGGCGCGGGGCTGACGTATGTCGCCTGGGGCATGCTGCATGGCGCCGGGCTTTGCGTGGGCGTGCTGTGGCAGAGGGCGCGGCTGCCGATGCCGCCGCTCGTCGGCTGGGCGCTGACATTCGTCTTTCTGGCGCTGACTTTCGTGATGTTCCGCGCCACGAGCTTCGAGGCGGCCTGGACGGTCTACGAAGCGCTTCTGGGCTTCGGGCCGGAGGGAGAGCGCATCAGGTGGCGCACCATCGCGCTTGCCGCCGCCGTGGCGCTGGTGGGGCCGACTGCCTGGACCTTCGTGCACCGCCTGCCGCCCGCGCGCTGGGTGGCTGTGGTGGCGGCGATCGTCTTTGTCATCATCCTGTTCAAGATCGGCGATGACGCCAATTATGAGTTCATCTACTTCCAGTTCTAGGGCATGCTCCGGGAAAATCGGCGCAGGTTTCGGGAAAGATAATTTCAACAGACGAACAGAGCGGAGTTCGGGGTGCAGGGCGATCAGGAATTGCGGTGGCGGCGGTTCGCCATCACGCTTGTGGCGCTGGTCGCTGTGCTGTTTCCGGCGACCGTCGCCGCGCTTTTCGTGCTCGATCCCTACGGCACGGGGCGGGTGACGCTCATCGATCCGCCCGGCGTGCGTGCGCAGGGCACCCGTACCGAGCACGCCAGCCGCGCGCGCGATCAATCGTTCGATTCCGTCATTATCGGCAATTCCCGCATGCAGGCGCTCAATCCCGAGCGCCTGACCGAGATGACCGGGGCGCGCTTCGCATCGCTCACCATTCCCGGCACGCATCCCAGGGAGCAATTGACGCTGTTGCGCTGGTATCTGCGCCATCGGCAGGCGCCGCCCGAGGTCATTCTGCTGGGTACGGACGCCTACTGGTGCAAGGCCGATCCCACGCTCACGCCCGTCAATCCGTTCCCGTTCTGGCTCTATGACGACGACCCGCTCGTCTACGCGGGCGGCCTTGCCCGGTTCAGCGTGCTGGAGGAGGGGTTGCGGCGCATCCAGTACGTTTTCGGCGCGCGGGACCGGTCGCGGCCGGACGGCTATTGGGATTACGATCCGATATACGTCCTGCAAGGGTTCGAGGGGCCGGAGAAGCGCCGGCAGCTCATGGAATACAAGGTCGAGGGAATCATCAACGACAGCGGTCGTTTTCCGGCGCTCGACGCGCTGCGCGAGACGCTTCTAAGCGTTCCCGCGCAAACGCTCGTGGTGTTCATGATCCCGCCCGCGTTCGTGACGGGTCAGACCAGGCCCGGCACGCCTGAGGCCGATACGGAGGCGCGGTGCCACGCGGCGCTGGCGCAGATGGCGTCGGCGCGCCCCGGCACCATCATCATCGAATGGCCGGGTGCGCGGACCGAAACCGAAGACCCCGAAGATTATTTCGACCACATTCATTATAAGGGCTCGCTCGCCCGCCTGCTGGAAGACGAAATCGCCGCCCGCATCGAGGCCGCGCGCCGCTCCTGAGGGGAGCGGCGAAAAAATGCGCCGGGGCTGCGGATTTGCTTGCGCGCGGGGGGCGATTCCGGTATCGCTGTCAGCGGGACACTTCCCCCCAACGGGAAGCGCCCATCTGTGAGGATGGATACATGACAGATATTGCAAAGCCCGTCGCGCGGCCGGTCAATCCCGCGTTCTCGTCCGGCCCCTGCGCCAAGCGCCCCGGCTGGAGCGTCGAGGCGCTCAAGGATGCGGCGGTGGGCCGCTCCCATCGCGCCAAGATCGGCAAGGCGAAGCTGAAGCTCGCCATCGATCTTACCCGTGAAATTCTCAAGGTTCCCGACGATTACCGCATCGGCATCCTGCCTGCGTCCGACACGGGCGCGGTCGAGGTCGCGCTGTGGTCGCTGCTCGGCGCGCGCGGCGTCGACCTGCTGGCCTGGGAATCGTTCGGCGAGGGCTGGGTGACGGATGTCGTCAAGCAGCTCAAGCTGGAAGACGCGCGCGTCATCAAGGCTCCTTACGGCGAACTGCCCGATCTTTCGCAGGTCGACACGAAAACCCGCGATGTCGTGCTGACATGGAACGGCACCACCTCCGGCGTGCGCGTGCCGAACGCCGACTGGATCGCGGACGACCGCGAGGGGCTCATCATCAACGACGCCACCTCCGCCGCCTTCGCGCAGCCGCTGGACTGGAAGAAGTTCGATGTCGTCACCTTCTCGTGGCAGAAGGTGCTGGGCGGCGAGGGTGCGCACGGCATTCTGATCCTGTCGCCGCGCGCCGTCGAGCGGCTGGAAACCTACAAGCCCGCCTGGCCGCTGCCGAAGATCTTCCGTCTCACCAAGGGCGGCAAGCTGATCGAGGGCATTTTCGTCGGCGAAACCATCAATACGCCCTCTCTGCTGGCGACCGAGGATTATCTCGACGCGCTGCAATGGGCGAAATCGGTCGGCGGTCTCGACGGGCTGATCGCCCGCGCCGACGCCAACGCCAAGGTGCTGCACGACTGGGTGGCGCGCACGCCGTGGGTCGAGAATCTCGCCAAGGTCGAGGCGACGCGCTCCAACACCTCCGTCTGCCTGTCGATCGTCGATGCGGATGTGGTGGCGAAGGGGCCGGAGGCGGTGGCCGCCGTTGCCAAGGGCATCGTCGCGCTTCTCGACAAGGAAGGCGCCGCCTATGACATCGGCGCCTATCGCGACGCGCCTCCCGGCCTGCGCATCTGGGCCGGCGCGACGGTCGAGGCAGCCGACCTCGAGGCGTTGACGGCTTGGCTCGACTGGGCCTTCGCCGCGGAAAAGGCCAGGCTTTCCGCCTGAGCGAACCGGATGCGGCGGGGGCGGCACGGCCGCGCCTCGCCCTTCCTTCCGCCCGAGATTTGCAAAAAAGATTTGCCCGAGAGGCTTGCTGACATGACCGCTCCCAAGGTGCTCATTTCCGACAAACTGTCGGATGCCGCCGTCCAGATCTTCAAGGACAACGGCGTTGACGTCGATTTCCGCCCCGGCATCGACAAGGACGAACTCGAAAAGATCATCGGCGATTACGATGGCCTCGCCATCCGCTCCGCCACCAAGGTGACGCCGAAACTGCTGGAGAAGGCCACCCGGCTCAAGGTGATCGGCCGCGCCGGCATCGGCGTCGACAACGTGGACATTCCCGCCGCCACGGCGCGCGGCATCATCGTGATGAACACGCCGTTCGGCAATTCCATCACCACCGCCGAGCACGCCATCGCGCTGACCTTCGCGCTGGCGCGCGAGATCCCCGCCGCCGACGCCTCCACGCAGGCCGGCAAGTGGGAGAAGAACCGCTTCATGGGTGTGGAGCTGACGGGCAAGACCTTCGGCATCATCGGTTGCGGCAACATCGGTTCCATCGTGGCGGAGCGGGCCGTCGGCCTGCGCATGCGCGTCATCGCCTATGATCCCTTCCTGTCGCCGGAGCGCGCGCGGGATCTCGGCGTCGAGAAGGTCGAGCTCGACGACCTGCTGGCGCGGGCCGATTTCATCACGCTGCATACGCCGCTGACCGAGAAGACGAAGAACATCCTTTCGGCCGAAAATCTCGCCAGGACGAAGAAGGGCGTGCGCATCGTCAACTGCGCCCGCGGCGGCCTCGTGGACGAGGTGGCGCTGCGCGCGGCTCTCGACAGCGGCCATGTCGCCGGCGCGGCCTTCGACGTGTTCACGGTGGAGCCGGCGAAGGAGAACCCGCTGTTCGGCCATCCGCATGTCGTGGCGACGCCGCATCTGGGCGCCGCCACCACGGAGGCGCAGGAGAACGTCGCGCTCCAGGTGGCGGAGCAGATCTCGGATTACCTGTTGCGCGGCGCCATCACCAACGCCGTCAACTTCCCCTCCATCACGGCCGAGGAGGCGCCGAAGCTGCGGCCCTTCATCGAGCTGGCCGAGAAACTCGGCTCCTTCGCCGGCCAGTTGACCGAGACGGATATCAAGACGGTGCGCATCACCTATGAGGGGTCGGTGGCGCAGCTCAAGGTCAAGGCGCTCACCTCGGCGGCGATCGCCGGGCTGCTGCGTCCCATCCTTCAGGACGTCAACGTCGTGTCCGCGCCCTCCATCGCCCGCGAGCGCGGCATCGTGATCGAGGAAACGACGCGCGAGGCGCAGAGCGATTACGATGCGCTGGTCACGCTCACCGTCGTCACCGATACGCTGGAGCGTTCCGTCGTCGGCACGGTGTTCGCGGACGGCAAGCCGCGCATCGTCGGCATCAAGGGCATCAAGGTCGACGCCGAATTCGCGCCCTCGATGATCTATGTCTCGAACGAGGACAAGCCGGGCTTCATCGGCCGCTTCGCCAGCGTGCTGGGCGACGCCGGCATCAACATCGCCACCTTCGCGCTCGGCCGCGATTCCGAGGGCGGTTCGGCGGTGGCGCTGGTGCAGGTCGACGGCGCGGTGCCGCAGGCGGTGCTCGATGCCGTGCAGGCCATTCCCGGCGTCAAGCATGCGCATCAGCTTGTGTTCTGATGTTGCCTGAAGTCTCGCGGGGCTTGACCTTGCGGGCGTGATATCTCATGAAACCCTTGAGAGCCCCGGCCAAGAGAAGCACTCTCGGCCGGGGTTTGTTTTGCCGGCGCCGCGCGGCGCCGGGACTGGAGCTTTTTCCGATTTCGTGAAATCGTAAAAGCTCTGCGATTCTTTGAGTTGAGCGGATTCTTGTCGTTCAGACGGTTGCGTTTGGGCGGCAAGCGCTCTGATGAAGGTGAGGCTGAGATGGCGAGTGTCGTCGTGGTCGGCGCCCAATGGGGCGACGAAGGCAAGGGCAAGATAGTCGACTGGCTGTCCGAGCAGGCCGATGTGGTGGTGCGCTTTCAGGGCGGGCACAATGCGGGGCATACGCTCGTCATCGGCGGCGAGACCTACAAGCTGTCGCTGCTGCCTTCCGGCGTGGTGCGGCCCGGCAAGCGCGGCGTCATCGGCAACGGCGTGGTGCTCGATCCGCAGGCGCTGGTGGACGAGATCGAGCGGCTCGGCGAGCAGGGCGTGGCGATCACCGCCGAAAACCTGCGCATCGCGGAGAACGTGTCGCTGATTCTGCCGCTGCACCGCGAGCTCGATTCGCTGCGCGAAAACGCCAATGTCGGCACCCGCATCGGCACGACGCGCCGGGGCATCGGCCCGGCCTACGAGGACAAGGCCGGGCGGCGCGCCATCCGGCTGGCCGATCTCGCCGATCCGGTTTCGCTGCCGGACAAGGTGGAGCGCCTGCTGTCGCATCACAACGCGCTGCGGCGCGGCTTCCGCCTGCCCGAATACGAGGCGCAGGCGATCATCGACGAGCTGCTGCGGCTCGCGCCCAAGGTGCTGCCCTACATGGATACGACCTGGCGCACGCTCGACGGCGATCGCCGCGCGGGCCGGCGCATCCTGTTCGAGGGCGCGCAGGGCGCGCTGCTCGATGTCGACCACGGCACCTATCCCTTCGTCACCTCCTCGCACACGGTCGCGGGGCAGGCGGCGGCCGGCTCGGGCCTCGGGCCGACGGCCATCGGCTATGTGCTCGGCATCGCCAAGGCGTATACGACGCGCGTCGGCGAGGGACCTTTTCCGACGGAACTGTTCAACGACATCGGGGAACTCATCGGCCGCAAGGGGCGGGAGTTCGGCGTCGTCACGGGCCGCAAGCGCCGCTGCGGATGGTTCGACGCGGTGCTCGTGCGCCAGACGGTCAGCACCTCGGGCATTTCCGGCATCGCCCTGACGAAGCTCGATATTCTCGACGGCTTCGAGGAGATCGACATTTGCGTCGGCTATGAGCTCGACGGCCGGACGATCGACTACCTGCCGGCGAATCAGGCCTTGCAGGCGCGGGTGAAACCCGTATACGAAACGGTTCCGGGCTGGTCCGGCTCCACCGCGGGGGCGCGATCGTGGGCGGACCTTCCCGCCGAGGCCATCAAATATGTGCGCCGTATCGAGGAATTGATCGGCGCGCCGGTGGCTCTGCTTTCCACCAGCCCCGAACGCGACGATACTATCCTGGTCCACAATCCCTTCGAGGGATGAGTCTGGCCCTCCGATGGATGAGCCCGGCCCGTGCCGGCGTTGTGACAGGGACCGACCTTGCAGGCCGGTTAAGGGTGAATGACAGATCTGTACGCATTGTTGACCCGCGCCATCAACAGCCAGCCGGAAAGGACGCCGGAGGCGCGCCTTGCCGTCTACAATCACGTTCGCGGGCTGTATGAACGCCAGCGCCGGGAGATCGACCCCAATCTCCCGGAGGCGGAGGTTCAGGCGGAGCAGACGCGCCTGCTGCGCGAGCAGGCGGCGCTTGAGACGGTGATCGCCCGGATCGAGGCCGAACTTGCGGAAGCGCCGCCGGCCACGGGCGAGGTTCTGTCGTTCGACCGTTTCGCCGAGCCCGACGGCGAGGGCGATGCCGTGAACGGCGTCGCCGGACAGGCGGGTGACCAGACGCGCAAGCGGCCGCGTGTGGCCGCGCGCCGCGAACGGCGCGAAACGCCGACGCTGCGCCGGGGCGGGGCCATCGCCGCCGTGGCGCTGGTGCTGGCGGGTATCGGCGGCGTGGCGTGGTGGCTGCGCAACGATGCGCTGCCGCCAGACGGCGAGGCGCAGGAGATCGTCGGCGCGGCGGAAACGGAAGACGCGCAGACCGAGGGCGAGGGCAACGGCAAGATCGTCGATCGGGTGAGCGGCGAGCCGCCGGATGCGACGCCCGCCGACCCGCCGGCTCCGGTGGAGGCGCCGCCCGCGCAGCCGGGAGCGCCGGCCCGGCCGGCCGCCGATGCGTCGGCGGCGACGGAAATCGTGGCGCAGCGCGCGTTCCTGTTCGAACTCGACGACGAGAACGCCGCCCAGCCGAAGATTTCCGCCGGTCAGGTGCTGTGGCGGCTTGAGGGCAGGGGCAGCCGCAACGCATCGCTTTACGCCGATGTCGTGATCGCGGAGGTCGGGTTGTCGTTCTCGATGCTGATGCGGCGCAACGAGGATGCCTCGTTGCCGGCGTCGCATACGATCGAGATCATTTTCGTCAACGATCCCGCGTCGCCCGATCGCGCGGTGCGCGACGTGGCGGTGCCGCAACTGCGCGTCGACAAGGAGCCGCGCGGCATGCCGCTCTCGGGCTTGCCGATTCCGGTGGCGGACAACGTATTCCTGATCGGCCTGTCGAATCTGGCCGCCGATGTCGCCCGCAACAACGAGTTGCTGCGGCAGCGCGACTGGGTCGATCTGCCGTTGCGTTTCGCCACGGGCAAGATGGGAACGATCACCTTCGCCAAGGGGTCGGTCGGCCAGCAGGCCATCACCGACGCGCTCGACAGTTGGCGGTGAGGTGAAAACCGGATGCGTTTGCCCGATTACCGCTCTGGCGGAGCGAACGCATCGGCAGCACCATATCATCGGCCCCGGTCTCCGGCCGATGCCGATTTGACCAAGGCCGATGAGTCAGGCTCATCGGCCTTTGATATCACTCCCCGGTGCTGACGACGGGCTGCGGGTTTTCGATGCGCGCCAGCCCGCGCTTGACGGCCTCCTGCACCTTCTCGAAAGCGCGCACCTCGATCTGGCGCACGCGCTCGCGCGAGACGCCGAACTCGGTTGAGAGTTCCTCAAGGGTGACGGGGTCCTCGCGCAGCCGCCGCGCCTCGAAGATGCGCCGCTCGCGGTCGTTGAGAACGTCGAGCGCCTCGCGCAGCGCCGTGAGCCTGTTGTTGCCCTCTTCCTCGATGACCAGGCTGGTTTCCTGATCCGTGCCGTCATCGACGAGCCAGTCCTGCCACTCGCCTTCGCCCTCCTGCCGCAGGGGCGCGTTCAACGACGCGTCGCCGCTGAGGCGGCGGTTCATGTCGATGACTTCCTTCTCCGGCACGCCGAGCTTGGTGGCGATCGTGCTGACGTGCTCCGGCAGCAGGTCGCCTTCCTCATAAGCCGAAATCTGGCCCTTGGCCTTGCGCAGGTTGAAGAACAGCTTCTTCTGGTTGGCGGTGGTGCCCATCTTGACGAGCGACCACGAGCGCAGGATGTATTCCTGAATCGCCGCCTTGATCCACCACATGGCATAGGTGGCCAGGCGAAACCCCTTGTCGGGCTCGAAGCGCTTGACGGCCTGCATCAGGCCCACGTTTCCTTCCGAGACGACCTCCGAAATCGGCAGGCCGTAGCCGCGATATCCCATGGCGATTTTCGCCACCAGACGCAGATGCGAGGTCACGAGCCTGTGCGCGGCAAGCCGGTCCCCGTGTTCCTTCCACCGCTTGGCGAGCATGTACTCTTCCTGCGGCTCCAGCATGGGGAAGCGGCGAATTTCGGCGAGGTAGCGGCTGAGGCCGCTTTCGCTCGCCAAACTCGGCAATGCCGATGAACTGTTCATAACGCCTCCTCTCGGATCCCCTTATCAGGCGGATCAGTCCGGTTGCCGGATGGCCAACCTGCGAGAACTATATCGCATGAGGCCAGTAACGGGGAAGGGACCAAACATGACAATCTCGTAAGCTGCGCATTTGCACATCGGAACGTGATTGGAAAAGCATCGCGCAGCATGAAATGCGGTCAGAATACAATCACATATCAAGTAATGACAATTATTCGGAAATGTTCCCGAAAGCCTCCCGATCCGCCTCGCCCGTGGCCGGCATCGTTCCATTATCCCGGCGCGCATCGGGTCCGTCGGTGCGCGGCCGCACCGGGTCCGGAGCGGCTTGCGTTCAAATCGATCCATCGAATTGAACGCAAATCGCGGTAAAACGTGAAATACGGAGCATACGTTCCGACGGAAACGGAGCGTGCGATCCGAAGCGTTTTCAGGCAAAGCGGATGCCGCTTTGATGGGAGAAAACATGTCGCGTCAGGAAGAGCCGCGCAGCGCCTCGATCAGCCGTTGCATGGCTGGCGGGAGGGGGCTTTCGAAGACCATTTCCTCGCCCGTCTCGGGATGCGCGAAGCCCAGAAGGGCGGCGTGCAACGCCTGACGCCCGAGGGCGGCAAGGGCGTCGCGGGCATCGTCGCCCAGACGCGCCTCCTTGCTGCGGAAGCCGCTGCCGTAAAGCGAATCTCCCAGCAGCGGATGGCCCCGATGCGCGAGATGCACGCGAATCTGGTGCGTGCGCCCCGTCTCCAGCTCGCAATGCACGAGGCTGGCGAGGGGGGCCTGCACGAGGGGCTCCCGCACGGGCGCTTTCCTGGCCGGCTTTCCGGCCTCCTGCGGGTAGAAATCCTCTTCCACCCGGTAATGCGTGATGGCCTCGCGGCCGCGCCCCTGCGCCGTGACGGCGATCTTCTCGCGGTTGTGCGCCATCCGCTCCAGCGGGGCGTCGATGGTGCCGGCGCGGGGCAGCGGCGCCCCCCAGCACAGCGCGAGATAGGCGCGCTGAAGCGGGCCCGTGCGGCCGTGATCGGCGAATTGCGCGGCGAGCGCCTGATGGGCGCGGTCGGTCTTCGCCACCACCATCACGCCCGACGTATCCTTGTCGAGCCGGTGCACGATGCCGGGCCGGCGCACGCCGCCGATGCCGGAAAGGCTGTCGCCGCAATGGGCGAGCAGCGCGTTGACCAGCGTGCCGCTCGGGCTGCCGGGCGCGGGATGCACCACGAGCCCCGCCGGCTTGTCGATGACGATGAGCGCGTCGTCCTCGTGGATGACGGCAAGCGGAATGGCCTCCGGGGCCGGGCCGGCCGGCTCGGGCGGCGGCACGACGAGGCCGAGGCGCGCGCCCGCGCCGACCCGCGCGCCGGGATCGGTGACGGTGATGCCGTCGACGCGCGCCTGCCCCGCGCGAATCAACTGCTGGAGGCGGCTGCGCGAAAGATCGGCCCCGGCGGGAGAGTCGCCGAGAATGCCGGCCAACGCCTTGTCGAACCGGGTGGCGGGCGCGTCGGCGCCGACGACGGCCTCGATCGTCTCGCCCTGCTCCCCGGCGCTGTCGCTGAAACTCAAATGAACCTCGTTTCGGAAAAATCCCTGATACCACGAAAGCCGGCCGCAGCGCCAGTCCATCCATCGAAGCCGGTCATTCTTGTCCGGGCGGCCTTATCCGGGCGGCGGCCCTGCGCAAGCGCTCTTGACTCTCCGGCCGTTTAAGAACAGATAATGAACATATCAGCGGAGACGTCTTGTGCGAAAGTCCCGTGGAGTTGTCTTTCCGAATGCCGGAACAAGCTGCCCGTCCCGTCATCGCCGCCTTGCGGGAGCGCATCCGCCATCTGGAGGGCGCGGGGCGGCGTGCGTGTGCGGCCCTGCCGTTCGGGCTCGCGGAGATCGACCGGCGGTTGCCGGAAGGGGGGCTGGCGCGCGGGTGCCTGCATGAGGTGGCGGGCGGCGGCGGCGCGACGGACGGTGCGGCGGCGGCGCTGTTCGCGGCGGGGATCGCGGCGCGCGCGGGCGGCAAGGTCTTGTGGTGCGTGATGCGGCGGGACCTGTTCGCGCCCGCGCTGGCGCAGGCGGGCCTGTCGCCCGACCGGGTGATTTTCGTGGAGGCCTGCGACGATAAAACCGCGCTGGCCTGTTTCGAGGAAGGGTTGCGGCATGGCGGGCTCGGCGCGGCCGTCGCGGAAATCGCGCGCCTGCCGATGACGGCCTCGCGGCGGCTGCAACTCGCCGCCGAGCGGTCGGGGACGATCGGGATGGCGGTGCGGCGCTGGCGGCGGGCGACGGATGCGGCGGAAGGCGCGCAGCCCACCGCGTCCGTGACGCGCTGGCGCGTGTCGGTGCGGCCGTCCGCGCCCCTGCCGGTGCCCGGCATCGGGCGGCCGCGCTGGCTGCTCGAACTCGTCCGCTGCCGCGCGGGCGAAGGTTTTGCTCTTGAAGTGGAGGTTGGTGATGCGGGTCGTCTCGCTCTTCCTGCCGCGGTGGCCGACAGACCGGTTCAGGCGGAAATCCGCCTGCGCGCCTCCGTCTGAGACGCCGCTCGTGCTGGCGGGGCGCGACGGCCGGCGGCGCGCCATTGCCGCGGTCGATGCGCGGGCGGAAAGCCTCGGGTTGCGCATCGGCATGGCCGTCACGAAAGCGCAGGCGCTGGTGCCGGGGCTCGCCGTCGCCGATGCCGACCCGCAGGCCGATGCGCGGGGGCTGGAGCGCCTCGCGCTGCGGGTGGTGCAAAGGATCTCGCCGGTCGTCTCGGTCGATCCGCCCGACGGGCTCGTCATCGACACGACCGGCGCCGATCATCTGCACGGCGGCGAGGCGGCGATGCTCGCCTTCCTCGTGCGGCGGCTGGCGGTGTGGGGCGTCGTGGCGCGGGCGGCAGTTGCGGATACATGGGGCGCGGCCCATGCGGCCGCCCGCTGGGGCGGGACTGCGATTCTCGTCGTGCCGCCGGGCGGGGCGGCGGCGATGCTGCGCCCCCTGCCGCTCGCGGCGCTGCGTGTCGATCCCGATCGCGTGCGCGGGCTGCGCGATCTCGGGTTCGAGCGCATCGGCGATCTGATGGATGGGCCGCGCGCGCCGCTCGCGCTGCGCTTCGGGCCGGAGGTCGTCCGCCGGCTCGATCAGGCGCTGGGCACGGCGGCGGAGCCGATCGAGCCGGCGCGCGCGCCCGATCCCGTCGAGGTCCAGCGCGTTTTCGGCGAGCCCATCGCCGCCGCCGAAACCATCGCCCGCTTCATCGGCAAGCTCGTCGCCGCGCTCTGCATCGAGCTGGAGCGCCGGGGGCTCGGCGCCCGCCGGCTCGATCTGCTGTGCCGGCGCGTGGATGATCGCTGGCAGGCCGTGCGCGTCGGCATGGGGCAGCCGGTGCGCGACGCCGCGCGTCTGACGCGGCTGCTGTGCGAGCGCATCGGGACGATCGATCCCGGCTTCGGCATCGAGCACATGGCGCTGACCGCCTGCGTGACGGAGCCCCTTGCCGCGCGCCAGTTCGTCTCCGGGCTCGCGGGGCCGGCGGAGCCGGACGTTTCCGGCCTCATCGACGTGCTCGCCAACCGGGTCGGCGAGCGCCGGGTCTACCGCTTCGCGCCCGTCGCCAGCGACGTGCCCGAACGGTCGGTGACGCGCGTCGCGCCGCTCGCCGCGGCGGACCTCGATGCGCAAGCGGGCGCGGTCTGGCAAGGCGGCGCGGTCTGGCAAGGCGGCTGGCCGCGCCCGCCGCGGCTGCTGGCGCGGCCGGAGCCGATCGTCACCATGGCGCTGCTGCCCGATCATCCGCCCGTCTGGTTCGACTGGCGCGGGGTGCGCCGGCGCGTGCGCCGCGCGGACGGGCCGGAACGCATCTTCGGGGAATGGTGGCTGCGGGATGCGGAACTGGCCGCCGTGCGGGATTATTTCCGCGTCGAGGACGATGCGGGCGGGCGCTACTGGATCTTTCGCGCCGGCGACGGCGAGGATGCGCAGACCGGCTCGCACCGCTGGTTCATGCACGGGATATTCGCATGAACGCCCGCTACGCCGAATTGCAGGCGACGTCGCACTTCTCCTTTCTGCGCGGCGCGAGCAGTTGCGCGGAGCTGTTCGGCCGGGCGAGGGAACTCGGCATCGCGGCGCTCGGCATCGTCGACCGCAACTCGCTCGCCGGCATCGTGCAGGCGCATCAGGCGGCGAAGGAAGCGGGCGTGCGGCTCATTGTCGGCTGCCGGCTCGATCTCGCCTGCGGCATGTCGTTGCTCGTCTATCCGGCCGACCGCGCCGCCTATGCCCGGCTCTGCCGCCTGTTGTCGCTGGGCAAGAAACGGGCCGGCAAGGGCGGCTGTCATCTCGAATGGGCCGATCTCGCGGCCTTCGCCGAGGGCCTCACCGCCGTGCTGCTGCCGGACGCCGCCGACGAAACCTGCGCGCTGCGACTGCGCCGGCTGCGGGAGGCTTTCGGGGCGCACGCGCATCTGGCGCTGACCCTGCGCCGCAGGCCGAACGACCAGTTGCGGCTGTGGGAATTGTCGGCCATGGCGGCGGCGGCCGGTGTCGCGACCGTGGTCACCAACGACGTGCTGTTTCACGCGCCGGAACGGCGCATCCTGCAGGATGTCGTCACCGCGATCCGCCACAACGTCACCGTCGACGCGCTCGGCTTCCGGCGCGAGCGCCACGCCGACCGTTACCTCAAGCCGCCGCAGGAGATGCACCGGCTGTTCGCGCGCTACCCGCAAGCGCTGGCGCGCACGCTCGCCATCATGGAGCGTTGCCGCTTCTCGCTCGATGAGCTGGCCTATCAATACCCCGAGGAAAGGCTTCACCCGGAGCTGACGCCGCAGCAGGCGCTGGAGAAGCTGGCCTGGGAGGGCACCGACGCGCGCTATCCCGCCGGCGTGCCGGACAAGGTGCGGCGCGCCATCGTGCATGAACTCGCCCTGATCGCGAAGCTCGGCTATGCGCCTTATTTCCTGACGGTCGACGCCATCGTCCGCTTCGCCCGCTCGCGCGGCATCCTGTGTCAGGGCAGGGGCTCGGCGGCCAATTCGGCCGTGTGCTACGCGCTCGGCGTGACCGCCATCGATCCCGAGCGCAACGACCTGCTGTTCGAGCGCTTCGTCTCCGAGGAGCGCGACGAGCCGCCGGATATCGACGTGGATTTCGAGCACGAGCGGCGCGAGGAAGTGATCCAGTGGGTCTACGACACCTATGGCCGCGACCGCGCCGCGCTGTGCGCCACCGTCATCCGCTACCGGGCGAAGGGCGCCATCCGGGATGTCGGCAAGGCGCTCGGCCTGCCGGAGGATCTCACGAAAACCCTTTCGTCGCAGATCTGGGGCTGGTCGGAGCGGGTGGAGGAGCGGCACGCCGAGGGGCTCGGCCTCAACATGGGCGACCGCCGCCTGCGGCTGGTGCTGGATCTCGCCCGCCAGTTGATCGGCACGCCCCGGCATCTCTCCCAGCACCCCGGCGGCTTCGTGCTGACGCGCGACCGGCTCGACGCACTGGTGCCGATCGAACCCGCCGCGATGGCCGACCGGCAGGTCATCGAATGGGACAAGGACGACATCGACATCCTGAAATTCATGAAGGTCGACGTGCTGGCGCTCGGCATGCTGAGCTGCATGCGCCGGGCCTTCGATCTGCTGGCCGAGCACAAGGGGCTCCGTCTCGATCTCGCGACCGTGCCGGCGGAGGACGAGCGCACCTACGCCATGATCCGGAAGGCCGATACGCTCGGCACCTTCCAGATCGAGAGCCGTGCGCAGATGAGCATGCTGCCGCGCCTGAAGCCGAAAACCTATTACGATCTCGTCATTCAGGTCGCCATCGTGCGCCCCGGCCCCATTCAGGGCGACATGGTGCATCCCTATCTGCGCCGGCGCGAGGGCCGGGAGAAGGTCGATTATCCCAAGCCGGAGCTTGAGGGCATTCTGGCCAAGACGCTGGGCGTGCCGCTGTTTCAGGAGCAGGCCATGCGGGTGGCGATCACCTGCGGCGGCTTCACCCCCGGCGAGGCCGACCAGCTTCGCCGCGCCATGGCGACATTCAAGAACACCGGCACCATCTCGCAGTTCGGCCGCAAGCTGATCGACGGCATGATCGCCAACGGCTACGAGGCCGCATTCGCGGAAAAGATCTTCCGGCAGCTCGAAGGCTTCGGCTCCTACGGCTTCCCGGAAAGCCATGCCGCGAGTTTCGCGCTGATCGCCTACGCCTCGGCCTGGATGAAATGCCGGCACCCGGACGCCTTCTGCGCGGCGTTGCTCAATGCCCAGCCGATGGGTTTCTACGCGCCGGCGCAGATCGTCCGCGACGCGCGGGCGCACGGCGTCGAGGTGCGCCCGGTGTGCGTGAACGCCTCGCGCTGGGATTGCGGGCTCGAACCCTGCGGGGACGGGCGCTTCGCCGTGCGTCTCGGCCTGCGGATGGTTGCGGGACTCGGCAACGCCGATGCGGCGCGGCTCCTTGCCTGCCGCGCCGACGAGCCTTTCCGCTCGCCCGAGGAGCTGTGGCATCGGGCCGCCGTTTCCGCCGCCTCTCTGGTCGCGCTCGCTGAAGCCGACGCCTTTCGCCCCTCGCTCGGCCTCGCCCGCCGTGAGGCGCTGTGGGCGATCCGGGCGCTGCGCGACGAGCCGCTGCCGCTGTTCGCGGCCGCCGCCCGGCGGGAGGCGGCGCCCCTTGCCGAGCAGCGCGAGCCCGCCGTTTCGCTGCGTCCGATGACCGCCGGCGGCGAGGTCGTGGCGGATTACGGGCATGTCGGCCTGACCCTGCGCGATCATCCCGTGTCATTCCTGCGCCGGGATCTGGCGCGCCGGCGCATCATGACCTGCGCGCAAGCCATGGCCTGCCGCGACCGGCGCCGCGTCGAGGTCGCGGGCCTCGTTCTCGTGCGCCAGCGCCCCGGTTCCGCCAAGGGCGTCATCTTCATCACGCTGGAGGACGAAACGGCCATCGTCAATCTCGTGGTCCGGAAACAGGTGTTCGCGCAATACCGGCGCATCGTTTTCGGCGCGGACATGATCGCCGCCGCCGGATACATCCAGCGGGAAGGCGAGGTCGTGCATCTCGTGGCGCAGCGTCTGACGGACCTGTCGGCGGAGCTTGCCAGCGTCGGATCGCGCGAGGCGGGTTCGCCGCTGCCGAAAAACGCCGTCCTTCAGGAGCCCGCAAACGGAGGGCCTGCGGGCGGAATCAGGGTGAAGGCCCGGAATTTCCATTGAGAGTGCAGCCGGAAGGGCGGCCCATGGCAGAATTGCAGAAGTAAGATACCTGATTGAATTATATTTCAGACACAGATCAATTTTTTCTTGTGGAGAATAAAATAATAAAAAACAAAAATAAAATCATTATCTTTATGAGAAGAAGCTATAATCATGGACATTTATTTTAATATTGTTTTTATATTTTGTTTCGTCGGATGCCAGAATCATGTTTAAGGTTTTCGCTGGTTGTTCTTGTCTGCTGAAAACATGTTAACGGGTGTTCATCAGATGATGGCGCGTCTGCGAAACCTGCCGGGACCCGGCGATATCCGTGCGTGGGTGTGCGCGCTGTCGGGCAAAGTGCTTTTGGCGTCCGGCGGCAAGGCGGCGGCCGCCGCCGTTCTCGCGCAGGCCGGTGACGGTGAGACGCGGCGCGTGGAGGATTGCCTGAAACAGGCGATGCAGCTTCATTTCGAGCGCGGCGATGCGGAGAGCGTCCGCGTCATCGGCCGCCGGTTGCGCCGCCGGGGCGAAACGGACCCGGACATCGCGTTCATGCTGATGTCCGTCCTGCCGGACGAGGAAGACAAGAACCGGGTTTTCGCTTTCCAGCGGCTGCTTCTGAAGAGCCGCAACCTGAAATACGTAAGCCTCTGTCTGTCCGTCCTCAAGCTCGATACCGGGAGTGAGGGCGACTATGAACTGCTTCAGGAAACTTCCCTGTTTCTTGAGCAGGAGGCGGGCGGCCGTGCGCTGCATGCCTTTCTGAGCGCCCATCTCGTCATGTGGGCGCTGGAGCGTTGCGATTATCCCGCCGCGCGGTGCGCTCTCGCGGTCGCGGAGGCCAATCTGAAACAGGGCCGCCGCGGCATATTGGGGCTGGTGCAGGGGCTGCATGCCATTCACTGGTGGGGCGACGACGGCGCTGCCGCCCATGCGGTTGCGGTCGCGCTGCCGCCGCAGCCCGAGGCGCGCGCGCGGCGCAGGGCCATGCCGCATCGGTGGGACGACGACAGGATCAGGATCGGATACGTCTCTGCCGATTTCCTGGATATCCACGCCACCATGCAGTTGCTCGGCAACGTCCTGGAAAGGCATGACAGGAGCCGTTTCGACGTCACCCTCTTTTGCCATACGCCCGACGATTACATCGCACGCAACAATTTCGATCGCACGCAATGGGGCGACGTCGTCGATATAAGGGAAATGTCCGATGAAGATGCCGTCAGGTGCATTCGCGACAGAAACACGGATATCCTCGTCGACCTGAAGGGATATACGATGCACTCGCGCAACAGGATATTCAATTTTCCCGCGGCGCCGGTTCATGTGGCGTGGCTGGGTTATCCGACGACCGCGGTGAATGTCGATCTGGATTATGTGATCGGCGATCCTTTCGTGCTGCCGGACAGCGCCCGTCCCGACTGGAAGGAAGCGTTCTGCCGCCTGCCCGAAACCTACCAGCCCAACGATCCCGTCCGCCGCCCGCCGCCGACGCCGCTCGCGCGCGCCGATTTCGGCCTGCCGCCGGATCGCTTCATCTTCGGTTCGTTCAACAATCCGCATAAAATCACGCCGGCCGTCATCGATCTGTGGTGCCGCATCCTGCGCCGGACGCCGGACGGACTCATGTGGATATATGCGCGGGAGGAACGCCAGCAGAATAATCTGCTGAAGGAGTTCGTGCGTCAGGGCATAGCGGCGGAGCGGGTTTCGTTCATGTCCCACGAGACCCCGGCGCGGCATCTCGATCGCATGCAACTCGCCGATCTCGGTCTCGATACCTTTCCCTACAACGGCCATACGACGACATCGGAGCAATTGTGGTCCGGCTTGCCGGTGCTGGCGGTCCGGGGCACGCATTTCGCCTCGCGGGTGAGCGAGAGCCTGCTCAACGCCATCGGCCTGCCGGAACTGGTGGCCGGGGACAACGACGCGTATGTCGAACTCGCGGTCAGCCTTTATCACGACCGGGAACGGCTTTCCGGCTACCGGCGCGCGCTCGAAGCGGGGCGCTTCACCCGGCCGCTGTTCGACGCGGAACGCTTCTGCCGCCATCTGGAACGGGCCTATGCGACGATGGCCGCGCGCGCGAAAGCCGGGCTGGAGCCGGATGTGATCGACGTGCCGGCCATGCCGGCGCGCCAAGGATCATTCGAAGAAGGATCATTCGAAGAAGGATCGTTCTAAGAAGGATCGTTCGAAGCGGCATGGAGCGGCGGACATGCGCACGGTGGCGCCCCGTCGTTTGTTTACGCCGAAAGCCGGTAGCTGCCCGCGGCGTCGATCTGGCTTTCGAGGCGGGCGACGACGATGGAGAACGTCGTCTCGATGTGTACGTCGATCAGGGCCGACAGCCGGTCGATATCGTTCGCCAGCGCGGCTTCGAAGATCGCCCGGTGCTCCTCGCGGACGTCGCGCGTCTGGTGCGTGTTCGCCAGCGACAGGCGGTTGTAGCGATAGGATTGCTGGTGCAGCGTGCGCCGGAACCGGATCAGCCAGCTATTGTGGCAATTGGCCACCAGCGCGTCGTGGAACCGGGCGTTGAGTTCGTCCCATTCTTCCGTGAGTTCCTTGCGGCCTTCGCCGATCAGGCGCTGTTCCACGTTCTGCAACCGGTGATAGGCCGCCACCAACTGCGCCTCCCATTCGTCGGTCCGCGCCAGAAGCGACAATCGCAGGGCGTTGATCTCGACGATCTTGCGCGCCTCGGTGATGTCGCGAAAATCGGTGATGGACAGGGGGGCGACATAGAAGCCGCGCTGTTCGTGAGAGATCACCAGCGAGCCCGCCAGCAGCCGCGACAGCGCCTCGCGCACCGTGCTCGTGCCGACGCCGAAATCCTTGCGCAGATCGTTCACGTGCAGGCGCGCGCCGGGCTCCAGCTCGCCGGCGAGAATCCGCTCCTGCAACTGGCGATAGACGGCGTCGATCGCCGTGCGGCTTTTGTCGGCCGCGGCGGGATCGGCCTGTTTCAGCGCTTGCTTCAGCATCGTTCTGCTCTCATGCCCGGAGAGACCGTCCATCGGTTCGGGAAAGGCGGGTCGCGCGTTCATAGAACGCGATTCGTTGAAAATGGCGTGAAAAACATCCGGTCTCTCGCCGATCCCCGCATTCCCGACATCGATGGCGGCAAGGAGGACGCGCGCCGCCACCATATCATTGTCGGGCAAGGCAAAACAACAATCGTTCAAAAAAACGATATTTTTCTTTACAAACGATATTTCGAACGTATCCTCATTGTCATAGATCCGGCGGGCGCTTGACGATCCCGATCAAAAAGCCGGCTGGAGGAGGAGATGAACCGATGCATGACGCTGCCGCGCCCCTGCGCGCCGCGCTGAAGGAGCACAAGCTCTTCATTGACGGCCAGTACGCTCCCGCGACGAGCGGAAAGCTCTTCGACAAGTTTTCCCCGGTCGACGGTACGCTCATCGCCCGCGTGCACGAGGCGGGGCTCGAGGATGTGGACCGGGCCGTGAAGGCCGCCCGCGCCGCGCTTGCCGGGCCGTGGGGCCGGCTCACGGCGAAGGCCCGCTGCGACCTGCTGCTCGATCTCTCGCAGCGCATCGCCGCCCGCTCCGACGACTTTCTGGAAGCGGAAGTCGCCGACACCGGCAAGCCGCGCAAGATGGCGGCGGAGCTCGACATTCCGCGCGGAGCGGCGAATTTCGCCGTCTTCGCCGACATCATCAAGAATCTCGGTTCGGAGTTCTACGACACGCCCACCCATGACGGCCTCGGCGCCATCAATTACGGCGTGGTGCGCCCCAAGGGCGTGATCGGCGTCATCAGCCCGTGGAACCTGCCGTTGCTGCTGATGACGTGGAAGGTGGGGCCGGCCCTCGCCTGCGGCAACACGGTCGTCGTCAAGCCGTCGGAGGAGACGCCCGCCACCGCCACGCTGCTCGGCGAGGTGATGAACGATGTCGGCATTCCGCCCGGCGTCTACAACGTCATTCACGGCTTCGGGCCGGGTTCGGCCGGCGAGTTCCTCACCCGCCATCCCGGCGTGGACGGCATCACGCTCACCGGCGAGAGCCGCACCGGCGAGGCCATCATGCAGGCGGCCGCCGTCGGCCTGCGCGACGTGTCGTTCGAGCTTGGCGGCAAGAACGCCGGCATCGTCTTCGCCGACGCCGATCTCGACAAGGCGATCGAGGGCACGCTGCGCTCGGCCTTCCTCAACTCGGGACAGGTGTGCCTCGGGACGGAACGGGTCTATGTCGAGCGGCCGCTGTTCGAGCAATTCGTCGCGCGACTGAAGGAAGGGGCGGAGAAGCTCGTCATCGGCGCGCCCGGCGATCCCGGCGTCAACCTGGGGCCTCTGATCTCGAAGGAGCATCAGCGCAAGGTGCTCTCCTATTACGAGAAGGCGCGGGAACAGGGCGCGACCGTCGTGACCGGCGGCGGCGTGCCGGTGTTCGGCGATGCGCGCGACGACGGTTCCTTCGTCGAGCCCACCATCTGGACCGGGCTTGCGGAAGACAGCGCGCCGATCCGCGAGGAGATCTTCGGCCCCGTCTGCCACATCGCCCCGTTCGATACCGAGGAGGAGGCGGTGCGCCTCGCCAACGACTCGGAATACGGCCTCGCCGCCGCGGTCTGGACCGAGAATCTGGCGCGCGCCCATCGCGTCGCACCCCGGCTCGAGGTCGGTATCGTATGGGTGAATTCGTGGTTCCTGCGCGATCTGCGCACGGCCTTCGGCGGTTCCAAGCGCTCCGGCATCGGCCGCGAGGGCGGCGTGCATTCGCTCGAATTCTATACCGAGCGGTCCAACGTCTGCATCAAGCTGTGAGGATCACGAGATGAGCGGTGCATTTCCGCAGGCGCAATCCCTCGCCGACCGGCTCTCGCAGGCGGCGGAGCGACGCGAGCCCGTCGAGCCCGTCGGCGCGGAGATCGGCGATGCCGGCATCGACGGCGCCTATGCGGTGCAGGACATCAACACCGAACGGGCGCTGGCGGCCGGCCGGCGTCTGGCGGGGCGCAAGATCGGCCTCACCTCCGTCGCCGTCCAGCGCCAGCTCGGCGTCGATCAGCCCGACTACGGCATGCTGTTCGCCGACATGGAGGTTGCGGACGGCGCTCCCGTGCCCTTCGGGAAGCTGATACAGCCGAAGATCGAGGCGGAGATCGCTTTCGTGCTCCGCGCCGGTCTCGCGGGGGAGCACCTGACGCTGGCCGATGTCGTGAGTGCCGTCGACTACGCGCTGCCGGCGATCGAGATCGTGGATTCGCGCATCGCGAACTGGCGCATCGGCATTCTCGACACCATCGCCGACAACGCTTCTTCGGGTCTCTATGTGCTCGGCTCGCGGCCGGTATCCTTGCGCGATCTCGATCTGCGTCTCGCCGGCATGGTGATCGAGCATCGCGGCGAGCCGGTCTCGGTGGGCTGCGGCGCGGCATGCCTCGGCAATCCGCTCAACGCCGTGCTGTGGCTCGCGCGCACCATGGCGGGCGTCGGCCGGCCGCTGGCGGCGGGCGATGTCGTGCTCTCGGGCGCGCTGGGGCCGATGGTCGCCGCGAAGCCGGGCGAAACCTACGAGACGCGCATCGAGGGGCTGGGGACGGTGGCGGCGCGATTTGCGGCCTGACGGGCCGGGTCAGCCCGGTTTGCGGCCTGACAGCCGAGTTAGCCCGGTTTGCGGCCTGACAGCCGCCAGGGGAGGAAACATGACAAGGAAGAAAGTCGCCATCATCGGCTCCGGCAACATCGGCACGGACCTGATGATGAAGATCCTCAAGCAGTCCGACCGGCTGGAAATGGCGGCGATGGTCGGCATCGACGCCGCCTCCGACGGCCTGCAACGCGCCGCCGACAGGGGCGTCGCCACCACCCACGAGGGGCTCGCGGGCCTGCGGGCCCTGCCGGTCTACGGGGAAGTGGCCATCGTCATCGACGCGACGTCGGCCTATGCCCACAAGGAGCACCATCCGGTGCTGGTGGCAGACGGCAAGCAGGTCATCGACCTGACGCCCGCCGCCATCGGTCCTTACGTGGTGCCGGTCGTCAATCTCGACGCGCACATGGGCGAGCCGGCCGTGAACATGGTGACGTGCGGCGGGCAGGCGACCATTCCGGTCGTCCACGCCGTCCGCCGGGCGACGGACAGGCTGGTCTACGCCGAGATCGTCGCCTCCATCTCCTCGCGCTCGGCGGGGCCAGGCACGCGCGCCAACATCGACGAGTTCACCCGCACCACGGCGCGCGCCATCGAGGTCGTGGGCGGCGCGGAACGCGGCAAGGCGATCATCATCCTCAATCCGGCCGATCCGCCGCTCCTGATGCGCGACAGCGTCTTCACGCTCTCGCAGGGCGGCAGCGAGGAGGCCATCGCCCGCTCCATCGCGGAGACCGTGGCCCGCGTGCAGGCTTATGTGCCCGGCTACCGGCTGAAACAGGACGTTCAGTTCGAGTGGATCTCCGCCAACGATCCGGCCAACGTGCCCGGCATCGGCCCGGTGAGCGGCCTGAAGACTTCCGTCTTTCTCGAAGTCGAGGGCGCGGCCGATTACTTCCCGGCCTACGCGGGCAATCTCGACATCATGACATCGGCCGCCAAGGCCGTCGCGGAGCGCTGGGCCGAAACCGGCAGCGGAAGAGGGGTGTAAGATGGCGATCACCGATCCCGGCCGGATCTACGTTCAGGACGTCACCCTGCGCGACGGCATGCATGCCCTGCGCCACCGCATTTCGCTCGACAATCTGCGGGCGATCGCCGCGCGCCTCGACGCCGCCGGCGTCGACGCCATCGAGGTGACGCATGGTGACGGGCTCTCGGGCAGTTCCTTCAACTACGGTTTCGGCTCGCACGCGGATACCGACTGGATCGCCGCGGCGGCGGATGTCGTGAAGCGCGCGCGCATCACCGTGCTGCTGCTGCCGGGCATCGGCACGGCCGACGATCTGCGCAGCGCCCGGGACGCGGGCGCCCGATCGGTGCGGGTGGCGACCCATTGCACCGAGGCCGACGTCTCCCGCCAGCATCTGAAGGCCGCGCGCGATCTCGGCTACGACACCGCGAGCTTCCTGATGATGAGCCACATGGTGAGCCCGCAGGAGCTGCTCGCACAGGCGAAGCTGATGGAATCCTACGGTTCCGAATGCGTCTACGTGGTGGACAGCGCCGGCGCGCAACTGCCGGACGACATCGCCGCCCGCGTGCGGGCGCTGCGCGACGGCCTGAAGCCCGGGACGGAAGTGGGCGTGCATACCCACGAAAACCTGTCTCACGGCGTCGCCAATGCGGTGGCCGGCATCCGGGCGGGCGCGGTGCGCGTGGACGCCTCCCTCGCCGGGCTCGGCGCCGGCGCGGGGAACGCGCCGCTGGAGGCCACCATCGCCGTGCTCGACCGGCTCGGCATCGAAACCGGCGCGGACTTCGCGGCGCTGGCCGAAGCGGCCGACACGCTGGTGCGCCCGCTCCAGGAGCGCCCGGTGCGTGTGGATGCCGAAAGCCTGATGCTGGGCTATGCGGGCGTCTATTCCAGCTTCCTGCGTCACGCGGAGAGGGCGGCGGCGGCCTACGGCGTCAAGACCGGCGACATCCTCAAGGAGCTTGGCAACCGCAAGATGATCGGCGGGCAGGAGGACATGATCGTCGATGTGGCGCTCGATCTCAAGAAGCGGCAGGAGGCTGCGTGATGGCCGGGAATGCAACCGCGACGCCAATCGATCTCGAACAACTCGCCGGGCGGCTCGACGGCGCGGCGCTTGCGGCGACGGCCACGCCCCAGCTGCCGGAGGGGGCGGCGCTGACGCCCGCCGTGGCCTACGCCGTGCAGGCGCTCGTGGTCGGCAAGCGGCTGGCGCGCGGCGACACGCGCACCGGCATCAAGATGGGCCTCACCAGCCGCGCCAAGATGGAGCAGGTGAACGTGGACGAGGTGATCTTCGGCCAGTTGACCAGCGGCATGTGGCGCGAGGAAGGGGCGCCGGTGGCGCGCGGCGACTTCATCCATCCGCGCGCCGAGCCTGAAATCGCCTTCCTGCTGAAGAAGCCGCTCGAAGGGCGGGTGACGATCCCGGAAGCCGTCGCGGCGCTGGAAGCGGTGGCGCCCGCGGTGGAGATCATCGACTCGCGCTACGAGAACTTCAGGTTCGCGCTGGGCGACGTCATCGCCGACAACTCGTCGTCGGCGGGCTATGTGGTCGGCGGTTTCCACCCGCCGCACACGGACATCGCCAATCTGGGAATCGTGCTCTCCGTCAACGGCGAGGCGCGCCAGATCGGTTCGTCGGCGGCCATTCTCGGCCACCCGCTGCGCTCGCTCGTCGCGGCGGCGCGCATGGTTGCGCGGCTGGGCCTGCGGCTCAATCCGGGCGACATCGTGCTCGCCGGCGGCGCGACCGCCGCCGTGCCGCTCGCGGCCGGGGACCACGTGAGCACGGAATTCCAGAACATCGGCCGCGTTCAGTTCCTCGTGCGCTGAACGCCGTCGCAAGTACGACCGGCCGGGCCTCGTTCGGCCCGGCCGGCAATCGGAAACGGTCAACCGGCAGGCGCCGGGCACAATACCGGCAAGAACCGGGCCTGCAAGAACCGGGCTGGCCGTGCAAGGAGGAAACGAAAATGCCACTGGCGGAAATCACCCTGATCGAGGGGCGCAGCCCCGAGCAGAAGAAAGCGCTTTTTCGCGAAGTCACCGAAGCCATCGTGCGCGCCGTGGGTGCGCCGCCGGACACCGTGCGCATCGTCATCCGCGAGGTTCCGGCCGAACATTGGGCCATCGCCGGCATCTCCTACGCCGAGCGGCAGGCGAAGAAACCCGGCGGTTCCTGAAGCAACGCCGGCAGAAGAAAACGATAAAGCTTCAAATACGGGTCGGGTGCTTGTTATCCTGCAAGTATTCTTATCCTGCAAGTATTCTTATCCTCCAAGTATTTGCTCGGAAGCATCCGAATCCCGCCGCTTTCCCGCGCCTGTCCGGCCGACGACGGCCGTTGCCCGCGGGAACGAATGAGACCGTCCCCGGCAATGCGCGGGCGGCGTTCCCACAACCTTGTCCAGTAGAGGAAACGACCAAAATGACCTATAAGGAACCCATCTTCGACGTCGCTCAACTCTCCCATGTGGAAATCTTTTCTCCCAGGATGGACGAGAGTCTGCACTTCTTCAAAAACCTGCTGGGATTGTCGGAGACCGAACGCGATGGCAATTCCGTCTATCTCAGGGCTTATGAAGACTTTTACCACCACTCGCTGAAGCTCACCTATCGCGAGACGCCCGGCCTCGGTCATGTCGGCTGGCGCTCGAGCTCCCCGCAGGCGCTGGAGCGGCGCGTGCAGTCGCTGGAGGCTTCCGGGCTCGGCAAGGGCTGGATCGAGGGCGACAGGGGTTACGGCAAGGCTTACGAATTCGTGACCCCGGACGGCCATCCGCAGCGCATCCTGTGGGATGTCGAATATTATCAGGCGCCGGAAGATCAGAAGACGAAGCTGCTCAGCCGCCCGCAGCGCCGCCCCACGCGGGGCGTGCCGGTGCGCCGCCTCGATCACGTCAACCTGCTGGCGTCCGACGTGACGAAGAACAAGCAGTTCTTCATCGATCATCTCGGCTTCAACCTGCGCGAGCACATCGAACTGGACGACGGGCGCGAGGGCGGCGCGTGGCTGAGCGTGAGCCCGCTCGTGCACGAGATCGCCTTCCTCGGCGACCGCACCGGCAAGGGCAACCGCCTGCACCACATCGCGTTCTGGTACGGCTACCCGCAGCACCTCGCCGACATTTCGGACATCTTCGTGGAAGAGGGGATCAGGATCGAGGCCGGCCCCGGCAAGCACGGCGTCAGCCAGGCGATGTTCCTCTATGTGTTCGAGCCGGGCGGCAATCGCGTGGAACTGTTCGGCGACGCCGGCTATCTCATCTTCGATCCGGCGTGGAAGCCGCTCAAGTGGACCCAGGACCAGATCGAGGAAGCGATCATCTGGTTCGGCTCGCCGCTGCCCAACGAATACTTCATCTACGGCACGCCGCACGATACGCCGCCCTATCAGGCGGGCAAGTAACGGCTGCCGCCGGAACGAATGGAGCGCCGCCTTCGGGCGGCGCTCCGGCAAGCGGATTCCGTTCCGGAAAAGAGATTGTTCCAATAAAGGGAATGGAGCATTTCCGCCGGGGCTGAAAGAAGCTTCCGTTCATGAAAAACAGGTTCAGGGGGGAATGCAATGGACCTCAGACGGCTGACTTATTTCGTCGCCGTGGCGGAGGAACTCCATTTCGGTCGCGCCGCCGCGAGGTTGAACATCGCGCAGCCGCCGCTAAGCCGGCAGATCGCGCAGTTGGAGGCCGATCTGCGGGTTGTCCTGTTCGATCGCACGCGCAATCAGATCCGTCTGACCCAGGCCGGCGCCGCGCTGCTGGAACGGGGACGCGACGTGCTCGAACGTGTCGAGCAGACGATGCGCGACGTGCAGAGCATCGGGCACGGATCGAGCGGGCAATTGCGCGTGGCCTATGTCGGTTCCGCCGGCCATGGCGTGCTGCCCGATCTGATCCGCGCGTTCAGGACGCGGTATCCCGAGGTGGAACTGTCTCTTTCGGCCATGAACAACGTCGATCTGAAGCGGGCCCTGATCAGCCGCCGGATCGATGTCGCCATCGCCCGTCCGCATATCGAGGACGACGAGGTGCGCATTTACCGGCTGTGGGAGGAGCCGCTGATCCTCGCCTTGCCGGAGGAATCGCCCTTGCTGCTGGAGTCGGAAATCCGTCTCGGCGAGATATTGGCCCAGACCTTCGTGCTCTATCCGCGCCAGTCCGGGGCGGGCTACGCGGACCACGTTCTCGACACCTGCCGGCAGAACGGCGGCGTGCCGCAGGAGAGGGTTTTCGCGCAGGATTACCAGACCGCGATGAGCCTCGTGTCGGCGGGCGTCGGCGTGGCGGTGGTGCCTGCGTCCGTGGCGTGCTCCTGCCAGCACGGCGTCGTCTATCGCCCTTTCGTGGGCGTCAATCCCGGCACGGCGGTGTCGCTCAATGTCCGTCTCGACAATCAGGCGGTCCACGTCCGCAATTTCGTGACGCTGACCCGCGCCCGCCAGGCCGAACGCGCCGCGCACAGCGGATGACGGTTGCGCCGCCGGCGCATTTCCGGGCGCGAAGGCCGCATCCGCCTTCGCGCCCGGAAGCGCTTTATCTCCCCGGGTTTCAGGCTTTGTCCGCGACCTGGCCGATGAGGGCGGCGGGGGCGGGGTGCTGGTGAGCGATCTCGCCGAACTTGCCCTTGAAGAAGACGAGCGGCGCCCGCTCCGGCGCGGTGCGCAGCGCCCGCACCTGCCCCACGAAGATCGCATGGTCTCCCGCCTCGATGTCCTGCACGACATCGGCCGCGAAGGCCGCCGTCGCACGGCGCACCACGGGCAGCCCGTCCAGCTCCTCGAAAACGGCATCGAAGGCGAATGCGGGATCGGGCCGCCCGGCGAAATGCCAGGCGAGCTTTTCCATGTCGGCCGACAGGGTGCTGACGGTGAAACGGCCGCTTTCGCGGATCAGCGGCAGCATTTTCGCCTTTTCGGCGATCGAGATGGCGATGAGCGGCGGCGACAGCGAGATCGACATGAAGGCATTCGCCGTCATGCCGTGGTCCCGCGCGCCCAGCCGCGTGGCGATGACGTTGACGCCGGTGGCGAACAGGCCGCAGGCGTCGCGCAGGACGCGGGGATCGACGATATGCGGCTCCTGACGCAATTCCTGGCGCGCTTCCTGCGGGCCGGCGGTCCGGGAGTGGGAGAGGTGGCTCATGATGCTTTCTCGGGCTCCAAGAATTGTCGCTGCTATTGTCGCTGCGCGGTGCACGGGCCGAACCAGCCGAGCAGGGTTTCGGCGGCGTCGACCATGCCGCGGGCGCGCAACTGGCGGATGCGGCTGCTCGACACGATTTCCCCCTCGTCGCACAGCACGGGAGCGTGCAGGCGGGTATCGAACGTTCGCGCCAGCAGCGCCACGTCGCCGGCTTGCCCGGCGCCGAAGCGAAAATCGCCGCCGACCCATACCGATGACGGATTGAGCCGGGCGACGTCGTTGAGGAAAGCGCCGGCGGAGCGCTTGCGATATGTTTCGTCGAATGTCGTGACGACGATGTGATCCGGCTGCCAGAAGGCGATGCGATCGAGTTTCTCCGCCAGCGTGGTGAGCTGTTCGGCGCGTCCGAAGAACGCTTTCGGCGGCGGATCGAAAGTCCACACCACCGATGGCGTCCCGGATGCCCGCGCGGCGGCGACCGCCTGACGGATGAGCGCCTGATGCCCCCTGTGAACGCCGTCGAAGGCGCCGATGGTGACGACGCTCGCCGAAAGCGTCAGTTCGCCGTCGGCGTGAACCTGCGGCCTTGCTGAAGCCGAACCGATTTCCATGGCGTCCTCCCGATGCCGACGCGGGTTCTCGTGCCGATGCGGGTTCTCGTGCCGATGAGAGTTCTCGTGCCCGCTTGTCTTACCGGCAGGAACGACGATAGCCGGACGGCGGGACGCATGCCATGCGTATTTAAGTATCACACGATACCTTGTGGCGCCATGTCATGCTGTCCTACCGTGTTGGCAAGCAGAACGGATATCGCCTTCCAGCTTAAAATCGCCAGATAACCGTAAAGGTGCGATCTGCCCGATGTCTTTCGGCAGCGGCGCGCGCCGGTTCTCATGGCGACGACGCCAAGGAGCGCCGTTCCTGGCCGGTGTCGCCATCCGGCCCTGCAAGACAATATTTCCGGGAGGACAAGCATGACGAACGCCGCAATTCGCGCCGCCGGGACACCGGCCGCAACGACCAACGCCTATACGGGCGCGGAATATCTCGACAGCATCCGCGACGGGCGCGAAATCTACATCTACGGCGAGCGGGTGAAGGATGTCACCACGCATCCGGCGTTCCGCAATTCCGCCCGCATGGTGGCGCGCTGGTACGACCGTTTCCATGAGAACAAGGCGGTCATCGGCGTGCCCTCCGACAACGGCTCCGGCACGCTGACGCATCCGTTCTTTCAGGGGTCGCGCACCTCGGAGGATCTGGTGCGCGCGCGGGATGCGATCGCCGATCTCCAGCAGGTCTCTTACGGCTGGATGGGCCGCGCGCCGGATTACAAGGCGTCGTTTCTCGGCACGCTCGGCGCCAATTCGGCATTCTACGGCGATTATGCCCGGAATGCGAAGAACTGGTACAACCGCACCCAGAGCCGCCTCGATTACTGGAACCACGCCATCGTCAACCCGCCCATCGACCGCCAGCGCGCCGTCGAGGAGGTGCGCGACGTGTTCATGCATGTGGAAAAGGAAACCGATGCGGGCGTCGTCGTCTCCGGCGCGAAGGTGGTGGCGACGGGCTCGGCGCTCACGCACGCCAATTTCATCGCCCATTACGGCGTTCCGATCAAGGACAAGGCGTTCGCCCTGATCTTCACGTCGCCGATGGACGCCGAGGGCGTGAAGCTGATCGCCCGCACGTCCTACGAGTTCAACGCCGCCGTCACCGGATCGCCGTTCGACTATCCGCTCTCCAGCCGTCTCGACGAGAACGATTCGATCCTTGTCTTCGACAAGGTGCTGGTGCCGTGGGAGAACATTTTCATTTACGGCGATGTCGACAAGATCAACAACTTCTTTCCCGCCTCGGGCTTCGTGCCGCGTTTCACCCTGCACGGCATCACCCGTCTCGCCGTGAAGCTCGACTTCATCGCCGGCCTGTTCTCGATGGCGGTGGAGGCCACCGGCGCGAAGGATTTTCGCGGCGTCCAGACGGCGGTGGGCGAGGTCATCGCCTGGCGCAACCTGTTTCACGGCCTCTCCGACGCCATGGTCAAGTCGCCGGTGCCGTGGCCGGGAACGGATGGTTACGTGCTGCCCAATCTCGCGTCCGCGCTGACCTATCGCGTGATGGCCCCGTTGGCCTATTCGCGCATCAAGGAGCTGATCGAGCGGCATGTCGCCTCCGGCCTGATCTATCTCCCCTCCAGTTCGGCCGATTTCGAATGCGAGACGATCCGCCCCTATCTGGACCGCTTCGTGCGCGGCTCCAACGGCTATGCGGCGCTCGACCGGGTGAAGCTCCTGAAACTGCTCTGGGATGCCATCGGCACGGAGTTCGGCGGCCGGCACGAGCTGTATGAACTCAATTACGCCGGGAATTATGAAAACGTCCGCATCGAGACCCTCGCGGCGGCTGCGGCGACCGGTGAACTCGCGGCGATGCAGGATCTCGTGAAGCGCTGCATGGGCGAATACGACCTTTCCGGCTGGACCGGCAGCGACCTCATCAATCCCGACGACATCAACATCATCAGCCGGGGGCTCGTGCAGCAACGCCCGTGAGCGGCACGCGCCGGAACGGCCGGAAGCGCCCCGCCGCTCCGGCCGCGCCATAAAAAGAATCTGCGGAATGAAAAAATGGGGGGATCAATGACGGGCACCACGAAGAACGGCGGAAGACGGCGCGAAACGGCGGCGAAAGCCGGGCGCGGGCTTGCCGCCGGCCTCGCCTGCGCCTTTTCGGTTTTCGGCGCGGCGGATCTGCATGCCTACGACCTGCCGACGGTCAATCTCGGCCTCACCAGCTTTCTGGACGGCGCGCCGCCGTCCGGGCCGGGCTGGTATGCCGCGCAGTATTTCCAGTATTACACGGCGAACAGGC